>NZ_CAMGVQ010000061.1:0-19996 GCF_946062555.1 uncultured Fibrobacter sp.
ACCGCTGCTTAGACTCCTCCCAACCCCTCCACACAAACTGCAGAAGCCTCCAAAAAAGCTTGGCTATCGCCTTCTGTATGCTATTGTTGCAAAATGCGTGCCAAGATGTTTCAGTTTAGTTCCAGAAATTAGACTAGTCTAATTCAAGATTTTTAATGAAGGGCTGGCAGGTTTGGGCCCCACCAGCCCAATTCACTCATCGTCATCCCCGCGCAGGCGGGGATCTATCGAAATTTAGTCTTCGAAGCGCTTTTCTTTATTCGCCTTCATGCCGAAGAGCTTGAGGAAAATCCCCGTACCCACGAGCACTGCGATGGCTGCGACAATCCACTTGGTATCGCCTCCAACCGGCACCTGGTAAAGGAGAACAGCCACAGCCCAAGCAAGAATCGTCTGAACCGTTGCCATAAGGATAGCAAGGCCGAGGCCGATTTCACGGGCTACGACACCCATTGCAGCAAGGCAAGGCACATAGAGCAAGATAAAGATGAGGAATGCGAACACCTGCCAGTTAAAGCCATCCACCGGGTTACCGTTCTTATCCGGATTGTGGAAGTAAGAGCGGAGGTTAGCATAGATGTCGGCGGTTTCGGAAAGGTCGCCTTCTTCGAGAGCGAGCATTTCGTCTTCGGAGAGTTCGAGGCCTGCGGCAGCGAGCTTTGCGAACACGGCTTCGCGGGTCTTTTCATCCTCTTCTTCTTCGCCGAAGGTTTCGATGGCAGCATATTCTTCGCAGGTCAGCACCTTGGCGTCGGTAATCTTGTCAAGAGTTTCTTTCTTGAGTTCTGCGGCTTCCTGGCCTTCCAATTCGCCGGTGGTTCCCAGCGGGTCGGTAAGCGAGCCGAAGACTTCGGCGAGGTTAGCAGGAATCGAGCCGAGGGCTTCGAGCACAGCGCCCTTGATGTCGGGAGCGCCGCCTTCTTCTTCTTCGGCGGGGCATTCGTCGATGCCCGCGATAAGCGGTTTATCGGTTGCTGAGCTTGTCGAAGCATCTGCAGCAGGTTCCGCAGCCTTGCCATCTTCATTCGATTCCGAATTCTGAATTCCGGATTCCGAATTATTCTCCCCCGCCATGGAATAGAGCGAGTTCATGGTACCGATAACGGCTTCCTTGGCCAAAAGGCCCGTGAACAGTGACACGGATGCAGGCCAGTTTTCACGCTCGACACCGAAGGGTTCGAATACCGGCGTAATGGCCTTACCGATTATAGAAAGCAAGCTGTTTTCGGAATCGCCGTTACCGGCGGTGAACTCGTTTGACTTCACCACCTTGGATTCGTCAACAACGAAACCTTCGGGGAGAGCAACATTTTCAGCCTCGCCTGCTTCGTTTTCCTTGACCATCTGGTAGCCGTCTTCGGCCTGGACAATTTCGGTCGCCGTGCCGTCAATATCAACATACATCTTCTCGACAATACCGAAACTGTTGAGGAACCCGAGCACGGCAACGGCAATGGTAATCACCTTACCGGCGCGCCAAATGTAGTCGCGCAGGCGCTGCCAGCAGTGGATCATCAAGGACTTGAACTTGGGCAAGTGATACGGCGGAAGTTCCATCACAAAGTTAGAGGCCTGCCCCTGGAAAAGCGACTTCTTCAGGAACAAGCCGTAAGCGATAGCGAACAGCACGCCGGCAAGGTAAAGCAGGAACACCACCGTGCCCGCCATCTTGCCGAAGAATGCCGCCGCAAACAGTGCATACACCGGCAGGCGTGCGCCGCAGCTCATAAACGGCACCAAGAAGATGGTGAGGAAGCGTTCACGCTTGGATTCCAGCACGCGGGAGCCCATAATGCCCGGCACGCCGCAACCGAAGCCCACCATCATCGGCACGAAGGCACGACCCGGGAGCCCGAGGAAACGCATGAAGCGGTCCGCAACGAAAGCCGCGCGGGCCATGTAACCCGAGTCTTCCAAGAACGAAAGGCACAGGAACATGAAGAAGATGACCGGGATGAAGGTCGAAACCGTCTGAATACCGGCACCGATACCGTCGGCGAGAATGGCCGTGACAAAGGAGGGGCAGCCGAGTACATCGCCCAGCAGGTAGCCGAGGCCATCCACGAAAATCGCACCGAACAGCACGTCAAAGAAATCAATGAACGCAGAACCGATCGTCACCGCAATCCAGAACACCAGATACATGACGACCAAGAAAATCGGGAGAGCCGCCCAGCGGTTCAAAAGAACGGCATCCAGTTTGTCGGAGAATGTCTTTTTCGTGCGGACAGAAACAGTCGCCTTCCCCGCCACCTCGTGAGAAATGGAATAGCGGTTTTCAGCCATTGCGAATTCCGGCTCTTCGCCCAGAATCTTAACAACTTCGGCCTTGTCAAGCTTCACGCCCGCTTCGGCAAACTTATCCGCATAGCTCTTTTCGTTGCCCAAGTACATGAGCGAAACCCAACGGGAGTCCGCATCCAAAAGCTTTGCGACCGGAGCCACCTTCGGTTCCAAAACCTTCACGGCCTCTTCGACCTTGTCGCCGTAAACCATCTGCTTCGGGAGCGGCATCGGGCGCGCAAGCACGTGGCCCATCTGGCTAATAAAGTTGGTGACGCTCTTTTCGCTCACGGCAGACAGCGGAATGCACGGCACGCCGTAGAAATCAGAAAGTTCGTCGAGATCCAGCTGGATTCCGCGATTTTCGGCAATATCCATCATGTTGACGGCAATCACCATCGGAATCTTCATGTCGGCAAGCTGGCTCGTAAGGAACAGGTTGCGTTCCAGGTTCGTCGCATCGACGATGTTGATAATCAAGCTCGCTTCGCGGCTGAGCAAGTAATCGACAGCAGCGCGTTCATCTTCGGCATTTGCGAACAAAGCGTAAGTACCCGGAAGGTCCACCAGGCGAATCTGGCGGTCACCCAGTTCAAAGTAACCTTCCTTCTTTTCGACCGTCACGCCGGGCCAGTTACCCACATGCTGGCGGGCACCCGTAAGCGCGTTAAAGAGAGCCGTCTTACCGCAGTTCGGGTTACCGGCAATTGCAATCGTCAAAAGTTTTCTGGCAGCCATTATACCCTCCTCAGCTTGAGAACGTTGGCTTCTTCTTTACGGAGCGAGAGCCTATAAGAAAGCACCGCCACTTCGATCGGGTCGCCGAGTGGGGCCACCTGCAAGACTTCCATTTGAACGCCACGCACAAGGCCCATCGAAAGCAACTTGGACTTGTAAGCAGAATCGCCCTCGTTATAACCGACGATCTCTACCTTGTCGCCCTTCTTGAGTTCCGAGAACTTGGGCTCGGTACTCCACTTTTTCGTTTGCGACTTTCCGCCGCAACCACAATTACAGCTCATATCATCCTCATATAAAAACGAGAAAACTCTTGAGCGGAGCCTTCCTGTTTACTTTGTGTTTTTGACAACCCTTAGTTTTTTCACCGAAGAAACTTTTGCCGAGGCAATCGCATTCGACGGTTTCACAAAATCTTCAATCTTACCGAGCGTTTCTGCAGAAAGGATATGTTCCATACTGCAAGCATCCTTGTCGGCTATGGCTTCGGACACGCCTAGTTTAATCAGGAATCCCTTCAGAAGGATATGGCGGTTCAGAATCATGGCGGCAACGCGTTCGCCCTCTTCGGTGAGTTCCACGCCGCTGTAGGGTTCCTGCCTCACAAGGCCCATCTTCTTGAGTTCCACCATGGCCTTTGCAACCGACGGCATTTTCACGCCGAGAGCCGCGGCAATATCCTTGACGCGGGCAAGCCCGTTCGCTAGGCGCAGCATGTGCACCATTTCCAAGTAGTCTTCTAAGCTTTGAGTCAGTTTTGTATGGTCCATTTCAACAGCCTTATTTAGACGCGGCTAATATAGTTTAATAAAACTAATTAGGCAAGGCTAAAAATATTACAATAGCCACACTTTTTTAGACTAATCTAACTTTGAAACGGAAAATTTACATTGTTTTGGTTTTTTCCCCTTGTTTTTGCAGTTAAATTTATTTAACTTTTAGTTAGACAAGTCTAATTCAGAATGTCGCCATAGCTTTCGGACTCAGGCTTGTCTGGTTGAAGCAAAAATCCAATTCCCTCCTTGTGTCTCTTTGGGAACGATTGCGCCCCGCTCAAGTAGCTCTGAGCAGGGGCGTTTTTGTTTACTATTCAAGTTGTCCTACATTTTTCACCAAAAAAACGCAAAAGCAGAAGCATCGCGACATCTTTTGTCGCATTAAAAGCCTATTTTGACACGTTGATTTGAGACGGGAAAAGCAAAATGTGGAAACCGTACAGAATTATAAACGAGGATTGACTAATAATTTTTCCATCAAAACATGATAAATTTCCGTGTTTTCAATCTGCATGATGGTAGTGATTTCGTTGCCAGCATCGTTGCTCTACAAGCCAAAATACTTGACCTCGGCAATGTCAATGCAAGCATTGCCGCTGCTCTCGGTCTTCGTATTTTATTCTTGATGCGCCACAGTGGAAAAGTTTTTCTCCTCTTAATCCATAGTCCAGAAAGATATAGCGGTCGTGGAACTTTTCCTTCGTCTTTTTGTTGTCGAATTTAACATCAGGACGAGCCTTCAAAAAATCTTTCTTAATCTGTTCAGTCAGCGATTCATAGCCATTTTCATCGCTATAAATCATTACGGAAACGCCCCTAGCGATTCCGCGCAGCAGGTCAAGCGTCTTTACATCGACATAGTCATCGATAATAGTGATGGACTTCTTCGCCATACCGTAAATTTGCGTATAGGCGACATCGGCGTCCAGCCTCTGTCCGTCAAGAATCAGGAAATGCTTGTAGGTCGTGTGGGGTCAATAAAGTTTTCCATGACTTTCTGCAGGCTCAAATCAACCTTTCCAAGATGCTCGTGGATATTGCGGACTTCGCCGGAGAGTGTTTTGATATCAATAGAATGTTCCGCGAGGACCTTTGCGTTCTGCGCCGTCTGCATGGCGATTTCAGGAATTCCCACATTCCCGAGCAACTGCTGGTTCTCGGCGACAATGTAGTCCTTCATCTGCTTGAAAAGACGGATGAGTGCTTTGCTCTGAGCGACAGCCCGTTCGCCCTTCAAGACTGTCATGAGCATGTAGATGCCCTGTTCGGTGAAGGCGAAAGGAAGAAATTTTGAGTATTTTCCCTGTTCTAGGGTGCAATTTTTGCACCTTAGAATCTCGTTGTATTCTTCTTTGGTCAATTGTAATCGAAAATCGCCATCAAATTTTTCAATATTGTTCTTAACTTGTCTGTTGAAGGCCTTTGTTTCATACCCATAAATTTCCGCCAAATCAGCGTCAAGCATGACCTTGAGCCCGCGAATAGTATATATCCGCGACTTGAGAAAAGCTTCGTCTATCAGGGAAAATTCAGGCTTTTCGGGCGGAACGGCTTTATTCGGAACTGCTTCCACAGCCATGTTCGGCTCATTTCTTAGCTTACTCATATCGACCTCGTCTGTTTACAAGCGGAAAAAACAGAAACTACTGCACAAATGTATAAAATTTAAAGCCAGTTGTCAAGAGTTTTGAGTATTTTTTCAAAAAAAATGCGGTTGCGAGTTTATTTGTCGCATTTTAATGCTATTTTAAGATGCACATAGCCCTCGGCTTACACCTTGGGCGCCCGTTTTATTGAGTATTTGCTCTAGTCTCTACTTCGAAATCGGCAAAATTTCACGTATACGAGAATAGGGTAAACTGCTCACGTCCCGATTGGGGCGTGGGTCGTTTGCGTTTATTGGTATACATGGCTTTGCCGAGCCTCGAAGTACAGTAAGCGCTTCAGCGATGCCACGCCTTTTTTTGTTGCTCAGCTGAAACTCCTGACATTCATTTACTCCGTATGCGGGTTTGCGACGGAGTTAAATGAAGACGCTGATAGACATCAACAACTACCCGGTTTCCGTAGTTCTCAAGACCCTTGTCAAAGACAAGACAACGGGCCAGAACATTATTCTTGCGACAACAGCTCGCACAAGGCGGGGCCGCATTTTTGGCAAGACAAAGCAAATAACAGAAGAACTGCTCCAGTCCATCGGCGCAGACCTAATCCAACCGAGAGTTGCAAAGTCACTTGAAAAACAGGCGGAACGCACCCGAGCGCGTGCGGAAGTCTTCACACCGTCGTGGATTTGCAACAAGATGAACAACCACTGCGATGCAGAATGGTTCGGCCGCGAAAACTTATTCAACACCGAAGACGGTCAATCGTGGAAACCGACATCAAAACCAATCAAGTTCGAAAATGAAAACGATTGGCAAAAATACGTGGATTCAAAACGCCTCGAAATTACTTGCGGCGAAGCTCCATACATCGTTTCGCGATACGATACCACCACCGCAGAAATCATCCCGATAAAAAAACGCATCGGCATACTTGACCGCAAATTGCGTGTGGTGAACGAGAACACTGATAACAAAAACGATTGGCTCAAATGGACGTACCGAGCGTTCCAGAGCGTGTATGGTTACGAATTCCAGGGCGACAACCTGCTTATCGCCCGCATCAACCTGCTCATCACCTTCGTGGATTACATGCAGGACCGTTGGAAACGAGTCCCGACAGAAGGCGAACTCCAGAAAGTGGCGAACATCATCGCCTGGAACATTTGGCAAATGGACGGCATTACGGGCAAGGTTCCCTTCGGAAAACCGAAAGAAGAGCGAACGCTCAATATGTTCGATTTTACGGTTGGCGACAACGACAGCGAACCGGAAGAAATGGACTGCAAAATTTTTGACTGGACAAGAAGAAGGTCCTATACATACAGAAGTATAAAGGAAGGTCGGTAAAATGAAGTTTGATTTCGCTATTGGAAATCCGCCTTATCAAGATGAAACAATCGGAGATAATAAAAACTATGCTCCCCAGATATATAATGTTTTTATTGATGAAGCGTATAAAATCGCAAATGCAACAGAATTAGTTCATCCAGGACGGTTCTTGTTTAATGCAGGATCAACACCCAAAGCCTGGAATAATAAAATGCTGAATGACGACCACTTCCGTGTCTTAGAATATAGGTCTGATGCAAAAGAAATATTTCCAAACACCTCTATTACTGGTGGTATCGCCATTACGTACCACGACCATAATAAAACATTTGTACCGATAGAAGTCTTTTCATCTTTTTCAGAAGTTAATTCAATAAGAAAGAAAGTGACTGAATTTAATGGATTCAAATCTTTCTCTGACATTGTCAAATCTGCATATTCTTATCATTTTTCGTCAAATCTATACGAGCAATATCCCGAATTAAAAGGAACTCTCAGTGAAGGACACGATTACGATTTAAAGTCAAATGTTTTTGAATTAATGCCAAGCATATTCCATGAAACACAAACTGAACCGAATATGTTGCGGATCTATGGTCGACAAAACAACGATAGAACAATTAGATATGTAAAACGCGAATTTATTCTTGCTCCTGATAACGTTGACCGCTATAAAATTTTCATTGCGGGTGCGGACGGAGCTGCGGGAACAATTGGAAAACCCGTTCCAGCACGTATTTGTGGAGCACCGACAATTGGTGATATTGGTGTTGGCTCAACGGAGTCATTTTTAAGTATTGGTACATTTAGTAATCGTATTGAAGCCGAACATGCATGTTTCTTCATAAAAACAAAATTTATGCGCTTTATGTTAGGCGTTTTAAAAGCAACACAAGCAATCACTCCACAAAAATTCAAATACGTCCCCCTCCAAGATTTCACTTCGCAATCCGATATAGACTGGTCCAAATCTATTCCAGAAATCGACAAACAACTATACGATAAATACAGCCTTTCACCCGAAGAAATAGAATTCATCGAAACTCATGTAAAGGAGATGGAATAATGGCTATGCAGACTCCAAATATCAAGACAGCGAAAGATGTTGTCCCGATGATATACGCCTATACCACTCCGGGTATCACCTACCACGAAGGCTATACCAAAATCGGTTATACGGAACAGAAAGTCGAAGATCGTGTTTACCAACAAACGCATACCGCAGGCGTCAAGGCTAAAATCGAATGGCAAGGCAACGCTGTCTTTGACGATGGTTCGGGAGAAACTTTCGACGACCATGCCTTCCACGCCTACTTGCGCAAGAACGATATCAAGCAGCCAATGGATTTGGGGAATGAATATTTTGACAAGAACGATCGAAACGAATGGTTCTACATAACCCCGAAAGATTCAAGATCCAAGTTTTACGATTTTCGTCTTAATCGCGGAATCTTTGAACAGGAATCGGCGATTATCCCATACATTCTCCGTGCCGAACAAGAAAAAGCCGTATCGTTGACCAAAGCTTACAAGGAATCCCATAAAAAAGGAGAATTCCTGTGGAATGCAAAGCCACGCTTCGGAAAGACTTTGGCCGTCTATGACTTTATGAAGCGAATCGGCGCCAAGACTGTCCTTATTGTGACAAACAGGCCCGCCATCGCGAACAGTTGGTATTCGGATTACGCAAAGTTCATCGGGCGTGAATCAAAGTATTTCTTCGTAAGCGATGTTGACGGTGTCAGGAACAAGAAAAACGTCATCTCTTATGACGAATTTGCAAAAGACAAGAAATCTCGCGAAAAGAAAAAGTTGCCCGGACTCGGCCTTATCTACTTTGCATCGCTTCAGGACTTGAAAGGCTCTGTCTATTTCGGTGGCAAGTTCGATAAACTCCAAGAAATCAAGGATACCAACTGGGACTTGCTTGTTATCGACGAAGCCCACGAAGGCGTTGATACTTACAAGACTGACGTGGCTTTTGACCGCATCAAGCGCAATTTTACGCTACATCTTTCAGGAACGCCATTCAAGGCTCTTGCGAACAATAAGTTCAGCGACGACGCCATATTCAACTACACTTACGCCGATGAGCAGAAAAGCAAACGTGATTGGGACAATTCTAACGAAATAGAGAACCCGTATGCAGTACTTCCGACGCTTAACCTCTATACCTATCAAATGTCGGAGATTGTTCGTGATGAACTTTCGCAGAAAATGGAACTTAACGGTGAAACGGTAGAATATGCATTTGACCTTAATGAATTTTTCAAGGTTGAAAATGGAAAATTCGTCCATAGTTCTTCTGTCGATAAATTCCTAGACGCTCTCACGACACAGAAAAGATTCCCGTTCTCGACGCAGGAATTGCGCGATGAAATTAAGCACTCCTTCTGGCTCCTTGACAGGGTCGAAAGCGCAAGACTTTTGGCAAAGAAACTACACGAACATCCTGTCTTTAAGGATTACGAGATAGTCCTTGCCGCAGGCGATGGTCGCGTTGACGATGACGACGAGAACGAGAAATCTTTTGATAAGGTCAAGAAAGCGATTGCCGAAAACGATAAGACGATTACACTGTCTGTAGGTCAGCTTACCACCGGTGTTACCATTCCTGAATGGACGGCTGTGCTCATACTTAGCAATGTGAAATCGCCCTCGCTTTATATGCAGGCCGCTTTCAGGGCGCAGAATCCTTGTCTGTTCCGTATCGGTATGAAAAGCAAACGCAAAGAAAATGCATACGTTTTTGACTTTGACCCGGCAAGAACGCTTATCATTTTCGAAGAATTTGCAAATGACCTTTCGCCCAATATGTCATCTGGTCGTGGTGATGCGGAGGCCCGAAAGCAAAATATTCGTGAACTGCTCAACTTCTTCCCGGTCATCGGTGAAGACGAAAACGGAGAACTCATTGAACTAGACGCCGAAAAGGTTCTCTCAATACCCCGCAAGATTAAGTCCGTCGAAGTGGTTCGCAGAGGCTTCATGAGCAATTTTTTGTTCCAGAACATCAATAACGTGTTCTCTGCACCCAAGGAAGTTCTCGATATTATTGAGCAATTTGATTCTGTCGGAGAACAAAAACCTAAACAGAACGTCAATTTGTCTGAAGAAGTCAAGAAGGACTTAGGACTTGATGAAAATGGCAATGTCAATTTGGACGATGAATATGTAATTGGCGTTGCCGCCGATATCTTTGGTCCCAAACGCTATGATGTCAAGGGCGGAATGGAGGAAGTGATTGCCGAAGTTCAGCAATCGGAGAAACCTAATACTTTAAATGACCGTCTAAAAGACTTTGTGAAGAATCAAGTTGTTCAGGACATCGTTCAGACAGTTCAAGATAATTACGGCTCCGACATGAAACCTTCGGATAAACGCCAAGTGGAATCGAGGCTGAATTCCGAAGTGGACCGCATTGTAGATAAAACCGTAAAGAATTACGAAATAGAACAGAATGTGATTGAACAGGAACGTGTCAAGGCGTTGCAAAACAGACACGAAACCGGCAAGACTACGAAGCAAATTGAAAAAGAGTTCGAGAAAAAGCAGGAAGAAGCGAGGACCAAGTTCAAGGCAGAAATCAATTCTGTAGTCGATGATTTCGCAAAGGATTCTGTCAAGGAAACAGTTAAAACTGTTGAGACAAAAATCAAGGAACGCGAACGCGATACCATCGAAGACGGAATTCGTGATCACCTGCGCGGCTTCTCTCGCACAATTCCTTCGTTCCTGATGGCTTATGGTGACGTAACAGTAACACTTGCTACCTTCGACAACAAGATTCCTGGCAACGTATTCCTTGAAGTCACTAGCATCACCTTGGAACAATTCCGCTTTTTGCGTGATGGCGGCAAATACAAGGATTCCGAAACTGGCGAAGAAAAGGAATTCAAGGGACAACTCTTTGATTCCGTTGTTTTTGATGATTCCGTAAAAGAATTCCTGTCACTTAAAAAGAAATTGGCTGATTACTTTGACGAAAAGAGTATCGAGGACATATTCGATTATATCCCGCCGCAGAAAACGAACCAAATCTTCACGCCGAAAGATGTCGTGAAACGCATGGTCGATATGCTGGAACAGGAAAATCCCGGTTGCTTCGATGATAAGGACAAGACCTTCATCGACCTATACATGAAATCAGGCTTGTATATTACGGAGATTGTCAAGAGACTCTATCAGAGCAAGAAAATGAAAGAGCAGTTCCCCAATGACAAGGATCGTCTAAGACATATCTTTGAACATCAGGTATATGGCCTTGCTCCGACTGAAATCATCTACAAGATTGCTACAAGTTTTATCTTGGGCTTCGCCGACAACACCGACGAACTCAAGCATAACTTTAGGCAATTCGATGCTTTGCCCTACGCAAAAGAAGGAACACTAAAGCAGAAGCTTGATGAATTGTTCGGGGAGTAGGAAGTTATATGGCTGTATTCAGAGTTTCAAAAATTTTTTCTTTTTCCGAGAAGGTAAATTATAAATGGAGTATTCGAGGATTTATGGGGAATAGCAATCATAAATCCTTAAAAGGTAAAACTCGTGAATACAAAGATGATGTTAATGATTTTAAAAACTTGTTTAAACGAACGAAAGATTGATTTTTGTTCACTGCTCGGTGTAAATCGTGAACAAATCACCTCATTTTCACCCTTTCAGCACCATCGATAGCTTCGTTCCGTTGAACGGATCTCCCCAGCCATTCTTTTCGCTGAATTTGGAAAATGCTACCAATTGCGGGTCGGGTGCGGGGATAGATTCGTCTTCGAGCATCTTTAAAATACAGGCAATGGTGCTCAGTGATTTTTGCCCAGAGCCCTCGATACTTGCGTATGCGCAATCCTCAAATATTTTGTAGATGTATTCGATTAATTGCGTGAAATCGCTCCCGAGCCCTTGGTACAGGACCTGGAATTTCTCATAATCGGCTTTTGTCAGGTGGTTGAAATCTGACTTTTCGAAACTATCAAATTCAAAAAAGCACTCGGGCAAAATATCGACAACCTTTTCGGACCATTCGTCTAAGGTTTCAAGACTTGTTGCTTTCCAAAGCAGGGAAAAAAGCTTTCCCCATTCCTTGTGTGGGTATTTGCTGGTGAGATACTTCTCCCCGCACATTAGTGCATAGGCGAAGCGACCTGTCCAAGAAACCTGTTTTAGCAGTTCTATAATCGTGTTTGTATTCATTAGAATTTCCATCCTGTATGATTTTTTTCTATTCTACCCATAAACGCAAAGGTACAGTTTTCGCAAGCGGACTTGGGCTCTCCAAAGTTTTCCCGTGTTGCATGTATGGTAGAAATATATAAATTTTCTAGTTTTGCCCCTGCATTTAACGCCTGGTTGATTGCGTCAACTTCCGCACAATTGCCTACAGCCAATCTGTTTAAGGAATGTTTTGGCAGTATTCCGTTTTCACCGAATAACTTGGGGTTTTTCGCATCGCCGTTTATCTCTATTCCTTTGTTTCTTCCGTAGAAGTATCGACCACTTTCGTTATCGTAAACAATGCTGGCTGTATTAAAATTCCGGCGCTTATTGCTAGACTTTGCCTGCAATTTTTCCACTTCTTTCCCAGCCCATTCTTTTACTCGCGAATGCATAACCCTTGCATCGCGGTGATAGGGACTGTTTGCAGAACCTCTAGTGCCAGAGAACAATCCACTGTAATCTGATCCCATTCGAAAACCTCTTTTTTAGGGGGAATTTAAGAATGGGTTCGGAATTTTGCATTTCTTGATGAGAAACTGAAAAATAACGATTTTAAGCAGATTTCGAAATTAAGTGTTCAGTCTCCTTTATTTTTTTTTGAAAAATTATATTTGAAGTTTCTTAATGAGAAACTTTTTGTTGATTTTTATTTGGTGTATCCTTCTTTTTTCCTGCTAGAATAGAGAATCCGTGTCGTTCCAGTTCTTGATTTACTTGCTCCATTGTCATTGCTCCATGATTTTCAATCAACAGTTTATAGAATACATGTTCTTTGGACTCGTTTAATGACAATCCTGCTTTTTTCACAATTAGTTCAAATCGTTCAGTGTCTATATTCAAGCCTATGGCTAGTGCAACAAGTGTTCTTATGTCAAACTTGTAATCTTTATCCTTCTTCATTTTTGAAAATGTTGATTTTGGGACACCTGTTTTGTGAATGAGTTCTTTTAGATTCTGATTGTATCCTCTTAGATTGATATATTTTAAAATACAGTTTGCTGAAGTATCTAAAGTTGAAATAGGGCATTTTTTACGATCAGACAACATCAAAGAATACCGTTCTTTGAACGGGAGTATTTCTTTGTTTTCTGTTGTCCAAGGTTCAAGCATTCTTTATTTTGCAAAAAGAGGCAAATCGGTTATGTCGCTATCGTCGGTAATTCGGGAGGAAATTTTATCGCCGCGGTTCTCAACATTGTATTCGATGACATTGACTTCCTTCATTCTGCAATATGCTTTCATATCGTCAGGCATTATCCCAAAGAACAACAGAGTTTTGGGGTGGAGTTTGTCTATCATTTTCTTTAAACCTTTGTAAAAAACGTCTCGTGAGCTTTCTTCGTTCTGACATCCGTAAGGGCTGACGAATACACATTCCGGGCTTTCGATTCCGTCAAACAGAAATCTGTCGCTCCATTCATCTTTGTCAAAACGCACAAGCGGGATTACGGTCAATCCATTTTGCTGGCAGAAAAATGTCAATGCCCGTGCGAAATAAACCTGCGACGGTTTCAGTGCTCGAGGCATATCGTAATAGACGCTTAAATCGGGAGCGACAATCCCCGCATATCGTTTAAGCCGTTTCAGATATCGCTTGGGGTTTCGCGCAAACGCAATGAACTTGTAATCGCTATCAAAGAAGTGCACAAAATATCTTTCAGGGTGTTTGGGTGCGTACTTTTTAGATATGGCGATTGAAAATGGAACCATCAAATCAGGAATGGCGTCAGTATTTCCAACCAAGGGAATATCGAATTCTCCTCGAAATTCCGCACCATCGACAAGATATGCCTGAAATACATCTAGGCGTTTGTCTTTTTTCAATTTTACAGGCATAGGATGCCTCCTTATATGACGATATGAGAAAATCCTCACATAGGTCGTCATTCCTATGTGAGTAGCCTTGTCTTCGAGAAAAAAGAAAAGGCGTGGGGTCGAATGCGTTTACTCTTTTCGAGGCTCTGGTAAACCTATAACTAGCATAAGCACAAACGACCCACGCCCTAAAAGTGCGCGAGCGTTCGTCTTATTCTCGCTAGTTCTAAAAATTTACCAGACTTTCCGAAAAGAGAGAATAAGAGCTAAACTCAAAATAACTGGCGACCAGTCATCATTGTTATGTGACAACTGGGCTATGTCGTTAGGAAATATAGTTCTTTTGGGTGTCAAAATTGACGACGAAGAGTGTTTTTAGTTGAATTTCCGTGCTATTTTCCGAATGAGCCTTCCCGCATAGTAAAGCGGCAGATTCACTAGCGTGTTGGGCTTGTGTCCCTTGGGTGTTTCGTTTTTTTCGATGGATTTCGGGCCGCTGTAAAGTCGAAGTGCATAATCGATTCCGCTTTCATCGATAAGCGAATGGAGCGACCGGGAAAAGCCATAAAGCCCCTTTTTGCGTTAAAATCAGCATTTTTGCATAAAGTCAGGGCAAAACCCTTTTACAAGCATGCTTTATCTTTGTTTAATACATTTTTCCGCACATAAAATCAAGCTAGCAATACACTTTTCCGCACATATTTTGAGCGTTATGCAACATTTTTCCGCACATAAAATCAAGTCATTTTGACATTTTCCCGCACTTTAAATAATGAACAAATGTATAGAATTTTATCAAAATCCAAGCAAAAAGGTAGTCCATAGACTACCTTTTTGGCGCTTTTGGCGTAATTTAGGCGATTTTGATTGTCGCGAGCCTACGCCCGCTTCAGCGGCGTCATGCTCTTGGCGCAAATCGCCATGGTCGAGAGGTTATGCAGCAGGGCCGAGGTCGAGGGGGCAAGCATTCCGAAGAAACCTGCTGCCAGGAGCGACGTGTTGAAGGCGACGATAAAGCGGTAGTTCGCCTGGATGCGTTCCATGAGCTGCGTACTCAATGCGCGGAGTTCGGCGAGGTCGCGCAGGTCTTCGCTGCGGAGGGTCACGTCGGCGGTTTCGCGGGCAATGTCGCTGGCATCGCTCATGGCAACCGACACGTTCGCGGCGGCCAATGCGGGCGCATCGTTGATTCCGTCGCCCACCATAATCACGCGGCGGCCTTCGGCCTTCATTTTTTCCACATAGCGGTGCTTGTCTTCGGGCAGCACCTGCGCAAAGAAGGTGTCGATGCCCAAAAGTTGCGCCGTGCGTTCAGCGGCCTTCTGGCTATCGCCGGTAATCATCGCCACATGCTTGATTCCGCGTTCGCGCAGCATGCGAATGGCCTCAGCCGCTTCGTCTCGCGGAGGATCGCTAATGCAAAGCACGCCCGCAAGGTTCCCGCCAATGGCAAGGTAAATCACGGATGCAGCTCCGGCGAGTTCGTCGATTTTTTTCTGTTCCGCCTCGCCCACTGCAATTTTTTCGTCTTCGACGACGAAATGCTTGCTACCGATAACGGCGCGTTCACCGTCGAGGGTCGTCGCGATTCCATGCGCCACAATGTATTTGACATCGGCGTGTTCCTCTTCGTGGTCGATTCCCCGTTCAGCGGCCCCGCGCACAATGGCACGCGCCATGCTGTGCGGAAAATGCTCCTCGATGCAGGCCGCAATGCGCAGAATTTCTTCTTCGCTGCGGTCGCCGAACGGAATCACGCGTTCGAGCTTCGGTTCCGCCTTGGTAATGTTACGCGTAAACAGGAGCGTGAGCCCGAATCCGATAAAGCTGAACGGCACAATTCCGTCGGCCAGGCGTTCGGCGCGGCTCTGGATAGAAGCCTTCAGGTCTTCGGAGCGGTCAATGAGTTCAATGATTTTCTAATAGTTCAATCCGAATGCCCACAGCGGAATCGTGTTGAGAAACCCGTGCTCAATATCGTCCTTGACGACAAAGCCGTTCTCGACAGATTCAATCTGCTTTTTCTTCTTGTTCTTGCCACCAACCTCAAAGGTCATGCCGTCTATCGAGAAATCAGAAACAGGCGAAGATGCTACGCGGTTGTTTACGCGCATCAGCGAAAGGAATGCGGTCTCACGCAAGTTGCCAACATCGGGCTTGCCGTCCGACGGGGAGCAACATAGTGTTGTCCGTTCAACTTATGAAATTTCGACGCGACATCGTATAAGCTGTTGCCTGTAAAATAGATGTTGTCTACGCTTATGTATAAGGAACTCGATTCGGCTTCGCTCAACTTGATGTGCTGAAGGAGCATGGTCGTTTTGCCAACGCCCCTTGCCCCAGTTACGACGACTAGTCTGGAATTCCAATTGATTTTGCTGTGCAGGTAACGGACGAATTTTGTATCGGTCCTGGCCAGGCGATCCATGAAAATTTAGTAAAGTTGCTCCATACCAAGCCTCTTTTTCTTGAAATATAACATTTTCGCAGAATAAAATCAACAAATTTTTCAAATTTTGCATATTCAAATCAGCATTTTTTCCATAAATTACTGGTTTTAATCTACAAATTTGGAATTCTTTTTTAGGTCCGCAACTGACAGGAGTAGATTTCTCCACATTTTTATACTATAATTGGAACATGAACGAGCCCATATTACAAATTATCCAAGGTCTTGCCATCCCGTTTTTAGGGACGGTTCTCGGTGCCGCATGTGTTTTCTTTACGAAGAAGCAGATGGGGCAAAATCTCAAACGTGGCCTTTTGTCGTTTGCGGCGGGCGTCATGGTGGCGGCCTCCGTCTGGAGCCTACTTTTGCCCGCAATCAGCGCGAGCGAATCGATGGGCAAACTGGCTTTCATCCCGGCGACGGTCGGATTCTGGGCCGGCATCCTGTTCCTGTACATTTTAGACAAAATAACGCCACACTTGCATTTGGATAGCGCCACGCCAGAAGGCCCCAAGGCAAAACTCAAGCGCACGACCATGCTCACGCTAGCAGTAACTTTGCACAACTTGCCCGAGGGCATGGCTGTCGGCATCGTTTTCGCGGGCTGGCTTTCGGGGAATGCGGCCATCACGCTTTCAGGAGCGTTTGCGCTTGCCATAGGCATTGCCATCCAGAATTTTCCTGAAGGGGCGGTGGTTTCGCTCCCGCTCCGTGCCGAAGGGGCTTCCCGCAAAAAGGCATTTGCTCTTGGCGCGCTTTCCGGTGCCGTAGAACCCGTAGGCGCGTTGATCACGCTGCTTGCGGCCGAAGCACTTTCGCCATTTATGCCCTACCTGCTCTCGCTTGCGGCAGGTGCCATGATTTATGTCGTAATCGAAGAAATGCTCCCCGAAGTCAGCGAAGGAGAGCATTTTGATGCCGGCACCATTCTTTTTGCCGTGGGCTTCACGCTCATGATGGTGCTCGACAGCGCGCTATAAAATTTTCCGTTAGAAAATCAGCAATCCCATGTGGTAGCCGATAAAAGCTAGCCCAAGAGAAAACGCCTCGCCGGTGTGGTTGAAGAGCGTGCTCATGATGCCAAGCGAAGCTTCCTTACTGAACATGCCGCCCAAATAAGAAATGAAAAGTTCCCAGCGCATGCCAAAGAACATCGTCACGGGCTCGATCGCATTGCCAGCGCGTTCTACGAGCGACTGCAATACAGGCTGCATTCCAAAACCGATTCCCATGCCCGGGAAAGCGAGAATCATGCACGCAATCAGCGAAACGACCATGATTCCGAATGCAAAGAACTTGCCCTTGATATGGTGCGTGGCAATGCGGTCCCACTTGCTAAAGACCTTCTCGATGGACTTGGGCGTCGCCGATTCACGCACAATCTTTGAAACCCAGCGATACTTGGCTTCACCAGTAGGAATACCGCCGTCGCGCCCTTCGTCGCTATCGAGGATTGCATCAATCGCATTTTTCCTAGCGAACGGAAGCAATTCATTCACGATACCGCAAATGAGTTTGTCTTTTTCGAGAAGTTTTTCCGCAATCCAGATTCTTTCGCAAACGCCATATTCAAAGTCGCCGAGGGCAACCTCGATGCGGCTAACGAGATTATCCGTTTTTGAGGCAAACTCGTCCCCGCCAACGAGTTCCTCGCGCAGGCTCCCGCTATCCAAGCAAACAGGCGTCTTGATGGCCGAAACCATCTTCTTGAAAAATTCAGGATAACGTTCCGTTTCGGCCGCACTGAAGCCAAGCACCGGAACGCCGAGGCGCTTTTCAATCGCAGCTACATCAATCTTCTTGCCAGCTGCTTCGGCCACATCCATCATGTTGAGCACCAGCATCACAGGTATGCGAATGCCCACAAAATCTGCCAGCATGTAAAGGCTGCGTTCCAGCTGCGAAGCATCCACCAGAATGCACACGAGATCCGCCTTACCGCTCTGAATATAGTCGCGCGTGACGACTTCTTCTTCGGAGTTCGCCGAAAGTCCGTAACTACCCGGAAGGTCAATTACTTTATACGTCGTACCGTCAAAAACAAATTCACCTTCGGCCTGCACCACCGTTTTGCCGGGCCAGTTGCCCACACGCTGGTGAAGCACCGTTAAGTTGTTAAAAAACGTCGATTTACCGGAATTGGGTTGCCCGAGCAAGGCAATAGTCTTGATTTCGCTCATTTTTACGATTCTACCTTGACAAAAATCTGTGAACATTCCTTATGGTAGACAGCGATAACCGTATCGCGGCAAAAAAACGAGCACTGGCAAGCGCCCGTCATTCTTGAGGAGCGTAAAGGCGGAACCCGGCGTAAGCCCGATAGAAACGATTCTTGAAATAAAGCGGGAATCACCCTCAATCTGGGCGACCGTCCCGCAACGATTCTCGCCCATTTCGGCGAGACTCAAACGGTCAACAAAATCAGCGTTTTTCATGCGCCAAAAGTAGCCGAAACCCGCACAAAAAACCACTCCAAATGGACTATGGGGAATCCGTTTATTTCCCCTTCATACTTTCCTGGATTTTAGCAATAACTTCTTCGGGTGTTACAAAATTCAAAACGCTAAATGCAGTCATCTCGTTACCCATATCTTTAAAAGAAGCCCCAAAGTGATAAACGGTATCATCCACAAGCAAAAAACGGTCATGAATGGTTCGCATAGTTTTCAACTCCAGGCCGGGATATTGCTTGTTGTGCAATTCCTTGGCAGCTTTAAATTCTGGTGTGATATGTGCGGAATAAATAACCGCAGTTACTCCTTTTGTTCGCATTGCGGCAAATTTTAAAATTTCAATTGTTGCAAATGGATCGATAAACACTACAGACCGCTTCGCCGATTTCACTAAATCAGCAATCAGAGCAAGCCCGTCAAACCGAGTTCCCGTCGCAAGGATGCCACCCGTCGGGGTTTGCGCAGCTTTCACAAAGAACTCAATATGCTTTTCAACTGTCGAAAGACGAGTTTCAACATTTTCAAGTTTTGCGCCCTGATTTTCAATTAGTTGCCGTTGTTCCTGAAACCTATTGGCTATCTGCATTCCAGTTGCAACCATCCGTTGATTTACGGTATAACCTTTGAGCATGTAGTCCTTCAAGACCTGATTAGCCCAACGACGGAATCTTACTCCATTTGCAGATTTGACGCGGTAACCAACGGATAAAATAATATCTAAATCATAATGTTCAACCTGATATGTCTTTCCGTCTTCTGCAGTTGTCGCAAATTTTGCGACAACTGAATTATGGCATTCTTCCTTTAGCGTATTGGAAATATGTTTTCCAATTGTCTTAATATCACGATTAAATAATATGGCTAGTTGTTGTCGATTTAGCCACACAGTATCATTTTCGACACGAACCTCTAGCCGAACATCACCTTCCGGCTGATAGAATACAATTTCTCCTAAACCCGATTCCGCAGACGGATGCGGTGCTGCATTTGTCATTCCGGCCCTTGAGCCGGAATCCTTTCCCTTGATTTTTCCCATAGCCTTACCTATGGAACGCATGCCCCATAAACCAAGCCTTTTGCTCGGTGCAGTATTATACTGCGGGCCCCTGTCGGGGGATATAATAAAGTGTTGGAACCTCCAACGCGGGATGAAATATACAATATCATTCCAGATTGGATTATGATAAAATTGGCTTTTTTAGAGAAATTTGCCGTTCTTTGCACTTAAACGCATTTTTTTTCGTAAAAAACGTTCAATTTGTAAATATTTATGTATTTTTAGGCTCTTCTGAGCTAAGTGTGGAACATTTTTCTAAAAAAATAGCCTAA
>NZ_CAMGVQ010000062.1:0-19679 GCF_946062555.1 uncultured Fibrobacter sp.
ACCGGAACCCGCTCCCGCACCCGAGCCCGCACCGGCTCCTGCCCCGGCACCGGAATCCACTCCTGCATCCGAGCCCGCCCAACAGGCTCCCGCAGCCCCGGCACCGGCCGACAACTTCGACGACTGGGAATAAAAAGAGAATTTGTTCTATATTCAGTAAACACCGGCTCTGTCGGTGTTTCTTTTTTTACGGAAGTTTCATTTTCTAAATTTGGCAATATGCCTACAAAGAAACCCAAAGTTTTTGTCGTTCATCTTGGATGTGCCAAGAACCAGGTCGATGCAGAAAACCTGGTCGGAGAAATGCTGCACGCCGGTTTTGCGACTTGCGATACGGCAGCCAAAGCGGATTACATCCTGGTGAACACCTGCGGTTTTATTGAAGCCGCCAAGGAAGAATCCATCAACGCGATTCTCGCACAAATTAACGGTAAAAAGCCGAAACAGAAACTGATTGTATCGGGATGCCTTTCGGGCCGCTACGGCGACGAACTAGTAAAGGAACTCCCCGAAGTCGATTACTGGGTCGGCACCTACAGGCCGGGCGAACTTTTGAAGAAGATGGGCGTCGTGGCACCGCAAACTTGCGATGCAGAGAACTTGCCGCGCATGAACCTGGGCGGATTCAAGCACCACGCCTACCTGAAGATTGCCGAAGGCTGCAACCGCCGCTGCGCCTACTGCGCCATCCCGCTTATCCGCGGCAAGCAGGTTTCCCGCAGTATCGAAGACATTGTTGCCGAAGCCAAGGAACTCGAAGCACAGGGCGTCCAGGAAATCACGCTCATCGCACAAGACACGACTTACTTCGGTCGCGAAAAGGGCAAGAAGGGCGGCACGCTCGCCCAACTTTTACGCGCCATTCTCGACAACACGAACATTCCGTGGATCCGTACGCTCTACTGGTACCCGATGTTCGTGGACGATGAACTTTTGGACCTGATGGCAAGCGAACCGCGCCTGGTGAAGTACGTGGACATGCCGATCCAGCACGCCAGCGACAACGTGCTCAAGAACATGAAGCGTAACTACCGCAAGAAGGAACTCGTGGACATTCTGCACAAGATCCGCGAGCGCATTCCGGGCGTTACGCTGCGTACCACGGTACTTGTGGGTTTCCCCGGCGAAACCCACGAAGACTTTGAAGAACTGATGGACCTTTTGGAAGACATCAAGTTCGATCACCTGGGCGGATTCGTGTTCAGCCCCGAAGAAGGCACGCCCGTGATGGAAATGGACTTGCCCGCGGTCGACGAGAGCGAGGCCCGCGCAAGGCTCGATGCCGTCACCGACCTGCAGGAAGAACTTGATGCCGAACACGCCGAGGCAATGATCGGAAAGACCGTCCGCGTTATTATCGACCAGGTTGCCGAAGAAAGCGAATACCACTTCTACGGACGCACCGAAGGCAACTCCATGGAGAACGACGACATCGTGAAGGTGCTCGAGGGTGACGCCGACGTGGGCGAATTCCGCGATGCGCTGGTGGTGGACGCCGAGCCGCACGAACTGATTGTGAAGCTGGTGTAGGATGCGATTGTACACAAACCTTCGGTTTGTGTACCTGCCCCTCGGCTCAGAAATAGGCAAGCTAGCTTGCCCGCTTCATTCGCCTTGCGGGGCAGTCGAACTTGCATTTTCATCTAAATCAAAAAGTATAAAAGGAATGCTCCCTAAGGGAGCATTCCTTTTATACCCTTGATGCGATTCGAACGCATGACCTTCAACTTCGGAGGCTGACACTCTATCCAACTGAGCTACAAGGGCGTGTGGCGCAAATATAGCAAAATGGGCCGGCATAGCCGGCCCATTCTCTCATTTAAACTCAAACCTTAGCGGCCCTCGCGTTCCCTGGCCTTTTCACGTTCACGGCGACGCTTTTCGGTGTCATCCGGGAAGAGTTCCGGCAGGGCATAGCCAATCGCAATGCCGAACACGATGCCCGTCTTGCTCATGCCGTCTTTGTTCACGACCTTGGAGCCCCATTCGCCGTTCCACATTCCTTCGATTTCCTTCTTGCGGAAACTCGGGTTGTCCGTGCTTTCATCACCTGTATTCGGGGTGCTGGCAAGCTTGGGCGCGTAATACATACCGATAGAGAACTGCAGGTAATACCATTCGTTGGTCAGGTAAGTAATGAGCGCATCAAACTGGAAACCGTTCACCTTGATCAAAGAACGAACATTGCCTTCCGGCTTGATGTCGTGGTCAAAATAGACTGTACCGTAAGAAACAGACAGGCCCAAATGGAGCGGGTTCTTGGGGAACAGATAATAGTTCAAGCCCACCTTGTAGCCCGTGCCGCCTTCAAGTTCCCATTCTTCGAAGTCATTGTCCGTTCCCTTGGGAAGGAAACCATAGGAGCCGTAAAGGGCAAAGTGGAAAGGCAGGATATATTCGAGACCAGCACCGATACCCATACCCATACCGGTTTCACCCATGATCGGATAACGGGAACCCATACCGATCTGGAAAATCAGACGGTTACGGAGCCAGTCGCGGCGACGCTCGGAGTTCGCGTATTCATCAAGACGCTGCTCTTCTTCAAACTTCTTGCGTTCGGCCATTTCGCGGCGCTGGGCGGCAGACATACCGACATCGGAGAAATCTTCTTCTTCGTCTTCGGAAGAAGCCATCGCAGCATGCGAACCGCCACCATCGGACGCCGAAACAAAACCATCATCGTCATCTTCTTGTTCAGAAGATGCGGCTGCAGGAGCGGATACGAAGCCTTCGTCATCAAAGTCGTCCTGAGCCCAGGACATGAAGGCGGTCAAACTCAAAGCCAAAAGTACTTTCTTAAACATTAAAAGCCTCAGATTATATAATCGCATTTGCGAATATAACTTTTAAGCGGACGTTTTGCAAAAAACAAAATGTAAAAAAAGCAAAAAACACTCCCATTTAAGATTTTTTGTAAGCAAAAATCCACAAAACTCCCGTTATTTTGCCTCCAGCAATTTTGCCTTGACGCTCCCGAGCGCAATTTCGCACTCCATGAGCACCGGAATCCGGCGATCGTCATCGGTCAACCAAATGAAAATCCGTCCCTTGGAAACGAAAATTCCATCTCCGTCGAGCACGGGTTCCACCTTGATGCAGGGAACCTTACCGAGTACACTTTCGACCGTTTCCTTTCCATGGACCAGCACCTTAAGATCATAACGCTTCTTGCCGCTCACCGCCGAAAAACGGCTCGTATCGCCGACCGTGAGGGGCATCGTGCGCACGTAGTAGAACGCCGACATGATGCTGTGCTCCATACCCTGGATGGCGACCGCAGTATCGGCGGAGCGCTTGACCTTGCGGGCCTTCATGTCAGTGAACACGGTGTCCGAAAGCCAGGCCTTTTCACCCTTGCGGTCGAAACGGATAACAGAGGTGTTGTGGAACGTGCCCTCGTGCAGGCGCTTGCGGAAGACTTCGGTCATGAGTCCCTTGTTACGCACGCGTGTGTACACCGTATCGTTTACCGGGTAGATTCGATTGATGGTCTTGTTGCCCGTCGCATGCGTCAAGAACTCCGTCTTGCCGCCAGCAATCGGCTTGACCTCGAGAGTCGCAGTACCTGCCGTAATGAACCCCCAACCAAGGCTGAAGGTCAGCTTTTCTCCCTTCATCCAAGGGGCGTTCACCTCGGGAAGGTTGGGCTCACCGGCGAAAGACGCCGCCACGAGGAACGCCGCTAAATAGATGAATATGCGAGAGAGAGAATGCACGATACTTATTCAAGGTTATGAGGTGTGAGGTCGGTCGCCTACGGCGCCCTTTGAGGAATGAGGTTATATAATCGCACCGCAGGCGCATGCTCAGAGGGAGCGGAACGCGATCGGCCTCAAAGCGAAGCGACATAAGAGCGCGAAGCGCGGCCTCAGACCTCTATGTCTCCCAGACTCTTGCGGTAGGCGATGAGCTTCTCGCGGACTGTGGGGTCTGCGATGGCGACGATGTGGGCGGCGAGGTAACCGGCATTCTTGCCGTTGCCGATGCCGACTGTCGCCACCGGGATTCCCGGGGGCATCTGCACGATGGAGTGCAGGGCATCGACGCCGTTGAGCGGGCCGCCGGCGCAGGGCAGGCCAATGACCGGAAGGATGGTGTGCCCTGCGAGCACGCCCGGAAGGGCTGCAGCGAGGCCAGCGACACCGATGAGAACCTGGAGGCCTCGCCCGGCGGCTTCGCGAGCATACTTCGCGGTGGCGTTCGGGGTGCGGTGTGCAGAGAGAATGTTGTATTCCCACGTGATGCCGAACTGGTCGAGCACAGCGGTGATTTTGTCTACAGTTTCCTGGTCGGACTTGCTACCCGCAACGATACCGACCTTTGCATTCGGAACTTCATTAATCTGCATTTTTCAGTTTCCTTGTAAAAATCATATAGTAGCTCCCGTCTCCCAAGTCATTCTCGACCGAAGGGAGGCCGGACAGCACTTGGTTACTTGTAACCTTAGTGCGCATGGTCCCCGGACGGGGAAAATCCAGTGCTGGTCCCCGTCGCAAACGCAAGAAAGAAACATAATGGATCTCCTACGCTTCGCTCCGAGGATGACAACACAGAACGCCCCGATTTGTCACCCTGGATTCTATCGCTACGCTCCAGAATGACAGCAGCGATAGGATCCACTACTTAGCCATCTTGGCGAGACGGGCGAGTCCCTTCTTGCCGATGTCCTTGCGGTAGAACTTGCCTTCGAACTGAACCTTTTCGGCGGCTTCGTAAGCGATGTCGAGAGCGGCCTGGAGCGTTTCGCCATGCCCCACCACGCCAAACACGCGGCCACCGTTCGTGACCAGCTTGCCATCGACCATCTTGGTACCGGCATGGAGCACCTGGGCGCCGTTCTTTTCGGCTTCTTCGATACCCGTCACGACCTTGCCCTTTTCGTAAGAGCCCGGATAACCCTTGCTTGCGAGCACGACGATGGCGGAACTGCCCTTCGGGGCCTTCGGGGCACCGAGTTTCGCGAGTTCGCCCTTTTCGGCAGCGTCGAACAACGCGAGCACATCGCCGTCGTAGAGCGGAAGCACAATCTGGCATTCAGGGTCGCCGAGGCGGCAGTTGTATTCCACGACCTTCGGGCCCTTCGCAGTCACCATGATGCCCACGTAGAGCACGCCCGTGTAAGGCTTGCCTTCGGCGGCCATGCCCTTGAGGGTCGGTTCGATAATCGTTTTCTTCACGACCTCGAGGAGAGCGTCCGTGACTACCGGAGCCGGGCTGTAGGCGCCCATACCACCCGTGTTCGGGCCCTTGTCGTCGTCAAAGACGCGCTTGTGGTCCTGGGCAGAAGAGAGAATCACATAGTCCTTGCCGTCGCAAACCACGAAGATGGAGGCTTCTTCGCCGTCCATGAATTCTTCAATCACGACCGTCTTGCCGGATTCGCCGAAGACCGCCTTGTCGCCGAGCATTTCTTCCACAGCGTCGTTTGCTTCTTTGTCGGTCATGCAGACGATGGCGCCCTTACCCGCAGCGAGGCCCGACGCCTTCACCACGATCGGAGCCGGGTGTTCGGCAAGGAACTTCTTGGCGGAAGCGAGATCGGTGAAGGTCTCGAAGGCTGCCGTCGGCACGTTATACTTCTTCATGATATCCTTGCTGAAAGCCTTGGAGCCTTCGAGCGCGGCAGCAGCCGCAGTCGGGCCGAAAGCGCGCAGCCCGCGACGGCGGAATTCATCCACCACGCCGGCGACCAGCGGAATTTCGGGGCCGATGACCGCGAGGTCAATCTTTTCGGCAACCGCGAGGTCAGCGATCGCCTTCGGGTCGGCCACATCGACCGGCACGCACTTGCCGAGGTTTGCCATGCCCGGGTTGCCCGAAGCGCACACGAGAGTGTCGCACAGCGGCGACTTCTTGACTGCAAGAGCGATGGCATGTTCGCGACCACCGCTACCAACGACGAGAATATTCATAAGCGAGTCCTTATACTTGTACGGGGGATAATGTAGAAAAATGCAGGGAGCGAGAAAAAAGCTCTCATGCGAAAATCAAGCTTTCACTTTATCGACCATCCAAAACGATTTGACCACCTATTTGATTATCTATTCGACCACCTTAAAATCGACCGTACAAGTTCCATTATTTCTTCGCAATGGCTTTTTACGTTCCTGCTTCAACTTTTTGGCACTGATTTTGGGCGTGGGGAGGTTTTCTGGCATTGTTCCGCCAAGTTCGGCAATCGTCTGGCGAACTTTTTTGCCAACAGCATAATGTGTTTCGTTTGCCTGCTCCTTCCCCTTGATGTTTTCACGACGGAGTTTGTCATCTGTCTGGGTGATGCGGAACAAGTTCGCCGCAAGTTCGGTAGCACCCATGTGGTCCAGGATCTGTTCGTTTTTCTTGAGTCCCTTGCGCTTGTGAATATCCTTCATTCCCAACCCATTGTAAAGTCCCTGGTAACCGCGATTCTAGAACACAGCGTAATCTACGGGAGTTTCAACACCGGCCGCCTTTGCAGAACTGGCAAGGAATTTGTTGCGAATGGTCACTTCGTCACGAATCGCCAGGCGTTTTTCGTCTTCCGAAAGCTGTGCCGCAGAATCCGAAATTTCTTTCTGCCGGGTTTTAACGGCAAAATACGTTTGACCCAGGGCAATCACTTCTTTGCGGGGGTCTCCGTTCATCACAATCAAGTAACAAGCGTAACGGGAAAGCTTGTAGCTATCCATTTTTCTTTCTGCACCACTTCCGATATTGACCATCTCGCTCACGTGGGCGAAATGGTTTCCTTCATCAAAGCCGGTTTTCCGACATGCTTCGATAGCCTTTCTTATCACGGGTAAGAACTTGCCATATTCGGTATATTCTAAGGCTTTTTGCAATTCCCTTGCAATACGGCAAAGCCAAATAAAGCAAAAGCGCATCATTCCTTTCTACGGAATGACGCGCATGAGTGTAATGTACCTAATATCGCAAAAGTTGGCACAAATGCGTAAGGCGAGTGTCGCAGCCATGCTTGCATGGATATGACCGAGCCTAGCATTTGGCGCTTGCGCAACGGGCTTAAGGAAATTTTACACTAGGCTGCGCTGCAGTTGATCGGAAATTCCGAACAGCTGACGAGACTAAATTTTTTCCAATTCGTCTCTCATGGCGGGGCGATTCTTGAACCGCGACAGCCAAGATATTTTCAGCCGGTTGACTTCCGGGAGGCCGCCTTCGTACTTGAGTAGCTCGCCCGCTTCACGGACAACATTCCTGTATTCCTTACGATTGCTGGCACGCTCCATCGCACCATCCAGATATTCCACGAACATCTTGACAAATTCTGCACTGTACTTGGGGCACAGCGCCTTTCCGTAACGCTTGAAATAAAAAAAACTCGGCCCAATTGAAAACACCCTGCAAAAAGTCGCATAGAGTTCATCCGTCATGTTTTCGTACGCAAGGACATCCATCAAAAATTCCCGTTTGGTAATCGAATTCAACAATTCAACCAGAGCGACTTTCCACTGTTGCTTTGGAACAAAGTCCTTATACTCCTTGTAAAAATCCATTCTGGATTGCGCAACGACCATTGTTTTCAGCATGTCGCCAAACTTTTCTGTCTGGCCCGTCGCACGGTACATTTCCTTCAACTTGGCATGGACCTTTTCTGCAAGCCCCGACCAGTTTTTATGCGTGTCCAGCAAGTGCTTTAGGCAATTCTCGGCTTCTTCGAATTTCGATTCTTCCACCAAAATATCGAACAGCAAAAAGGCGGAATCCGTAAATGTCGCGTAGCCGGCAAGATATTTCTTGACTTCGGAATTGTCCATTTTCAGCTTACGCATTACGGTAGCGCGTGAACGGGCCCAACCCCCTATGCGGTACGAGCGGAAACTGTCACTCTGTTTTTCACTTTCGATAATCTTGTCGAAATACTTGAGTTTCGCCTTCAGGTCGGTCACACTGTTGAACGCCTCGTTGTACACGCCCCACAGTTCGTCATCCACAAGCCACATTTCCGTCTTCAGGATGTTGTTTTCTATCCACTTGCGGCATTCGTTAACGACATCGGCCGACGCCGTATTCAGGAAAAGCATCCAAAGATTCTTGAATTCCGGCAGAAGAATCGACATTTCGCCGTTCGAGTCGTCAATATTCAGGTTCCCGAGCTTTTTCGTGAAATGGACCAGGACCTTCTTGGCGCCGTCATTGTTTACAAACAGGCGAAGCCTTTCGATTCGTTCGAAAAGATTCAGCATGTCGTTCATGAAATAGCGCGCGTCGCGGTAAGCGATAAGCCCACCGTCGCGATACCTGCGGACGATGCTGTCGAACTGGGCGGTAAGATCTTCAAGTTTTAGTGGTTGCATTTTTCACTTTCCAGTATCCGTTTTTTCTTGCTCCGACTCTTTCTACCAACTTTTTCTCTTTCAAATGAGCGAATATACGTTCAGCTTGTCTTAAACTAATCGAGAGTTTTTCGGATACCTCTACTGCGGATATATGGGAATTCTCGACAATCAGCCCAATTACCTTTTGCTCATTTATACCGACATTTATACCGACATTTATACCGACATCTCCCCCCTCAGTTGCCTCATTTTCGCTAATCATGGCACTTTTCAAAGCACTAAAATAAATTCGCAACCCATTTCCAACTATCTCGTACTTGGGCAAGTCTGCTCCAAGTTCCCTGCACGCATCGCAAATTTTTTCGATGCCACGACCCCAGTTTTCAATATACCCCGCACGGTAGAACACGTTGGCGATATCGGGATTGTAGGGAATGGAATCATGCGGGTTCATCAACGTTTCCGCAGTCCACCCATCCGGTAAAACGCATCGGTTGCTTACGATGATGGATTCGTTTTCCACCCGTATCTGAACGGGGCTACCGAACATATAGCAGTTATGAACAATCGCGTTATACACAGCCTCGCGAATCGCGTTGCGTGCATAAGGATATGTTTCCACACGACGGTCGTGTTCGTAGGTAATTTTCGCCTTGAGATATTTAAGATAAATAACGTCAATGACTTTATCTGCGATTTTAATGAGAGAATCTTCAATGGTATCCTGATACTGCAAATCGGCGCCATCGCCAAATCGGCCTATTTTCACATAGCTTCCGTTTTGAACTCGGCTTGGATCACTATAGAATAGCAATACGGCAGAACGCTTAAGTTTTTCGCCTTCCATAAGATGGAGCTTTTTCAACAAGTCCTCATTGGGGATGTCCAAGTCTTCTTGTCTCATGCGATTACTTCTAAGAGCCTCGCGTCTAAAAATCTTGAAACTTTCATCATCCAAGTCTTCAACGCGAATATCTTCGACAACAGCGTCTTCCCAACGGACTCCAGTTTTCTTCGCAATGAATTCCGTAAGAGCAATGCCCGTCAGTTGTTGTTTGGTGGCTCCGCTTCTGTAATGAAATTCCCCGCGATAACTTACAGGGAAAGAACTCGGAACAACGATTATTTCAATATATTCCAAGCCATCTTTTTCTTTCTTGTTTACTTCGGTGACAATACCGAGACTTGTTTGAATCTTGTTGGGAATATCTTCCAAGAGTCTTTTTATGTTCGAGACCCCGCAGACTTTGCCGTTGTCATCCACGCCAATATACAGCTTGCCGCCCTGGGCATTGGCAAACCCACAAATCCACTTGAGGTATTCGTCTCTCCATGACGACTTGTATTCTATGCTCTGGCTCTCTGACATAAACGACCTCAATATTCTTATCATGTCAAATATAACTCCATCCACTTGACACAAAGTGACAAAATGCAACTATTTACCGAGGCTTTTCAGTTTTTTCTAATCCTAATTCACCATATACGCTTTCAATTTACTTTCAAGTTGTTCGCGTTCGTTGCTTCCCTTGGTGGAAAATCTCACATAATCAATGCCATATCGCTCTAATATACAATCTTTCATACGATCGCGTTCTGCCTGAACAGATTCTTGCTTATGGAAATTCGCTCCATCAATTTCAATTGCCAAAACAGGCGTTTTTGAAATACGGTTCGTAATGAGAAAGTCAATATGCGTTGAAGGATGTTTGGCATAACTGAGCAACGCCTGATTATCCGCTATTTTTGAAAAATCTCGAATTAGATGATTCATTGGATACTCAAAGAACACATCTAAACTTGGACAAAATTTCAAGACATCACGAATCATTCTGTACGCAATGTTTTCCGAAGGATATTTCGAGATACTTTCCATATTCCTGAAATTCGTGCAGCACTTTTGACTGAACAAGACATCGAAAATGGAGTAAACCTTACTTTCTACAGACTCTCCTGCATTGTATTGAATGTAGCCAATTAGGTCATCAAGAATACTACCCTTTGGCTGTTCCTGTTTGGAAGCAACCAATATAAACTTATTCTTTGCTCTTGAAACAGCCACATTTATTATCTGCGGATCTCCGGAGAATTCAGTCAGAACATTATCTACCGTTGAGAAAATTATCACATCCTTCTCACGGCCTTGAAACTTATGAATGGTCGATATATCAATGTTCGGAACAATCTTTCTTAATTCATTACACTGTTTGTTATAAGGAGAAATTATCCCTACATCGGTCGTTTTGAGTGTTGGCATCACTTCTCGAGCAATCGCTTCAATCTGTTTCTGGTTGACATTATTTTCTCGACTAGTCGGAGCCGTCCAATGAATTACCAGCGGATTTTGTTCTGTATTGTTAGAAAGAACAACCAGCTGATTGTCATAGAATTTCTGATTACAAAACTCAATAATCTTCGGGTGGCAACGATAATGTTCTTTCAACAAAGTTTTAGCTGCTTCGGGAATAAAGCGACTAATAGAATCCAAGAAACTCACATCTGCACAGTTATACATCTGAGGCACTTTATGCTTTTCAAAAATTTCTTGATACTTTTCTTTTTCTTCTCTTGTCGTCACCTTTTCAAGTTGCTTACTATCGCCAACAATTACAGCATTCCTAGCACAAGAAATAGCTAACGCACCCGTAGCAATATCAACCTGCGAAGATTCATCCATAATCACATAGTCAAAAATTGCATTTGGACTAAGCGCACTCTTTGACGCAAACGTAGTGCTGAATATAATCGGGTAATCTTTAAGGAATTCACTCCATTTACGATACAAATCATCTTTTGTATATATGGTTTGTTCTTTTCTCAGATTAAACTTTCGGAAAAGATTCTCGTACAAAATTGATTTTGAAAAGCTCTGCAAATCAGACGCGGCATGCTCATTAGCCTTTACAGAATTTTCCAAAGACTTAATGCGATTTCCATATTCAGCCAATCGAATTATAAAACAGAAATTTTCAAGACTTGCTATAATCGCAGCAACATCACCCTTGAGAAATTTCCAATTAAAAAGACCCTTAACAAAACGCAGCCAAAAACGAGTAAAAAAAGACAGTCTGTTTCTTGACGGGTTATTCTTAAGATTTGATTCTAGTAGGCTTCTAACGGATTCTATATCGAATAGATTCAGATCATTTCGATTTTCAATGGAGTAGTCTGAAATTCCCAATTCATCTAGATATTCCTTAAAATGCTCATAATTCACTCTCGCATTTTCGAATTCCGTCTTTACACGAGCCAACTCATTCTGCTCACTAAAAAGCCGCTTAGCATCGGAAATTTTCTTTAATATGTTCTTTTGCCACGAAGCGAGACTAGGACGATTTTTTTCTATGGGAAGTTCCAATTTTCTAGGCTTTTGCGACTCAATAAAAGCTGTCTTATTTTCATCTTTACCAAGCATAGCCGAAAGAAAGTCTAATTTATATTGAGATAATTTCTCTTGGACGTTCTTTATGGCGCTGTTATTGTTGGATACGACTAACGCGGTCTTCCCTTGAATCAGCAAGTTGGCCAGGATATTTAAAATCGTCTGTGTTTTACCAGTTCCTGGAGGACCTTGAATTAGGCTAATTGTATATTTGAACGCATTTTGAACTGCATTGATTTGGCTGAGGTTGCAACCAAACGGAAAAACAAGAGTTCGCGTTTCTGTAGTCTGCAAGTTCTTTTGAACGCCGGACTTCAAATAGAGAGCCAACGCGGTATCTTCGCCTTCGTAGATTCCTTTTATTTTATCATATTGCTTTTGCAATAAGGAGGCATCCGTTTTCTTATTATCATTTTCACAAAACTCTTGAACCAACAAGGGATTATTTGCAGCAACATCTTTCAAATAATTCAAGACGGCACTTTGAAAAGCATCCCTCGTTTCGTTTAGGACCTTCAATTCATCATATTTATAGGTTTTAGCCTTATCCTTGAAAACGACATGCCAATATTTTTTGTTCGTTTTGGCATCGCAGAATTCAAAGATGTTTTCAATATTGTAAAGTTCAATGCCATTTACTGAAATCTTCTGTTTTTTGAAATCATGCTGACAAGGGTTATTTAGACAAACAACATTACCGGCACTATATTCATAAGCACTACCATTCCGAAAAACAACCTTACATTTCCGGCTAGCATCATCAAAGGAAAGAGTTTCCACCTCTTCCGTCTTAATTTCACCTTTGATTAATACGAGAACTTCGCGCGGGTTCATAACTAGATGGAATAATCACCAAATAGAGTTAAAATTGTCAACAGGACCTTCTCGACTCCTTCAGTCTTGAACTGGACTTTGGAATAGAATGTACCAGAGGAAGTGAAGAGCATGGGGGAAGTACCGTTTTGTTATGGAACGATAGAAATTTACAGGTAAGTTACGCGACCAGCATCATCTATCGCAATCACTTTTTGCTTTTGCAATTGGCTTACAACACCATCAATTTCTTCATCAGTAATTCCACCTCGAAAATTGAACATATCCTTAATAAAACTGGTTAAAGATTTTCTTTTCCCGGGCTTCGACTTTCGAATTCGTTCAACAATATTTGGAAATTCTGCGGCAAGCTTCGCCGTAGATGAATTCTGTTCCTCCTCTTCTTTTCGTGCCATCTGCAACATCGACTGTGCAAGATGAAGTTTATCACGATAAGAAAGAGATTTAGCTAAAGATTCAATTTCTTGATATGTCATCAGATATTTCCTCTAAAAAAGTTTATAACTCTACAATTTCCATTTCTTCGTTCAATGCGCTTTCTTGATTCTGAATATCATAATTCATTCTAAAATAGACACATTCTTTTGGAGGATTATTTTCATTCAATGGGTTTCTAGGCGTACCCACAGTTTTATACCGAGAACAGATGTATTCTCCATTCCAACCAACCTTTAAATAGCAGCACAATCGACACAAACACAATTCCTTCTGCAACGCCTTGTAGCGGAAAAGCAGGAAAACATATCGTCAATAAAACCTGTTGTTTTTGTAAAGACTCCTTCCCTTAAAATATTTGTTCTATTATGACTGGAATGTATTTCCGTACATTTGACCAAACCTATATGAATCTTCCCGCTCGCATAAATCGTATATTTCAGAACTTCATTTTGAATTTCTCTTGGTTCAGCCTTTTCTTTGGAGTCCTGATTAAAACCCAAGAAGTGGACGTTCTCAAAACCATTCAGCCCTTTTTCCAATTGACAGATATCTTTTTCATTATGAACCGTAACATCAATTAAGCGACGTGGAGTTTCAAGTTCAAGATCAAAATTTTCCGTATTGACTCGAACTTCTATGGAATCCTTTAATATGTCATCTCTATAAAAGACCAAATCAGTCCGATATAGAACATCACCGAATTTATAATCTTTTTCGCATTTGAGATAGCGATGCGCTTTCAAATCATATTGTTGAGTTATAGGGGCTTTACAATCCTGATTACACGGGCATTTTTCCGCCTGTTTACAAGAACGATATTGGGGTACTTCAATTATAAATTTCGGGGAATCAACGAACGCTTGATGAATCGCAGCAACTGCAGTACTCCTCAAATACATTTCATCATCACAAGAAGAGTCCTCCGTTACATGAGCAAATGAGTAATTGCTATTATCATCAACATTCAAAAAAACTTCTTTGTCGCAATTCGGGCAACAATAAGAATGCTTAATCGCGTCAAATTCTTCAGGAACTCTGAAATCAATCAGCTTGCCAACATCATCAATAGCAAAATGACGTACTACTTTTTCATCATCAGTATCAACCTCATCTTTCTTCTGAGAATTACGCTCAAAAGACGCATGTTCTGCCAAGCCTATGCCATATTGTTCGCTATATATCCATTTTCTATTTTCAGAACTCTGCGTGATAAACTCACGCAGTTTTTCTTTATCCTGTTCACAATCTTTCAAGTCAATTTCAATACAATCAATACGAGCCGAAACAATCTTGCCCGCCTTTTGAGCATCAACTTCATGAGAGCGCTTGAATTCAATCCAAATGATTCTATCGCCATAATAGCCTACACAATCAGGCCTTAGCTTCAAATCAGGAAAGATTCTTTCCGTTTCCACTTTGTCAAATCGTAATCCGCCTGCATTATCGGGAAGCACAACGCATAAGGATTCTTTCAAAATCTCCTTTGCCAAACAATGTATTGCCGATTCAACAGCACCAACGCAATCAGCCCCATCTTTATGCGCAAAATGATGAGCTCTTGCATTGCCACCATTTTTAGCCTGAAGCGGACTTTCACAACGGGGGCATTTGCAACCACAAGAAAAGCCATTCGGTACACTATCAATGTGTACCGGTTTCCCATTTGCATCTAGAGCGTAAATGAGATTTGGCTTTGGTTTCTTGAGGGGAGGAGACATTAGCCATCCTTAGGGCTGTCAATTAACCCCGATTCCAATTCGTTGATTGTCGGAATTAAGCCTTCAACTTTTGCAGGGTATAATTTTTCAAGTTCAAAATCCGAAATACCTATTGGTTGGTTACTCGATTCCAACGCATATTGGGCTAACAAGCGATCTTTACTCTTACAAATAAGCAGACCAATTGTAGGGTTATCCCCTTCACGCTTTAAAATGTGATTTGCGGAAACAACATATCCACCTAATTGACCTACATCTTGAAAATCGAATTCACCCATCTTAACTTCGATAACAACATAACATCTAAGAGTAAGGTGATAGAATAGCAAATCAATAAATTTTTCTTTTTTACCGACCTGCAGCCTATACTCCTTGCCCACATAGGCAAAACCAGACCCCAGCTCTATCAAGAAATTAGTGATATTGGAAAGTAAAGCCGATTTTAACTGTTTTTCGTTATACTCCTTTGTCACGCCGGCAAAAGCGAAACTATAAGGGTCCTTTGTAATTTCTTTCGCAAGATCGCTAGTTGGAGATGGTAATGTCTTCGAAAAATTGGTAATCGCCTTGCCCTGTCGCTCATATAGGTTTGAATCGATCCAATTCATAAGCGAAGAACGGCTCCACCCATTTTCAACAATCTGCCCTACAAAGAAAAGCGCTTTGGGCGGATTGTCAGAGAATTTATCAATGAGCAAACGATGGTGGCCCCATGGTACTTTAGGCAATTCTTCCGCAACTTGCGGAAATATTTGCGGATACAATTCTTCCGCAACTTGCGGAAACAATTTCTTGGGATCCGAATAAAGCTGATAAAATCGCTTTGCATATCTCAAATTCCCTTCTGTCAGCCCCTCCGCATCTGGTAATAACTTTCTTAAATCGCGGCTAAGAGTGGCATAAAATTTGGTGCCATACTTATTATCAATCTGCTTTTCGAAGATGTCCTTTCCAACGCTATAATAAAATTTCAACTGTTCCGAATTGATGTGAACAGAAGCCTTGATCAAATAGCTCTTATATCTTGATGACAACTGTTTGACCCATTCAAGATAATCCTTATCGAGAATGGTTAAAGATTGTTTTTGTCCGTTTTCACTTTTTCTACTCATGCAAGACCTCTCGCCCTAAATATACTCACAACCAGATGTCACAAAATGTCAAACCGCCGTTTTTCCGAAAAAAAATACGCATCCTCGTCTAAGAAATCGCCATTTTTCGTCCAATTTCGTCAATTTTCGTCTAAAGCTCGTCTAAGTTTCGTCTATAGAATTGCTATTTAGACGAAAATTTAAGCTTTTCAGGTCGATTATCCTTTCTTACGATTTTGCACACACGTATTCACTATTTCTACGAACGATCAAGGTTTGTTAAAATAACGCGTTCCTTGAGTTCCTTGTTAAACTGTTCAAGACGTTTTTTGAAGAATACTTCATAATCATCATTTGCAATTCCCCAATCAGCAAGCAACTCCTGAAAAGTCATTTCCGAATCGTCAGCATTTTCTTTGTTCGAAACGCAAATGAGATGAGTCTGTAGGGCAGTTTCCAATTTTTTATTCTTTTTGAATTCCTTGATGTATTTTGACGGCGCTTTATCCTGAATTTTTCGCTTGTTAAGGAAATCATCAACAATTGTAATATTGGCGATGTGATTGACAACAGAATCCTCAAAGCCACGTTTTTTCATATAGGCTTTAGGGAAGAAGTGATGGTAGTTTTTGCTATTGGCTTGTTTTAACCAGGAATTGTCTATAGTCACGAGACTGTTATCCAAGAAGGATTGCGGATGATGGCACGCTAACAGACAGAGCATACCCTTGATAAAAGCCGCTCCCGTTGAAAATCCACCATGAGATTTCAAAAAATCTTCCGAAATATCAATTGGCTCGTCGTAATCCGGCTTGTTTCCTGAAATAACAGCATCAATACGCTTGATATCTTACGCGAGCTTTGTTTCTGTTGCTGCAGAATATCTTGAAGTCAAAACGCAACGCCAGAAAAAATCCTGCATAAACATTTGCTGTTCTGCAATAGGTTTTTCTTTGTGTTTGTAGAAGTAATATGTAAAGGGAACAAGTAACGAATCATAGGGCATTAACTGGGACACCGGAATACGGAAGAACGAATGCATATAATCAACCGATTCCTTGAATGCATTAATGATATTATCCCATTCCTTAATAATCGAGAACTTATCCAATTTTAAAATATGTTTCTTTGCACACTCTCCAACAAGACAGGCGGACACAGCTTGTAGTACTACAGCACTCGAAATGGTTTCGAAATCAGATTTTTTGAGTTCATCTACAAGTTTTTCGTATTTCTCAGAAAGATCAAAGTTAGACGGAAGATCATAGGTTTTGGCAACCATAATTTCAAATACGGAAAGCCGTTTACCGCCTTCATTCAGTCGGGTGAAAATTTCTGTTGCAATTTCAATAGGAGCATCACTTACAGAGATTATAGAGAACTGATACCCTTTTACGGCCTGACTATATGCTTCGATTTTTTCACTATAATTTGGATGTGCTATTGCAACTTTGACTGTACTTCCTAACAAATCTGTAAAACGAACCAATGTATCAGCCGGCTTCTCCTCGACATTTCCAATAACAATAGGTTCGTCTTCTTTAGCCTCAAGATCCACATAGATTTCAGAGAAATCGTCGTTGCGGTCGTCATCGTTTATTTTCAAACCTCTCATGGCAACATACAAGCTGGTCATACGTTGTTGACCATCCAACACATACTGAATCATGTCGCCATCAGGGGGCTCCGGCAAGGAAATTCCACCGACATTACGAATAGAACGTAGACGTTCCCTAGTTTTCCAAAGAATAAAAGACCCTATGGGATAACCCTTGGTAATACTATCAAGAAGTTTGACAGTCATATCCAAAGACCAAACAAACTTTCTTTGAAACTGAGGAATTTTAACACGACCTGATTCGATGTTGTTAATCAGTTCGTTGTAATTTGAAGATTCTGGTTTTGCGTTAAACATAATTTGTCAGTTAAGTTAAAATGGGATTTTGAATTAAACTTTGGGAATGAAAAAATAAATATAACTTACTTAAACTTTTCAATGATTCTTTCTAGCCTATCGCATAGGTCGTCATAAGAAAGAATGTCAATTATATTAGCATACTTTTTCTTTATAACTTCCAAATCCAATTTTTTTTCAACATCCATGTTTGAATCAGTTCTTCCCAAGATAACAAACCCTTTAGGATTTGCAATTTTTATTTCTAGATTTGGAGGTAACTCTGATTGTCGATCTTTAGTTATTTTTTGTTCTAACGAAATTCCCATCTTGTTCATATTAAACAGGTATTTTTCCACCTGCATTATAGCCCCAGTCAATTCTCGTTTTGGAATATAGTTATCACGATATGGAATATCAGATATTATGCAACTAGAAAAAGGCTTCTTAATTTCAACCACATCACAGTAACCATTCACATCAACAAACAAATAATCCAAAAATCTATTTTTCTTTTGATAGGGGTCATATATTTCCACATTTGATAAAACCTTAACATACTTGGGATACAATAACAAAAGAATATCAACAATTGCATTTTGCCATTGTTTTTCGTTGTATTTCGCCTCTGGCTCATCAAGCATATTCTTTAACTTTTCTAAAATTTTTGTGTATTTATCTATTTCATATTCTTTAAAAAGATCAACTAATTCTTGTTTCTCCGACAAATCTAAATATGAATGTAGTCTAGCCTGTTTCGCTGCAATGTATTTATCATATTTTGCTTCATAATCTTCTACATTTTCAAAAACTTCGCTCAACACAGATTGAATCTTAGATAGGATATATCTATCTGTTTCTATTTTTGTCGGAAAACATTGAAGAATCGCATTAAACAAATCGTTTGATATCGCATTTTCGTGAGAACCACCAATCCATATAGGATCTTTGGTAATCATTGAAATCTGTAATAATACAGAATGATGTCTAAAAGAAAAAAACTCAATTTTTGGAGAAACCGTCTTTGAAACATAAATATCATTCTCAATGTCAAAGACTTCCTTTCTTATTTTATAATACTCATCATCAAACGAATTTGCTATTATAAACTCATATTCTATTTCCCCATTACTAGTTTCAATGCGATTAACGACATCCTCTTTTACAAAATTAAAAGTATGATAAATTCGAAAATCTTCATTATTGGCGATTTTTTCTTCTAACCAATCGTCATCAGATTTATAAACCAGGTTTATTGAATTCTGGTCTTTTTTTATTTTCAAATCATTCATCAGTGTCTGCCATCCTTTTATTGAAATTTTGAAATTCTATTTTTAATTACATTTTCATCATCTTCTTATAATGATCTTCATAGCCGGTTTCTTTAAAAACAAGCCTAAGCCCCTCTTTAAAGGAATCATAATCGAATTCCTTAATATCAAAAATATTTTGTCCAAGAGAATGAGATTCTCTATTGATATAACGATTGAATGCCTTAAATCGACTATCTTGCAATTCCGGTCGATTAAAAACATTATTTAGTTCCAATTTTTCAATAAACGAGAAAAAATATTCAATAATATTTCTCATACAATTTGCAATTAAAGCAGGGGAAGCATTGTCTTTGTCTTTTATTACAGCCCAATATGATTGATAATCGTTTTGAATTTCTCCATATTTCATTTCCGCTATTGAGCTACCTTTCTCTGTTTTTTTTATACGGAAAAGTTTTTGATTATAATCATCTTCTTTTCCCTTTCTTTTTACAATAGCCATTTCATAAAAAAAGTATAGACTATGCGTCAATAAGAATATTTGATCATATTTTGTTGTATTTTTATTTTTTTCATCTGCGTCTGTAAATTCTTGAATAATTAGACGCCCTACATTGTAAACATATATGTGAGATAAACTCGAAATGGGGTCATCTATAACAATGATTTTCTTTTTCGGAGAAGATTCTTTGCTAATAGCCCCTTTGCATCTTTCAATAAACTACCCTGCACTGAAAGTGCAGGGTTTTGTATGTCGTATGCGGAT
>NZ_CAMGVQ010000063.1:0-18922 GCF_946062555.1 uncultured Fibrobacter sp.
AGAAAAAAGAATATTCCGCTTACCTATAAAAGTCTCTTTTCTCCCCTTTTTATAGGTAAATTTGGAGGCAGCATCGAGAATGGCTAGGCAATAATCTCTTTCGCCCAGGCGAGGGCGGCTTCGGCATTCGCAATCTTGCCGTCGAGTTGCAGTTCAAAACTTTTCTTGATGATGTCGCCCATTTGTTTTCCCGGTTTAACGCCCAGGTCCATAAGCATCTTGCCCGTAAGGTAGGGCTGCGGAGCCGCTTCGAGCAGGTCGTATTCAGCGGCGGAGCGCCAGAGTTTTTCGGCGAAGTCACGGTCGGTCGCGAAGAATTCGCGAGGGGCGCACTGGACCAGCAGGCAAAGGAGCTTCAGGCCGCCGAGCTTTACCGCGAGGCGGCGGAGGGCAGGAGTGTCTTCCACAATCGAAGGGGCGATTTCGCAGAACGATTTCAGGAGCGGCGGGACAACCTTCAGGAGATGTACCTCATTCGTGATGCGTTCAAGGAACTTGAGCGAGGAATCGGCGCTACCCGCAAGAAGCGCCGCGAAGGCGAATTCCATCGTCTGCGCTTCCGAAAGGGAGCAGGGGCCATTTCCCGCAAGGCAGGCATCGCGCAGCGAAGCCATGCTGTCGAGGACATCGTCAAGCGCGTCCCAGGAACTTTCGAACGGACGGATTTCGGGGAAATATTCGTCGAGCTTGATATCCAAAAATGCCCTGAGGCCAAGAGAAGGCTTGCCCGGCTTTAAAAGCCACTTTTTGAATTCCTCGAACAGGCGTTCCACAGAAAGGTCGTCCAGCGAAAGCGTGCGGCAGAGTTCCACCGTAGAAGGTGCAAGCGTGCAACCGAAGCGGCTTGCAAATTGCACTCCGCGCAAGATGCGCAGGGAGTCTTCGGCAAAGGCAGGCCCCACATGACGCAGCGTATGCGTCTTCAGGTCATCGATACCGCCGTACGGATCGCAGAGCGTGAGATCCGGCAGTTCCATGCCCATGGCGTTGATGGTAAAATCGCGGCGGAGGGCCGCTTCCTTGAAGCTGAGTTTTTCGTCGGTATGCACCACGAAGCCGCGGTGCCCGTAGCCGACCTTGCTTTCGGTACGCGGGAAGGAGAAGTCGAGCGAAAGCCCCTTCATGGCGAGGTGAATGACGCCGAACGCCTTGCCGACCAGATTCGTGCGGCCGTACTTCGAAAGAATCGGGACCAGCGCATCCTGCGCCATGTCGTAGACTTCTACGTCGTAATCGCGGCAGGACTTGCCTAAAAGAGCGTCGCGGACCCAGCCGCCCACCAAATAGGCGCGGCCACCCGCTTCGCGGATATCGTTTGCAATCTTGAGGAGGCGCCCCGGCAAATCCGGTTCGAACCATTCACCGGCAAGAGTCTGAATTTTTGCCATTTACAGCATTCACCTTACTGAAAGTTTCCGACATCGGCCGCGGAGGTGTCCGCCGCAGTTTCAGCAGCGTTTTCAGCCGGGGCGTTTTCCGCAGAAGGTTCTAGGTTCTTGTAACGGTCATAGATGCTCACCGTCTTTTCGCCCGAGGAATCCTTGAGCGCCTCGGAGACGGAGACGTCATCGCTTGCACCGGATGCCTTTTCGGAGGCTGAACCATTCGAATTGTCTGCGGCAGCGGACCTGGATTTTGAAGAATCCGATGCGGCGAAGCGGTCATAGATGCTCTGGCGCGTCGCAGCGCCCGCCGCCTTTTTCTCGGCTTCCTGCTCGCGGCAGACGCGCAGTTCCTCTTCGGCGTAGGCGCGCTGGTCCGGCGAATAGGTCATGGTATTCAGACGGTATTCCATCTCGTCGCAAACAAGGCCCTGGCGTTCACCCGCGCAGCCGACCAAAGTCGCTACCGCGGCCACAGCGGCAACGGACATCAAAAACACAAGACGATTCATGAAAGACCTCTTCAAAACTAATGAACGATGATAAACTTGCCCTTCTTCTTTTTGGGGCCGTTATTGACAACATAATAGTAGACGCCCGGAGCCACGAGCTTGCCGTTCTTGTCCCTACCGTTCCACTCAAGGCGACCTCCCAGGACATCGTCGCCCTTAAAGGTCCGAATGAGCGCCCCGCCGCGGTTATAGATGCTCACGACGGCATTTTCCGTGAACCCCTCGATAATGAAGAAGGCGTGCTCCTTGGGCCTGAAGGGAACCGGATAAGCCCGGAACAGAACCCGAGTCGAATCCGTCAAGTTCGCACTCGCATCCTTGAGGTCGTTGCGCTGGTAGTAACTGATTCCCCTTTCGTGCGCAAACCAGGCGATACCATCGACGGCATCAATCGCTATGTCGGAAACATTGTCGCTGAGCAGGCCGTTACGGGAATTATAATTGACAACCGAAAGCGTGTCCGGAGACGACTTCTTTTGAGTCAGGCGGTATACCCCGTGGCCCGTAGTGCCCACCCAGATATTCCCATGGACATCCGCATCGATCGATGTATACTCGACACCGCGAAGACCGTTTGTAGAAGACGGAACGATCAAGCTATCGCGATCGGTATCAAGATACGCCAGGTTCGACATAGAAACTATCCAGAGGCGTTTTTTGACCGAGTCGTAAACCATGTCCAGGGGAGCAGGATTAATTCCCCTGAAAGTCTTGGAAGTCCCATTCGAAAGTTCCCCACCATTCGACCTTGGGGCAGGAAACACGTACATATCCACGCCGCCCAAGTCGGCAAGGGCTGTCCCTTGCTTGCTTGCCACGTAGATGACCCAGGAACCGTTCTCGTCGACCGTCGCGTACATCGGACCGGGCACCGGCTCCTTACCGATATTCTTCGCGCAGCGGACATCGCCATTCTTGGTAAAGTAAACGATGCTGTAGCCGGAGTTGCTCCCCGTCGCCGTCAGGAATCCCGAATTATCGGGAGCGGGAACCACAAACTGGGAAATGGGGAAATTCTCGAGATAGTTATCAAAACAGTACCCGTCTGTCGGTTTAAAGGAATACTCCAGCTCCGTTCCCCAATGGGAAAAAATCTGGTAAACAAAGCCCCATATATGGTTGAACACCGTCCCGTCCGGAAGAACCGACAAAACCTTCATCCTAGCCGAATAGGCATTAATGCCGTTCCCCAGTCCGCCAAAGACATATTCGGGCTCACGCCAGCCCGTCGTTTTGGCATAGCCAATCTTTCCGTCAACAGAAGCGGCAAGGATTCCGCCCATAGGCATAGCCTGAAGTTCGTAGGCCTCGCCCAAGGTGTAGCGCTCGTAAGGCAACTCCACAATTCTCGGAGTTCCCTGGTCATGCAAGAACAGAATCGTGTAAGGCCCCACCAGGAAATACCCGTCCTTCGAACGCACGGTCCAGCGGACACGGCAACCGTTATTATCGAACAGGAACGATTCCGTCAGGATCTCTTCACCCGCAACAACCTTGGTAGAATCCCACGGTGCGAACTCGGGAACTGCATTTTCCGCTGCGAGCAGGTTCCAGGAAGCGGCATCGCTAAGGTGAATGTCCGAGGCCAGATTATCCCAGTCCATGACGCGGGAATAGGATGCCCGTTCCGTCTTGACATAAAGAGAGTCCCCGTGTACAGCCAGTTGCCGTAGCGGGTTCATCTGCAGCGGATAGTTACCGATCCGTTCGACGGTCAGGAGCGATGTCGACTTGAAAAGGTCAAAAAAGGCAAGACGGTCTTCGAACGCGATAACCAGGATGTTCTTTCCCAGAACGGCCCCGCGGGGAACCGCACGGACATTATTCTTGACATAGGAACGGTTCAGGACGCGCCACGTGTTGCCATCGCCATTGATGGCCACCACGATACCATATTCGGAAACGGCGAATGTCCCTAGCGGAGAGGAAACGACAGAATAGAATGCCGACGTTTCCAGGCCGTCGTGCGAGAGAAAAACACGGTCGCCCTCCAAGGTGCGAAAACGGAGTCCCCCGTCGGTCGCGAGCATGATTCCGTTGTCACCATAGGGAGCAACATCATAAATGGGGAACGGGTCGGAAAAGGCTCCCCAACGGTCAGCGGCGAACAGCTGAACCGTAAATATAAGCACGATTGCAATTAGCGAAAACTTCACCCTTTAAAATTACGAAAATTCACTCGCACGCGCGAGCAAGTCTTCTAATTTTGGGCTTGCAGAATCGCTCTTTTTCAATAACGACAGGTAGATATCGCGCTTCTCGCGCATTTTTTTGAATGCCGACGCCTTCCGCTTGAAGAATGTACCCTTGTCCGTGCCGCAAAAGAGACTCGCCTCCTCGGCACGTATTCCGCCAATGCTCGAGAACTCCACCGCCATTTTCTCGGCTGCGGTGAGAGGCTTCATCAACTTGTCTAGCTGGTTACGCACAAAAAGGAAGCGACGGTTCTCGCATATTTCACGCTCGATTTTCCCTGCAGAATACTTTGCCCCGGATTCCATGACATCCGTAAGGCGGACTATTCGGCGGTTCTTGCGGTGGAGATCGCGATGCGTATTCCGGATAACCGTCATAAACCAGGGAAAAATGGGTTTTTCATGATCGAGGACATTCGCCGATCGGCAGAATCGAAGGGCTACCTCTTGAAAAAGATCCTTCGCGTGGTCGGTATCCTTACTCCGGGCGCAGCAGAGTTTGTAAATTTGAGTAGCATTCTTGCGCCACACCTTTTCTACCCAATTGGAAGGCTGTTCTGTTAAAATTCTTGATTTGGACATTTCACAAACCGGAATTTCGACAGCAATCTTTCAGTTAAGAATAAATTTATGAAAATAAAAGATATAAAAAAGAAAAATCGTCATTTTGCAAACAACTGTTTGCAAGAATCCGCCACTTTTTTTATTTTGTTCCTTTTTTGCACAATTTATCCACAATCCGTGCAAGCGGAAGAGTTCAACATGAACTCGATGCCGCCTCCGGACATGCTCATGGAATATAGCGCCGGAGCGCTGAAGGACGGGGGAAAAATAACCGTAAGCATTACCGTGCCGGACAAGTGGCACGTGAACGCGAACAAGGTGACCGACGAATTCCTGAAACCCTCCTCGATTGAAGTCAAGGCGGAAGGAATAGAATTCGGCGATGCCGAGTGGCCTGCCCCCATCCGGGAATACAACGAGGCGCTGGAACTTGAAATCCTGACATTCCGCGGGACGTTCGCCGTCGAAATACCGGTAAAAGGCGTCGCGAAGAACGGTGACGGTTCGGAAGCGGGCTACGACAGCCTCGGAACCGAGGTGACGTTCCACTACCAGGCGTGCGACAATTCGATTTGCTTGGCACCGGCAAGCAAGACGATCCGGCTTGACGGGAAATCTGCCGGGAGCGGGACCGCCGCGAAATCGGCCAGCAAGTTTACCATAGAGGGCGCAACCGATAACGGTTCTTTGGACGGGACCGCAAAAAAAAACGACTCTGAGGTAGAGGGGAATGCATCGGGGGACCGCAGCAGTGTTGCGTCGGGGGACCGCGGCAGCGTTGCTTCGGAGAACCGCGCCGGGGTATTGGCGCTGTTGTTCTTCGCTTTTATCGGCGGAATTATCCTGAACCTGATGCCGTGCGTGCTGCCGGTGCTTTCTCTTAAGTTGTTCAGCCTGATTAAGCAGGCAGGTGAAAGTCGCGGACGGCTCCTCGCCTTGGGAGGAGCCACGACGGCGGGAATCCTCGTGAGTTTTTGGGTGCTGGCCGCCGTCGTCGCCGCCGTCAAGGCCGGCGGCGGGTCCGCGGGCTGGGGCATGCAATTCCAGAGCGCAGGTTTCATCGCCTTCATGGTGGTGATTTTGACCGCATTCGCCATGAGTTTCTTCGGCATCTTTGAAATCTGGCTTCCGTGGAACGCCACCACCAGGATGGATGCCGCGGGACACAAGGCAGGACTCGCCGGAGCCTTCTTTACCGGCGCACTGCTCGTTCTTTTAAGTACACCCTGTTCGGCGCCCTTCCTCGGCACCGCCATGGGATTCGCCTTCACCGCCAGCACCCCGGTGCTGTTCCTTTTCTTTACGGCGGCGGGTCTCGGGCTTGCCCTCCCCTACATACTCGTGAGCGCCTTCCCGAAAATCCTCAAGGTATTCCCGAAACCGGGAGCGTGGATGGTTCGCCTGCAAAAGGTGATGGGCGTATTGCTCCTCGCGACCGTCGCATGGCTCCTTTGGCTTGTGAACGAGCAGGCGGGAATGGCAGGCGTCGGGATGTTCGCCGTTGTCGTGGCGGCAAGCATCGGAGGAAGCTTTATTGTCGGGAAATTCGCGCCGCCGGGAGCCGCCTTTAAACGCGAACTCATAACCCTCGGAGGAAGCATCGTTGTTATTGCGACCGTCTGGTTTGCAGTCATCGCCCCGCCATACGATGCAGCCGCTACGGAACACTTTAACGCCCGTATGCAGGAACAGATGACAGCCGACGGTTGGTACCGTTACAGCCCCGCGCTCATCGAAGAATTCGCGAAGGCGAAACGCACCGTGTTCATCGATGCGACCGCCGACTGGTGCCTCACCTGCAAGACGAACGAAGCCGCAGTCCTCAACCGTGACGAATTCCGCCATGCCATGGACAGCCTCGGTGTCGCCCTCGTGAAAGCCGACTGGACCCGCGAAACCCCCGAGGTGAACGCCCTGTTGCACAGCATGGGAAAATCGGGCGTGCCCGCTTATGCTATTTTCCCCGCAGGCGATGCCAATAAAAAAATCGTGCTGCCGGAATTGCTCACGACAGCAGCGATTGTGGAGAAAATTGTAGGAAAGTAACTACCGCCTGCCTTCGCGCTTATAACGGTCGATGCATTCCTGGTAGAAGTCGAAGGTCTGCTGGGCGATCGACTTCCAGCTGAACACGTCGATGGCGCGCTTGCGGCTGACTTCGCCCATTTTCTTCGCCAGTTCCGGATTTCCGAGGATCTTGTTGAGCTTATTCGCAAAGTCGGCCTGGAAAGCCTTCGGGTCGGCCGGTTCAAAATCCGTTTCGGATTTCGCCTTGAGCGGAACCAGGAATCCGGTTTCGCCGTCCACGATGATTTCGGGAATGCCGCCCACCGCAGAGCCCACCACCGGAGTACCGCAGCTCATGGCTTCGAGGTTGATGATGCCGAACGGTTCGTAGAGCGAAGGTGTCGCGAACACGGTCGCATGGCTGTAAAGCACGCGGAGTTCTTCATGCGGTATGGCTTCCTGAATCCAGACGACGCCGTCGCGGGTCTTCTGCACACCTTCAATCAGGGCCTTGCACTCGTCGGCAAGTTCGATAGTATCCGGAGCACCGGCGCAGAGCACCACCTGGGCGCTCTTGTCGATCTGCGGAATCGCCTGGATCAGTTGGCTGATGCCTTTCTGGCGCGTGATGCGGCCCACGAACAGTACATACGGACGCTTCGGGTCGACTCCCCACTTTTCGAGGATTTTTTCGTCGAAAGTCGGAGCATAAAAGTCCGGATCGATACCGTTGTAAATCACCTTCACGCGATCTTCGGGGACTCCGTAAAGCTTCATCACGTCGCGTTTCATGCCTTCACTCACGGCAATCACGCCGTCGGCAGTTTCGTAAGCGGTGCGTTCGATCCAGCAACTCATGGCGTAACCGCCGTCACCCAGCTGCTCCGCCTTCCACGGACGGTGCGGTTCCAGCGAATGCGTCGTGAGAATCAACGGACACTGCAGAAGACGGCTAGCGAGCACGCCGCCAAAGTGGCTGTACCACGTATGGCAATGGATCACGTCGATATCCTTGAGCGAGGCCGCCCACTGGAGGTCGATATCGAGCGGCTTGAAAATTTTCTGGAAGCGGTCGTCTTCGGGGTTGAGCCCGAGCTTGCGCGAAAAGCCGAGCGCGTGGATGTTATTTTCGTCCACGTTCTGCACGCCAAAGCAGCGCGCCTCGATGTGGCAAAGCTTTGCAAGTTCCTGCGTCAGGAACTTCACGTGGATACCGGCACCGCCATAAATTTCAGGCGGGAATTCGTTCGTCAAAATTGCAGCGTTCATAATAGTAGTCGGTTAGGAGTAAAGAGTGGTTTGTTTTCATCAATAATTATAAAAAAAGCAAAAAGGATGGCAAGGCATTCTTAAGGAAAACACCCCGCCCATTCGGACGGGGTGTAAGGAGTGAGTGTGGAAATTCTTAGAAGTTCTTGCACTGGCCTTTCCACTTGCCATCGTGGCCGGCAATGTTGCCGTCGATATACTTGCCGCTGGTGCCGACAAAGTCCGCCTTGCGCCATTCCTCGCCACCGAGGTGCCAGCGCATCCAGGCAACCGTAGCGGCCATGCCGTCCCAGGAACCGGAACCGTGACCGTAACCGCATTCCCTGCGGCCAGGAGCGACTTCGTAGCATTCGGTACCCTTGCCACCCGTCATCTGGATAAGGCATGCAGGTGCCTTGACGTTTGCGTTGTTATAATCGTTCTCGGCGTTGCCGCGTTCCATGCCGCCTTCACCGTAGAGGATAGCTATAGTCCGGTCGGCCGCCACCTTCATGGCTCCGACACCGTCCCAGTCTCCGCTGTTGTTGAGGAATGCGGTAAGCACGCGCCTGTCCTTGATGAGGGCCTGTTCGGATTCAAGACCGCCCATAGAGTGGCCCGAGCAACCGACCATATTCATGTCGAGTTTGCCAAACAACGGACTATTCGAATCCTTGTTCAGCCCATCCAACCAGTCGAGAGCCTTGATAGCCTGGGTCGCATTGCCCGGAGATTCCTTGAGGGCAACCACCACAAAGCCGTGGGAAGCGAGTCTACGAATCATGCCTTCGTAAGCACTCGGTTTTGTACCACCACCGGGGCCCCATACCACGACGGCGTGTTTCTGGTCCGGATTGTCGGTCAAGCGCTTGGGGTACGCGAGGATTCCTTCCCCATCCCAGCCGGTATTCGTCTTGTACTCGACTTCCATGTAATTCTTTTCTTCTTCCTTGTCGTTCGCGAGGAAAATTTTAGGCACGGCGGGCTTCGCTTCTTCGCTGGAAGAAGAAACTTCGGCCGCCGAGCTTGCCGGAATTTCGCTAGCGCTGGAACTGGAAAGCGGAACAGGATCAGCGATGCCTTCGGATCCGCTGGATACTGACGTCAAAATCGTGTCTATCATACCATGAACGGGTTCGTCGCCACAAGCGTTCGGCAAGCTAGAGGCCACACAAGGGTCCGCCCAAGGGTCATCCGGATTAACGAGAGAATCCGTTCCCTGCTGAGCGGAATCGGCCGGATTCAAAGCCGGATCGTCAGCACCACCCTGGGCCGGATCCGTTGCAGGATCGGTCGGATTCGTAGGATCGCCGGGATTGGCAGGATTATCCGTCGCGGGGGAAGCCGCTGTCGGATTTGCAGTATTCTGATTGTCGTTCGCAGCAGTAGAACTGTCGCAGCTCACTAAGGCCATGACAGCACCCGCTATCACAAAGCCCCTTGCCAAATTCTTAAAGAACATCGTTTTCATTGTGACTCCTTTTTCCAACACCGATATAAAGATACCTTGGAAAAAAGCAAAAAAAAAGCACCCCGGAGATTTTTCCCATGGACAAAAAATCCAAGCGCCATTGGCGATTTGTCAATAAGGGTCTCGGTTGCAAACCTCCCCAAAAGTTGTAAATTTGAGAATACAAACGATGTCGTTTTCCTCGGGGACACTGCTGAACATTTTCGCGACCACGACTTGCGGACTTTTCCGCCTCGCCGTCGGAATCATTCCGATAATCGCCACTCCCGATACATTCATTCAAGATCGGGCTTCCGATGAACTTCATCATCTTGGCCGCGAACATCTTTATCGTATCGATCGTTTACCCGTTATAGGGAAAACCATTTTTGCAAACAGCAAAAAAAAGTTATTACATTTAGTACAACCTTAAGAAAGGACAAAATATGCACACTTCCTTCATCATTTTCAATTTAATCGCCCTCGCCATCGTCGTCACCGCGGCATTCCGCATTGGCGTCAAGGTCAGCAAGGCTGCAAAGCGCGAAGCCCCCGAAGCGCAGAACAACACCTCTTACGAAGATTGCCTCGCCAAGAACACCGAAACATTCAAGTACGGGACCTTCACTGACGCTCGCGACGGGGAAACTTACCGTACAGTCAAAATCGGTCAACAGGTATGGATGGCCGAGAACCTGCGTTTCAAGGCGGAAAACAGTTTCGCCCCGGGGAACGAAGAACAGAATGTCGCCAAATTCGGAAGACTCTACACCTGGACCTCAGCCCTGAACATTCCGCCTGAATTCTCGGAACAGTCCCCGGCAAAAGATTTCGACATATACCACAAGATCAAGGAAGACAACTACCAGGGCATTGCTCCGGAAGGCTGGCACATCCCGAGCCTCAAGGAATGGGAAACCCTGATGAGCAACTTCCCCGAAGAATCGAACGGCATCGAGCTTCGCGCCGAATGCTGCTGGCAGCGTCCGGGCGAAGACAGCGTCGGTTTCTTCGCTCTTCCGGCCGGCTACCGTTTCGACAACGGCACCTACTGCCAGTTCGGCAAGCGTGCCCGTTTCTGGAGCAAGGACGAATACGGCAAGTCGAATGCGTACCGCCTGAGCCTTACCGAAAACTCCATGGATATCGAAGGCGTCTACAGATCCGATGCCATTTCGGTCCGTTGCGTCAAGAACGCCTAAGGCGTTACACGCACGTTGCCTGAATTCACCTTCTGAATTCGACGGACACGAGAAAAGAAAAGCCTTCCCGCAAAACGGGAAGGTTTCTTGTTTAAGCCAATTCCTGACGAGTCGCGACTTGCCGCCCGGCGAGCTTTACCGCGGCGCGTAAATGCGCGACATGAATTCGGCGCGGGTCTTTTCGTCGGTCTTGAATCGGCCCAAAAGCTGGGTGGTCACCATCGTTGCACCGGGCTTTTTCACACCGCGCATCGTCATGCACATATGCGACGCTTCCAAAACAACCGCGACACCCTTCGGGTTCAGTTCCTTCTGGATAAGTTCTGCAATCTGGCGCGTCATGCGTTCCTGGATCTGCGGGAAACGTGCGTAGAATTCCACCACACGCGGAATCTTGGAAAGACCCACCACGCAGTCGCCCGGAATGTAGGCCACGTGAGCCTTGCCCGTGAACGGCAGAAAATGGTGTTCGCACATGCTCGCAAACTGGATATCCGGCACGATGATCATTTCGTCGTACTTTTCATGGAAGCGAGTCTTAAGAATGTCTTCGGCACGGGTTTCGCCCGAAAGGCCCGTCATCAGTTCGGCGTACATCTTCGCGACACGCTTGGGCGTATCGACAAGGCCTTCGCGGTTCGGGTCCTCGCCCATGCCTTCCAGAATCATCCGGAAGCCGTCTTCCATTTTCTTGAAATTCATCATGGGGCGAAAGATAACAAAAACAAGACCCTTGCGTTGCAGCCTACCGTATATTCACCTTCACCCAAGAACCCTGCCCCTTGGCGAAATAGACACCCAGCGGAAGATTTTCCAGCGAAAGACTCCGCGTTCCTCGACGCACCAGCGCACCGTTCATATCGAGCAAGGCGATGTCGCCACCAGATTCCAGGCGGTTACCCACGCGGACAATGCGTCCGAGATTCACCCTGGCAGACACCGAACGCGGCTCGATTCCGGTCGGACCTCCAAAGTCATCGATATGCGTAATTCCATTGTTCACGTAATCGTCAAGGCCATAAGCGTGACGCATAATATTCAGAATGTCCAACTTGTTGCCCCACCATGTGGGATTGACAGGCACTTCCATCGTATTACCGATGTTGATGCCGAAGCCCATCTTCGCAAACATCTCATTTGCAGTCGGAAGCGTTTCGGCCAGCACCGGCGAAACTCACGCCGATAACGAAACCATGGAGAAGGAAGCGGCCACTGCCGCAGTCCGTAAAATGCTTTTAAGCATAAACAACCCTTATTTAAACAACCCACACTAAATATACATCCTGTCGCAGGAAAAATAAAATCCGCGTCGAAAATAGCGTGGACGATTTGTCAAGCCCATAACATTGTGCCAAGTTTACCGACCTTGGCATACCGAATGGTCGCTACTTCGCACTCACAATCGCAACGAGGTCCGCATTGCTCAAGTTCGTCTTTTCATTCAAGGCGGTCGCAATCGCGGTAAGTTGCTTTTTGCAGGCCATCATCAGGTTGTACACCTGCTCGACGACATTCGCTTCAGAAAGCTGGTAGTAGTAGCAGGATGCCTGGAAACTCTGGTAGTCCGGATCGCTCCGGTAAAGTTCCATCGGGAGTTCCTTCATGACGGTGTCGAGGTCGCAGGCGAAATTCTTGCGGAACAGGAAATCCGCCACGTGTCCAGCAATAGCGATGTGGGCAGACCCTTCGAGCGAGTTCCCCGGCATACGAGTGACACTCGGCTTTTCCTTGGAGTTGTTGATTTTGACGTAATCGACGGGGCGTTTGAACAGGATCGCGATCAGCGCGTGGCCAGCCTCGTGGCGGCAAATTTTTTCATATTCCTGTTCACCGAAAAATTCAATTAAGGATTCACGAGTTAAAATTTGTTCTGACATATTTCAATCTCTGCGTAAAAGGTACAAAATTTGAGCGACGCCGGCTCGGAATTAAGTATATTAGAACAAGGCTGCCGGACCAACGAAAATCCGGAAACAACCTGACAGCGAGGTTTTATGGGAGCAAGGTTCTTATTGACATTGGGGTTCGCCCTAGCGGCGGTGCAGGCGTTCGGTGCCGTTTACTACGTGGCGACCGACGGCAGCGATAGCAACGCGGGTTCTAAAGACAAGCCCTTCGCGACGCTCAACAAGGCGAATGCCGTAGTGCATGCGGGCGATACCGTCTGGATTCGCGGTGGTATTTACGACCTGCACGATACGGTCTTTTATTCGCGATACAAGATGACGGCGGGCATCCTATTGACCGCGAGCGGAGAAAGCGACGACAACCGCATCCATTACCTGGCCTATCCTGGCGAACGTCCGATTTTTGACGCGGCAAACCTCCCCGTGGCCGCAGGCGGAGAGCATAGCGACGGTACCCCCGAAGGGGCGATGTACACCTCGCCTATCGTGATTGCGGCAAAGTACCTTCACCTGAAGGGTTTCGAGGTCCGCAATACGCCCATGATACACAATTCCAATTCCGGAATTTTCCTGTATGCGAGCAAGCACATTTTCTTGGAGCAGATTGACAGCCACCATAACGCTGGCCCCGGATTCTTCGCGAACGACGGCGTGCCGGATGGCGGCGGACACATCTTCTTGAACTGCGACGCCCACGACAACTACGACCCATTGGGCTGGCAAGGCGACGGCGAAAACGCCGACGGCTTCGGCGCGCATTACCAGAAGCCGGGCGAGGGCGATACCACCAAGTTCATCGGGTGCCGCGCCTGGTGGAACAGCGACGACGGTTTCGACTTCATCAACCAGGAATTTCCCGTGGTGCTGGAGAACTGCTACGCCATGGGGAACGGCTACAGCGACTATGGACTTGGAAACCCGAAGAACGGCAACGGGCACGGCATCAAGATGGGCGAGAGCACCCTCGGTGGCGGGCGGCATACCATCAAGTTCTGCGTCGCCTGGAAAAACAAGGCGACGGGCTTTTACGCGAACTACACCGGCGTGGGCAGCAAGTGGCTCAATAACACGTCGTACATGAACAAGGACCGCGAATTCGCCATGGCATCTACGCTCTTTGATTCGCAGGGGAACCGCATTGCCGAGGTGGCGCCCCTCACCGGCAACAACGCGCACGTGCTCAAGAACAACATCGCCTTCCCGAACAGGAATTCTCAAGTCGGGGAATGCTGGGAGTATATACCGAGCCAGAACATCGACCGTTATGTGGAATGCCCCGCCGGTGAGAACAACACCTGGAACCTGAATCTTGACCTGACGGTCGACGATTTTGAGAGTCTCGATGACCCGAGCATGACCGTGACAGGCAAGGACCTCTCGACGATTCCGGGAATCTTGGGACCGCGCAATGCCGACGGAAGCATACCCGACGTGGGCTTCTTGAAACTCAAGAAAGGGAGCCGCGCGATTGACAAGGGCGAAGATCTCGGATTCCCGTTTGCGGGCAAGGCCCCCGACCTCGGCGCATTCGAATACGGGATGTCGAGCAACTCGGCGACGTCGAGTAGTTCTACCGCAGAATCTTCTTCTGGAACAAGCCGCATCATGCCGCAAAAGTCCCTTGGTAACGAGATGCCGGTACACCCCAATCATTTGAAAGGCTACCGCGACCTAAATGGCCGTCACCATGAAAAGCAGATTCGCTATCGCGTGATGTTCTAGGTTCTGCAAAACGGATTTTTCTGAAAAAGAATTCCTCAAACTTTAATTACTCCTAAAAAACACATTACAAAGCGGTCCTTTTAGATGTTGAGGCCGCTTTTTTCGTTGAAAAAAGCGCATAAAACAGGACAATATTTGTCGCAGTCATTATCTATTTTTAGACAATAACGGATATTGCAAAAAAATCCAAACGGGGACCAATATGGCAAGGGATCTTTCAGGTACACCGAAGTGGGACATCCTTCGGAATTTCTACCGCGACTTCGATAACGGCCGCAAGCGCGGCTGTGTCGAGAAATGGAAAAAGGAAAAGCCCCAAAACAGGCTCGAACAGGAACTTTTCGAAACCAGAATCCACACCGAATTCCTGAAGGACCGCCACGAAAAACTGAACAAGGAATTCCGCTGGACCTACGCGAACATGAAAAAGCTCATCGAACTCGACCAGCGTTTTAGGGAACTGCACCGGAGCATCGCTCGCACCTTCGAGGCGACCAAAAGGGACATCGCCGCACTTACTGCGCAAAATCACAAATGGTACAGGGAATACGAACTCGAATCGGAAATCTGCCCTGCGAACGACTGGGACATTCCCGGTGAACACGAATACATCAGCGATCTGCTTTTCTGGTACGCCAACTGGGGCTCCATCAACATCTGCTCAAGCACGAACGAACACAACCCCGAACGCCACAAGGTCTACCTCGTTCCCCCTTGGAAACAAATGCTGCTCGTCGACAAGTTCGTCAAAGACGATGTCACCTGGGAACTCGACTCGCTCCTCTACGACAGCGAATCGAGCCTCTACACCTTCCACGACATTGTCCGCATGAAACCGGAACAATTCGAAGTGAGATATACATTGAGTTTTTAAACAAAAGTGAGGTACTATGAGAAGACGATACATTTATCAGCTGGCGGCAACGATACTGCCGAATGGACGGGGCTATGATACCGTTGACCATGACCTGGGAATTTTCACATCGCTACGCACCGCCAAAAAAGTTCTGCGGGATTTCGTCAAGGGCGGAGATTTCTATTGCCCGACCTATAGTTTTTCCATCATGTACCTGCCCGTCGACAACGATCTGGATTATGAATCCGATAGGCAAATCAACGTCTATTCGCCCGATGGCAAATTGCAACTTTCTGAATTCAACATGATGTCCTGTAACGGGGCGTGGAGTAAAAATCTGAATATAGACCTTCGCGCCGTCATCGACACCGGCCCCGGCAAAAAGCCTTATTTTACGCTGTACAACCATTGGAAACGAGGACTCGCGACCAAGTGCGCACGCATCTCCTTTCTGGAACCCAAATACGAACTGGGCTCCTCGTATAACAAATCCGTCTGGTTCCTGGACGACAACGAGAAAAAGATGCTCATGAAGTTCCTGAAAACAAAATGCAGGAGCATCTTTAGCGACAAGTGCACGAACAACTGGATGAGCGTCATCGGGGCATTCAACAACGAAGTCCAAGGCGATGACGACAGCCGCATCCTGCCCTACGATTTACCCATTCCGAATTACAACAAACTAGAACCGTAGTGCGAAAATGCCTTTGGGCGTTCCCCGGCCAAATCGATGTGTCATCCTATATTAATAGGGTGACATTTTTTTATTCTGTTGTAAACTTAAAAAATGGGAGTGGAACGGGTAACCCGACTGTGTCATTTAGGCTTTGAAGCCTGTTCAGGACGAAGGCACCCGCCCCATTCCTTCCCTTAAGCCCGGACAGTTTGATGGCCCGTGCAGGCCGGATAATTTGGATAATGGGACATAGGGAAGACTTCCCATGATTAAATATAGCAACAAGGAGTCCGGTATGGAAATATGGATTGGAATAGACATTTCAAAAGACACATTCGACGCCGCCTGGGAGCAGGATGGAAAAAAGGAACATGAGAAGTTCTCGAATACGACCGCCGGATTCAAGGCTCTTCTAAAGTGGGTGCCCGATGGTTCCAAGTTTGTTATGGAGGCTACGGGCACATACCATTTGCGGTGCGCGACATTTCTTGCAGGAAGCGGACTCCATGTTTCCGTCGAGAACCCTCTTGCGATTAAGCGTTTCATCCAAAGCGATCTTCGTCGATGCAAGAACGACGTGTCCGATTCGTTCTCCATCGCAAAATATGGTCGTGAGAAAAGTCCCGGGGCATGGACGGTTCCGTCGGAGGAAGCCCGTGAAGCTAGACGGCTGCAGGGGTTGATTGAACTTTTGCGGGAGCAAATCTCCGCTCAGACGAACTATTTCCATGCACTTCAGCAAGAGGACCTGAAGGACGACGCACAGAAGCTGTGCAAGGCGTCTATCGCCAAGATGAAGGTTGCCATTGCCGATGCAGAAGACAGGTTTAAATCGATTGTGAGCAGTTTTTGGAAAGACGATGTTGAGCGGATATCCTCCATTCCCGGAGTGGGCAAGATGTCGGCATGCAAGCTGATTGCCAAGGTAGAGGATTTCAACCGCTTTGAGGATTCCAGGCAGTTCATGTCGTGGCTGGGGATGACTCCAAGGAACATGCGGTCAGGAACCAGCATCCATGTGAATGGGGGCATAACCAAGATGGGGGACGGGCGTTTGAGAACGCAGTTCTATATGTGTGCTGTTTCCGCTATTCAGTCCAATGGCCGGTGTAGGGCCATGTATGAGCGTATGGTCAGCAAGGGAAAGCCGGTCAAAGTGGCCCTCGTAGCTGTTGCTTGCAAACTCCTTAAAACTGCATACGCACTTGTGACGAAAAAACAAATGTATAACGCTAATTTTTTACAGTTTGCCCCTTGAATTTTACTACAGTTTGTCCTGAGCGAAGTCGAAGGATCTAAAAAATTCAGCCCTGACTCATTGCGAGTCGGGGCTTTTTGTTTATGCCAATATTTTATCTAAATCATCAAAAGCGTTTTCTATCGCTTCTGTATGGTACCGTTCATACATGCTGTAAACAAAATCCGTTTGCTTTTTCTCTTCAAGCCGAGCAAGGATCTTGTTTGCGGTAGTTCCTTTATAGGCAGCATACTGTTCCATCAAGAAACTGAAAAATTCCATTTCTTTCGCCATTAGCATCTCCTAATGTAAATGGAATCACGCGGATCACCGGTCCTTTGTTCCGCTTCCCACATGTCGAAAATTCCGAAACAGCTAAAGTCCCACATCTGGAGTTCAGGATTACTCAACATCTCGTAAGTCTTCGAGAACATGAACTTCTTGTATGCTTCCATAATAGATAAGCCATACTTCTGGCAAATCATCTGCGAGACTTCACGGTCGTAATAGTCGAGAATGAAAGGAAGAACTTTGTTCATTGCGATACCGCCTTAACAAATATAAGTTTTTGCAAAGCGAGTTCGGATCGGAAAACATACTGGTCGCGAAGCTTCTGCGGCAAAAGTCTCTTGATCGTCTCCTCTTCATCATAAAAGCCCGCAAAATAGAGCGAGATTACAGGCATCGTCTTGTCATTTGCTACAGGTCCAATAATGAGGTCATAATCGTTCGGGACATTCTCGTTCTTTCTATTTGCCGAAACAAAACGGAGCCAATCCACATCAGCCTGTTGGAACCGCAAACATTTCAGGACCGACAAATCTTGATTGTCGAATTCAAAAATAGATACGGTCGGCCTACCCGAGCCTTTCCGTTTAACGGTCAATTCAGACCAGTTTCGAGCCTGCTCGCTACTAGAGGTCAGATAGAAACCCGTTCCAAAATCCAGCTTTCTGTCCGAAACAAGAATTTCGGGCTTGGATACCGCAATGTTGCTACCGTGATAAAGTTTCATATTAGACCTCAGTTTAAATATACATCATTCTGTTTAAAGAATTTTCGGTATATCCATTTCTCAAAAAAAATATTGTATGGATGATGCGTATTTTTCGCAGAGGCTAACTACTCCAACTGTTTTCTATATACAGCATCTAAAGTTTGGCCGTTTTTGTCTTTCCAGACCAACCAGCCATTATTGCTACTTCCTATGCAAAAATCTGCAGCGGTGCTGGGGCTCGAAAAAGTTCTGTCTGATGTCAACTTCAGGTTATCCCCGTTTTCAATTGTGTATTCTTTGAGCAATGCATCTCTTTTTTCTTTATTTCTTTTTGGTTGTTGGCTTTTACGGCATCGGGAATATCAACAACTTCTTCAAGTCTATCAGGAATTTCTCCCTTTACAATCTTGAAAATTCTCGTTTCTTTCAAATTCGTTGTAACAAAGAAGTCGGCATGGACCCAAGATGCATAGTTCATGCCCTGATAATAATCCTCTTTACGAACGGAAACTGATTCTGCTTTACATTCGACAACAACAAGCGGATACTTATTTCCACTTTTGTCTTGCGGATTTCGCCAAATTACAATATCGGCACGGGCGGCGCCTTTTCCGCGTTGGGAATTCGTCACCTGCATTTCTTGGGCCATTTGCTCAATGGAATAGCCATAATTATTCACTAAGCGGCAAATGTATTTCTGCCGTACTTCTTCTTCAGGCTTATTGACAAGCCATTTGTCTTTCAGAGGCGCGAATATTTTATTCCCTTTGACTTGAACTTCCAATTGCATTAAAGCCTCCGATAAATAACAAAATTGATATTCATAATAGGGTACCTCTAAAAATACATTCTTTTCCTGAAGATTGGTTTATTTGTCGTTTTCAGGCGTAAAATTATCGTAATTCAGGCGCTGTCCCTTCTTTGTTCCGGGCCTTTCGGCCCGGTTTTTCGCCCCGGCGGGCGCCCG
>NZ_CAMGVQ010000064.1:0-18278 GCF_946062555.1 uncultured Fibrobacter sp.
CGCCCACCGGGGCGAAAAACCGGGCCGAAAGGCCCGGAACAAAGAAGGGACAGCGCCTGAATTACGATAATTTTACGCCTGAAAACGACAAATAAACCCATCTTCAGGAAAAGAATGTATTTTTAGAGGTACCCTGGTGATATTAGCCAATGGGATGTGTCTAATGTGACAATGATGGTTAAAATGTTTGGCTTTTCTCAATTTAATGACGATATCAGCCAATGGGATGTATCCAATGTGACGGACATGAACAGTATGTTTTTGGGATCTCACTTTGATGGCGATATTAGCCACTGGAATGTATCTAATGTGACGAATATGAATTTGATGTTTTATAATTCGCAATTCAAAGGTGATATTAGCCGCTGGGGAGTTTATGGACCTTTAACAAATGGAACCCCTGTGAGAAAAATTGTTGCAACGGACGAAAATATTAAGAATTTGGTAAATGATGCTATTGAGAATTCTGGCATCATGGCGATGTATGGTGAAAAATGTGATTTGAATTTTATTGATGTATCTAACGTGACGGATATGAGAGGTTTGTTTAAAAAATTAAAGGTCAAAGTAGATGTTAGTCAATGGGATGTGTCCAATGTGACAAATATGAGCGAAATGTTTTGCGATTCCGAATTTAACGGAGATGTTAGTCAATGGGATGTGTCCAATGTGACAAATATGAGCGAAATGTTTTGCGATTCCGAATTTAACGGAGATGTTAGTCAATGGGATGTGTCTCGTGTGGCGGATATGAGTGGAATGTTTTATAGATCCCGATTCAATGGAGATATCAGTAATTGGAACGTATCTAATGTGACGAATATGAGCCATCTGTTTTGTGAATCTAGATTCAAAGGTAATATTAGCCGCTGGAATGTATCCAATGTGACAGATATGAGCTATATGTTTAGTGATTCTCAATTTAATGGCGATATTAGTAACTGGAATGTTTCTAATGTGACGAATATGAGTTTGATGTTTAATGCGTCTGTTTTTAATGGAGACATTAGTAAATGGGATGTATCCAATGTGACGAATATGTATTGTATGTTTTTTGGTGCTCAATTTAGAGGAAATATTAGTGAATGGAACGTGTCTAAAGTGATAAATATGCATGAAATGTTTAATTATTCTGATTACGATGGTGATATTGATAAATGGGATGTATCTAGTAATGCCGATGTGTCTGGAATGTTTGATAGAAGTCCACTTGAAAAGAAGCCGCCTAAGTGGTATAAAGGTTGGTAGTATCTATAAATTGTTAGTAAAAAATTGATACTATCTTATAGAAATAGACTTTGACTATACCCAAAGCCCGATGACAAATCAAGTCTTCGGGCTTTCAATAATCTAAAAAAACGAACTTATTATACCAGCGATTAATATAGCCGAGTCGCTAAAGACTAGGGAGTCTTCCCTTTCCAGGTGAAAGAAACTTTTCTGTGGATTCTTGGAAGGCTGACTTTTTTCTTGTCTATTGTATCGGAAGCAGGTTGCGGAATATTTAATTGTTGTTTAAGGTTGAAAATGTAATCGATTGCTTGTTGCGAGGGGTTTTCGAAGCCGAGTTCCTTGAAAAGCGCGACGCCGTCTAAATTGCTGCTTGCATTCTTTTGTTTGGCGATGGCGCTCTCAAGCAAGTTTAATCCGGTGTCGAAAAAGGCTCTGCACCCGTTACGGCCGCCCGGTAGTGGAAGTACTTGCGAAAAGATTCCCGTTCTTTTCATCAGGACGCCCGTAGACTCGAAATCGTTTTTTGCTTTATTGTATGCACTGATGTTGGGAGCGCTAGTGCGAAAAGTCCAAATGCTTCTTAACCCTTCAACTACCTTGGATTTAGGATTCTGCAGGGCTTTTAGAGGGATGCCGGATTCAACAAGAATGCGTGCGCAGTGGTGAAATGCCTTGCTGTCTTGTGTAAGAGGAGGTCTTCCCAGGACTCTTTCGGCGGTGTTGATGAAGGAGGCCCACTGACTGGGGCTTAAATCGTCAAGGCCAATTTCAGAGGTGTATTCCGGCCTGATAGCGAGGTCCCAATCGTCAGAGCATCTGTTGATAAGTGCGCATCGGATTAGGAATAGGGTGGCAAAAACTTTCGTTTCAATAGGAGCTTTTGTTTTGTAGTGGGTGTCACGATTTTCGTCATATTGATATATGGCGTTAGAAATGTCGTACGATTCCAGCTGTTCTGTAATATCTTGAATGTAGTCGCTTAGTTCGGTTGTGCTGGCGTTACTAAAACAGCTCCACTTGTAGATAGGGTTCTTTAGGTTGCCTGCTGAGTAGGCAAGACTACTCCAATATGTGTTGATGTCGTATGACATAATGGTGATATTCCTTCTTGTTTTTCAAAAAGATAAATCAAAGAAGTCTGTTTGTCAAAACTTTTTAGAACAAAATGTATAAAAGCCCGATGACAATGAAGTCACCGGGCTTTCGTTCACCAACAACGGAAAATTAAGGAAATTCTTTTTACTTGCAACCCTTCGTTGCCCAGGTTCGGTTTTTGGGGTCCTGGATTACAATCTTTTCTTTGGTGTAGTGGACAAACTTTGTGCCGTTCTTGGCGGTGTAGATTTTCGGTTGTGCCATAAGGGCCTCCTTTTTAAGTGTTCATTATATATATCGTAAGGACGTTGGCAAATGTAAAGTGAAAATGGCAGATTTAATAGGGGTGTGTGCAAAAAACGAGAAAAGTACCAAAATTCCTATTTTTTCCGAAATCAGCGTATATATATAAAGATAGGGTTCTTCCTATTCGCCCGGCGTGGGCGGCACGCCGAAATTCCCCGAGTCCGCAAACGACTGTTTGCGGAAAGGACGAACTTACACATGAACAAGAAAAAGAGAAACCGCAGACACGATCCTTTCTTCCGTTATATTTACGCAGTTCCCGCCAACACCCGGACGCTCTTGCGACTTGCTCGGCGCAAGAACCCGGAACTTCGTAAGATGCTTGCTACTGTGGACATGGATTCGTTGGAGCTAATACCCGGCAGTTTCAGCAGCGTCAAGGAATGGGGACAGTCTGACCTTGCGTTTAAGGCCCGCATCAAGGGTGGACCCGAAATTTTTGTGGGGATCCTTCTGGAGCACAAGTCCTACCGCGAAAGTGATGTGCTGTCGCAGATTTATCGCTACACCTTCGAGGTAATGCAAAACAAGGGGGCGACCGATTTCGGTTGGCTGCCGACCAAGGCGATTATTATCTATAACGGTCGGAGTGGTTGGGATCCGTTGGTGGAATTTCGTACCAAAAGCAGAGGGGCGTTCAACGGTCGCGAATTACCATTCGAATGCGTCCTCGTGAACCTCGCCGATATCCCTGACGAGGCGTGCCTCAGGGAGCCGAACGTAGAGGCGGCTGTCGGCGTACTCGTGATGAAACATGCGTTTGACGCCGATGGCCTCAGAAGTATTGTGTGTGGGCTGACAAGGATGCTTTCTCATCTGGAAAATGGCGCCAGGGCTACCCTTGCGGAAAAAATTGTAGTATATTTAGGAGAGTACCTAGATGAAGAAGTCGTGGAGGAACTGCGTATGCGTATGAGTATCGGACAAGTTCTGGGCATCAAGACGGCTGGCGACCGCCTTCGCGCTGCCGAGCGTGCCACTGCTCGTGCTACAGCTCGCCGTGTCCGTAAGCAGGAACGTGAGAAGTATGATGCGCAAAACGCCGCCCGTGACAAGAGAATTGCGGAATATCTTCAGTCGATAGGCGTTTCTGCGAAGAAAATTAATACGGCCTTGGCCATCAAGTAATTCCTTGCTGGCTATGCCGCCATCAGCAGGCGGAATTCCTCTTCGAGTCCGCATTCGGCCATGGTTTGCCGGAGGCTCTTCTTCACGTTCTTCATGTTGGCGCGTTCGCAGCCGATGCGTCTGGCGGCTTCGGCGTCGGAGTAATTGCCTTCGCTGCAGAGTTCATGTATGATGTTGAGCCGGTGGAGAGCCTTGGGGTCTCTCGCGGCCAGGCGTTTTTTGAATAGGGCAACCAAATCTTTTTTGTCAAAATCGCATTTCAGTTCGTTGCGTTCCCCGGTAAAGGGGTTTACGTCGCAATTGTCGATGCGTGAATACGATTCCTCGTCGGAATCGCTGTTGCTTGTGCAGCGGTCGAGTTCCTCGCGCTTGCTGCGCTTGGCGTTTTTGCGCTTTTCGTCGCGCATGCGCCATTCCCCGATTTTGGCGATGTAGGCGGCAAAGGGGACCTTTCGGCTCGGCTCGAAATCCAAGACGGCCTTGTAGAAAAGCATGTAGGCGTTGCCCGCCAGGTTTTCCCGGCGTTCTGCGGGGCTACAACCCCAGAGACTGAAGTCGGAGTCGAGCAGGTAAGATTTCTTTGCCACGAGTGCGGTAAAGAAGTCCCCGAAAATGGCCCAAAGGGCATGAATGGCCCTTTCGTAGGCTTTCGCGCTCGGTGCCGTCTGGACGATCGCGATGAGGTTGTTGATTTCGGCGGTGGTTGCCTGGATTTTTTTTGTGGTGGTTGCCTGGTTGTTGAGCGCCATAAGCTACTCCTTGGGTGTGTGCCCCTATCGGGGCGGGGTGGATTTTTTTAGACAAAAAAAAGAGCCCCTTGATTTAAAATTCATTTAAATCAAAAGGCTCTTTTTAAAGTCTTTCTATGTCAAACGATCTCAAGAGATCTACTTTACTACAAATAATATATGGCTGCTAGGTGATGCTGTCAGCTAAGGCGGTGGTGCCGGCGATGCTCCGAAGAACCGTATGGTAAAAATCACGTTCATTTTCATACCTCTAAAATATAGTTTAATCCGGATGTCAAAACCTGACAGTTTGTCATTTTTTTTTGGCGATGTTTTGTAAACTTTTGTTTTATCAATCTTCTTCTTCGCCGTTTTCCCATTCCTCTTCCGCGTCGGACTTGGGAATCTCGATTTCGCTCAGGAGCTTGCCTTTGGTCTTCTTGATGAAGGCCTTTGTCTTGTCCCAGTCGGCGCGCATGATGTAAATCAGGTAGCGGAGCCCCTCGTAGCATTCGATGCCCTTGTGGTTTTCGAAGAAATCGGCGTAGCTTTCGCCTTCGTACAGCGTGTGGTTGTTTACAATATCGCTAAAGTCGTTTTCGGTTGGGTCCATAAACCTGTCGAATACGGATTCCTTCGTCTTGTAGAATGCGGGCATGCCCTCGGCCTCCGAAAGCGTGTAGAAGACAGGCTTGCCCTTTGCGGTTTGGGGCATGAGTTCCACCTCGGCCACCAGGATGGACGGGTCCGGGCCGCCGCTGCACACCTCCACGCGGGCGTCAACGATCTGGTATTTCGTGTTCTTGGTAACTGCGTGTCCCATAAGGGCCTCCCTAAAAAGTGTTCACTATATATATCGTATGGAATTTTTCTAATGTAAAGTGAAAATGAAAAAAAATTAGGACCGTGCAAAAAAACGGAAAAAGGTGGAGAAATTCCTAATTTTTCTAAAACCAGCGTATATATATAAAGATAGGGTCCCTTCCTATTCGCCCGGCGTGGGCGGCACGCCGAATAACCCTGATTCCGCAGACGACTGCTTGCGGAAAGGACGAACTTGTGCATGAACAAGAAAAAAAAGAAACGGATGGTTGTTTCCGGAACCGAATCAGCGACTGTAAATGCAAAACACCGCAAGCATGATCCATTCTTCCGCTATATTTACGCGATTCCCGCCAACACGCGCACTCTCCTTCGGCTTGCGCGGCGCAGGAACCCCGAACTCCGCAAGATGCTCGCCTCTGTAGACATGGATTCCCTGGAATTGATTCCGGGCAGTTTTAGCTCTGTCAAGGAATGGGGGCACTCTGATCTCGCGTTCAAGGCGCGCATCAAGGGCGGTCCCGAAATTTTCGTGGGCATCTTGTTGGAGCACAAGTCCTACCATGAAAGCGACGTACTTTCACAGATTTACCGCTACACCTTCGAGGTCATGCATAACAAGGGTGCAACCGATTTCGGCTGGCTCCCGACCAAGGCGATTATCATCTACAATGGACGTGTCGGCTGGAACCCGCTGGCGGAATTCCGCACCAAGTACAGGGGGCGGTTCAATGGTCGCGAATTGCCGTTCGAGTGCGTCCTCGTGAATCTCGCTGACATTCCCGACGGGGCCTGCCTTAGGGAGCCGAATGTCGAGGCTTCAATCGGGGCTTTGGTGATGAAGCATGCCTTCGATGCCGATGGACTGAAAGGAATCGTGGACAAGTTGGCAAAAATGCTTTCCCGGCTGGATAATGGCGCAAGGGCTACCCTTGCGGAGAAAATTGTAGTATATTTAGGAGAGTACCTAGATGAAGAAGTCGTTGAGGAATTGCGTATGCGTATGAGTATCGGACAGGCCCTGGGCATCAAGACGGCTGGCGACCGTCTCCGTGCCGCAGAACGCGCCGCAGTTCGCCGCGGTCGGAAACGCGGCTTGGAAGAAGGCCGAAAAGAAGGTCGAAAGGAAGGCCGAATGGAAGGCCGAAAGGAAGGCATTGAACAGGGGGCCAAGCAGGAACGCGAGAAGAATGATGCGCAAAACGCTGCTCGCGATGCTAAACGGGTCAGGTTTCTACGTTCGCAGAAGGTTCCGGAGTCCGTGATTTCTGCGATGCTTGCGCTCAAGTAAAGAGATTCCCAAGTTTCTCCGTGCTACCGTAACACGGCAAAATTTGGCCGCAAAAGGTGCGGCCACGGCTACGCCGCCAGGGCCATGCGGCAGTCTTCGACCAGGCCGTATTCGCTCAAGTGCTGAAGCAGCTGCTTGCGGTAGTTGTTCGTGGTGGCGCGGGTGCACCCCATGCGTCTAGCGGCTTCGGCGTCGGTGGGGTTCAGGCCGTCGTAGCAGATGTCCATGAGGGTGTCGAAGTAGCGGAGGAGCGTCGGGTTGCCCTTGAGACTGCGCTTGATGGCATCGATGGCGTCCTTGAGGTAGACATTGTTTTCCGTATCGTTGGGGGCGGCGCAGTTCTCGATGTACTCGAGAGGCTCTTCGCGGTCGTCTCTTTTGGAGTTTTCGCGCTTGTCTGTCTGGAGTTGCCATTTGACCTTGTTGGCGATGTGTGCCATGAAGGGCACGCCCAGGGTGGCGTCGAATTCCTGGGCGGTCTTGAGGAACACCTCGAAGGTCTCTCCCATGACGGCGGCGCGGCGGTCAGCGACACTGTAGCCGTGGTAGCCAAAATCGGAGTCCATGTTGTAGGACTGCTTGGCGGCGATTCCTACGACATTATCGCCGAACTGCTCCCACATCTGCCCGATGGCGCTTGCGCGGGCTTCCTCGGTAGGGGCGGTCTGGACGAGCGCGATGAGGTTGTTGATTTGGGTGGCGGTGGCCGGGGTGTTGTTGTGACGCATGGGCGTACTCCTTTGGGTGTTTGACGGTGTCCGTCGGCTGGCGGACGGCGAGAAAAGACGACAAAAAGCCCCTTGATAAAATTTTTATCAAAAGACGGTTGTATAAAGGGAAAGACGAAAGTTATTTGGTCAAGCCGAGGGCGAGACCCTTATAGATATAATAGGAGGAAGCACCCATCGGGGCGCCGGAAAACCAAACAGAGAAATTATCAATCACTCTCATGCTTACAAATATAGCAACGCCCAGATGTCAAAAGATGACACTCGAAATTTGTGTCCGGAAAATTTTGCAAACTTTTATTTACAAATGTGTTGGTAAGCCAGTTCATAATCGTGCTTATATATCGTTTATAAAATTCAAAATGTAAAACGAAAAAGCTTTTTTTTTCGAAAAAGCGATTTTGTGCCCTATTTATAGTTTCTTGGGGCAGTCCCGCGGGCGTTGTGCCAGTCATACGATGTTTCGCCGGGTCCCTGGTGTCGGGGTTACATCTTATGTCGTTGCTTGAACACAATCAGGTGTTCCTTGGCGCGCGTCGCGCCGACCATGATCAGGTGGGCGTTGCTGTGCGGGAATCCCGGGCCGTTCTTGGAGGGTTCCAGGTCCGTCAGGATCACCACTTGCTTGTCCAGGCCCTTGTAGCGGTACACCGACACGATGTTTATCGCGGTCCCGTTCAGGGAATCGCTGATGTCGCTCCAGTGGAATTCGTCGTCGTCCAGGTTGGCAAGCCCCGAATTTGCGCGGCTGCGCAGCGAGACGACAAGGATGTCCTCGGGGCCGACTCCTTTTTTCTGTAGACGCCTGATTTCTTTGCGCAGCAGGTCGACCTGGTCTTCGGGATTTTCATACACCCTGACATCGACGGGGCGGCCTGTTGGGGTCTCGTCGTAGCAGGGGATTCTGATGTCGGTCGTGTCGTAGACCCAGTCCAGGATTTTCTTGGTGCAGCGGTACCCGCGTTTCAGCACCATTACCGGCAGGGCGCCTATAGTCTTGTTCCCGAGAACGTCGCGGTTCTTGAAGATGGTCTGGTTGCGGTCGTAGAAAAAGCGGACGATTCCTTTTTCGGGGTCTTTCAATAGCTGCAGCGCTGTATCCAGCCAGCCGTTTTCGAAGTCTTGCCCTTCGTCGATGACGATGGCGTCGAAGAACTGTTTCTTCTTTTTCTCGCGGAGCGCCTTGATGGCGGCAGGGAAACTTGCGACGACGGCCTTATAGTAATCCGTCTTTGCGGCGGGGTCTTCCGGTTCGTGGCGGGGCACTCCTTCTATCTTGGCGTTGCGCACGTACTTGCAGGCCAGCTTGTGGAAACTGGCCGCGACCACCTGGCTGTCGTCAAGGCCTTCTTTCTTGAAATTTTTCTGAAGCTGTTCTGCCAGCAGGTCGTTAAAGCAGAGCACCGCGACGCGTTTACCTTCGGCGATAAGGCGCCGGGTCTCCCACAGCACCAAGAGCGATTTTCCGGACCCGGCGACCCCTTCGATCTGTATGCGCGGATTCCTGGTGATCGATTCCATGAGCATTTCCTGGAAAGCGGTCGGCTGCAGGCGCGCACTCGATTCCATTTCCCAGAGTTCCGGCCAGGTCGGCTCGTCGAAGCAGCCCAAGAAACTCGTGAGGCGGTTGTAGTCCTCGTCGCTCAGAACTTCGTTCGGGAAGGGCTTTCCTCCGTGCGATTCTTCCTTGGTCTCGAGAATTTTCTTGACCTTGCGTTCGAGCGTGTTGTAGCTTTTTAGGTCTTGCTTCAGGATGATGCGCTTGGGCTGAATGGCGTTGCTGCCGATTTTTCCCATGTTTTCCATGTCGGCAAAACAGACTGCCCACTGCACGCGCACCTTGTAGTAGGTGAGTCCGCCTTCCTTGGGGAACATCTCGCTGAAGTGGTCGTGGAGCGGGTGAATGGACTGCTCGATTTGCTGGATGGGGGAGCGGTCCATGATGCGGCCCCCCTGTTTCCAGATGAATCCGTTTTCGGTACCCTGGGCTTCTTCGGTGGAAATCTGGCCGTCCTTGCATTCGATCAGGAGCATGCCGTATTTCTTGTGGTACAGAATGCAGTCCACCTCGTGGTCGATGCTTTGGGAATTCTTCCTGTCCTCGAATTTTAGCCGCGGGTTCATCCAGATGTCCCATTCGTCGTTCAGGCAGGCGGCGGTATCGAAAAGGGCTTTTTCGGAGCGGGAATTGGAATTGGCGGAAATTCTTTTGCGGATGGTAGACATTTGGGGGTCCTTTTTACGGCTTTTTCGTTCAAATATACATTAGACACTGCTCCCTCTTTTTTCTACATTTACGCGCGCTTGGGCAATTTCGCCTAGGTAAAACCAATCACCGGCTTGCGAGAGTCGCTTCGGTGGCACCGTCCTGACCCCTGGGTCCGCCCTGTGCTTCGCGGCTTAATTGCAGTCCGGGCAGTAACAACCGAAAAGGAAATACATTATGGCAAATCTGCCTTCTGTCGAAGATCTGCTTGCTGCAGGTTCCCACTTTGGTCACCAGACTCAGCGCTGGAACCCGAAAATGAAACCCTACATCTTGGCTGAAAAGAACGGCATCTACGTTCTCAACCTCTCCAAGACCCGCGAACTCCTTGAAGAAGCCGCCAAGGCCGCTGCCAAGATTTCTGAATCTGGCAAGACCGTGCTCTTCGTTGGCACCAAGCCGACCGCCCGTCAGTGCGTGCTCGACGCTGCCGCTTCTTGCAACCAGTTCTCCGTGACCAACCGCTGGCTCGGTGGTATGCTCACGAACTTCCAGACCGTCCGTAAGTCCATCAAGAAGATTGACAAGATCGATGCCATGGAAGCTGATGGTACTTTCCAGGCCCTCTCCAAGAAGGAAGTCCTCGACAAGAACCGCGAACGCGAAAAGCTCCTTTCCGTGTTCGGTGGCATCCGTGAAATGGTGAACCTCCCGGGTCTCCTCGTCGTGACCGACCTCGCTCACGAAAAGATCGCCGTGGCTGAAGCTCGCCGCCTCCACATTCCTATCATCGGCATTTGCGACACGAACGTCGACCCGACTCTCGTGGACTATCCGATTCCGGCCAACGATGACGCCGTGAAGTCCCTCACGCTCATCATCGACTACATTGCCGCCAACGTTGCAAAGCGTTCCGCCGACAAGAAGGCCGACAAGGAAGAAGTGAAGAAGTTCGACAACGGCGAGGAAGAAAAGTAATATGCAGATTACCGCTTCCCTCGTTAACGAACTCCGCCAGAAGACTGGCGTGGGCATGATGCAGTGCAAGAAGGCCCTCACCGAAACTGACGGCGACATGGACAAGGCCGTTGAACTCCTCCGCAAGCAGGGTGCTGCTGTTGCCGCCAAGCGCGCCGACAAGGCCGCCAAGGAAGGCCGCATCTACCTCATCGAAACCGCTGACAAGGCCGCCGCTTTCGAACTCTCTTGCGAAACGGAACCGGTTTCCAACAACGACGACTTCGTCGCTCTCGCCAACATGGCCGTGAAGGCTGTCGAAACTCAGGCTATCGCCTCTGTCGACGACCTCAAGAATGCCGTGGTCGATGGCAAGAAGATCAACGATGTGCTCCAGGACGTGCTCGTCAAGATCCAGGAAAACATCGACTTCCGCAAGTTCGCCGAAATGAAGAAGGTCGCTAACTCCGTGTTTGGCGTTTACAGCCACATGAAGGGCAAGATCGGCGTGATTACCGAACTCGCTTTCGAAGGCACCGCTTCTGACGAAGCTGCTCTCAAGCAGGCTGCTAAGGACATCGCTATGCAGGCCGCCGCATTTGCTCCGGTCGCCCTGAACGATGCCGCCGTACCGGCCGAAACCATCGAAAAGGAAAAGGAAATCGCCAAGGCCCAGATCGAAGCTTCCGGCAAGGCTCCGAAGCCCGAATTCCTGCAGCGCCAGATCGACGGTCGCGTCGCCAAGGTGCTCAAGGAAATCGTTCTCGAAGACCAGGAATTCTTCATGTCCGAAAAGAACCCGAAGAAGCTCAGCGTCAAGGACTACCTCCAGGAAGTCGTCGCCAAGCAGCTCGGTCTTTCCAGCCTGAAGGTCGTGAACTTCATCCGCTTCGAACGCGGTAACTAATTAGCCGTGTCATGAGCGGAGAGGCGAAGCCTCGAAGTCGAAGACAACTCAGAAGGCGAGTGTTGCGCCCATGCTTGCATGGGCATAACCGAGCCAAAGAGTTGGGGCTTTAGCCCCATCCTAGCTACAATTAAATTGGTCGCTCCCTCGTGGGGCGGCCATTTTGTATTTGCGAAGGTCACTGTAGCTTTTGCTCGCTTTTTTTAAAAAACGGCTTTTTTGGGACATTTTACAGGAATAGCGTGTAATTATGATTGCTTTTTAGAGTCTATTGTATTATTTTAAGTATTAAATAACATTTTTGTTTGGTTTATGGCGATGTCATTGAATGCGTCTTGTAATCTACCTGAGGTTTTGAGACTGGAATTGGAGAAGTCCGGGGTCCCGCTCGCGGTCTACCGGCATGAGGACGGCAAGGCTCGGACTGTACTTGTCTCTGACGGGCTTGTCCGTTGGCTGGCCCCGGGAAGGACCCGCGAAGACCTAGTGCGCATTCTCGATGAGGATATGTACCGGGACGTCCACCACGAAGATGTCGTTTACGTGGCGACCAAGGCCAAGGATTTTTCGAAAATCGAGGACGGATGTTACGATGTCGTTTACCGTCAAAAGCTTTATGGCAACAATGATTACCGTACGGTTCATGCCGTAGGGTACCACCGCTATCTCGAAGATGGTACGAAATGCGCCGTTGTCGTTTACGATGACGTGAGCGCTGCACTGGAGTCCAACGGAGGCTCGCGAAGCGATTTCGAGGAGGGCGTCGTTGAGTTCCTGAATACGGACAAGGTGGACCCGTTTGTGATCTTCAACGCGGATACGCATGAAATCTACATGGTGAGCGCCTCGGTGGAACAGGTGTGGAAACCGGTGAGGACGTTTGATTCGGGAATCAAGGTCGAAGAATATTTCTTTACGCCCGAAGAACGCGACCGGATATCTGTTGACGATATTATCGAAAGGGGAGAGACGATCGTCCGCAATCCGCGTACCGGCAAAGACTTGATTGTGAGTGTGTCGCAGATTTCCTGGCGCGGGAGAAATTCCGTGTTCTTGCGAATATGTGAACATGCCGACCGTTATTTCGATCCGCTGACTGGTCTCCCGAATATGGAATATGGCCGCCTGTGCGGCGAAAACTACGTGGAGGACATCCGGAACGCGGGGGGATCTCCGGTTCTCATATTCTTCGACATCGTGGGGATGAAACTCTACAATAGTGCAAACGGATTTAACCAGGGTAACGAATTCCTGATTGATTTCGCTTCATGCATCAAGAAGCAGTTCCCCGACAACCTGATTTGCCGTTTCTCCAACGACCATTTCGCCGTCGTTGCGGATTCTAGCGGAATAGAAGACAGGCTGAACATTATCCGCAAGAGTGTCAAGGGAACCGTTTCCAAGATTTCGATGGACCTCTATGTCGGCATCTGCAATATCGAAGAATATGGCGTGTTCCTGGACGCGAGCGAAAAGGCGAAGCTGGCCTGCAACATCCAGAAGAAAAGGGCGACAACTTTATCCGCTATTACGACAAGGAACTGCACAAAGACCTCATCTTGCAGAACTATGTGGTGAACCATATCGACGAGGCGATTGCGAACGGCTATATCAAGGTTTACTACCAGCCCGTGGTGCGTACGATTACGGAAACGTTCTGCGGCATGGAGGCGCTTGCCCGTTGGATCGACCCGCAGAATGGATTCCTGAATCCGGGTGTGTTTATTGGGACGCTCGAGGAATCGCGCCAGATCCATAAGCTCGACAGCTACATCATCGAACAGGTCTGTAAGGAACTTCGCGAGGAGCTGGACCAGGGCCGCCCGATAGTGCCTGTTTCGTTCAACCTTTCGCGCCTTGACTTTATCGGTTGCGATATCTTTAATGTGGTCGAATCGGCCCTGATGAAGTACCGGATTAAGCGAGACTACATCCGTGTCGAAATTACGGAAAGCATCATGGCTTCGGATTCCTACATCCAGCATGAAATCGAAAGGTTCCGCCTGGTGGGTTACGAAGTCTGGATGGACGATTTCGGCAGCGGCTACTCCTCGCTCAATACTCTCAAGGATTACAAGTTCGACGAACTCAAGATTGACATGGCGTTCCTTTCGAACTTCAACGAGGTCTCCCGCATCATCATCAGTTCGACAGTCCGCATGGCGAAAAGCCTTGGCCTGAAGACGTTGGCCGAAGGTGTTGAAACCAGGGAGCAGCTGGAATTCCTGAAACAAATCGGTTGTGAAAAAGTCCAGGGTTACTATTACGGAAAACCGCAGCCGCTGAAGGATACCATGACGCACATGGAAACTTCAGGAATCGTGGCCGAAAACGACAACATGCGTACGGTGTATTCGAAGCTGGGTCGCCTCGACTATCAGGAAGATTCTCCTAGGGCGATTATGTCTTACGAGAACGGAACATTCAAGTTCCTGTTTGCGAATAAGTTGTACGAAGAACAGCTACTGAGTCTCGGCTTTAAAAATCTTGATGAGGTCGAGGCTGCGTCGAACGATCCGGAAAATCCGGTGTACTACACGCTCCATGAGGCGGAAAAGGCTGCCTATGTGTCCCCTTGCGAGGTGACTTACGTGACGCACGGAATGTACGTCTTTATGAAGGGGCGCCTGGTAGCCGATAATAATGGCTGCCACATTTACGATTTGTGCTTCCGCAACACGCATGTGAGTGCCTATGACAGCTCTTCCAGTAGCAAAGATTCTACGCTTCCGGCAAATACGAAGACTGTTCTGCTTGCCGAGGCCAACCCGCAGAACAGGGCGTTCCTTGGCAGTATTCTCAGGTCAAATTACAACGTGTTGCTTGCTCCGGATGGCGAGCACGCCCTCAAGCTTCTGCTTGAATACGGGAATAGGATTTCGCTTGCGTTGGTGAATGCCGTCCTTCCGAAAATGGATGGCTTCAAGATGATCCGGAAATTCCACGAGGCGAGAAGTAATCTTCAGATTCCCTTTGTCGTGATGACAGACAATTTGGATCTTGCAAAGGAAAGTATTCGTCTTGGAGCCTATCAGTTTATCCGCTTGCCCATTATGGACAAGAGCATGCTCAAGGCAAAAATAGATGGCGCCATCAAGAATGCCGAAGTGCTGCAACAGCTTGCTTTGAACTATATGGAATATGTGCCTGGAGGGGTCATTCTTTTAAATGCCCGCAGCGGAAAAATCCTATATGTAAACGGTTGCGTGCTCGACATCTTCGAATGCGAAAGTTTCGAGGAATTCTGTGAATTTGTTGGGGAACGCTTTAAGAATGCGATTCTTCCGGAAGACTACAAGGTTGTTTATCAGGATTTGCTGGAACAGATCTCAAACAAGAACGATGTGACAAAGCAGATAACCTATCGCACCAAAACGGGTAAGGGTAGAATCAAGCGCGTCTATCACGTGGGTAAGTTCTACAAGAAAACTCCGTACGGGGATATTTTCTCTGCGTTCATTTCGGAAGATGACGTGGCGATGAAAAAGTACTTTACCCGTAAAGAGGCTTTCGCGAAATTCATGGCGTCTGGAATCGCGACAAACACGAAGTCTTTCGACCCGGGCTATAGGGGTTTCCTTTTCTGGAACCTGACCAAGAATTCGCCGGTGCTTCGCATGGGCGGAATCTCGTACATCCCCAAGGATCTCGAAGACAAGTACACCTACGAAATCCATTACAAGTACCTGAGTTCCCTGATGCAGCAAAGTGAAACCAATGTCATGAACGCGTTGGATTACACCCGCGAAAAGCTGATTCTGGATTACATGAACAAGTGCGTGGTGCATTCGCTGGACATAAACTATGACGTCGCGGGCTACAAGTTTACCATTCGTTCTAGCTTCGACATGATGATGGACCCGGATTCCGGCGACATCATTCTTAAGCTACAAAACGACAACGTCAAGACAACGAAGAAGTAGAACCGATATGACATGTCACCCTGGACCCTGGCGTGCGCACAGCACGATAGGGGATAGGGTCTAATTAAGCCTGCTTATAGCTCTCCATCGCTTCCACATCCACGCTCTTCACGAAGTTGTAGTGCTTGGCGGTGTCGCGAAGTTGACAAGTAAAGATGTGAATGCGTAAATTGCCTTATTGGGGGCTTTTTCTACTTTATCGCAAGTTCGCCTGCTTGTCTCTAGCATTGAATTAGTGTATATTTAATGGTGGAGGTTTTTATGTCCTATGAAACCGTAATTGATCAAGTAAAATCTCTTCCAGAAAGTTCTTTGGAGGAAGTTTCAAGGTATATTGAGTTTTTGCTGTATCAACAGGAACAGGCAGACATGGCTCCCTTAATTGAATCGGATGAAGTATTTGAAGAAAAGATGGAGCGCGGTTATACTGACGCTATAGAAGGTCGAGGAAAACCGCTGGAAGAAGTTTTTCCCGATTTAAGAAAGCGATTCGCCTAATGAATTACAAAGTGATTGTGTCTGAACAGGCCGAACGCGACTTGAACGGCATTTATTCATATATTTATCGCAAATTAAAATCAAAATCAAGTGCGGAAAGAGTTGCTTTGCGGCTGCGTGGTGCAATGGTCGGTCTTTCTGTACTGCCAAAACGTTATCGTGTATATCCGATGGAGCCTTGGCTTTCGAGAGAGATTCGTTCTGTCGCCGTTGGCAATTATGTGTTGTTTTATCTTGTAAAAGATGCCGAGTCGGAAGTTTGGATAACTCGTATCGTGTATGGAAAACGCGATATGAAGAAAGCTCTTTGATGATGTTTAATTCGTAAACAGAAAGCCCCGGCTCATTAGAGTCGGGGCAGAATTGTTTTATGGATTCTATCGGAGCTTCGCTCCTCCAGAATGACATGCTAGGTTATACAGCGCGGGTGCTTGCACACGCATTGGATAACCGACGCAGTCATGCACGAAGTGCAATGACATGTCACCCTGGAGCCGAAGGCGATAGGGTCCAATTAAGCCTGCTTGTAGCTTTCCAGCGCTTCCGCATTCACGCTCTTCACGAAGTTGTAGTGCTTGGCGACTTTGCTTCGACAGGCTCAGCACAGGCACTTTCGGCGAGGTTCAGGTACACCTTCATGCTCTTTTTCGAACAATTCGGGTGCCTTGGTGGCGTCGCGGAGGAGCAACTGGCTCATCACGCAGTTGGCGGCCTTATAAGACCGTTCGGCTTGCGTCTCACTCCCACCTAAAGGTCGCCATGCCCACATAAATGCTTCCCCAAAGAGGATAACTCTACTAAGGTTAAAGCACCAAGTATCGTATAAAAGTACTAAGTAGTCAAAGGTCGCAACGCCCGGCTTGAAACTATTGCAGCATGACGGAAAATTCTTGCAAACTCTTCAAGATTAGTTTCGGAAAATCTATTTCTCGCAGAACGCTGAAATGTGAATCATTCGATACGATGAAGGTTGCATTCCCGGCAATGGCGCAGTCGACAAACTTGTTGTCGTCTGGATCATCCTTTATAAGGTCGAACCTGAAGAAAGTGTCGATAAGTTCAACGGAAGGCGCGTTCAATAGGGTTTGGATGACGTTCGAGGCGATTATTGAATTTGTCTTTTGTCCAATAATCTCTTCCTATTCGTCAAGGATTTCGTTTGAAACACAAAGAGTGTATTTGCCTTCCTGTAAGCCGCGCCAGACATTGAAATAAGCACCCCGTTTAGAAAGGGATGCTAAAAGGCAATTCGTATCAAGAACAATTCTCATTTGTTCTTGTAAGGCGTCCGAAGGTGTTCGTTCAGGACGGCTTCATTTTTTTCGTTGTCCCACTCGCCGGACTCCCACAGAGCATCCATACCGTTCTCGACACGCTTGGAGAAAACATCCGTCAGGGCAACACGAATCTCTTCCAAAGATTTAGAATCCTTGGCAAAGGAAAACATCTTCAGAAGATGCAATTGAGTCGGGTTCAGGACGGTTTCCATAGTTCGCTCCATGTTTCTAATTAGGAATATACATTATTTATGTGCTGTTTGCCAACCCTATTCCAAACTGGAATAGCTCTCTTTCTTTACAAATGGGTCCGAGAATGCCGTTTTGCTTGTAAAGTCGATGCTCTTGCGAACTTTCCAATAGCCTTCTTTATTTCGGCAATGTCCTCTTTTACGCTTTTGACCTTGGATTTGATATCCCTTCTCTTGAAACCAGATAAAAGTAAATCTTCTGTCCGATTTTCTTTTTCCGTAGAGACCCTTTGGGGAGGTCTTCGAGTATGGCGGAATACTTCGCCTGAAGCCTTTCCAGCCGATTGAGTTCTTCTTTCAATATTCCGTTCACGACGCTCATTACCCTACAATATATCAAATTTTAGTAATTGTAGGGTAAGATTCTTTAATATACAAGAAGGGGGGGGGGGAGGTTTCCCCCTGGCTCCAGCCGAATGTCATCCCCGCGAAGGCGGGGATCTCCTTTCGTCTTCCGCGCACCCCCACTGCGGGGCTCAGACGCCGCCCCCGCAAAACCATGCAAGGCGAGTGCCGCAGCCATGCTTGCATGGCTGTGGCCGAGCCGCAGGGGTTTCTGTAACGCCCGGGCTTGCAAATGCAATATGCTTTTCACAAAAAAAGCGAGGAACATCCTCGCCAAAGATGGACCTGGGTCTTTCGACCAGCCCAATGGAAATAATATAGTATTTTTTATAAAGGGGGAGGAGTCCCCCTGGCTCCTGTTTCGACAGGCCGAGAATCGCGGAAAAGGTTGGTGAGCCTGTCGAACCATCCGCGCACCCCCACTGCGGGGCTCAGACGCCGCCCCGCAACGCCCGGCTTGCCCCACTATTCCTAACATAGGAAACATTTAAGAGTCGCTTTAATCCTTACTATTATCTATATTAAATATTGGCAACCTCTAAAAATTACCCCAAAACGACTATTTACAAATAAACTAACATTT
>NZ_CAMGVQ010000065.1:0-18145 GCF_946062555.1 uncultured Fibrobacter sp.
CCTCCTGTTTTGTCATAGAGCATCATGTTACACTACCAATAAATTTGTTCATCCTCTGAAGATGTTGTGTGCAGTCCCTCATTTGCAGGGTGATTAAAATATTCAAAAACGATTGTCAATAGAGCGGTGTCTCCAAAGAAGCCTGTTCCACCAACGTTGCCAACACGCAGGCATTCATCAAGGAACAGGAAGCCAACGGCGGCGGCGACTATCCCGAAGCAGTGCACTCCGCGCTCGAAGCGACATTGCAGAACTTCTCCTGGAACGAATCGGCTCGTTCACGAATTGCATTCTTGATTCTTGACGCTCCCCCACACCATCAGGACAGCATCATCGAAAGCCTCAAGAGTTCCATCACGTTCTACGCCAAGAACGGCATCAAGCTTATTCCCGTAGCCGCAAGCGGCATCGACAAAGATACCGAATCTCTGTTGCGATTCTTCGACATCGTCACGGGCGGCACCTACGTATTCCTCACCGACGACAGCGGCATCGGTTACCCCCATACCGAAGCCTCCGTAGGCGATCACGAGGTAGAAAAGATCGCCGACCTGATGTTGCGACTGATCAAGAAGTACGTAGAATAGAAGGCAATACCAGGTTTTACATTTTCTGATTTCTCTCCCAATTTTGTAAAAGCAAATTTTGTAATCGCGGCTTAACAAGCTACAATTTTTCTTACCAGTTTACCATTTTCTTGTTCCAAATTGTTGTTTTCGCCCCATTTTCACGAATTTGGGGCTTTCAGACCATTTTGGCACGGCTTTTGCAATAAGTTGGGCAAAACAAGAAAACAACCCTAACAAAGGATAGGAACATGAAGCTAATCACAGCTTACATCCAACCCGAACGATTGAACATCGTAAAGCAAGAACTTTACGAAAACAAGATCTACAAGATGTCTGTCACTAACGTTCTTGGCTGCGGCCAGCAGCGCGGTTACAACCAACGTTTCCGCGGTGTGGTAACTGAGGTTAATTTGCTCAAAAAGATCTGCTTGAAGATTGCTGTGAACGACGAATTCGTACAGCCCTGCATCGACGCCATCATCAAGGGCGCACGCACAGGCGCCATCGGCGACGGCAAGATTTTCGTCACTGAACTTGAACAGTGCATCCGCATTCGCACCGGCGAAACTGGCCCGGAGGCAATCGGCTAAGTAAACAGTGATTAGTGGTTAGTGATTAGGAAGCTTCCTGTTTACTAACCACTGCATACTAACCACTACTAAAAGGATTTAAACAATGAACGAAGCAGCAACTGTCGTACCTGTCAGCGACGCCATCTTTATGACAGAAAACATTTGGATCATGATTAGCGCCATGTTGGTGTTTATCATGGGCCTGGGCTTTGCCTGTGTCGAAGCGGGTCTTGTTCGCGCGAAGTGCGCGGCCAACGTCGCATTCAAAAACATCGCGGTTCCCGCCATAGGTATCACGATGTACGCCGCCATCGGCTTTGCCCTCATGTACCCCGGAACGTTCAACGCGATTTCCGGTGTACTTGGATTTGCCGGATTCGGTATCGGTGACTGGGCAGACCCCTCCAAGTTCACCGCCGCCTACAACGGCCACTTCACCCTCTTCACCGACTGGCTGTTCCAGGCGATGTTCGCTGCAACCGCGGCCACCATCGTTTCTGGTGCCGTCGCCGAACGTGTGAAGCTGAACTCCTTCCTCGTCTTCACCGTTGTCTACGTGGCTCTCGTCTACCCCATCGTGGGTAGCTGGACATGGGGCGGCGGCTGGCTTTCCACCATTGGTAAGGCCGGTTTCCATGACCTCGCCGGTTCTACCCTCGTTCACTCCGTGGGCGGCTGGGCCGCTCTCGCCGGTGTCATGATCCTTGGACCGCGTATCGGTAAGTATGTCGGCGGCAAGGTGCACGCCATTCCGGCCCACAACATTCCGCTCGCTACTATCGGCGTGTTCATGCTGTGGTTCGGTTGGTGGGGATTCAACGCCGGTTCTGCACTCTCTGGCGACCCGAAGGCAACTAGCTGGATTCTCGTGACTACGAACCTCGCCGCTGTCGCAGGTATCATTACCGCAACGCTCACCAGCTGGATTGTGTCGAAGAAGCCGGACGCCACCATGGCCCTCAACGGCTGCCTTGCAGGCCTCGTCGCCATCACTGCCGGTGCAGACGTGGTAACCCCGCTTTCTTCCTGGATTATCGGCGCCATCGCCGGTGTGCTCGTGGTCGGAGCAGTCTTCATGTTCGACCGCTTGCACTTGGATGACCCGGTCGGTGCTCTCTCGGTTCACCTGGTGAACGGTGTGTGGGGTACGCTCGCTGTCGGTATCTTTGATATCACTGGCGACTACACCCTCGGCACTCAGGCCATCGGCGTGATCGCTTACGCGGTTCCCTGCTTCGGTGCTGCTAGCCTCATCTTCTACGCTATCAAGAAGACCATGGGACTGCGCGTTACCGAGCGTCAAGAACTCCGCGGCCTCGACCAAAGCGAACACGGACAAGAATCCTACAGCGGATTCCAAATCTTCAGCAACATGTAATTTGGGCGCAAGCAAGAAACTTCATACAGTCACTCAACAGATACACAAGAAGGGAGGTCGCAAGACATCCCTTCTTGTGTATCTATAAAAAAACATTCAAAGGCGACGCCCTACAGACAACTCTGCCGCTCTCCGAACGACCGCTTTGGAACAAAAACCAATTTCATTACATACTAAATGATCACAAGAGAGAACTTAGTATGTAATTTTCAAAAAATGCCAAACAGGCTTACATACTAAACACTCTAAAAAACATTTTAGTATGTAAAAAACAAAAAAAACAGCCTTAAAAACAAGATAAAAACGGTCTTAAAACGACTTTTTTCCTCAAATGAGCCCTAAAAACACTCTTTGACACATCATAATTACATACTAAGCATCTTCAAAAAGAAAATAGTATGTAATGGCAACTGAACAACATCATAAATTACATACTAAACCACATCAAAACAGAGGTTTGTATGTAAAGCCAGTATTTTACCCATCCGAGTGCAAACTGATTGTCGATATTAAACAAAGAAACCGATGGGGACACCCCCACCGGTTTTCTTTGACGGGAAAAACAACAGTTTACTTTCCTGCAATTTCCTTGGCCTTCGCTTCGATTTCGGCGATGGCTTTTTTGCGGCCTTCGGCAGAGTCTTCGTTAGAGAGTACGATGTTCACGAACACGGAGCCAGCGACCACGGCATACACATGCTTGCCGAGCACCTTGGACTGCTCTCCATTGCGGATACCGAAGCCGCCGAGCACCTTGGCGCCACCCTTACCTACGGTATCGATAAAGTCGAGCGTCGCCTGGTCAATCGTGGTTTCGCTACCAGTGGTACCTGCGCGGAGAGCGGCATAGATGTACTTGAAGCCCTTGGAGGACATCGTTTCGAGGCGTTCCTTGGTCATGGAAGGTGCCGCGACCGGGATGTTTTCCAGGCCGTGCTTCTTGCAAGCTTCGGTGAGGCCTTCGTCGCCGTCGAACGGCAGGTCCGGAATGATGCAAGCGGAAACACCCGCATCCTTGCACATCTTGACGAAGTTTTCGACACCCGGCGTAAAGGCGAGGGAGCCGTAAGTCATAATGTAGATGGGCGTTGCGGGGTGACGGTCGTGAATCTGCTTCACGATTTCGAGGCCCTGCTTGGTCGAATAACCCTTGTCAAGAGCAATGGTCGATGCCGTCTGGATGGCGGGACCGTCGGCGCTCGGATCGCTGAAGGCAAGCTGGATTTCAAGGATGTTTGCGCCACCCTTCACAAGAGCGTCGGCGATGGCGATAGAAGTTTCTGCGTCCGGAAACCCGGCAATGAGATGAGACATTAAGTTCATAATTAATTCTCGCGGCTTTGCCGCTGTTGAAAGGTTTTAGTAGCTATGGGGTCGAGCCTTCGGCCCTTTGAGGTGTGAGGTATGAGGTTTGAGCTTTTGCAATCGTAACTTTGCCTCAAAGCGAAACATGCTCAAAGCGGAGCGACCCCAGAGTGCGAAGCACGACCTCATTACCTATTTGTTCATTATCTCCGCATCGTGGATGTCAACCTTGTTGTCGAGGCGCTTGAGTTCGGCCTTCAGGAATTCCTTCCACTTTTCGGGGCGGAACACCGGGCTCGTGATAAAGATGTCCTTGTCGCCGCGGCCACTCATGTTGATGACGAGCGCCTTGTCCTTCGGAAGTTCCTTCGCGATTTTCATAGCGGCGGCGCCAGCGTGAGCACTTTCAAGTGCAAAGAGAATGCCTTCGTTGCGGGCAAAGAACTTCACCGCTTCCAGGGCTTCCTTGTCGAGAATCGCCGTGAATTCTACGCGGCCGGATTCACCGAGGGCGGCAAGCTGCGGGCCGATTCCCATGTAGTCAAGCCCCGCCGAGATGGAACGGGTCGGCAGCGACTGACCGTCTTCGTCAATGAGGAAGCGGCTCTTGTAACCCTGCAGAATGCCTTCGCGACTGGCGTTACCCGTCATGCGGGCTGCATTTTCACCCTTGTTCGGGCCAACACCACCGGCTTCGGCACCGATTAGGCGCACATTCGCATCGTTAATGAACGGAGTGAACACGCCGATAGAGTTGCTACCGCCACCCACGCAAGCGACAACGGCCGCAATGTCGATGTTGCGTTCTGCGGCCTGGCGCTTGACTTCTTCACCGATAATCGACTGGAAGGTGCGAACGATATCCGGGAACGGAGCCGGACCGAGAGCGGAACCCAGTACATAGTGGGTGTTCTTGAAATTCGTAGCCCAGTCGCGCATGGCTTCGTTCACGGCATCCTTAAGAGTGCGGGCACCACTCGTGACCGGCACGACCTTGGCACCGTACATTTCCATGGTCGCCACGTTCGGCTGCTGACGGCGAACGTCCACCTCGCCCATGTACACCACACATTCGAGGCCAAGCTTCGCGCAAGCGGCAGCCGTTGCAAGGCCGTGCTGACCGGCACCCGTTTCGGCAATGATACGGGTCTTGCCCATCTTCTTCGCCAAAAGGCACTGACCGATGGCGTTGTTGATTTTGTGGGCACCGGTGTTGGCAAGGCCTTCAAGCTTGATGTAAATCTGTGCGCCACCCAACAGTTCCGTTGCTGTCGGAGCGTAATACAGCGGCGTTTCGCGGCCAATGTAATCACGCTGAATAATGCGAAGCTCTTCCAGAAATTCCGGATCGTGAATGTACTTGTTGAATGCCGCTTCCAGGTCGTCCAGCGGGCGGCGGATGATTTCGGCAACATACTTGCCGCCGAACTTGTCAAAGAAACCGTTGTCAGAGGTTATGAGGTGTGAGGTCGCGCCTACGGCGCTTTGAGGTGTGGGGGTTATAGTTGCGTGAGTCATTTTGAGCGGAGGGGTTGGGGTTAAAATTCGTAGTTGAGGGGGAAAAATTAAAGGCCTTCGGGAGTCCGAAAGCCTTTTTCAATTCTTGGTTGCAAACACTTGATGAAAACAGCAAAACGGACTCTATTTAGTAGAGCCCCACCACCAACGGTTGAAACGAATTGCTGAAATCATCTTCATATGTACTAATTTAGGAATATCACTTTAATATGACAAGGGATTCAGCGATAAAAATAAAGATTTTTCATCCTTTTCACAAAATGTAACAATACTAACAAATGAACAAAAAAAAAGAAAGACACTCATTTTCCAGAGAGCCTTTCACTAAACACTTGATGAAAAGGGCAATTCCTAAATCCCGATTCGTGAGAACTTCGCTGTAGAGAGCCGAAGCGGATTGCCTCATTTCATCTTTATGTTCCTAATATACATAATAACTCATTGACTGTCAATAGGTTAACGATCATTTTTTGTAAAAAAATCTTCTGCAATTTACTCAAAACAATCCAAAATCGACCATTTGGAGCGAATACCAGGCACAAGCCCCCGTGATTCTAATCATATCATCGATTTCGAGTTCTCAAAAAATTTGGAAATAGACGCTCGTTTTATTATATTTACATTGACATAGTTTAGAGTTCGCTCTTATTCGGACAGCTGGAAAACGACCAAAATTTCATCGTCTAGGAATAAGGCCGATTACTCACACCCCGTGGTGTGGGTCGTTTGTGCCTATTAGACGATAAGGTTTACTTGGTCGTTACCTCAGCTGTTTAGGGCACCTGCGATTCCACACTTTTTTTGTTTGGATTGCATCCTTGAACAAGACGAACTCCGCAGTAGAATTTTTCAAAAAACGGAGATTACATGAAATCGAACCAAATCTTGGGCATTGCAAGCCTCCTCACTCTGGGAGTTCTCCCTTTCCTCGCCGCCTGCAGTAGCGACGAAAGCAGCACATTTTCACCCAATATTCCTGAATTCAGCGCAATAAGCAGTTCTAGCAAAGCAAGCAGTTCAAGCGCTAAAAAAACAAGCGTGAAAACAACCTTTGAGCTAGGGAGCTGCTCCTATGAGAACGACGGTGAACAAATCTACGTTTCAAGCGAAAACGACTACTACACTTGTACCTACAGCTACACAAACTATGACTACACCTGGATCGGAGAAAAAGTTAAAAGCTCCAGCAGCTCTACCAAATCTTCTAGCAGTGTCAACACATTCACAAACGTTTCTGATGTATGGAACGGCAAAATGGTTAAGCCTTCGACCGAATATATCGACGGCAAGACCTACATGCTCATCTACACTGCCGAAGAACTCGCCTACTTCGCCGACCAGGTGACCAACAAGGGTGAAGAAAAGATCAACGCAAAGTTGATGAAGCACATCCGCCTCAACCCCGACAACATGGTCGACGAAAAAGGAAACCTCCTAATTTCGCAAAGCAAGCTTAACGAATGGACTCCCATTGGCGGCGGCACGAACAAAATCATGTATAAAGGAACTTTCGACGGTAATGGCTACATGGTTTCGGGCATTTACGTCAACAAGCCCGCCTTCGAACGCGCAGGCTTCATCGGCACCCTCGGCGGCACGAGCACCAGCGACAGCGGACATGTCATGTTCCTTGGAATCGAAAACTCTTACATTGTCGGTGGCGAACAGGTCGGTGGCATTGTCGGCAGAATGAACTACTCGGAAGTCCAACAAGTATTCAATAGAAAGTCCTATGTGAAGGGCACCAAGTATGTCGGCGGCATTGTCGGCTACAAAAATAACGGATGGCTCTACTATTCCTATAATTCAGGTATGGTCGTTTCTTCGGAAGACCGCGCCTCGGGTATCGCCGGCTACAATGCAAATGTGTCCACATCAGTTATCGTCTCTTACAATGTGGGATTCCTCATTGCACCGAACAAGGGTACTACGGCAGGCATTTCTACAACGGCAAACAGCTCTAAGGACTGTTTCTACATCGACCAAGATGACCGCGAAATCGTTGCCAACGGCGCTGCTGAAAAAACGGAATATTTCTTGTCAAGCGAAGATTTTGTAAGCACCCTGAACGGACTTTCCTTCAGCAACATCTGGACTACCGATGATGACGAAGTAAATGACGACTACCCCGTATTCAAATGGGAAAAGATCCGATACTAAAACAAACCTTATTTCAAGGGCTTCTTAATTAACAAGAAGCCTTCTGAATTCATATTTACACATGTAATCCTAGAGAGTTTATATGATCAAACACGCATCCAATTTTGTCATGGGAGGTCTTTTCCTCCTCGGAATTTCACTAACCGCTTGCTCTGGTGAAAATGGAGCCGAAGGTCGCGACGCAGATCCGGTGAACATTGACTCCCTGGCAACGGCTATCCGCAACGAGATTTCGGACAACCTCCGCGACACCCTCACCTCCATCCGCGAAGACGCAACCGGAACACTATGGGACACCCTCTACGCAGAACCTTACGTAGACACCGTATACAAGATTCTTTTCGACAACGCCTACGGCACCGCCTGGATGGATTCAACACGGCAATCCCTGCTAGACAGCCTCAATCAGGCTAATTACGACTCCCTTTATCAGGAACTCTACGAGCAGGTCTATGCGGACATCTATTCGCAAACCGTCACCAGGCAGCTTGACGCATTCTCCTGGACATCCAAGGACGACATCTATTTAGCTTTCGCCAACCAATATCCCCTGATGTATAATGGATTCGTCGGAGACAAGGGCGAACCACATCCCGTCCCCATCTCCATAAAAGTCAGAAACCAGTGCGCCGCAAGGTCAGACAAATCCGTTCCTTGCAACTGGAAAAAGATCATGGTCAAGGCCTGGATCACCGACTGGACCGATACGGGAAGCGTCACCGGATTCGTAAATCCCGATACCGCGAACATTTTCGCCCCCGCACTGACATTTGACATGAGCAAGGCCGTCACACTGACCGCCCCCCAACAAGCCAATATCCAAATTCAGGCCTACGCCCTGGAGAACGACCACGAAATTCTGTTCTACTCCGCATCCGAGCCGACCACGCTTCACCCCGTACAAATCAACGGATGGGAACTGAAAGGCGTTCAAAATAAGAACTGGTGGTATGGAGTTTGGGTCACTCCCAACATGGATTCCATCCCGAATATTCTGAATGACCTGAAGAAGAAACTCCCCGAAGGATCCGTAAAGATTTACCAGAAATACAGCGACGACGAAACTATCGCCGAAAGTTCCAAACGCGTCGTCAAGGCTGTCTACGAAGTTCTGCAAGCAAGAAAAATCACCTATCTCCAGAACAACGGTGCAGGAAGTACCGGACAAAAAATAAACTATCCCATCGAAGTTCTCCGCAGCCGCGACGGTCTGTGCATCGAGACAGCCGCCCTGTTCGCGTCCATCTTGGAAGCATTAGGAATGCAGGTCTTCATCGTCAACATTCCTGAACACGCCTTTGTTGGGTGGCGCACCGACAAAAACAGCAATACATTGGATTTTGTCGAAACCACATTGATTGGCGGCGAATCTACGTTCTCTTACGCAAACAAGTCCGGCATAGACAAATTCAACGCACAGAAAGAAGCCGGAAACTTTGAATCCGGCGAAGCAGAACTCATCGACATCGAAGCCGTCCGCAAGTACGGCATCATGCCTAACGATATTCCGTAGTAAATTTTCTAGATTTTTTCAAAAACAAAAACCGCCGATTCAATCAAATCGACGGTTTCTTTTTTTTTAAGTTCGCAACTAAAGAGAAGTCAACGCAGCGAATAGTGCTTTCAGCTTTTCACTATTTTTTATTCCAGGAGCATCCTCGACACCGCTCAACACATCGATAAGTTCGGGCGAAAACTTTCCAACGAGTTCAGCGACATTCGTCGGGGTGATGCCACCAGCGAGCCAAAGAGGGATATCCCCCGCTTTTTCGCGAAGCAAGTTTTCGGGAATGGTCTTGCCCGTGCCGCCTGGGATTCCTTCGACTTTCGCATCCAAGAGAATGCGGGGTTCGCCTTTTGCACGCAGGGCGGCCACCTTGTCGAAATCCGATTCTTCACCGATGCGGGCGGCGCAGTAGTAGGGAATTCCAATTTTATTTGTCCCTTCGACAAGCTCAGGGACCTTATCATCCGCCAGCTCCAGGCACTTTGTCGGCTCGATTCCGTGAAGCTGCACCGCATCAAGCACACCTTCGCGGACGAGCTTGATGGCGGTCTTGCCTTCGGGGGATTCCGGGTCGGTAATGACACCCACGAGGAGCGGGACTGGATTCCCTCCCGCGCGAAGCTTGGTCGAGAATGACTTTACGAATTCTTCAGTGGTCAAGCGCTTCGTCGTACTGAAAACAAAACCGAGCATGTCCGCCCCGAGTTCAGCCGCAAGCATTCCGTCTTCGACACGGGTGATGCCGCAGATCTTTACGAGGGGACGGTTACGGTGCAACGGTTCTGCAAAAGGTTGGTGAGCTTGCCGAACCCCACCGACCTTAAATGGTCCTTGATTGGTACGCTGAGCCTGCCAAAGGGCTGCAAACTTTTTCCAAAAATAGCCACGAGCATTTTCGCGACCGCTTTCGAAAGCAGAAACAACATCCTTTGCAAGCGCAGGATTCTTCGCAACCGCCTCCCCCACGAGAATTCCCGTAAAGCCAAGGCTACGCGCATAGTCGGCGTCGGCCGGCGTGTGGACACCCGACTCAAACACAGCCTTCGCAGGAAGCTTGCTACGCACCGACGCGGGAATCAGCGGGTCGGTGCGGAAAGTGGCGAGGTCGCGGGAATTCACGCCTGCGACAATGGTTTTCGCGGCGTCTGCCCCGAGTGCGCTCGTGACAACCGAAAGCTTGCGGAAGTCATCTTTTTCGCGAACTTCCACGAAAGCCTGTATGTCAAAAGACTGCGCACGCTTCGCCATGCGTACAAGTTGTTCGTCATCCAAGATGCGGGCAATCAAAAGAACAGCATCGGCGCCGCAACGGAACGCGACATCGATTTCGTCTTCGTAGAGCAAGAAATCCTTGCGGAGCACGGCGCAGGCGTGTAGCCCCTGCTGGCGGCGCTTTTCCATCAGGTCTGCAACCGCAATCAAGTCGCGGAGCGAGCCTTTAAAGAAATTGCCTTCGGTCAGCACCGAAACCGCCTGGGCATGGGCTTCGGCATATATCGTCGCGAGCCCTACCGGGTCCAAATCCGGAGCGATGTCGCCTTTGGATGGCGATGCCCGCTTGACTTCGAGAATCGCACCGGCGTTCCCGAGGAATTCTGTATGACCTACGCGACGCTTTTCCGGAATTTCGATACCGAAATTTAGTCCCAGCCGCTCGATATCCGCGCGACGTTTCTCCACGATTGTTTGCAGTATATCAGACATGTAGATTGTCATGACCGGTGGATCCTATCGGCCTGCGGCCTCCAGGATGACAGGGCATCTCCTTTACGAATTCGTTGCAACCTTGACTTCCTCAATCTTTTGCAGGACCGAGCCATCTTCCATCGCCTTCATGGCCTTGTCGAAGCCTTCCTTGAGGCTGGCAGCTTTCTTGCTGATGTAGAGGGCGGCACCGGCATTCAGGGCGCAGGCGTACTTGATGCCCGGGCGGCCCTTGCCGTTCAGCACGTCGAGAGCGAGGTTGAAGTTGTCGACACCCGTACCGCCGGCGAGGTCTTCGGGATCCACGGAGGGGATGCCGAAGTCCTTGGGGTCGATGCGGTAAGTCTTGTACTCGCCATCTTCCAGGATTTCGGCGATGGTCGTCGGCACGCAGGGAGAAATTTCGTCGTAGCCGTCGTCACTGATGGCGACCATCACACGCTTCGCGCCGAGGGCCTTTGCCGCCTTGGTGAAGGGTTCCAGTACGGTCGTACTATAGACGCCGAGCATCAGGTACTTGGCTTCGGCCGGGTTCGTGAGGGGGCCGAGCAGGTTCATGATGGTCTTTACGCCGAGAACGCCGCGAACCGGGCCGGCAAAACGCATGGCGCTGTGGTAAACAGGCGCCATCAGGAACACAAAGTTCGTCTTGTCGATGACGCTTGCAGCTTTGTCCGGAGTCATGTCAAGCTTGAAGCCTGCAGCCGTATAGAAGTCGGCGGCGCCGGACTTACTAGAGACGGCGCGGTTACCGTGCTTTGCAATCTTTGCGCCACAGCTTGCAGCAATCAGGCCGGAAAGCGAACTTACGTTAAAGCTGCCCTTGCCGTCGCCGCCGGTACCCACAATGTCGGTGAGTTCGTCGCCGCTGTAGGGGAACTTGCGCTTCTTGCTGCTGAGTACCTTCGCGCAGCCGGCGATTTCGTCGGCAACAGGCCCCTTGCTGGAAAGTGCGGTCAGGATAGCGGCCATCTGGCGTTCGTCCATAATGCCGTCGGTCAAGTCTTCCATGAACATTTCGGCAGTTTCGCGGCTCAAGTCCTTGCCTTCGGTAAGCGTATTCAAAATGCCGCGCACATCGAGAGGTTCGCGACGGTAGTTGAGGAACGCCTTGAAGAATTCGTCGGCGCGACCGCTAGCAATAGATTCCGGATGGAACTGCACGCCTTCAATGGGGAGCGTCTTGTGGCGAATGCCCATGATGTCGCCGTCGGTAGCGCGGGCGGTCACTTCAAAATCGCTCGGGAGCGTTGATTCGTCGATGACCAGGCTGTGGTAACGCGTGAAGATGTTCTTCTTGCCGATGGTTCGGAAGAGTCCCTTGCCGTCGAGGTCGATTTCTTCGGCGATGCCGTGCTTGATAAACTTGGCCTGCACAATCTTTGCACCAAAGGCATAACCGATGGCCTGGTGGCCGAGGCACACGCCGAGAATCGGGAGCTTGCCCGCAAAGTGCTTGATGGCTTCCACGGAGATACCCGCATCTTCGGGGCGGCCCGGACCCGGGCTCACAATGAGGCGGCTCGGGGAGAGCTTTTCGATGTCGGCGATGGTGCATTCGCGGCTACGGAGCACGCGGATTTCTTCATTAGTGATTTTTGCCAACGCCTGATAGACGTTGTAAGTAAAAGAGTCGTAGTTGTCGATGATGATAATCATAGTGAAAATCCTTTGTTCAATGTGTGGAGAGCGCTCAAACCTCAGAGGACCGCAGGTCCGACCTAATTCTCCCCCTCCAGTACAGCTCTGATTGCTCCGAGCTTTTCGTTCGTTTCTTCGAATTCGCGATCGGCGTTGCTGGCCGCGACAATGCCGCCACCGGCCTGCAGGCTAATGGTCTTGCCCTGCTTGAGGCAGCAACGGATGGCGATGCAGAAATCCAAGTCGCCGTCGGATTCCATATAGCCTACGGCACCCGCATAGAAGCGACGCTTGACCTTTTCGAGGCCAGAAAGAATTTCAATCGCGCTGATTTTCGGGGCGCCGCTCACCGTACCTGCCGGGAAGCTGGAGCGCAGCACTTCGATGGCCTTCTTGGTCTTGGAGACCTTACCCTGCACGTCAGAGACCAGGTGAATCACGTGGCTGAACTTTTCGCATTCCATGTACTTGGTGGTTTCCACCGTACCCGCTTCGCAAACGCGGCCCAGGTCGTTACGAGCCAAGTCCACGAGCATCAGATGTTCGGCGCGTTCCTTCGGGTCGCCCTTCAGGTTCTTCATCAGGGCTTCATCTTCGGCATCGTCCTTGCCGCGGCGGCGGGTGCCTGCAATCGGGTGAATGGTCGCAACGCCTTCACGCACACGCACGAGGCTTTCGGGCGAGGCACCGATAAACTGATGCGTACCGTAATCGAGGAAGAACATGTACGGAGACGGGTTTACCGTGCGGAGGCGGCGGTAAATGTCAAGTGCTTCGATATCGCTTGCAAACTGGATGCGGCGGGACGGTACGGCCTGCACGATGTTGCCTGCGATGATGTGCTTCTGCAGGGCTTCGACCTTTTCCACGTATTCCTTGCGGGACTGTTCCAGGTCGGTCATCGTAATGCCCTTGCCGTACTGCTGTTCGGGGGCGAGGTAGCTAAAGTCGAGGTCAGCAAGGCGGGCCTTCACCTTTTCAATGGCAGCCTTCAAGTCGATCTGGTGTTCTTCATAATTCAGGGCGAACAGGTGAAGCTTTTCGGTAAAGTGGTCGAACACGATGTAGATGTGCCCCACCAAGAATTCCGCCTCGGGGATGTTGAGTTCGTCCACCTGCGGGGCGAGGCGAATGGTATCGCAACGGGCGCAGAATTCGTAGCCGAGGTAGCCCACGCCCGAAGAGGGAATAGGAATCTGGTTAGGCGGCACCGTATTTTCAGCCGAAATCAGCGTCAGGGCATCAAGAATATCGCCCTCGCCTTCCTTCAAAAACACGCTTTCCTTGCCATCGACAACGATGCTTACGTTCTTGTCGTTCTGGCGCAGACGGAAGCCTTCGTCCACCATCAGGGTCGAATAGCGGCTACGACCGTGGGAGAAACTTGCGGATTCGAAAATAGCCTTCGCACCGAGCTTCTTGCCCAGCGAAAACGGGGTGTAACGTTCACCGGGGAGCGCCACGTAGATGCTGTCGGTACGCGGCTCGTAACCCGGTTGTTCTGTAATGTGCTTGATCTTGTTGGTCATTTTGATCCTCTGGTTTTAAAGGTCTGGGGTATGAGGTCGCTCGCAAGCTCGCTTTGAGGCATAGGGAATTGAATTCTCTGGAGCAACGAGGGCTATATCCATTCTGTTTAAACTTTTGCGTTCCTTGGTTTAGGGTTCCGCAAAGGCTTTGGTCCCGGAGGATTTCAATGATTTTGGTAAAAGAGAAAGGCCTCCGTGAGTCCGGAAGCCTTTGCTTTAAAATCTTGGGTGATTTGCGACAAATACCGGGCTCTATGTCAGAGTCCGCGCCACCAACGACGGTTCAGGGTTGCACATGTCACAAAATTCATCATGGCACCAAAAATATCAAACGAAAATTCCCTTGGCAAGGGGTTACTCAAAAAATTTTCATTTTTTAAGAGCCCCCTTTAAGTCCATCCAGATCAAGCCTTTGAAAACCTGCTCAGGAACTGCGCCAGGCGCTCGTTGCCCGATTCGCGGAACACGTGGTCGGGAGTACCCTGTTCCACGATGACACCGCCATCCATAAAGATGACTTTGTCGGCCACATCGCGGGCAAAGGCCATCTCGTGAGTCACGATGACCATGGTCATCTTGTCTTCGGCCAGTTTCTTGATAATCTTGAGCACTTCGCCGGTAAGTTCCGGGTCCAAGGCACTCGTCGGCTCGTCAAAGAAAAGTATCTTCGGGTTCATCGCGAGCGCGCGGGCAATGGACACGCGCTGCTGCTGGCCGCCGCTGAGTTCGCAGGGGTAAGCCTTCTCCTTGCCTTCGAGGCCCATCCGCTTGAGCAGGAATCGTCCCATAGCGCGGGCATCCTTGCGGTCGTCCCCCAGCACACGCACCGGAGCGAGGCAAAGGTTCTGCAGCACAGTCAGGTGCGGGAACAAGTTGAAGTTCTGGAACACGAGCCCCGTAGAAAGTCGAATATCGCGGAGCGTTTTCGCCGGCGCATACTTGACTGCCGACCCCTTCGCCGAAACGCCAGGTACCACCATGTCCTTGCCGTTGACCTGCACCAGGCCGCCGTCAACCGTTTCGAGCTGGGTAAGGCAGCGCAACAGCGTACTCTTGCCGGAACCGCTGGGTCCGATAATCGAGAGCACCTCGCCCGCCTTCAGGTCAAACGAGATATCCTTGAGCACATGCAAGTCGCCAAAGGACTTCTTGACGTGTTCTACCTTGAGGATCGGCGCAGATTCATTCACGTTTTCCATTCCACACCTCACTTATAGTAATTGAGCTTGCGTTCCACGTAGGCGAAAAGCACGCTCAGCAAAAGGTTCGCCACATAGTAGAATACGCCCGCCACAAACAGCGGGTAAATGCTCGCGTAGGCGGCCTGCTGTTTCTTGGCCAGCGCAAAAAGTTCCGTCACCGCAATCACCTGCGCAAGGGAAGTGTCCTTCACCAGCGTAATGACTTCGTTTGCGCTGGCGGGAACCACGCGTTTGACCACCTGCGGGAGGATAATGCGGAAGAACGTCTGCGTGCGGGTCATGCCCAGCATGTAGGCCGCCTCGTACTGCCCCTTGGGTATGGACTGAATGCCTCCGCGGAAAATTTCGGCAAAGTAAGCCGCATAGTTTATCGAAAACGCCACAATCACCGCCGGGAAGCGGTCAAAGGAAAAATCCACGCCCGCATATTCGCTCAGGTAGTACGAGCCGAAATAAATCGCCACAATCTGGAGCAGCAAGGGAGTGCCGCGCATCACCGAGATGTAGAACGACACCGGGTAGCGCACCACACGCCACTTGCTCATCTTCAGAACCGCGATGAGCAGACCCAGCGGAATAGAGAACAGGAGCGTAAGCCCGAAAATGGCGAGCGTCGTGCAGAAGCCGCCCCAGAGAATCGGGAAAAGCGTTGATAGTTCCGACATGAATAACCTCAGAGGCGCACTGCGCCTAAACGATACTTGGCAACTTGTTGCCCTAGTAGAGTTATGCCCTTTGGGTAGACCTCATACCACAAAGCTCCCGCAGGGAGCGACCTCACACCTATTTGCCGAACCACTTGGCAGAGATTTCGTCGAACTTGCCGTCGGCCTTCATGGCGGCCAAGGTGGAATTCACGGCATCGCGCAGGGCCTGGTCTTTTTTGCGGAAACCCACGGCATAGACTTCGTCGGAGAGGCCTTCCTCGAGCACCGTGTAGTCCTTCGCGTTCGTCACAATCCAGTACTTGGCCACGATTTCGTCCAGGAACACGGCATCCACGCCGCCCTTGTCCAAATCCATGAGTGCCGTCTGGTTGTCGTCAAACGGGACGATTTCCTTGGCGGCCTTACCCGCTTCGGAGGCATCCAGGAGCTTCTGGGCGGTAGAGCCGTTCTGCACGGCAATCTTCTTGCCGGCGAGTGCCGCGAGATTTGCAAGCGCCTTGTCCTTCACTGTAAAAATCATGCGGTTCTTGAGGTACGGGTCGCTCAGGTTCATGGCCTTCGCGCGGGCGCTGTCCACGCTCATGCCGTTCCAGATGCAGTCAATCTTGCCGGTGTTCAGTTCCTGTTCCTTCGCGTCCCACGAAATCGGCTGCGTCTTGAGCTTCACGCCCAGGCGCGCACAAACTTCGGTAGCGAGGTCGATATCGAAACCCACGATGTTGTTGTCCTTGTCTCGGAAACCCATCGGCGGGAAGGAATCGTCGAGGCCGAGCACGAACTCGCCCGCCGCCTTCACCTTGTTCAGGGATTCATCGGCCTGTGCTTTGGATTCCGCCTTCTGGTCGTTACAGGCAGAAAGAACCGCGGCACACGCAACCGCCGCAAACATCGCTAAAAGCTTTTTCATCTTGAAGTCCTCTTTTTGATTTACAAGAGAAATATAGAAAAAGGGCCGCATTCTAGTGAATACGGATAATCAAGCAGCCCTTTTATTTAACGCCTGAATGATTCAAGGAGTTCCATGACGTTGGCTGCATCCTGTTCAGCTTCATCCCAGATCTGGTCGATATAGGGATTTCTTGAATTACCAACTCCTCATCTGGCTCAAGAATTCTTCCTTGGTGTAGGCGCCTTCGACGTTGCGTTCCTCGTACACTAAGCAATAACGATAGTCGTTCCCGGCTTTTGACGCCCAAAGGTTCCCAAGTTCAATTTTCTTAGCGGCATCCAAGTGGTCGCCCTTGGTTTCCAGCAGAACGATTTTTCCTTTTTTCGTCTTGATGATAAAATCAGGATAGTGGTTGATGAACCCGTTGATGCAGAAATCAGCCCGTTCCTTGTTGCGGGTCCAGAATTCTACGTTATCCAGGTTTGCGAGTTCATTTACGACTTCCGCTTCAAAATTGTTGAAACTTTCTTCCGGTTCGTACAGCCCTTTAGCGATGCTCTTGCCCTTTGCTGAGTAGGGTTTCTGTTTTTTGAATGTATAGGTCGGCTTTAAAATGATTTTGTCTGTATCGACTTTGCTAAGGAATTCTTTGTGAACATAAGCATCGGCATGATTCTGTATGGCTGCCTTGATTTTTGCCGCGTATGGAGTGGAGTTGTTCAGCATGTGGTTGAATGCTGTATCATTGAACGATTCCAGGACGCGTTCAATGTATATCTTGATTTCCTGGTCGGGAATGGGGTACATTTTTCCGACAAGCCCCACTAGCAATTCGGCGCATTTTTTGCGTTTACTTTCGACATCCTTGATACTTAAAATCCATTGCGCGAGACTTGTTTGAACATCCTTCCCTACTTTGCAGAATGTCGGAATATTGTCCTTGGTATTTTCGTCCAAATCGACCTTGTATATTTCCGCATCTACGTTGTCAAAGTTGATAGATGTATTGCAGGTGCGAAGCGGGAATTTTTTCAAGAGCATATCCTTTTCAAATTCCATTTCGCGAAGACCGAACAAGTCGTTTTCAATGCCATCCATGTTCATAAAGAATTTAGGCAGGCAAATTCCACTTGCACTTTCGATGAAGTTTTCCTTGATGTGGGCGTTTTTCACTAGACCCTCCAATCCTGCAGGTGTCGGGGCGACTCCAGAAGATTTACTCTCCTGGATTTGCTTTTCCATCGTTTCGTTTTCTTGCCTTGCCAAGCGTTCTATGTCTTGCACGGCAGGGCTTGCAGGACAAATACTTGCCCTAGGATTCCAGCTTGTTGCAGGCGGCGTGATTCCACCAAAACTACTTCCCGAAGGCTCTTGCGTTTCCTGTGAAACAGGCGACAACAAATCGACTGGTGGCGGTGCGACAGGAGCCGCACTAAGCGAATCATTGTTTATTACCTGCGTATCCGCAATTCTGTAGTCCTTGCCGCTGAAGCCAGCACGGTT
>NZ_CAMGVQ010000066.1:0-17558 GCF_946062555.1 uncultured Fibrobacter sp.
TGAAAGTCGCTGCACTGAAAGTGCAGGGTTTTAACCATTTTTTGGACAATAAAGTCAACGAAAGTATTGGTGAAAGTATTGCCGATTGTATCAAGAAATCTTTGCAGACAGCCTTGGTAAAAGGTTTCGAATCCATTAACGACAAACTCAATGAAGTTAACACCAACCTTTGCTATACTCTTGAGACGACGGTTGTTGAAGGATTCAAGGGGCTGCAACGAGACATGAAAAAACAGGTCAAGGAGACCGAGTCCGTTGTGAAACAATTGGAAGACTTGGCTGTTCAATCTCGATCTCAGACCGAAATGATGGAAGGGCTCAGCTCTACCATGAAGGAGCAGTTTGCTTATGTGGCTACCTCCGCCAAGAGTATGGGCAAGGCTGCAGATTCCCTGTCTAAGTCTGTTGATGAATTCACTCCAGCGGTGACTTCTACCTTGAACAATATCCAGACTCAGTTCGTTGAATCGATCAATGCCAGCGGCAAGATTATGGAAGACGCGGGTTCCTCTATCCGAGTCGCTGTGGAAGATATGTCCGCAAAGACAACTGAAAGCCAGGCAAAGCTTGATAGTACTCTTGAAAATTTCAGTAAGCGAATCAACATAACGCTTGACGATATTCAAGAATCTACCGAAGCCGTTAAGATGATGTCTGGAGCCTTCCAAAATTCTATGAACGAACTCATTGAGAAAATCGACCAAAAATTGGGCTCTATCGGCACAGCTAATATGAACATCAGATCTGCAATGAAGCTTCTCCCTAAGGAACTGGCGGAAAACACCAAGGATACTCTTGAAGAAATGAAAACTGCAATAGATTCTTCTGTTTCCAGGTCTGCAGAGAACATCACTGAAACCATCGAAAAAGGATTTGCTGGCGTTTCAAATCATTTATCCGTGAAAAGCAGTCTGGTTGCAACTGAAGGATAGTGGTAGATGAAAGAGAAACCTAATCCCTTTGTATCCATCTCTGACTTGATGGCCGGCGTGACAGCTGTTGTGATGCTGTTGCTGGTTGTCATGGTTGTCAAGATGTCTGTGATGAAGCAAGCTGCCGAAGAAGAAAAAAGGCAGGGCGTTCGAGAGACAATCGCTATGATTGACTCAAAATTGCAGGCTGCTAATATCAAAAGTGTTGGTGTTCAGGATAGTATCATAACCTTGAATGATCAAGCTTTTGAACGTGGCAGTGCATGTTTGAACCCAAGGGTCGATTCTGTTTTAAAACAACAGATTGCTCCGATTCTTTCTGAAGCAATGAAGGAACACGACAATATTTGGGTACAATTTGAAGGACATACTGATGCGGTCGATGTCCATGGTGTTTCGGCAAATGTAGCAAAGAAATGTGCCGTATTTGATGATAACTATAGTTTATCCGCGGGACGAGCCCGGGAGGCTCGAAAAGCGGTGTTGAGTACGGTGCAGGGCGATGCTAATATCAGTCGGAGAATTTCTGTGGTGGGTTATGGTCCTGATCAGTTAAAAAATCAGGCTGATCCCGAAGCTGCAGAAAACAGACGCGTTGAAATTAGACTTGTAACAAGGTGAATTGGAACTGTAACAAATCATTCATCACAGATTAGGTTTTGTTATGCCAAATTATTTTTGCAAACATTGTGCGTTAAAGTTCTCGGAATTGCGTGCGCTTTCGTTGGGTGCTTGTGTCTATAGTCCCACGAAAAGGCATGTTGTTTACGATGGACATGAGTCTGGTCCCTTTCACTGCAAGTGTTGCGGCATGGCTATGCGGGACCCAAAAATGATAGCTTTGGGTACTTGCAACTATAGTAAAACCAGGAAACACCAATTTTATACAGGCGCTGAAGCGGGTCCTTACCATTGCAAATATTGCGGTCTCGCTTTCAACGATTTTAGGCACATGGTTTTGGGCGCTTGCATACATAGCCCAAGTAAAAAACATGAACCATTGGATGGTTAGACGATCTAAAAACTGTTTTGAATGTTCTCCAATAAATTACAAACCTTTTACCTAAGCACCCTTTACAAAAATAGGGTGCTTTCTATATTCTATCCCGAGCGTTAGAAATTGTCTCCTGAACACTTGATATAATCAAGTGTTTTTTCTTTTGAAAAGGAGATGCAATGTCTAATGATAATCAGAAAAAATTGAAGGTCTATCTCGGCACTTCTGTGATCAGCTACCTGCATCAGGAGGATACGCCCGAACGCATGCGGGATACGCAGGCCCTGTGGCAAATGTTCCGAGAGGAAAAGTTTGAAGTGTGCCTTTCTCCAAAAACTTTGGAGGAACTAGGGGTGTGCTATGAACCTAAAAGAACAATGATGTTTGAACGGCTTGATGAAATTAAATACTCATGTTTGCCAAGTTTTGTTGAAACGGTAAAACTGGCGAATAAAATTGTTGAAATGGGAATTCTTACTGCCAAGAGCATTGATGATTGCTATCATATTGCAACGGCGGTCTTGGCCGGCTGTGATTGCATTATTTCCTGGAATTTTAGACATATGGTAAATGTCAAAACGATTCGTGGAATTCGTGCAATTACGAATCTTGACGGATATAAGCCAATAGAAATTGTATCACCCACGGTTCTTATTGAACATCAGGAAGACGAGGAGTATCGTTTATGGAAAAAGTAGACATCTCGAAAGACTTTACTGTAGAAGATATTCATAAAATCCGCGAAGCTCATTACGAAAAAATAAAGGGCTTGTCGCAGGAAGAACTGTTGGAGGATTTGAATAAAATTTCTCCAGAAGTTCAATCTATCATTCAGTCCCTCCGCGAAAAGCGGGAGAAGTACCAGCCTTAAGTAGAATTTTGTTTCTACAAAAACACCCGCCCGGCATAAACCGGACGGGGTGTTTTGTAAAGGAGATCCCGGAACAAGTCCGGGATGACAGCTTAAGAATTAACCCTGATGGCTCTTGAACCAGTTGATGAGCTGGTTGGTAGAAGAGTCGTGCTTGAGTTCGGTGTCGGCCTTCAGTTCCGGGAGGATCTTCATGGCGAGCTGCTTGCCCAGTTCAACACCCCACTGGTCGTAGCTGTTGATGTTCCAGATCACGCCCTGGGTGAAGATCTTGTGTTCGTACATGGCGATGAGGGCGCCCAGACGTTCCGGAGAAACGTAGTCCATCATGATGGAGTTGGTGGGCTTGTTGCCTTCGAACACCTTGTGCGGTGCGAGGAAAGCGACTTCTTCTTCAGACTTGCCAGCCTTGCGGAGTTCTTCCTGGGCCTGGGCGAGGGTCTTGCCGTTCATCAAGGCTTCGGGCTGTGCAAAGAAGTTGGAGAGGAGCTTCTGGTGGTGATCGCCAACAGGGTTGTGGCTGTTTGCCGGGGCGATGAAGTCGCAAGGAATCATCTTGGTGCCCTGGTGGATGAGCTGGTAGAAGGCATGCTGGCCGTTGGTACCCGGTTCGCCCCAGAGGATCGGGCCGGTCTGGTAGTTCACGCGCTTGGAGTCGCGGTCAACAGTCTTGCCGTTGGATTCCATGTCGGCCTGCTGGAAGTAGGCTGCCAGGCGATGGAGGTACTGGTCATACGGGAGCATGGCGTAGCTGGAAGCGCCGAAGAAGTTGTTGTACCACACGCCGATAAGGGCGAGGATAACGGGCAGGTTCTTTTCCACCGGAGCAGTCTTGAAGTGCTGATCCATTTCGTAGGCGCCCTGATGGAGCTTCATGTAGTTCTCGAAACCGATGCGGAGGGCAATGGAAAGACCGATTGCAGACCACAGAGAGTAGCGACCACCCACCCAGTTCCAGAATTCGAACATGTTGGCGGTATCGATACCGAAGGCAGCGACGGCCTCGGTGTTGGTGGAGAGCGCCACGAAGTGCTTGGCGATGGACTTTTCGTCGCCGTTGAAGGCCTTGAGGACAGCGGCCTTTGCAGTTTCGGCGTTGGTCATGGTTTCAAGAGTGGTGAAGGTCTTGGAAGCGACGATGAAGAGCGTTTCTTCGATGTTCACCTTCTTGAGGGTTTCGGCCATGTGGGTGCCGTCGATGTTAGAAACGAAGTAGACTTCCGGAGAGTATTCGCCAGCGGCCGGCTTGTCGGCATACGGCTTCAAGGCTTCGGTCACCATCACGGGGCCCAGGTCGGAACCGCCGATACCGATGTTCACCACGTACTTGATGGACTTGCCGGTGTGGCCCTTCCACTTGCCGGTACGCACGAGCTTGGTGAATTCTTCCATGTGCTTGAGCACGGCGCGAACTTCAGGCATCACGTCCTTGCCGTCGACGCAAATCGGGTCATTACCCTTGTAGCGGAGAGCGGTGTGGAGCACGGCGCGCTTTTCGGTGGTGTTAATCTTTTCGCCGGCAAAGTACTTCTTACGCATGTCTTCGAAACCGGCAGACTTCAGGAGGTCCTGGAGCTTGACCATGGTTTCGTCGGTGATGATGTTCTTGGAGTAGTCTAGGAAGAGGCCGCAGGCTTCGGCGCTGAACTTTTCGGCACGAGCCGGGTCCTTTGCGAAGAGTTCCTTCATGTGCCAGGTCTTGGCGACTTCGGCGTGGGCCTCGAGGGCCTTCCATTCCATAGAATCAGTCAGTTTAGACATAGATTAATCCTTTCCGCTAAGCGGGTGTTTGTTTCGGGTGCAAATATAGGAAATTCGGGGTTCGGAATTCGGAATTCAGAATTGAAAATGCTACATTCAAAAGTATGGATACATCAATTCTTGACAAGGCAATCGTATTTGCGGTTAAGGCGCACCAGGGAGCAGAACGCAAGGGAAAAGGCTTCCCTTACATCGTTCACCCAATGGAGGCAGTCGCAATCGCAGCCACCATGACGAACGACCAGGAACTTTTGGCCGCGGCAGCACTCCACGACACGGTCGAAGACACCGAAATCACCCTGAAGGATGTCGAACGAGAATTCGGCCAGCGCATTGCAGGACTCGTAGAAGCGGAATCCGACATCGAGTTCGAGGGCAAGAGCCGTCAGGAAAGTTGGAGACTTCGCAAAGAAGAAGCCATTGAGCGATTGTCTTCAGCTACAAACGAAGTCAAGATTGTAGCGCTTTCAGATAAATTAAGCAACATCCGAGCCATCTACCGCGACTACCAGGCGATTGGCGACAAGGTGTGGGACTTGTTCTGCGTCAAGGACAAGGCTTCGCACGAATGGCATTTCCGCGGGCTTGCGCGAGCACTCGCAAGCCTCAGGGGAACATTCGCCTACGATGAATTTGCAGAAACAATCAACAAAGTCTTTGGGAATTAGACACGATATGGAACAGGTAACCAAAAAGGACTACGGCCTGCCCCCAAGGAAACGCTTATCTTAGAGGAGTACCGCGAACAACGCACTGACAAGATTCCTAGAAGACCTCAACGGAGCGTCTGCCAACAACAAGCACCGCGCAGAAGGGCTCCTCCGTGTCGCACAGAACCTGTCGTTTATGAAGAAATGACTTGTTGACCGTAGGAAGTAAACTAAAGACAGAAAGTCCCCGGCACGACTGCCGAGGACTTGTTGCTTATCAAGGAAAGTTAATTGTGATGGGGACCGTGCTCACCGTGCGGGCTATGACCTTTAGGTCCATTTTTCATACGCTCCCTAAAGTTTCTCATTTGCTTCTTGTGAAAGTTGTTAAACTTTTCGAGCTGTTCGGCAGTCAAGATACCGGCAAGGGCCTGCATTCCGTTGATGCGGTATTCCAGCAGAGACCTGTCTACATCGAGAACGCGTGCCTTGGCGGCATCGATTCCGGCAGAATCCTTACTTTCGAGAGCCTCGCCCAGAGCCCTTTCGGCCTCATGTTTCTGCTGACGGAGGACCTTGAAAATGGAATCGCCTTTCACGCGGCTAGCCTCGATGGCAGACTTCTGTTCCGGTGTCACCTGCAGCAAGGAATCCATGGCGGCAAAGTTCGGGCCTTTGAATTTCGGACCCTTGTCAAAGTCGCCATGCGGACCCGTGTGCTTGTGTTCGCCATTTTCATGCTTGGCGCAGTTCGGACAGTGGCAAGGCTGTCCATTCTTTTCGCAAGAGCACGGTAGACCTTGCGAGCATACGCAAGGACCTCCCTTTTGGCAACAGGTTGCGGTACTAGAGCAGCAATTGAAATTGCAGAACCTGCCGGCGAAAAAGCCTAAGGCCAGAGCAAGCACTATAATGCTTGCAATAAAGAGCTTTGATCCCTTCATGGTTTACTCCTTGGTTAAATAATTAAAGCCCACCGTTTCTTCCAATGTTTCGAACTCGTCGCTGGTGGAATTCCCGAGGTTTCCGTACCAGCTCAAAACTTCGGACGGTGCGGATTCATTGATAGATACATACTCGGTCGAAACAGAATTTTCCTGTTCAATGTCGCTGGTGAAAGACGGCAAAATCGCAGTCAGGCTCACAAGCACAAAACTTGCGGCCAGCGGAATCGCGCTATACCAACTCTTGATAGAGACAAGCTTGCCCTTCGCGCTTTCGGCATCAAGTCTTGCGCAGACCTTGCTCCACGAGTCAGCCCGGGGAGTGAGCCGCTCCATTTTCGAAAAGTCAATTTTTGTAGACATGGTTAAGCTCCTTTTTTAAAGTTTGTCTTGCGTTCGTTCAGGTAGTTGCGAACAAAAGTTCTTGCACGGCTGAGGCGCGCCTTGATGGTTCCTTCGGGCATCTTGTAGATTTCCGCCAGGTCCTTCACGTCTAAATCTTCGGCATCCTTGAGCCAGAGCATGCTTCGCGTTTCGGCCTGGAGAGCATTCAGCCCCATTTCCAAAAGTTCCGGATCAAAGTTTTCATCGGATCTTTCTTCTTTGCCGAGAGCCGACTCCACGATCACGTCGAGGCGTTCCTCTTCAAGTTCGCGATGCCGCTTGTCGCCACGCAACTTCATGAGGCAGGCGTTTACCGTGAGCCTGTAAAGCCATGTTGCAATAGCGGACTGTCCGCGAAAGCCCTGGATGGCCTTCGGGACCTGCACAAAAACATCCATCAGGATATCTTCGGCCTCGTCGCGATTTTTCAACATCCGGAAGGCGAGATTCAGCACATGTCCACTGTGGGCCTCCCACAGCATGGCGAGCGCTTCGCGGCAACCTTCCCGCAGATGTTGAAATATCACTTTTTCGTCCATTGTACCCTTTAGATGCGCCTGAATGTCCGTCGGTTGCATCTTTTGTGAAAAATAATTATAAAAAAGAGCTTTTTCCTGCGTTTTTTCTATATTTCCCGAGGATGTTCAAGATTCTCTGGGATAAGTTGCGAGAGGCTTTTGCCTCGGTTTTGCCCGTGACGCTGATTGTGCTCGCGGTGTCGTTTACGCCGCTTGTCCAATTTTCCCCCAAGCAGCTAATCGTCTTTGGCATTTGCGCCGTGTTCCTGATCGGGGGCATCGGGCTTTTTAACCTGGGCGCCGACCTCGCCATGACCCCGATGGGCGAACACGTGGGTTCCGGCCTCGTCAAATCACGGCGCTTGCAGTTGCTAGTTTCGGTGTGTTTCGTAATGGGCGTTCTCATAACCGTTGCGGAGCCCGACTTGTCAGTGCTTGCCGAACAGGTGCGCGCCGCCGTGGAACCGACGCTCCTGATTGCGACCATCGGCATCGGCGTCGGCGGATTCCTCGCCCTTTCCATCATCAAGATCGTTTTCAAGCGCGACCTTTCGACAATCATCATCTTCTTTTACCTAATGCTGTTCATGCTCGGCATGCTGATGCTTTCTTTCGAAAAAGAAATGTTCGTCCCCCTTGCATTCGATTCAGGTGGCGTGACGACAGGGCCGATTACTGTCCCCTTCATCATGGCGCTCGGCGTCGGTGTGGCAGGGGCCATTGGCGGCAAGAACGCGAACGAGAACAGTTTCGGCCTGATCGCACTCTGCTCGGTGGGTCCGATTATCGCCCTCATGGGACTCGTGATTTTTTCGAAAGGCGACCTGAGTTACCAACTTACGGAATCGGCCTACTCTATTGATGCAAGCCTCGGTCTGAATTTTCTGCCCACCATCATCGGAGTCGCCAAGGAAGTTGTCATCGCCCTCGGTCTTATCGTGATTTTCTTTATGCTCCTGCAGCTGACCGTTCTTCGGCTTTCGTGGAGCAAGCTCATCCCGATGGCATTCGGTATCGTTTACACATTCGTGGGGTTGGTGGTTTTCTTGACGGCCGTCTCCGTCGGATTTATGCCAATCGGTTTCGAACTGGGCAAGCAGCTGGGTGCCATGCCAAAGGCACTCGTAATAGCAGGATTTGTCCTTGGAATGGTGGTGGTGCTCGCAGAACCGGCCGTGCACGTGCTCAACAAGCAAGTCGAAGAGATTACGGGAGGCCTCGTGACCAAGCGTTCGATGCTAATCGCCCTCTCGGTCGGTGTAGGACTTTCTATCGGGCTCTCGATGATCCGCATCATTGTCGGCTTCCCCATTATCTACTACCTAATTCCCGGCTACTTTATTTCTCTCGGCCTTTCGTTCTTTGTGCCGAAACTTTATACGGCAATCGCATTTGACTCCGGTGGCGTGGCGAGCGGTCCGTTAACCTCCAGTTTCATTCTGCCACTAGCCATTGGCGCTTGTGCAGGCCTCCGCGACGGTGGCGATTCCATTTTGAACTACGCTTTCGGCATTGTCGCGATGGTCGCGCTGACACCATTGATTACCATCCAGGTACTCGGTTTCAGGGCCACCGTTTCGACGGCGCTCCGTAACCGCATGATGATGCGTCGCATCCAAGATGCCGACGACGAACAGATTATCGACTTTATGTAGGGGGCGCTGTGGAAATCGATAAAAAAATCCGGAACAGAATCGTGCGCGGCAGCCGAGCCAAGGTCTCGATGAACCGTCTCAAGACTTTGATTACGGTGGTGAGTCGTGCCAAGGCTGATTTTTATATGGACCACATCCAGTCCTTTGGCGTGAACATGCAGATGGTGCTGTTCGGGCAAGGGACGGCCCCCCGCGAAATTGCAACGGCAATGGGCCTTGCGGATTCCGACCGCGCCGTCATCATCAGCATCATCGGCGAAAACCAGCTTGCCGCGGCACTCGACAGCCTTGCCGAAAAGTTCAACACCATCGTGGGCGGCAAGGGCATCGCCTACACCATCCCCATGGCAAGTGTTATCGGCAAGTCCATTTTCAACTTTTTAAGCGACAACCGTGATGCAGTACGGAGAAATGAAAAATGAGCGGATTCAATCACGAAGTCATCTTTTGTATTGTAAATACCGGATTCTCTGAAACCGTGATGGATGCGGCCAAAGACGCCGGAGCCCGCGGCGGTACGATCCTGAACGCCCGCGGTACGGCAAACAAGGAAGCCGAATCGTTTTTCCATATCGCCATCCAACCCGAAAAGGAAATCGTGATGATCCTGGTCGACGCGAAAATCAAGGACGCCGTGTTGCACGCCCTTTACCAGAAGGCGGGGCTTGACACCATGGGCCAGGGAATCGCCTTTTCCCTCCCCGTAGACAACGTGGTAGGCCTTACCCCGTGGAAGGCCGAAATCAAGACAGCCGAAGCCGCCGCTGAAAAAGCTGCGGAAAAAGCGTAAAGCGCCATCGAAAGCGCCGAAAAAAAAGGCAAACTAATATCTACTTGCCAAATGCGGACAAGTCGATTCCAAGTTGGTTTATTTTATACGTAAGAATGCGCGGAGTCGTCGAAAGACTGCGCGCCGCAGCGGCAACCTTACCCTTGCTACTCTTTAGGGCATCGCAGATGATGTCTTTCTCGTAGGCCTCCACCATACGCTTCAAGTTTCCGTTCACGGGAGTGCCGCTGGTTTCGGCGGTCTGCAGCGTGGTCGGGAAATGGTGCGGGTAGATGACGTCTTCGTCGGCAACGAGGACGGCACGCTCGATGCCGTTCTCAAGTTCACGGACATTTCCGGGCCACGGGTAACTCATGAGCATGTTGATGGTGGTGCGCGCAAGGCGGCGGACATTTTTGCCCACGATGCGGCAGTAATGTTCCACAAAATGGTCCGCCAGAAGCACGATGTCCGTCTTGCGGTTACGCAATGGCGGCACATAAATCGGGAAGATGTGCAGCTGGTAATAGAGGTCTTCGCGGAAGGTTCCTTCTTCCACCATCTGCTGCAGGTTCTTGGTGGTGGCCGCAATCACGCGCACATTCACCTTTTTAGAAATGCGGGCGCCAATGCGTTCCACTTCGCCGTTCTGCAACAGGCGCAATAACTTTACCTGAAGGTTTGGCGAAAGCTCGCCCACTTCGTCAAGGAACAGCGAGCCGCCTTCGGCTTGTTCTACGCGGCCGGGCGTCTCGGCGAACACTCCCACGAGGGCACCACGCACGCTACCGAACAGTTCGCGGTCAAGTACCGATTCCGGCATGGAAGCGCAATGGACGCGGACGAACGGCCCCATGTTGCGGTCGGAGCGGTAGTGGATGGCTTCGGCTACGAGCCCCTTGCCCGTACCGACCTCACCCACGATAAGCGCGGGGAGCGGGCTTTTTGAAACCTGGTCAATCTGCGCGTACACGCGTTGCATCTCGCTGGAACGCCCTATGATGTTGTCGGGCTGGAAACGGTCCTTGAGTTCCAATGTCAAGCGCTCGTTTTCGGCCTTCAGGAGTTCATTTTCTTCGCGGGCCTCGCGACGGAGCTTCACTGCCGCTGCAAGCATCTGCGCGATAATTTCTAGCAGGCGGAGTTTTTCGGGAAGTTCGTCTTCCACCGGGTTCTGCACGTCGGCACTGAAGGCGCCAATGACCTCGTGCTCCATAATCACGGGAACACAGAGGAAGGCCTTATCTTCGCTCTTGCCGCGACCCGTGCGGTCCAAGAAGTCCGGGTCTTTCGCAACCGAGGGAATGATAATAGGCTTACCCGTTTCCACAACGCGGCCGGTAATGCCCTCGCCCACCTTGTAGCGGCCCTTACGCGCCTGGCGACTGCTCAAGCCCTCGGCAATTTCAATGGAAATTTCGCCCGTGTGGCGGTTGTACAGCGTAAGCGTCGCATGTTCCACGCCCATCGTCGATTCTACCACTTCCAGAATCGGGTGCGCGACGCTCTCGAAATCGAGCGTCTGGTTCAGAATGGAACTAATCTTGTAGAGCAGTTCCAGTTCCTGGATTTTGGATTGCGACGTGGGCATACAACAGAATTTAGAAAAAACAGGCGGAATGTAAAACCATCGCTCTACCACTTGAGCTACAGGGGAAACCCCTGACCGGACTCGAACCGGTAACCCACGGCATCAAATAGGAACATTCTATGCCTGTCTTTAAATCTTACGCGAACAATTCGATGAGGGAGTCCTTGCTCGGTTGCGTCAAGTCCAGCCCGACTTCGTCATCGTCGCTTTTGACTTCTGTAAAGCCAGCAGCTTCCAGAACCTCCTTCAAATTTAGAAAAGATCTTACTTTTACGCGAAACTTGCCTATTACAATTTTCTGCAATTCACGCGTGGGAACCCTTCCGCTGCCGATATCCAAGTCCATCAGCACAAAGCGATTATCAATTGTCATCGCGATATTCTTCCTTTCATACCCTTCTACAGGAATCATGAATTCCGCCACGACATCATTAGGATCTACCATCGGGCCGCATTCGCTCTTGTCCAAATTCAACGAAGCACGGTCACATCGAGCTACAAAGAACTTGAACTGAGAATCATTCGTTGTTCCGCTAAATCTGCAAGCCTCGAACTTTCCTTCGGGTGCTTTCCCGCCGATATACATCAATTCCGTCGCACCTTTAGGAGCATTGGTTATATCGCCAGAGTAAATGATGTTTTCTTTCTTGCCGCTTTGGGAGCTATAACGTGCGTTCCAGCCATAGGACGCTCCGTCAAGCGACATGTAATGGAGGTCGAAATCGTTCGTGCCCCAATCATTATGCCAGTAGATTCCAACAACGTTGTGGTCGTCGCCCATATCCACACTAGTTCCCATGGGGTAATTACCTATGAAATTCTTTTCGCTGGAAGGGACTGCTATGTTCAAACCCTTCGGATAGCGAACCGTGCAGGCCTTCGGCTTGAGACTTTCAACTAGCGAATCATGGAGAATCGTATAGATTTGCATCAAGTACGCATCGTCATTTTTTGGAGCATAGCCTTCACGCACGAACAATTTACCATTGCGGATGACATAACACTGCCCCGATTGCCCCGAAAGTCGCATCTTGATGCCCTGCATGAGCGTTGCCTTTTTGAAATTCGAAATATTGGCAACATTTTTCTTGATATCGTCAAGGCTTTTCTTCTCGACAAGAACGGTCTCCCAGAAGCCCTTTTCAAGAGGGGTATGGTTCTTTTCGGCAAGCTTACGGAGTTTATTTACAACGGAGGCATTCGAAACTCTTTTCCCTGCTTCCGCTGGAACTTCAACGCCGATTTTTCGAGCAGCAGCAATAAAATCTGGATTCAGAATCGGAGATTTTTCCGCACTCGCTTTCATAGCTAAAAAGAGCGGCTTGAAGCGAAGGAAAATTCTGGAGAGTTTCACAAGCTGTGCATCGGAAAGAACGCCAAGGGGAATCTTGCTCGCATTTTTCTTTACGCAGGCAATGACGTCCTTGCTCTTGATAAGCATGGTAGAACCGGTCGCACGATAGACCAGGCAACGGAGCAACGCAAATTCATCTTGCGGATACACACCCGTCAAGGCGGCAATTGTCGCTTGCGCTTCCTTGTTTTTCACATCGTCAATCGAAAAACCGAATTCACTCCAATCGGCAAGAGCGTTTACGACATATTCCGAGCAAGTCTTCTGGGTTTGCTCGTTCATGGCGATACCCGACTTGATAAGCCCCGCGCACTTGTCGAACAGTTCCCTTTTAGTGCACGGCAAAATGACCTTGAACTTTTTGAAGGGGATGACGACATCGTCATGGTTCGGCATATAGCCTTCCCCCTCCGTAAAACCCGTGCCATAGGTCGATGCGTAATGGCACAGCTGATCCACCAAGAGTTCAAACCGAGTCTTGGATACGATATCCGCCCATTCCTTGTAGAATGTCTTGTTGTATTTTGTCTTGGCAATTTCTCGGACCCACTGCAAGGTATCGGAATTGCAGCAATCAGGATGCACCAACCACCCGTATTGGGCGGCCTCGGCGTTCACTTCTTCGAAGGAGAGAGCTTTCGCGTCACCCTCGGTATTGCTCAAGGCAACATTGAAATACGAAATGACTTCAAGATTCATAATGCATCCTCAAAAGTTGCGAGTCGAGCTGTAAAAATTTAGGGCGTGCCCGCGAGGGCGCAAATAGGAACAGCCTATGACTCGCTAAAATCCGCTGAAATCCGTTTACATTGTCAAATAAAAGCCTTCTACTTTATATATCGTGCTTTTATCAAAAAAAGTAAATCGATTTCCAACTTTTTTTCGTATTTCAAATATACATTCAGTTCAATGTCAAAAGATGACATTTTACAAATTTTCTACTTAATCCTGTCGCTGCAGAATTCCTGGCGACCACAATTTTTGCAGTGCGAGCCCATCCAGAGCGTGTCGAACTGTTCAATGGCAGGCTGCACAAGCGCGGGGTCGTTGGTGAGAATACCCGCCTCGAAGTTGCGACGCAGGCTGCTCTTCATGCCGATGCCCGCACCCGTCAAGTTCGCGGAACCGATGTAAGCGGTCTCCAAGTCGAAAATCATCATCTTGAAATGCACCCGCGGGCACATGACGCGTTCGAGGTCGGTCGCAAGAATCTTGAAACGGTCGAAGTCCTTGCGGAAATTCGGGCCGGGCTCTTTCGCGTGAATGAGCCGCACGCCCACGCCGCGCTTCAGGAGTGCGGCCAGCTGCCCGAGCAAGGGCATCGATTCGCCGTCCTGCTTCACGTAGACATCCTTGATGTCGGCAGTGCCAATCCACAACGTCTCGCGGACTTTCGCAATCCGCGCGATGACCTCGGAGTAATGTTCCTCGTTCTGGATGTACTTGGTGAATGTGGGCATGGGAGTAAATATAACCTCACTCTTGCTTTTCGTCTTGCATTTTTATATATTCCCAATTGTATTTGGACAACCCGGACGACGGCGGTAAACATGCCATACATATCAAGGCAAGCGAGTTCCCGGCCCGGATGTTACACCATCTGCGCCTAGCGTTTAAAGAAAGCAGGTATAAAGTCGGCAAGCGACGCAGCCGACCACGGGAGTGGGCCTCCTCCTGCAAGGTGACAGACTTCCGCCAAACAGTGGTTTGGCGCACACACAATCACTCATAAACCCATTTGGGGACTACACCCCTTTTCTGTCGCGTACGCGACAAAGGACATCCATGTCTATCAATCCCATTTTTCCCGATTTTGCGGAAGCGTCCCGCGAATATTGGGAGCAGGTAACCTACGAAACAATCAAGACCCGTACCTACCTGGATCCGCGCTACGATGTGGCGTTCAAAGTTTTCCTGAACGACCCCAAGGCTCTTGTCAGTTTCTTGAACGGAGTATTCCACCTGAAGGGCGAGAACCGTATCGTCTCCGTTGTGGTGAAGAACACTGAGGTGAACATCCTTTTCCCGCAATCCAAGAGCTTCCGCCTCGATATCCGCGCGACAACGTCCAACGGGTACAGCATCAATGTAGAGATGCAGAAGGCAAAGCACAGCCGCTTTATCGAGCGCATCCTTTTGCAGCACAGCGCCTTCATGCTTCAGAGCAAGTACGAATGGGACCAGGAATTCTTTAAGGAATCTGCAAGGGACCTCTCCGATGAGCAGCGCGCTCTGCGTGAAGTCTCCCGGTACGAAATTCCTCCCACTTACGCCATCTGGGTCTGCGATTTTCACTTGGAACAGCAGGACGATTACTGCGGCACCTGGGGCATCTGTAACGAAAAGGGGTTGACGCTGACCGACAAGGTTAAGTATATTCTTTACGACCTGACGCAGTTCAACAAGACGATGGAACAGGTAGAGACCGACGAGGACCGCTGGCTCTGGCTTTTGAAGCACGCCGGCGAATCCGACTCGCTCCCCGACTTTAACGACGATGTAATCGCCCAGGCGATCAAGCGTCTTCTTGTAAAGACTGCTCCAGACAGCATCCTTAAACAGCAGGCAAGAAACATGGTGATGACGGAAGAAGAACTGGACTATCTGGCGACCCTCAAGGTCCGTGCCCGTGCAGAAGGGCGTGCAGAAGGGCGTGCAGAAGGCGAAATGAACAAGGCTCGGGAAATGGCGAAAGCGATGCTCGGCCTCGGTGACCCTATCGAAAAGGTTATGCAGATTTCCAAGCTCACCGAAGACGAAATCCGCAAGCTCTAAGCGTCAAGCGTCTGTTTCAAAAAAAGGCATGTCAACACAAATGTTGGCGTGCCATGTTGAAATACACGAACATTTCGGACAAACCCGCGACATGGATTAACGCCTTGTGCCACCTTTTGAATTCATAGTTGTGCAACAACCATCCTAACAGCGGCCATATCAAAAATCCGGCCAACATAGAAACGCTGAACATGACATTCAAGTCCGAATTGAAAACCTTTTTCAAGAAGGGTAGAAAGATATTGCATAGTCTTCATGAAACGCCTCGCAAAGAAACGTTTCATAGAATACCTGTCAAAAAAATCCATAAGCGCAATCCCGCTGACCATAAAGAACAGCTGGACCGCAAAATAGAATGCGCATTCAATGATATTTGCCGAGAACCAATAATCTTCTTTCCCGGAATAAAACCAGAAGCAGTTGTTCGTATGCAGAGTCAACACCGCGAATGCGGATACCACGATAACGAACGTGATATAGTCAGTCGACCTCCGCGCTTCCACGAGACTACTTAAGAGCTTCCTGCACCAGGGCAGATGCGCGCTTGGCGTCGAAGCGGCCCTTGACCTTCGGGGAGAGTTCCTTCATGACCTTGCCCATGTCCTTGGGGCTAGAGGCTCCGGTCGCGGCCTTGATTTCTGCAATGAGCGCCTTGACTTCGTCTTCGGTCATCTCGGCAGGCATGTACTTGCGGTACAGGGCGATGGTCGCTTCTTCGGCAGGAATCTTGTCCATGAAGCCACCCTTCGTGAGGATGTCGATTGCTTCCTGCTTCTGTTTCACGCTACGGGCAAGAACGTCGACGCACATTTCGTCGGTGATCGTCTCTTCGATCTGGGCCGGAGTGGCACCGTTCTTCATGGCTTCGTTCTTGATGTCGGAATGGAGGGTACGGAGCGTTCCGAGGGTCTCGGAATCGTGTGCCTTCATGGCGGCCTTGATGTCGTCTTTAATCTTAGTCAGCAATGCGCTGCTCATGTTTTACCCCTGGCGGATTACGCCCCGCTCCCGGCAATAAGGTTTAAACTCTAAAAACACGCAACGAGTCACCGGTCATAGACCGACGACTCATTACAACACAAGGCTAGAAACGACGTCCTAGAAAGCCTTGGCGATTCCACTACGACAAACTGGCACAGCCAGTCGACGACTAGTAGAGACGCTTGCGGTTCTGGTCAGCGATTTCCTTCAGGCGCTTGCGACGGGCAGCAGTTTCGATGCGCTTCTTTTCTTCAGAAGGCTTTTCGAAGCGCTGACGCTTCTTGACATCGGAAATGATGCCGTTCTTTTCGCAAGACTTGGTGAAACGCTTGAGAGCGCGTTCGAAAGGTTCGTTGGACTTAACAATTACGCCGATCACGATTATCCTTTGGTTAAATTAGAAATTCGTTTTTGGATAGCCAAATATATCTAATTGTACGAATTTCGTCAAGGGTATAAAAAAACGTCCGTTTTTAAGCATTTTTTTTACATTTTTTTCATCATAACTTGCGGATTATCAAAGACTTATGTATATTTTTATTGAAAAAGTTTAAGTCCTCGGTTTTTTCAAAAAAAATTGGAGAATTGGATGAAAAAGTCAATCATTTCGCTCGCTGCCATTGCACTTGCCGGCTCCATGCTAGCCGCATGCAATGACGAAGAAGAACTCGTTCCGCAGATGCAACCGGCCAAGCCGGCCGCCCAGGCATCCGCCCCCAAGGCCGAGGAACAGCCGAAGGCCGAAGAACCAGAACTCGTGCCCCTCCAGTCCCTCTCCGCAAACACCAAGGCTGACGAAGCAGCCGAAGACGCCCGGAAAAAGGCTCCCGCACCGACCGGCAGCGTGCAGCAGCTTGACAAGGGCGACTTTGTCATCCAGGTCAGCATCCAGTCTTCCAAGAAGGCCGCCGATGGCATCGTGAAGAAGCTCGCCGAAAGCAACGTGAAGGCCTACATCGCCGAAGTGGAAAACCCGGGCGAACTCGAAGGCACCTACTACCGCATCCGCGTCGGCTATTTCGAATCGAGCGCCAATGCCCAGGAATACGGCAAGCAGGTTCTTTCTCCGCTCAACTACGCCTGGTGGGTGGACATGAGCAAGAACGACGACGTAGGTAACCCCGGCGGAGATGAAGATTACTCCAACTACTCCAACAATTCTTACTCCGAGCCGACTCCTGCCCCGGAACCCGCTCCTGCACCTGAGCCTGAACCGGCTCCTGCTCCGGCACCGGAACCCGCTCCCGCACCCGAGCCCGCACCGGCTCCTGCTCCGGCACCGGAACCCGCTCCCGCACCCGAGCCCGCACCGGCTCCTGCCCCGGCACCGGAACCCGCTCCCGCACCCGAGCCCGCACCGGCTCCTGCCCCGGCAC
>NZ_CAMGVQ010000067.1:0-17385 GCF_946062555.1 uncultured Fibrobacter sp.
ATTCAGCATATTGTGCTTATGTTGGAACTTTTACCGGACAGCAATAATAAAAATTTTTGTAACAGAGGTCACCCAATTCATGTTCGGGATACCCTTTTTCCAGATTCTTGAACCTGTAGACGGCACGACCCTGCTTGAAAATATCGTCGGGGCAGATGAAGATGATGTACTGTTCCTTGAGGTTGCGGTAAGATTCGCCCTTGTTCAGCGCTTCGGAATCGCACAATGCCTGGTAGTATCGGGTTCGTTTCGGAAGATCGTGAGTGTCCTCCATTTGCATTTCGATATCAAAAACGCGGGTTATTTCTCCATCGGGTCCCTGTTCCTTTACGAACACGTCGTAGCGGACGCCCTTGTTGAAGGGGCTTGTTTCGGTGGATTTCTCCGGCTCCGGTTCCTGCAGGTCAAAAATCTTGATTCCGAGGATGGCTTCCAGGAAAGGCTTAGCGATGTGCTTGCGGCTGAATACCAGCGCGAACATGAAGCGGTTCGTGATGGGCAGTTCCTCGAACGGAACGTGGTTTGGATCCATTGTGCTCCTTTACGTGGGCTTGTGCCACGCGGTTAAAACAAAAAAAAGAGCCGTTCCTACGTCATATAAAATAATACGATATAGAAAACGGCTCTTTTGTGAGCTTGGCCAGCTATTTGCTGGTTTTGTAGAATATAGCAAGTCGCCTCGTGGGAAAGTATTGTTCCATAATTTTTTTTCATTTTGCAAACAGCTGGTTGCAAACAAGCAGAATTCAATCGCCCGCAGGGGTCGATTTTCGTCAAAATTCCCAAAATTTCCGCGAAAACCGACGATTGTCATAATATGACATACGAGGGATGTATATTTGCATCGAGAACACTTTGCCCCGCCTTTTTTTGCTTGTAGGCGGATTGGAGTAAAAATGGCTAAAAAGACCGACAAAACGGATAATTCCGTACCAAACCCGCTCGTGGAGTCGGGTGTCGAAAAAATGATTCAAATTGTTCGTGGCAAGCAGGTGCTGCTTGACCGCGATATTGCAACGTTGTATGGCGTTGAAACTAGAGCGATAAATCAGGCTGTCAAACGGAACATCGAGCGCTTTCCGGAAAGATATTGCTTCCGGTTGGAAAAAAACGAACAAGAAAACTTGAAATCACAAAATGTGATTTCAAGTTGGGGCGGCGACAGGTTTAAGCCCTATGTTTTTACGGAACAGGGATTTGCCATGCTTTCATCCGTTCTGAAAAGCAAGGTTGCCGTGAACGTATCCATTGCTATCATGGATGCATTTGTTGCCATGCGCCAGTATTTATACCAAAATTGCGGAATCATCAATCGCCTTTCTAATGTCGAAGCGAAGGATTTGGAGCAAGATGCTCGTCTCTTAGATCACGACCATAAAATAGATTCTCTTTTCGAGGCGATGGACCGTGGCGAGCTTAAAACCAAGGGTTTATTTTACAACAACCAGGAGTTCGATGCCTATGTATTTGTCTGCAACCTCATTCGCCAGGCAAAGAAAAGAATCGTACTTGTCGATAGGTACGTGACCGAGAAGACTCTGGCCATGATGCTCAAGCGGGAAAAAGGCGTTTCCGTGACAATCTACACCTATGACAAAAGCAAAGTCCTTGAAATGGACCTAGCCACTTACAAGGAACAATATCCCGACAGTCCGATGCAAGTCTTGCCAAGTTACGGAATGCACGACCGATTCTTGTTCATAGACGATACGGCTTACCACTTTGGGGCTTCGCTCAAGGATTTGGGCAAGAACACGTTTTTCTTTACGCAGGAAGATTTCACGTTGGACGAAGTGTTGAAGGAATCGCAGAAGATTCAGGCAGAAAAAGAAAGCCGGGCATTACAAGATGACAACGCAGATTAATGTGACATACGAGGAACGTATATTTGCATCGAGAACACGTTTCCCCGTCTTTTTTGCTTGTAGGCGAATTGGAGTAGAAGATGGCTAAAAAGACCGAAAAAACGGATGATTTCGCACCAAATCCGCTTGTGGAGTCGGGTGTCGAAAAAATGATTCAAATTATTCGTGGCAAGCAGGTGTTGCTTGACCGCGATTTAGCGGTGCTTTACGGGGTGGAAACGAAGCGTATAAATGAGCAGGTAAAGCGCAATATTGAGCGTTTTCCTAAAGATTTCTGCTTTCAACTGGATGCCACGGAGCATAAATTTTTGAGATCGCAAATTGCGACCACAAAAACCGAGACCAGAGGAGGCCGACAATATTTTCCATATGCTTTTACCGAACAAGGCGTTGCGATGCTGTCTTCGGTTCTAAAAAGCGAGACAGCAATCAAAGTCAACATAGCCATCATGCGGGCTTTCGTGCAATTGCGTCACCTTATGATGGGTAACGGCGGTCTTATCAACCGCCTTTCTAATGTCGAAGCAAAAGATTTGGAACAGGACTGCCGCTTGACCGGTCATGACGAGCATCTGCTTGACCATGACCGTAAATTTGACGAACTTTTCGAGGCGATGGACCGTGGCGAGCTCAAAACCAAGGGCTTATTTTACAACAACCAGGAGTTCGATGCCTATGTATTTGTCTGTGACCTGATTCGCCAGGCAAAGAAAAGAATTGTACTTGTCGATAGGTATGTGACCGAGAAAACCTTGACGATGATGCTCAAGCGGGAAAAAGGCGTTTCTGTGACTATTTACACCTACGACAAGAGCAAGGTTCTCGAGTTAGACCTGGCAACTTACAACGAACAATATCCCGACAGCCCGATGCAAGTCTTGCCAAGTTACGGAATGCACGACAGGTTCCTGTTCATAGACGATACGGCTTACCACTTTGGCGCTTCGCTCAAGGATTTGGGCAAAAATACGTTTTTCTTTACGCAGGAAGATTTCACGTTGGACGAAGTGTTGAAGGAATCGCAGAAGATTCAGTCAGAAAAAGGAGGTGGTCAAAAATTTTGACCACCTAGCCAAACTAAAATACAGTCCTGTAATCCGACGGCCTTTACTGAACGCGGTCTCTACATGCTTGCGACAATTTTGAAAGGGAGTGACGCAACGCAAACAACTATCAACATCATCAATACATTCGTAGAAATTCGTGAGTTGTCTCGTGCCATTGCTCGCATTCCTGAAGTTGTTGATGAAAATGAAAAGAAGTCTTTGTTGAAAAGAAGCGGCGAAATCATTTCCAATGTCCTCGCCTCGGATTCTACAAATTTGGAAAGCGAAACGGAAATAGAATTGAATTTGGCGATGGTCAAGATAAGGCACAAAATAAAGAAAAAGTCAAATTGAATCAGAATGGCAAAAGATGACACTTGCCGTTTTTGTTGCAAAAAAACGGCCTAAAACAGCAAAACCGGCCCCTGCGGACCGATTTTGGGCTTATTTTCTTGAAAAGGGCCTGCTTAAAGGAGCCCGTGTTCCTTGAGAATCTTCTCGTACATGTCAGCACGAGACTTCTCTTCATCCGCACGAGACTTTTCTTCGTCAGCACGAGACTTCTCTTCATCCGCACGAGTTTCAGCCTCGCTGGCGCGCTTTTCGGCTGCTTTAGTGCGCAGGCGCTCATCGTACACCAAGTCATCCAATTCCTGTTGCCAAGTCATATAGCGCTTCCTCGTTTCGTTGTCCGACAGATACCATTGCCGCTGAAGTTCGATGTTCTTTGTTCCCTTGGATGTTGCCTTGTTGGTCGCAAAGTATTCAAGATACTCCTTGACCGACTGCTCGGCGACATCCCTGTACTTATTGAATATATAAAAATCTTATCCAATCCGCACTCGTTGCAGATTTCTCAACATAAATGAGCTCAAACACCCCCGGCGACACAGCCGTTTTTTCTAAAAAGAGATTATTTTAAAGACAGGTTGTTTTTAAAAGGGTGTTTTATGAAAAGTATTCTGACCGCGTTCTCCACGAAGGCAAGTCTCGCCACCGTGCTCATCGCAAGTGCAGCGACATTGTCCACCGCAGCAATCAACATTTCCGTTGACGCGCAAAAAGGCATCAAGAAGATTTCGCCGTACCTTTACGGGCGAAACATCGACAAAATCAGCGACGGCAACACCGAAGTCACCGCAGACGAATCCGCATTCATCAACCAGATGCTCGATGCGGGCATTCACTTTTTACGCGCGAACAACGGCAACAACGCCACGCGCTACAACTGGCGTCGCAAAATGACGGTTCACCCGGACTGGTTCAACAACGTCTACTCGCACGATTGGGCGATTACCGCGCAAAAGGTTCTCGACAACATGCCGGGTATCGACGCCATGTACGCCTTCCAGCTCACGGGCTATGCAGCAAGCAGCACCGAATATAATTTCCCCGACTGGAACTGGTATCAGGAACACGGCTCTTATCCGTCGCAGACATTTGACCTCGCGGGCGGCGGCGAAGTTTCCGACGATGGCGAAACACTCATCAAGGCGGGCGACGCCTCGCTCTACAACATGGAATGGCCAGCCGACTCGACCGTCGCGATTATCCCACACTGGAAAGACGAACTTAAGTTCGACATGAGCCGTTTCAAGTACTGGAGCATGGACAACGAAATGGAAATCTGGCGCGGCACGCATTCCGACCTGGATTTGCCTGTCACGGGAGACTTTCTCGTTGAACGCTACATCGATGTCGCCAAGAAGGCCCGCGCCGCCTGGGGCGATATCAAGCTCACCGGCCCGGTGGTCGCAAACGAATGGTTCTGGTGCTCCGTGTCCTCGTACAACAACCAGGATAGACCCAAAGGCCCCGATCGCGATTACTGCTGGCTAGAATACTTCATCATGAAAGTTGCCGAGGCGCAAAAGTCCTCTGGCACACGTCTTCTCGATGTTTTCGACATTCACTGGTATCCGAGTGAAAAAGATTACGAATCGCGCGTGAACTGGCATCGAGTTCTATTCGACACCACCTATAACTATCCCGGAGCAAACGGGATCAAGATGGTGAACGGAGGCTGGGACAACGACAACCAAAAGGAATACATCTTCAAGCGTATCAACGACTGGCTCGAAAAATATTTCGGCAAGGATCACGGCATTACGCTCGGCATTACCGAAACCGACCTGAACGATTCCGACCCCATGGTGACGGCCCTCACTTACGCGTCGTTCCTCGGAACCATGCAGGATAACGGTGTCGAGATTTTCACCCCGTGGACATGGGGCGACGGCATGTACGAAACGGTGCACCTGTTCAGCCGCTACGGCCATCCGAACCGCGTGCAGTCTACCTCCAGCAATGACTCGCTGGTGTCCGCCTACAGTTCCATCAGCAACAAGGGCGACTCGCTCACGGTCATCTTCGTGAACCGCGCCGAAAAGGACGCACAGGACGTGAACCTTAATCTTGCGAACTTCGCCTCCGACGGAAAGGTCAAAACGCTCACCTTGCAAAATCTCCAAGGCGAAACATTCGTTTCGCATACAGAAAACGCTCTACAAGCAGGATCCGCGACAGCCACCGGCAACAAGGTTGCGCTCAAGCTCCCCGCAAAGTCAATTACCGCAGTACTGCTCACTACGTCAACGCCGACCGTTGTTGACGGCATCAGGCCCAAAGCCACGATTCGACCTGCGCCCCAATACGGAACCACAAGGCGCTTCGACACCAAGGGCCGAAACGTCACGCACACCCGCACAAGCCCCGGGTATTATATTCTGCGATAATAAATAGATTCCACCTTAAAGCGGGATTTTCCGTATAATAAAGAAAACGCCCTTTCGCAAGAAAAGAGCGTTTTTAGAGTTTTTAAGTATTTTTCTTACGCGTTGATGCTTCGCATCCAAGCCCCAGCGGCTCGGTCCGAGCATGCTCGGTCGCTGCGCTCGCCTTTGGGGAATCTGGATGCGGTTCACGAGTTCGCGGGCCACGCAGGCGCGGCTGGATTTCTAACTAGGAACGCCCCCGCCATCACCCCTCTTTCTTATTGCATCATATTGCGGAAGTCTGCCAACTTGATAATTTTTGTCTGCTTGTGCTGCTGAAGATCTAGCAAATCCTTATCCCCAGAAACAATATATGCAGCATCGATTGCTTCTGCAAGAGTGAGCAGGTAAAGGTCCTTGGGGTCACGAATTGGGGATTTTTACTTTCATTTTGCGTATCGGACAGCGCTTACATCCGCCATAATTTCCTCTTCGCTAAGGAGAGGTTCCTTAGGGCGAGTGGCGATAAAGCGTTCTAGCATCTGCTCTTTGGTTCTTGTCCGCCATCCAAACTTTCGGATAAGTTCACTAAATTTGTCATGGACCAACGACAACAGCAAATTAAAAAGTCTTTCACCGATAAAGCGGTTCATACCCCTAAGCATAGTAACGCTTTGGTCAATTTCATCTGCAGTAAGCAACTTTTTCTGGTATGCGGCAAAGAGAATGCCTATGCTTCCGGTAATGGTCAGTTTCATACTCTCGGCTACAACACGCCCCTTGCTTTCGTCAATCAGCAAAAGACTCGGTTGCTTTTCGTCTGCCAAGATAATCGCTTCGCTTTCGCCCAGGTCCAACCCCGTCGCCCGCTGCAATAGGGAATGTGAACGGAACTATATAGTTTATTTAAAATATCAATCCGCCCGATTTTGAACAGAGTCAATAACGGTGTCGTGTCAGAGACAACAATCACTTAGACTCTCCACATGCAGCAAGGGCGTTAGCAATGTCACGCTCAAGTTCCGCTTCGTCCATGTCAATATACGGAATGCCCATAGAACCATACAGCTGGATTAGAGACCACTTATCCATTTCAAGGATCTCGGCGGCACGGCCATGCGAAATCGTCCCGTTCTGGATATAGGGGTACAACAGCATCGCACGTTGCTTCAGCCACATATCACGCTTATTTACATAAGGTTCCATCGCAGCCGTTATTTCAATTGTAGCGGTTTGCATATTCATACCTCACCTATAAATATACACTTTTTCACACAAAAGACCAAATAAGAAAAGCGCCCTTTCGCAAGGAAAGAGCGTTTTTAGAATCTTTTTGAGAGTATTTAGGCTTTCACCGTCGTAAAGCTGAAAGGCTGTGTTCTTCGAGCACCAACTGCTGTGGCTCGGTCCTGAGAAGACAAGTCTTCTCGCGACTCTCGCCTTGCGTGGTTGTCGCCATTCTGCAAAGCCTTGATTTCATCGACGCTCAGCGAATTCAGCTTGGCAGAAATCACCTTCATGTTCTTCGCGTAATCCGGGCCCTTCGCCTTGATGGCAAGGAAATTCGGCTTGGCGGAGAGCTTCACGAGCTTCGTCTCATCTTCGAGAAGCTTCATTTCGTGAATGTTGAGTTCTTTTCTTTTGGGCGTTCCCCACTACGTGGGTCGAGCTATATTTGACGCCTTCGGCGTCCGCGGCATCGCCTCAGCAATGAAAACAAGCAAGTTTGTTTTCGCTGCATTCGGCTCGCACGCTGTTTAGGGGCAGCCGTCATCGCTTCGCTCGTCACCCGCCTCCTAAAACGGCACCACAGTGCCGCCCCAAGGGATCACTATCCCTAACGCGGACGCGCTCAGCCTACCAAAAATTAAAAAACGTCCCGAGAACACGTGTCTAAAAATTTACTTGACAATGTGTTTTTTTTTTACATTTCTCAAAAAAGGAGTTTGTTATGGCCAAAATAAGCTGGAGCAAGGCGGAAGAATACATTTTTTCTTTTTTATGCATCAAGCAATATGTGGTCCCATCCCTTACTGTAGAAGAATTTTTGGATTTCGCTCACAAAAGCTTACCACGATTACCCAAAGCCTCCTTAAAGGCAAAGCTTTCGAATGTTAAGCATCTGTTGGATGCAAAAAACATATCGAATACCATTCCTCTTAAACCATTGAGGAATTTCGCAAAAGCAAATGAAGAAGCCATAAACGACTTGATAGATTCTTTGAAATTAAGGTAATTTCCATTAAAAATAGAGAACTTACTATGTCTGGGAAAATGTATCAGTGCTATTATTGTGGTCGATGGATAAAACCAGCTTTTTTGGATATTGGAAATTCTGGCTTTTACGCACTACGCCCTACGTGTCCGGCCTGTCGTAGAAAAAAAAGCGAGAAAGCGAAAAGACAATTTAACGAAGGTGTACAAGATATAAAAAACTCCTTTAAAGGTGTTGAAGACTACTTTAAAGGAGTTGAAGAAGAAGAACGTCGGCGACAGGCCGCTTTTGATGCATTGAGCGACGAGGAAAAAGCAGAATTGGCCGTTAAAGACGAGGGTGCTTCTCTTTTCGCTCTATCAATCCTTGCAGGAATAATTATTGGCATTGCTCTAGCCATAATAGCCTATGTCAACGATATGAGTTGGCCAGTGGCTCTTGGTGGCTTGCTTGTTCCCGGAGTCCTTTTTGGAGTTCTGAACAAGTGGGTGGGTCGTGGCGTACGCTGCATTTTGGCCGCAGTCGTCATATTCATCCCCATAGGAATTGTCGGAGCTATTTTTGGCTATTTCTATGAGTGCGTCGCCAATGCGCTTATATGTTGCGGCATACTCAGCGTAATCATTGCAATGGTTCTCGAAATTTCAGGCAAACTAAAAGCAACCGGAAAAGGAATGCTTTAATTATAATCAGCAAGAAAACTGAAATTCTTACAATCATCCATTAAACAAACTTTTCAAAAAAAAACAATCCAAGGAGATGGACGCGATGGGAATGCTTGATGATTTAAAAAAAATGCATGATGAAATGCAAAACTACATGCAGGAAAAAGAACTCGATAAAAGAATATCGGAAGGTGGTTCCGAATACAAAATGTATGACATATCCTTAAAGGGATTCCCCTGTATTTATCCGAACGATTTATTAGAATCTTTTCGAAGGAAGGTGACGGATACATACAACCAAAGAATGGAAATTCTTTCAGAAATCAGCAATTTGGAAAAAAAGAAAAAGAACTTTCTTTCTTGCGGGTGTATGAGTGTCGGTGTTTTTATTGTGGCAGCGGGTATCAGCTGTTTAGCCAAAAGCTTTTATGCAGTTCCTGTGATTTTTTTCAGTTTGATGACGCTGTTGATTATATTGGGTTTTATATTTTCTTCGAAAATTAAGGAACTTAAAAATTCTTTAACAGAAAAAGAAATCTTCCTTGATTTGAATTATGTTCAAGAGGACTATCTTCAAAAATTTAAAGACGCACAAAAATCATGGATTGATGTAAGTAAATCTGACTCCGTTTACCTAGTAGGAAATAGGGAAAATATTGAAGACCGCGTCAAAGAACGAACTAGCGCAAAAGCACGAGTTAACAGAACTCGTCTCGAAAATCTTTTGGTGGACACGACTTTTGTCAATTCGTCTCTTCCGCCAATCGTATTCAAATCTTCAGGCGATGGATATATTCAAGTCTTTCCTGGTATAATAATTGCGGTATTTGACAATCCCAATTATGAGCCAAACCAAATTCGGGTATACCTGTGGAGCGATTTGATTGTTGATTTGTTCTCAGTAAGATTTGTAGAGGATGAATATTTACCCAAAGATGCTAATGTGGTAGATTACACTTGGAAGTATGCAAATTTAGATGGCTCTAGAGACATGCGTTACAATGACAATTCTAGAATTCCGATTGTTAAATATGAGGAAATTTCAGTGTCAACAGCCGAGTGCAAAACGGTTTTCCATATCAGTAATGAAAGTTTCGCACTGAAATTCATTGAAAAATTGGCGACTTTGATTTCGTGATGAAGTCATTGGCTTTTACGAAAATATTGATTGAATGAAAATTACATTTTGAGCATCATAAAAAAACTCCCCACGAATTAACGAGGGAGTCTTTTTGATAGCTAAATTATTCGTTTATCTTACAGCTTCGACAGCAACCTTTTCGTCATCTGCATCAGATTCCTGCAAACCTGCAGTAGAATCCTTCCACACGATAGCATTAGCCTGAGTTTCACCCTTGATGTAGGATTCGTTTTCGGTTACAGCCTGTTTCAGCACTTCACTTTCAGAATAAAGTTCAATGCTGATGCGATCTGTAATGGCGAAATCTTGGTCCTTACGGCGATTTTGAATACGATTAACCAATTCACGGGCAATGCACTTACGACGAAGTCTGTCGGACACCGTCAAATCAAGAGCAATCGTGAAGTGTTGATTCGCTTCGACTGCCATACCTTCAGGAACTTTTCGTTGAATAAGCACATGCTTGGAAGTGTATTTCACATCAGAGCAGAAAGCACTTGTAACAGAGCCGCCGTTCTGAAGATTGATAATATCACTTGAACTGAAGCCGGAAATTTCCTGCTGGAATTCACGCATCGGATGTTGTCCGAAAAGCGATGCAAAATCAGACTTGATGTTCAAGAAGTTAGGTTTAGCAGAACATTCAACTAAACTTGATTCGTCTTCTATGAACTTCATTTCTTCGACATTGAGTTCTTCGAGGATCAAGTCCTTCATGGTCTCGGCGACGTTCTTTTCTTCGTTACCGTGAGCAACCACCGTCATGCTGGCAATCGGCATGCGGTTCTTTACGTTGTTCGTAGCGCGAATCACGCGGCCCATTTCGACCATGCCACGCACCATGGCGATGCGTTCCACAAGCTTTTCGTCCATCAGGGACTTGTCGGCGCTCGGGAATTCGCAGAGGTGCACACTCATCGGAGCGTTGGCATCCACTTCGCGAACGAGAATCTGGTAGATTTCTTCGGCGAGGAGCGGGAGGAACGGAGCGAGAATCTTGGAGAAGTCCACCAGCACCTTGTACATGGTAGCGTAGGCAGCGTTCTTGTCGCCATCGTTTTCGCTCTTCCAGAAGCGGCGACGGCTGCGGCGCACGTACCAGTTCGTGAGGTCATCCACCGCGGCAATCACGGCAGGCACCACGTTGTACAGGCGGTAAGCCTTCATTTCCACTTCGACCTTGGCGGCCAAATCCTGCAGCGTCGCAAGCATCCAGCGGTCCAGTTCGTTTTCGCTCTTGACTTCCTGACCGGGTTTCCAGTTGAGCTGGCCCTTGGCGGCGTCAGCGTTGTGGTTAGACACAAAGAATGCAACGGCGTTCCAAAGCGGGAGCATCACCTGCTTCACGATGCCCTTCACGCCTTCTTCGCTGAAGCGCAGGTCTTCGGCCTTCAAAGCGGCGGAGTTGATCATGAACAAGCGAATAGCGTCGGCACCCGTGCGTTCGATGAGGTCGTTCGGGTCCGGGTAGTTGCGCTTGGACTTGCTCATCTTGGAGCCGTCTTCGGCCAAGATAATACCGTTCACAATCACGTTCTTGAATGCGGGCTTCTGGAACAGGGCGTTCGAAAGCACCGTCAGCGTGTAGAACCAACCACGAGTCTGGTCGAGGCCTTCGGCAATGAAGTCCGCCGGGAAGCTGCGTTCCACCAGTTCCTTGTTTTCGAACGGGTAATGGCGGCTGGCATACGGCATGGAACCGGATTCAAACCAGCAGTCGAACACTTCGGGCGTGCGGCGGTAAACCTTGCCGTTCTTTTCGATGGTAAGCTTGTCCACAAAGTGCTTGTGCAAGTCGTCGAGCTTCACGCCAGTGAGCTGCTGCAGTTCTTCGATGGAGCCAACAGCAATCATGTCGCCGTCATCGCTGAGCCACACCGGAATCGGCGTACCCCAGAAACGGTTACGGGAAAGGTTCCAGTCGCGAGCGCCTTCGAGCCACTTGCCAAAGCGTCCGTTCTTGATGTGGTCCGGCACCCAGTTCACCGTCTGGTTGTTTTCGACCATCCATTCCTTCAGAGTCTTGGTGATACCGTCCTTGCTCGTGACAGGGGCGTCAATCTTCAAGAACCAAGTCTTGAGGGCGCGGTAAATCAGAGGAACGCCGGTACGCCAGCAATGCGGGTAGCTATGGACAATCACGTCCTGCTTGAACACGCGGCCCTGTTCCTTGAAGTAGCGGATAATTTCCTTGTCGGCTTCCTTCGCGCCGAGACCCTTCCACATCGGGACCTTGTCGGTGAACTTGCCTTCGGTATCCAGCGGGTCGAAAAGGCCGAGGTCGAGTTCAGCACCCTTCTGGAAGTCTTCTTCACCGAAGGAGGGAGCGGTATGCACGGCGCCAGTACCGTCTTCGGTACTCACGTAGTCGGCGGGGTAAATCTTGTAGTGGCGGGACAGCTGGTCCGGCGTCACGAACGCATCGGAAATGCGGGAGAGCGGTTCATAGTCCTTGCCCACGAGTTCGGAACCCTTGCAGGTATCCACGATATTCGGGTTCTTGAAGTAGGCGGCGGTGCGGCTTGCGGCAATCCAGTACTTCTTGCCGTCCTGTTCCACCAGGTTGTAGTCCATGTCCGGGCCCACAACGATGCAGAAGTTGGAGTACAGCGTCCACGGGGTCGTCGTCCACACGAGGATGCTCGTGTCCTTGAACTTGGCTTCGTCGGAGTTAATCGGGAAAATCAGCGTCAGGGACGGGTCCTGACGGTCCTTATAGCCCTGGTTGGTTTCGAAGTTCGAAAGCGGAGTAGCGAGAGCCGGGCTGTACGGCTGGATGCGGTAGCCTTGGTAGATGAGGCCCTTGTCGAAGCACTGCTTGAACACCCACCACACAGATTCCATGAAGTTCTTGTCCATGGTCTTGTAGCCCTTGTCGAAGTCCACCCAGCGGCCCATGCGGCGCACGGTCTTCTTCCATTCGCTGGTGTACTTGAGCACCTTGCCGCGGCAAGTTTCGTTGAACTTGTCGACGCCAAGCTTCTGGATTTCGGCAACGCCAGCGAGACCGAGTTCGTTCTGCACAAGAGATTCAATGGGGAGACCATGGCAGTCCCAACCGAAACCGCGGGGAACCTTCTTGCCCTTCATGGTCCAGTAACGCGGAACGATGTCCTTGATGGTACCGGCAAGCAAGTGACCGTAGTGCGGAAGGCCCGTTGCAAACGGAGGGCCATCGTAGAAAGTGTACGGTTCAGTTTCCGGACGGGAGTCCAGCGACTTCTTGAACGATTCATCCTTATCCCACAAGCCGAGCACACGCTCTTCTATTTGTGGAAAGGTTTCTTCTTTCTTTACTTCACGAAACATAGGTTACCTCAAACCCCGCAGCACAGCGCTGCGGGCACTAAATTTTCGGGCGTAAATGTAGAAAATATCGTTTACAACATCAAGAAAAAGGGCTCCGACAAGTCTCAAATTCGCCACAACTACCCTAAAAACCCGTTTGACAGAATTTTAATTTGCCAAGCATAAGTCAAAAGAATGAAACTTATGACACACGACTTCCTGATTTCCAATTACAATGAGCCGTATAATCTATTGATGTAGCGGTTCATCCCGCCACTTCCAAGCGTGAATTGGGACTCGAAAATCTAGGCGCAAACTTAATTTAGAGTTCTATGGATTCTTCGGTGACTCCCAATCTTTTGAAGATCCTTCATTTTCTCGCTACATTTTTCTAAATCATCAAGGATTCCCTTAAAGTACTCTGCATTCTTAGTTTTTCCCGATTGACTCGCTTTTTGGAAAAGAGTCTTCACAAATTCAACTATCTCGGGATTCACACCCATTGGATAACCATATTTTTGAGAAGACTTTTGAACATCCTTCATTGTGATGGTTGACTTTCCCTGAAAAGAATTCCTCTTGTTTTTCTTTTCGCGAAGAATATCAACGGTGTTATAGAGGTAATCATCGCACAATTTCCCTGTAGTCCTTTTAATTCCGTTTTCATACTTTTCTATCCTATGCAAGAACTGGATATCTCGTGCGACCTTTTTCCGGTCACTATCTGACTCTACGTAAAACATTTTCAAATAATTGCAACACAAAGCATCTTTATCCTTATCTTTTTCCGCGAAATAATCAATCAGTAAATTATAAAGCGATTTAAAATGGCTTGGCCGATAAGCATACTTAAAGCACTCTTTAACGGTTATCAATAGTTCATTCCATTTCTTTTGATTGCGGTATGCAAGAGAAAGTCCTCTCAGTCCATTTACTGAGAACGGATTCCATTTCTTTGCTTCTAGAAAATACTTTTCCGCCTCGAAATAATCCTTCCTCTCAAAAGCATTAAATCCACTTCTAAGGAGAATATGTTCAATCGGACAAATAAAGTTGACATTCCTTGTTAGAATTCTAGAAGGCTCTTTATAATGCAGATAAATAAACCATTCCATTTCTTCCGAAATCGAAACATAATGAAAAAAATCATTTGAAACAAAAGGATTGTCTTGCAACATTTCAACAAGCGGCTTAGTCAATTCAGAAGCTTGAGCCAAATTCCCTTTTTTCGCTTCGTCAGAGGACTTTAGCATTATGCCTGTAATACCCTTGCGTCCACCAAATTTTTCCATACTGGTTCGAAAAACATCTGTCTTTATTTGAAAATAGACATCGTCAAGAATCAGTTTCTTTATTTGTGGCGTATTTTTAGTCCATTTCTCATAATTTTTAGAACTATTCATACGCTTCATCCAGTCATCCATAAGAATGACGGCGCAAGCGGCATTATCAAATTCTATAGCCTTTAAAACGAAATTTTCCAATACAGGCTCATCTTTTTCAATTTTTTCTTCCCATATAGCATTATTTTGGGCAAAAACTTTGGCACCTTTTTTGCCAAGGACCGTTGTAACGAAAGCCTTGAATCTTTTTATATCGCCGTCTTCTTCTTTTTTTGTCTTTTTAGGCATAGGAATAAAGGAAATAAATATTGAAAAAAAATAGGAACTATTCGTTTCAACTTTTTATTAATCGTACAGAATACCTATAAAACGGCAACTCTTTTGCAGGCACATAACGAATCGTCACATAATCTTCTATCCAAACACAAGCAACATCGCCATTTTCTCGCTTTGTAGAGCTCCAAAAGCAAGCTAAATTTCCCTTACTCCATAGTTCTGGTCTTATATCATCGACATCATAATATTCGGGATTTTGTTGTAATTCGCCCTCTTTTGTATATTTCCATTTTGTACCCAAAGTTCCTTCAGGACTAGCCGAAAAAGCGAAGGAATCTTTGTATTCTTTCCTTATTATATTTCCATCATTATCCGTCTTAGTCCATCCATATTCTTTTTTTAATTTATCAGCTAAATCGAAATTAGAACAGCCATTTTCCAACATATATTTAAAAAGGGTCATCCATTCATCCAGAGAAGGAAGATGCCAGCCTGGCAAATTAATGTTCATAGCAGCATCCCATGAATAGAAAAGATTTTTTGCACTATCATCTTCATCTTCAGGAGTTATCAGAACACTTCTTAAGAAGCCATCATCGCCTTCAATAGAATATAAAGGGCTTTCACAATAATTGATTATTTTCCCACTGCAATATGAATCTATCATTTTGTAGTTCCGTTTTTTTCCTTCTGATGGCGCATCCTCTATTTTATGTGAATCGGATGACACGATGCATCCATCGCTCACAGGTATTGATACATTATTTTGCATCCAAATTTGGTTTCCAATCATTATGGTTCTTACAAAAAATCTATCAGCAAAATGATGGACGGACTGTTTAGGAACAATCTCATCGTTTTGAGCGACTTCAACTTTTTGGTTCAAGAAAATCATTTCAGAAGGTTCATCATCATTTCGATGACCAAATGAAAAATATGTCATAATGGACAAACTAATGATTACAATGAAAAAACTTATTCCTAATACTAACCAAAAATTGTAGTCAGCCATAAATTGAATTGCGTTATATAGAAACAAGCCCAATCCAGTAATACAAAAGATTGTACACACCATTGTATTTATTCTTGCTGGTGAGCACGCATATTTTTTAAATGGAGATAAAACTGAATATGAAGTTCGCGGATTAAGAAAAACATCATATAGAGGGCCAATAACATTCTTTTCAAGTTGGGAAACATGGGCTTCCCAGTTTTTTTGCCAAAATTTCGATCCTTTGTTGGACAATTGCCATGCATGCGCAAGAAGTAAACCAATAAAAGACAACAAAGTGAGATAAAGACTTTGGTGTTTCAAATCATTCTGTGCCAGTATAAAAAAATATGCAGTATAATTAGCTACAATAAACGCCCAAAAATATGCTGTACGTTTCCAATAAAGTTCTATTTCGAACTTACGAATGTCTAAAGCTTTTTCTAAAGCCTCTTTCTCTTTACCATGAAAAAGATTTTCGTACTCCATTTTATTTAACCTCTCCCATCGCATATTTTTTCATCGCTCTAACCTTTCAGCCAAAGGCTGTCTGCGAGCAGTAACTTATTCAACAGGTCGAGTCGAATTCACACATTTTTCGGAAACAAAAAAGGCATGGTGTCGCTCGGCTTATGCATCGGAGGCTCTGGTAAACCTTTCTACCTTAAGCACGACGATTCACTCAGAAATAAACTGAGCCTAATCGTGGGTATACACCCAACGACCCACACCCGATCGGTGTGAGTGTTCGTCTTATTCCCTAGGTAGAAGGCTTTCGCCTAAAGAAATTTTACCAGAATTTCCGATGCGGGAACAAGAGTACTACTCTAATTCTATGTCATTTGAAATATATATTTTTGAGTTCCTTCTAATACCCTAAAATCTCCCTAATCCGTCGAAAAGCGCTATTTTACAAAAGAAAAACGGATGAAAAATCCAATTTTGGGCGGGTGGGTGGGGTAAGCGGGGCGTTGCGGGGCGGCGCCTGAGCCCCGCAGTAGGGGTGGAGAACAACGAAGTGCGAACCAGGGGGATACTTCCCCCTTCCATAAAAACAATCTTGTAGTGGCGGGACAGCTGGTCCGGCGTCACGAATGCATCGGAAATGCGGGAAAGCGGCTCGTAGTCCTTGCCCACGAGTTCGGAACCCTTGCAGGTATCAACGATGTTCGGGTTCTTGAAGTAGGCGGCGGTGCGGCTTGCGGCAATCCAGTACTTCTTGCCGTCCTGTTCCACCAGGTTGTAGTCCATGTCCGGGCCCACAACGATGCAGAAGTTGGAGTACAGCGTCCACGGGGTCGTCGTCCACACGAGGTGACCAAAGTCCTTGAACTTGGCCTCGTCCGTGTTGAGCGGGAAGATGAGCGTCAGGGACGGGTCCTGACGGTCCTTATAGCCCAGGTTCGTTTCGAAGTTCGAAAGCCATGGAAGCGAGTGAAGCGAAAACGCTTGCGTTTTCATTTCCGAGCTGAACAGGCTTGCAGTTTACTGCAAAGCGGAGTAGCGAGAGCCGGGCTGTACGGCTGGATGCGGTAGCCTTGGTAGATGAGGCCCTTGTCGAAGTCCACCCAACGGCCCATACGACGAACCGTCTTGCGCCATTCACCGGTGTATTTCAGAACCTTGCTACGGCAGGTTTCGTTAAACTTGTCGACGCCGAGCTTCTGGATTTCGGCAACGCCCGCGAGACCGAGTTCGTTCTGCACGAGAGATTCAATCGGAAGGCCGTGACAGTCCCAACCGAAACCGCGCGGAACCTTCTTGCCCTTCATGGTCCACTGTGAGCAAAAAAGGAACCCACCGGCATAGCCGGTGGTTCTTCATATGCGGGCCCTGCCCTA
>NZ_CAMGVQ010000068.1:0-17178 GCF_946062555.1 uncultured Fibrobacter sp.
TATATGAAGAAATTCGCAGTTGTGATGAAAATGATTCATGCACAACGGTTGTAAGTGAACGACACATATTTGGTATAATTGTTGCATGTTGGCCAGATTTACCATTAACCATTTGTAAAAATGATGTTTTGTACTGTAGAGCTGACAGTGCTTTTATAGACAGAAACATTGTCTTTGCACACATTCGTAAAGATTCTATAAATTGTTTAGAACACCAAAAAGACATACGATATGTGATGCTAGATAGGGAAAAATTAATTGACAATGATGGTGGCCGTTCCAAAATTAATCTTGACGACCTTCAAAACGATACTGACTGGCAATATGCTTTGCTTGAAAGCCCGATTACAACCGACTGGTTAAATAATACAAATTACACTGGAGAAGGCATTGTGGTTGGCGTTTATGATACAGGAATTGATTTTTCACATCCAGGTTTTAATGAACTAATCTTTGGAACAACAGAATTATCACGAAAAGCTATGGGATTCACCGATTCACGAACTGTAGAAAGCAAAGGAATCATAAATGGACATGGAACTCATGTAGCAGGGATTATTGGAGGTAACGGGAGTTTATCAACAAATTATCAATATAGGGGAGTTGCCCCAAAAGTAAAATACCTATCTTTTAAAACTGGTTTTAAAAATGAAAGTGGACACGTCACAAACCATTCACATGTTCTAGACGAAGAATCCTACCCGACAAGCTTAAGAGATGAAGAAGGACGACCAATACCCTTATACACATACTATTATGGCGCAAATAGTTATTTACAGGATCAAAATATTTTTTCAAATTTCAAGATGCCTTCTGAAAAGGGCGATTACATTACTAAAACAATTGTCGCAACAGTCGGAAACTGCGGTTATTATGACCGAGGTTTCAATAGTGAGGGAAAAATTCTAAAAGAGGAATTTAATTGTGGAAAGCAATGGGGGTTTCATTCTATCACCGACAATGCAAAAAACAATATCATTGTAGGCTCATTTAATAAAACAGAAACATTTGATTTATCTTATTTTTCAGGTCTTGGACCATCTTGGGATGGACGAATAAAACCCGATTTAGTTGCACCTGGTTATAATATAACATCATCACTTCCTTTTGAATTGGCCAAAGTGTACTACGGTTCCCGATCAGGAACATCCCAAGCTGCGCCGTTTGTTACTGGAGTCGTAGCTTTAATGTATCAGAAATTTCAACAAAAAACAGGAATTTCCCTAAACGAGTATTCCATGCGAAACTCGACAACAAAGGCATTGCTCATCCATTCTGCAATTGATATGAAGGAATCAGGAAGCAGCACATACAACAAAGACATTAACACCAAAACGCCTTACGGCGTTGGACCGGATTTTGCCACCGGCTGGGGACGAATAGACGCCAAAGCAGCTTTAGATTTGATTGAAGATTATGATGTAAATTCAAAGGTGTTTGCAAGATTCCGCGAATTTTCTATGTATAACGGAGTGCAAAAGCGTTGGACCATAAATGTTCCTAATGGAAGGTCTTCGCTGCGAACAACCTTAGTATGGGACGATGCCCCCGGCAATCCAAATAAAGACAATTACACAGACCCAAAACTTGTTAATGATTTGGATTTATATCTAATATCACCATCTGGCATCATTTATTACCCTTGGACTCTTAAGCCACTATCAACCACATACATAGATAACGAGGGTCGAGAATTTCCAAATAGGGAAATACAAGACCGAGTATCAGGATTAGAAAAAATTACTCTAGAAGAGGCCAGCACTTTGGCGAAGAACAGTTGCACGCCTTTCGACCCTAAAAAAATCTCAGAAAATTGTTTTGACCGACTGAATAACGTTGAAGTTGTGGACGTTGATAACCCTGAATCAGGAACATGGCAAGTTGTGGTAAAGGGTTACAGAGTTGAAACAGGAAATAGTCCTGACGGAAGAGCTCAAATAGCATCTATTGTTAGCGATTTCCCCTTAATTGAAGCAACAGGCAACGGCAACCACCCATATGCAGCTAATACGCAGACATCTGAAATAATCGACCTTGAAAAGGGTTGCAACCAAATTAGCTGTTATCTAGAGAACTATATAACATTCGGGCCAGAAACATCTCTTGGTGAAGGCGACCATATCTATCTTTATGATGGATGGAATCGTTTAATTGGAGACTATACAGGGAATAGCTTGGCGAACAAAAGAATCCTTGTCACGACAAGATTCTTAAGAATTATTCTTGACAGCAACAATGACGAAAGTCAGGGTTGGGGCTATTCCATAAGCGGTATAGAGCATGTTCCTTATGGAGTATTACAAGTTTTATTCCCACCATACAAAAAAGGAACGTAAAAAAATGAATAAAATTCTATTAATTATTTTACTTGCGTTCATCTTTTCACAAGCAAGATTCTGGGATTCATATACATCCATGGACTGCGAAACATCATACACTTTTTCGCAAGATTCTCTTGTTCAAATAAAATCAGCTCAAAACAACCAAAATGCGCTGTTGTCAATAAAATGTATCGAAAGTGGATATGATGACATCATCCCTATAACAGATTCTGTCGGCAACATTATCAACTGGGAAGAAAAACATATTTCCGTCATAGGTTACTCAGTTCATTTCTACAACGAATTAAAACAGGCAGAAGACTCATTATGGGCAAGACATCTTAATTTTTTTAACACTGAGGAAACGTTCGATACGACTGACGCCAAAAATTACATACTATTTAACAACGACTCGATTTCATTTGATTCCATTTACAACAAAGAATTACATTCGTCCGGCAACTTTCTAATATTGTATAAAGGAAAAAATTATAATGCATTTTGCCATATCATGTCAGGTTTATGTACAGGGAAATATTCAATTTCTTGCCAATACCAAGACGAAGGCAGTCTCAATTTTGATCCTATTTCCCAAATTCCTTCCGATTGCGATTATTTAGACAAGATTACTCCAGCAAGACACGGAAAAATAAAAACATCGCGAAAACATTCTGCATATAAAGCCAACGGCACTTCCGCGCCAGAAACTTCGTCAAACGTGATTATAAAAAATAAACAACCAACGCTCCAACTAAAAGGAGGTCATTAAAATGAAAAGGCTTATTTTAACACTTCTCGCTAGTGCATCAATTTCCTTCGCTGCAGAGCAGTGCAACAACGGAACATCAAACATGCAAATTCCTTTGGGATCATGTTATAACGACGGCTATGTCTGCCAAATTTCCACCGAATCATCCGGTGCAGTTCGCTTTTATCTTGGAAAAACATCTAGTTGTCAAACTTTTGAAACAACTAGTTTTATAACGCATCCATATTACGACAACGGAACCTTAAACACAACAGTTTCGGATAATACACTAAGGCCTCTCATTGTTGAAGACGCAATGGACAATGTCGGCGCATTAAGCGTCGCCGTGAACGCGGCGTTTATCATCAATGCCTTCAACGAAAAGTTAAAAGTTCGTATTATTTACCACCGTGTTGGAAACGTTGCCGATGTAAACAGTGTTAGATTGCAGGGAATAGGGAAAATTCCGTAATCATTTCACCTGTTCCCTTTGGCGCGGTTACGCGACTTGCAGAGCATTTCGCAGGTGGTGCGGTCTGTCACGCAGCCCATGCTCCATGCAGTTACATGGTCGGCATCCATTTCGGCAAGTTTCCAAATTTTATTCTTATTCGCATTGTCGGATAAGACATAGTAAGGGCAGTTGGAAAGTTTTTTGGGGCTTCATTCATCTGCTTTTGGCTAGCAGCCTTTTTCCTTCGTTCAGCAAAAACTCGTATATTCAATAGTGGCGAGGAAGTTTCTCGCTTTTTTCATTCATGAATCAAGCATCAATTTACTTGAATAAAAGCAGGGCGTTGCGGGTGCGGCGATTGAGCACACGCAGTAGGGGTAGCGTAAGACCCGGCCGGGGCGGGTTTTGCTCGTGTTCCCGAAGGGAACGATTATAAGGGTGGGGCCGGGGCTGGAGCGACCTTTGGACACTTGGCCTTTAGGCCTTAGTGTACATGGCCACCTTTAGGTGGTGCGGGATTCCTCCCCCTCCCATAAGTAAAGCTGTCCGCCCGAAGGTGTATATCGCCTGCGGTATCTCCGGCCAGATTCAGCACCTCGCCGGCATGCAGGATTCAGGAATCATCATCTCCGTGAACTCCGACCCCGACGCCCCGATCAACGCTATCGCTGACTACGTGGTGGGCGGCACCGTCGAAGAGGTCATCCCGAAGATGATCAAGTATTACAAGGCAAACAACAAGTAGGCGTTATGGCGAATTTTTACACAGACCATCCAGAGATTAAGTTCAACCTTGAAAGTTCTCCCCTGATGCAGCGCATCGTGGAGCTCAAGGAAAACGGCTACGCCGACAAGGACAGCTTTGACTACGCGCCGGAAGACTACGCCGACGCGATAGACAGCTACAACCGCGTGCTCGAAGTCGCAGGCGACATCACCGCGAACACCATCTTCCCGAACTCGGAAGACGTGGACGCCGAAGGCCCCCACTGCGAAGACGGCCGTGTGCGCTACGCAAGCAAGACCTACGAGAACCTGGAAGCCACCCGCAAGGCTGGTCTCAATGGCGTGACCATGCCGCGCCGTTTCGGCGGACTCAACTTCCCGATTACCGCCTACACGGTCATCAACGAAATGATCGCCTCCGCGGACGCCGGTTTCGAGAACATCTGGTCCCTGCAGGACTGCATCGAGACCTTGTATGAATTCGGCGACGAGGACCAGCGTTCCCGCTTTATCCCGCGCGTGTGCGCCGGCGAGACGATGTCCATGGACTTGACCGAACCCGATGCCGGTTCCGACCTGCAGCGCGTGATGCTCAAGGCCACCTACAGCGAAGCCGACAAGTGCTGGTACCTGAACGGCGTGAAGCGCTTCATCACGAACGGCGACAGCGACATCCACCTGGTGCTCGCCCGCTCCGAAGAAGGCACCCACGACGGCCGCGGCCTTTCCATGTTCATCTACGACAACCGTGAGCACAAAGCGACTCGTATTAACGAGTCGTGTGAGCGAGAGCGAGGCGAAACCATCGGTTCTTCTAGCGATGGAGCCGAGCGGTCGCAAAAAGACGGAGGCGTGAACGTGCGCCGCATCGAGAACAAGCTCGGCATCCACGGAAGCCCGACCTGCGAACTTGTCTACAAGAACGCGAAGGCTGAACTCTGTGGCCGCCGCAAGTTCGGCCTCATCAAGTACGTGATGGCCCTCATGAACGGCGCCCGCCTCGGCATTGCAGCACAGTCCGTGGGCATCAGCCAGATGGCATACAACGAAGCTCTCGCCTACGCCAAGGACCGCAAGCAGTTCGGCCAGGCCATTGTGAACTTCCCGGCTGTGTACGAAATGATTTCTAACATCAAGGCTCGCCTCGACGCAGGCCGCGCACTCCTGTACCAGACAGCCCGCTATGTAGATATCTACAAGGGCCTCGAAGACATCGAGCGCACCCGTAAGCTCACCGACGAAGAGAAGGCTGAACTCAAGCTCTACCAGAAGCTCGCCAGCGCATGCACGCCGCTCGCCAAGGGCATGAACTCCGAATACGCCAACCTGAACGCCTACGACAGCATCCAGGTACACGGCGGTTCCGGCTACATGCTCGAATACGCCTGCCAGCGCCTCTACCGCGACGCACGCATCACCTCCATTTACGAAGGCACGACGCAGTTGCAGACGGTTGCCGCCCTCCCGCACATCAACACCGGAACCTACAGCCAGATGCTCGAGGAACTGGAAGCGGGCGAAGTGGCCGCCGAATACGAGAGTCTCAAGGCCCGCGCAAAGGCCATGGACGCGAAGTTCAACGAAGCCGTGGAATATGTGAAGGCGGCTAACAACAACGAGTTCACCGACCTCTGCAGCCGCCACTTGTACGAGCTCGCCGCCAACTGCGTGATGAGCCAGCTCATGCTCCGCGACGCCACCAAGGCACCGGAACTGTTCGAAAAGAGCATGAAGGTGTACCTGAACCTCGCCGAAGCCGAAGTCGCCAAGCACTACAACTTCGTGAAGAGCGTGAACGTGGACGCGATGGAGAGCTATAGGACGGCTTAAGTCGCACGTGTCATCCTGGAGGCTCGCAGAGCCGATAGAATCCATAAAAATTTAAAGACCTCGGCAGGAATGCCGAGGTCTTTGTTTCTTTTACTGGGAAATTAAACTAAATGGGTTGATACATAAAGATGCAACCTTCATCATACTTAGGTTTGACATGGCACTGCACAAATTTTTCCTGTTGTTCAGGAAGACGCTCAAAACCCATTGTTCGATAATGATTAATCAAGCGCTCCTCAGGCAAAGCGTAAATATATATCGCATTAACACCAACATAAACAGACATCCTTTGAACGATCGGAAGGATGAATTTTTTGAAAGTGTAGAACCCCAACTTTTGTGTTTCCGGGTGAGAATCTTTGTACCGTTTATTTATGGCAAAATTCGCAAGTTCAATTGCAGGAACAGAATCAAAATTTTCGCCCTTAAGCTGAACCGTAATAAGCCCTGTTTTCAACGAAAAATAAGCAACTAATTCAGCAGTCAAAATATCCTTGACAAGGTATGTTCTGCTACAGTTGTTTTCTTCATCCTCTACAGATTGATTTTTTAGATAATACTCCAAACCAGCGGCACCATTTGTCGCCTGAAATTTCGCAATCAAATCCAAATTCTCTGGACTATCGAACAAATGCTCAACAGAAAAATCTTTGGTATCGACAACCGAGAATTCGACAATCATTTTTTAGACGCCTCCATCAACAAGCGACGGTCCTTGGCATGTTCTTCAGTAATCCATTTTTCGAATTCTTCGACTTCCTTGTCCAGTTTAGAATGGTCTGGCCTGTGCGATTTCGAAAAAAGGGCGAACACATCGCTCTCTTTCAGCATCTGCTTGAATTCTTGTGAAATCACTCGCATAATAGACCTCCAACAACAAATATATACTAATTGGCGATGAAAGGCAAGCGAGCGAACTTGCAGAAAGGCTGAAATCAAGCCAATCTAGGACGTTTCCCACTGGCGTGAGGCAGATGATATTGCTATAGTTTACTTCTTGCCGTAAAAGCGGTTGAAGTAATCAGCAACTCCATCCCAATCAGGATAAACCGTATCTACAGTTTTTCCAAGAATCTCAAGTTCCTCGCGAATTTGAGCCTTTGCAAATTGCTCGCATCACAAGATTGAAAATACAACTGCGGAATAAATTCGCATATAAGTTTGCTATGGGGCTGTTTCCTGAACAAGTTCGTTTATTTCTCTGATTGCACATCGAATGGAGTTTGGTTGTTCAGATCCAGGTTCAAGGACATTCAACAAATTACCTGAATTTTTCCAATAGGGATTCCAATATTTTCTCTTGTATTCATTTTCAATATTAATATTTGTTTTGTATTTGGAGGGATGGTAAACATAAAATTCATTAATAGAAGCCCCCTGTTGGCGACTCAAATCAGTCCAATCATGTGGTACTTGCCCATTAACCCAACCAAAGCCATTTACAGCGTCACCACAAAAAATAATTCTTTTGGTTGCTTCTAGTATAGGCTTATTGACAACATCAGCGCATTTCAAAAAAGGCTTATGCAATTCTTTCTGGAGTTTGTGATTTAAAAAACGATAACATACATTTAAAAATACAATTCCCTTATTTAACAGAGCCTCGTAAAAATCCCAAATTGATTTATTGCTGTTTTCCCAATTAGCGGTACTTATTCCAAGCGAAGGAAACAACACCTTACCTGATGCAGAATTGAACGTATCACACAAAGTTTGTTTCGCAAACGGGATTCCTATAGGATTGGTTGGATAGGGGTCCTTGCCGACAATTGCCAACTTAATCGGTTTTTCTTCATCAGAATGGCGTTCAATATAACGATTAATTTTTTCAAGATATTTTTTTTAATTTTCAGCTTGAGGTTTTATCGCTAGGAACATAAAAATACACCCAGCACCATTTCCATTGGGCCAATAAAGTCGATTGCATAATTGACAATCAAAACTACTACAATGATAATCGTCCATTGACATTCTTCCTTTTTAATTTTGGAACGACAACGTTATTAGTCTTTGACACAACGAACCGACAATAGCCAGAATTTCGCCTCGGTTCCTATTGCACCACTATCAAATTCGTATCCCACTACCATAAGATAGGCATGACGGCTAAAGGCATTGTCGCGACCGTACTCGATTTCCTCGGAGGCACTCCAGAAGGCAGCATCAGAGCCTACGAAGCAGAAGTCACCATCGTAGGTTCCTTCGCCAGCAGGCAATGCCGAAAAGCCATATGCATCAGTTCCATTGCGATTGGACTTCCATCCGGTTGTTGATTTTAAGACTTTACTAGCCGTTGATTCTCCTCCTACAGCAGTGAAAAGAGTTTCATATTCCGTCTTACTCGGCAGATGCCAGCCTTCAGGGCAAATCCCGCGAACAGGGTAAGTGGGCGAACAGATCTTGTTATAACCACAATTCTTTCCATTAGTAGAGAAAGCCCCTGCACTGTCCATAGCGGCAGCCCATGTGTAAAGTCGGCCATACTTTGTACAACTATCCAGACGATTGTTGTAGCACCTGTTTCTTCCCTTCATGCCAGGGTAATTAATGGAATCTGCGTAGTTCAGGTTTTCCGCCATCCACTTTTGCGTTCCAATTGTAACTGTTTTATAGGTATGCTTATCTCTTGTATCTAACAACGTTCCATATTCAGCATAGAATTCAACAGAACCCACCCATACACTTTTACAAGTATAAACGGAGTCCTGCCCTTCAGATACACGTTTTCTAATTTCATCATTTTCCGTATAACTAACACACCCCAAATTTAAAGAAACATCAGTTTCATTTGCAATTCTAAAGGAACCCGCATCACATACATACTTATTCCCAGAGATAACGTTTCCATCTACAATCGAGCCATCTTTAGAACAAGCCACCCCATAGGTGTCATACTCCTACGGATTTTTATACAAATCACTCAAATCTAGAGCCATAAACGTAGCGCCGTCGTCATATACAGGACGAACATGCCGTCTTATATTCTCAGTTTCAGAAGAGTTCAGTTCAAATTCAGAAAATCCATAATTGTCTTGATAGTACTTTACCAACCTTTTATCAATGGCGTGTATAATCAAGTAATTTACAGCCACATATTCGTTTATGGCTTTTACGATATCAAGGATAAAACCATAGAACATGGCTGTCGTAATTTCTTCCTTGCAATTTGTGCTATTCGAGAAAGCACCATTGCGAGCAAAGTTCACTAGTTCTATAGCCGAATCAGTATATTCTACCGAACTTTCGCGATCAGTTTCTTCATCAAATTGAATATCCAAATCGCTTTCTTCTGGAAGTTGCTCGAAACGAGGCAGGATTGCGGTCTTCAGCGTAAAATAGCCGTACATTTCATGCAGACGGTCAAAAACTATATAGGTCGTTGACACGTGGTCCCGAGTTTCTATAATTGCATCGCGCGTTAAATACTTTTCTAGACCCTAGCCCGCTTCGCATGTAGCTTCAAATGTACTAAGCAAGCGTTTGCACTCCTCCGAGTCACAAACCTTCTCACAGCTAAACGAGCCATCAGGAAGAACGTAGGGAAAATTCATTTGGCTTGTGTTGCGTGTTTACGCTTAAAATCAAGATAACGAGCAACATTAATTGGAGCAATTTTTCCCGTCTGTTTTGCGGCATGCAACTTTCGCAATGCCATAACAAGCTGCTGCTTTTTTGCGTTCACCATAATAAGCCTCTATAAGTAATATAACTAATTATCATCTTCAAGTCAACAATCCAATATGATTTTTCCAGAGGTTTTCCATAACATTTCACTTTTTCAGACATTTTTGCAGTAAGCCAGGCGTTGCGGGCTGGCGTTTGAAGCCCGCAGTGGGGGTAGCCCCGGAACGAGTCCGGGGCAGGCTCTAGACCCGGCCGGGGGGGGGGAGTGATTATGTTCCCGAAGGGAACGACTATAAGGGTGGAGCCGGGGCTGAAGCGGGGGGGGAGGACTCCTCCCCCTTTATACAACGTCGAATTTTTACACAGACCATCCAGAGATTCCGGCAGCCGAGAAAAAATACTTCGTCAGAAAAATTCGAGCGAGACCAAGTGCAAGCAGGAACGAGACTTGGTGAATACTGGAGGTCTTTACCAAGTCGAGTGACGAACTTGCACGAAGTGTCGCAGCCGAATTTTTTAGAAGGATTTTTTCGAGGATGCCCCCAGTTCAACCTTGAAAGCTCTCCCCTGATGCAGCGCATCGTGGAGCTCAAGGAAAACGGCTACGCCGACAAGGACAGCTTTGAGTATGTGTTGGACGTGCTCAAAGTCGCGGGCGACATCACCGCGAACACCGTCTTCCCGAACTCGGACTGTGAGCCAAAAGCGACTCGTCTTAACGAGTCGTGTTGGCGACCTTTGACCACTTAGTGCTTTTATACGATACTTGGTGCTTTAACACCTTAGTAGAGTTACCCTCTTTGGGGAAGCACTTATGTGGGCATGGCGACCTTTAGGTGGGAGTGAGGCGATATCGTACGTTCTTTTATGCGTAAGAGCCGAACGGTCGTGTGAGATGGACGCCGAAGGCCCCCACTGCGAAAACGGCCGCGTGCGTTACGCAAGCAAGACCTACGAGAACCTGGAAGCCACCCGCAAGGCTGGCCTCAATGGCGTGACCATGCCGCGCCGCTTCGGCGGCCTGAACTTCCCGATTACCGCCTACACGGCCATCAACGAAATGATCGCCTCCGCGGACGCCGGTTTCGAGAACATCTGGTCCCTGCAGGACTGCATCGAGACCTTGTATGAATTCGGCGACGAGGACCAGCGTTCCCGTTTCATTCCGCGCGTGTGCGCCGGCGAGACGATGTCCATGGACCTGACGGAACCCGATGCCGGTTCCGACCTGCAACGCGTGATGCACAAGGCCACCTACAGCGAAGAAGACATATACGCCCCGCCATGAAATGTAACATTGCTACACGTAACAAAATCTTTTTTATATTTTAAAAAAGGAGATTATCATGTCCGATTATTTAGATGATGTTTCAAGAAAAATCATTCAAGACTCCATCGAAGAAAAAATACGAAATAAATCAACAGATTTTCTTGACACAAACGAGCTTTCATTTCTTGAAAAGCTAAACGAAAAACGCTTGTTGAATTATATAAGAAATGTTCCTGGGGTCGACGGCAAAAGCGCATTGGAACTCTCCGAACAACTTTCCCAATATCGAAGAGGGATTATCCCGCAAAAAATGGATGATGTTCAGCAAGCTTTAAACGCTCTAGAAAATTGGATAAAAGACGCTACACTTGACGATTACGAAAGGCGAAACATTGAAAATATTCGCCAGAGAATTTCGAACTATGCTTCAGGAAAAGGTCTATCAGCAACAGAGTTCGACACTGAGTGGGCTAATAGATACTTGGCATTCCATAACAAGAATTACTCCAACAGGGTCTTTGATGTTGCCGAAGACCCATCTGTTGAATACAGCATACCTAAAAATTCTCTCAACATAGCGCGAAATATTTATTCTTCAGGTGCAGTCCTTATTGACACCCTATGCGACATGTACAAAATAAGCCGTAACGAACTTTTGGCAGCCCTAGTTGCAGAAAATCCACAACAAAATCCAGATGAATTAACAGGAGAAGAACTTACCCGAAAAATAGCGTTACTTGCCAAAGGCAAACGCTATGCAGGCATAGGCTCTCCCGCCAGCAAAGCCTATTCGCTTTACGAGAACTACAACGCACGCAAAGTCAGTCCTTATGGAGCAAGAGCAAGTGCACTACTTGATTACTACAACCAATATTATACTCCTGGACCGATGGATATCCTCTCTAGTACAATACCAAGTCTTCTGAACAAAATCGATAGTCTTTACATGTCTGATGAATCTCCAAACAATATTTTATTAGACGAGAACGAAATCAAAGCTCTTCTGGATTACTATATAGACCAATATGACCAATATAAGTTGGATTCCAAATGGCTGATTGAACTTAAATCAGTTATTTATCCCGAAAACGAAGCAAGCAAACTCTTTGATATCGTTATTACACGAAGCACCCCACAAATGAGGAATGTCGGAGCAGCATTTATTCCTCAAACAGGAAATGGCTTGGCCGGCAAGCCACAAATAGTATTCTATAGTTCCCCCAAAAATTCCGATTTTAACAGCACCGCCGCCCTGGCAAAATTAATTCACGAGTTGGCGCACGCATATCAATATTATGTGTTGAAAGAACCTTTCCCAAACAAGGACAAAAACCCAAAAATTGAAATTTTTCCTTACTCAAAACAATTTGAATTGGAAAAGAAATGGAATATCAGCAACAACCCCCTCATACGAAATTACTTTGAAGAAATCGATAAGACTTCAGAAGATGAAGCTGAAAGAATTTATAGAAAAACAAAAGGTTTGTATGAACGTTTAGGATATAATCGTGAAAAAAATTATTTTCTGCCAGACGATATTTAAAATATACTTTTTTCTATTCTCATTGACAACATTCTCTATGGCCACAAGCATAGAACTGGAGGATTATGACTTGAAGAAAAACAAGGTTTATCTAGCAATCAGTCAAAGCATTGATACGGTAAATTTCGAACAAAAAAAAGTATGCCTTGTCGGCGACGACAATAGATGTCTTTACCAAGACGAACGCAAATTCTGTTCACAGACTTTTTTTTTGCTTTACGACCTATCCTCCGATAGTGCTGAAAGCAAAACCAGGCAATTCAAAGGTTCTTGCCATGGCGATACAAACAAATTAGTTTTCCTTGTTGTTGATTCAACACATATCATCGCCACAGAGTCCACACATCTTTACAATTACGACATGTCAACGCATTTGATAAACATGGAAAATCGATGGAACTCTATATGGGAATGGAAGTTAGAGAGCGTTCAGTATTTATCAGGAAACAAGAACGTTTCTAATCTTTATACACTTAGCACCAAAAGGCTTGTCAATAAAAAAATAGATTCAATAAGGTCTGAAATAAAAGTCTATGTACCCAAATCCAACATTTGGGGATTTGGTTTGATTCGTGGTTACAAAGATTCTACATTACAAAATAAGAGAATATGCGTCCTAATTCTAGATTCGTTAAACACTTCAAATAAATATGGAGATAATCATAGTCTTTATTACCTGCCTGAAAAATGTCAATTGAATCCAAATTTATTTAAGTATGTCAATCTATTCGCAACGCAAACAGATGTTGGAATGCAGATAGATTCAATCACATCACCAATGGACCAAATCCTCACAAGAAAAAAGGTTATCGACATTTCATTTGGGATAAATGCTCACAACGAAGTAGAAAAGAATGTCCCCCAAAATTTCACTCTTGACGAATTGTATTATGCAAGCATTTTTGAGATATTCTCCACACACAATTTCACTCCAAAAGGACAAACGTTCATCCCCAAAGCCCATTTAGATTCTCTATATTTCATTCATCAATGTTATAACAAGAAAATTGAGAATTTAAAGAAGGTTCAAAAAAAGCGTGAGAGAAACAATGATTAATCTCGCGAAGATTTATGGACTACTACAGCTTAAAAATGCGCGCCTCCGAAGAGGTTGAGGACGAAACCGCCGAAGTTCTTGCAGACGGAAGCCGCCCCACCCGCGAACAGCACATTTCCGGTGCGGAACGCATCGTTACTCGCGATGCTGTAGAATATGTGTGCCAGGCGATGGTGCGCCGAGCCATGACCCATCCCAAGGGCGATCCGGACAAAATTAACATCAAAATTGAAAAAGTTCCCGAAGAAGAAATCCAGATTCTGGACGCACTTCCCGTGACTCACATCGATGTGGACTCCTGGCAAGAAGACCTCGATAAAGCATTTGAGTTGGTGGGAGAAGCCGCGGCTGGTATTCGAGAAAAGCTTCCGGAACTTCTCCGCGCCACCTTCCCCATGCGCGGGGCCATGCTGTACGACATCCGCACTGGCAATCGTCTGGAACCAAACCAGGAACGCGGTGTTCGCGCCACCTACATGGACGCGTTAAAATCCAACACCGTGGATGCCCGCGATATTGGAACCGCCCCCAGCGCCAACAAGAATCACTTTAACGAAGCCATAGTCCTTGCCACCAAGGTGGCTAACGCTCCAGGCATCGTTGCGGAACTTTGCATCAGCGACGATCCCGATTACGTCACCGGCTACGTGGGCAGTCTGGAACTGGGCTACGTCCGCATCATGAAACTGAAGGAAATGGGCGACCCCAACGGCGGACGCATTTTCCTCTTTGATTCAAGCAAGGCCTCCGCCGAAGAATGCATTGACTTCTTGCAAAAGAAAAAAGTGCTAGTGCGCAGCCCTTAAACTTTAACAGGATTTTGCCTTAATGCTAAAAGAACGCTACTCCAGGAGTTTCCTCGAGAAAGTTCCAGTTCCTAGGAAGCCCAAAAACCCCGCCATCTACGTTATTGGGGCATACTTCGCCCTCATCATCCTGGGAACATTATTACTCAGCCTTCCCATCGCCCAGGAAAAGCCTGTGGCTTTGATTGATAACATTTTTATTTCCGCCTCTGCCGTTTGCGTCACAGGATTAGCCTCCATCGACATTGGAAGCATGTATTCCCATTTTGGTCACTGGGTCATTATTTTACTGATGCAGGCAGGTGGCCTGGGAGTCATGACATTCTCCACCACCATCATTCTCTTTGCAGGAATGAGGCCTAGCTTCAAATACATTTCTGTCTTCACCGAAGAATTTTCCCATCACGATTTCGTTCCATTACAGGTTGTGTTGAAAGCGGTGGTCCCATTCACCTTGGTTATGGAGGGCATTGGCTTTTTCACATTCCTATGGCAATTCAACGAAACCAACTTGTACGACCGTGCCTTTAGTGCCTTATTCCATACCATCAGCCTTTTTTGTAATGTGGGATTGTCCCTTTACCCAGATTCCCTGATGCAATTCGGGCATAATCCATTGGTGGTTCTAGTAAGTTGTGCCCTGGTCATTACTGGCGGTTTCGGATTCATCGCCTCCATGGAATTGCCAAACCTTTTTAAGAAACGCGTAAAAGTTTCACTCCATACAAAGCTGGCGCTTATTTTTACCAGCGTCTTACTAGTGGCCATAACCGCAGGCTTTTTGATCATGGAATACAGCAACGCCCTTGTTGCCGATTCTTTACCACAAAAGATTCTGAATTCTTTCGCCTACTCCACCATGAGCAGAACCGCAGGCATTAACTTTAGCGAAATCAGCACCATTACTAGCGGCACCCTGATGATGACTCTTATCGCCATGTTCATCGGTGCAAATCCGGGAAGTTGCGGCGGAGGCATCAAGACCACTACATTTGCCGTTGTCGTCATACTTGCAATCAACAGGCTCCGCGGAAAAAGCAAGGTTCACGTTCTCGGGAAAACTATTCCCCAGGACATTGTGAATAAGGCAGTCTACCTGTTCATTATTTCCGCAGCGATTATCACGTTCTCCACATTCATTCTTTTACTGACAGAAACGGAAAGTGTTCCCTACGCCACCGTCGCTTCGGACGACATTTCCAAAGGCCATTACCTTCATTTTGCCCAGATCGTTTTTGAGTCCATTAGCGCATTTGCCACCTGCGGATTATCTTTGGGAGCCACTCCTGATCTTTCCATAGCCGGAAAACTGGTTGTCAGTTTTATTATGTTTGTGGGCCGAATGGGACCGATGTTCCTGATTTCCACTGTTGTCCAAAAGACCGATGATCAAGTCTGGGAATCCGAAGAAAACGTAATGATTGGATAAAAGTTTAAACTTAAACCACACGCAGGAATTCCCCGTTCCCTCACGCTGATGCTTGCCATTATGGCAGGCTCATTCATCACGGGCATCTGCTCCGTGACGCCGCAGATTTTTATTCCCATGGTATCTCTGTTTTCAAAGCCCGATGAAAAGGAGCTGAAAACAGGCATGGTCCTGAGCGGCCTTCTCACGGGAATACTCGCTTCCACAACCATCGTTTTTAAAGTTCTGCCTAACGTGCCCACCACTTACCGCGGCACATTTTTCAGCATTCTAAAATCCATCGGGGAACTTTTTGTGCGGTTCACCCAGGCAAGAATTTACAGCATCCGTTCGAGATTCGCCTTCGGTTCCTTTTTGGCATTGTGGGCTTGCCTCGCCTTTCGCATGAAGCAAGCGCCCTTCTTTCAGGACAGTAAAACCGTAGGGCTTCTCGGACTCTGCGGAGTCGCAGGCGCATTGACAGTTTCCCGCATCGGCAAGTACATCAAACGCTTCGGCGTTGAAAAATTCTGCAACGCAGGCAACTTCCTCATGGCCGCCATCATCGTAGGCATCATCCTCATCGATATCGGCATGCAGTTTATCCAGCTGGGCAACCAAAGCTCCGTCATGAAACTTTGCCCCGAAGCCACCAGCCGCATGAACACCATCTTCATGACCATCTACTTTATCGGCGGCTCCCTAGGCACATTCCTCTCCAGCTCCTTCTGGACACTCTGGGGCTGGAACGGCACCATATTCGCAGGCATCCTGCTCACCGTACTTTCGTTTATAACAACTGCGGTGAGTTACTGCAAAAAGTAAAGGGCTTGACGCAAGCAAATTCCCATGCGTCACGGCTATTGGGCGCTCCCCCGGCCCTTCGTGTCATTGCGAGCAAAGCGTGGCAATCCAGTTCCAGGCATGTTCAAAAACGGGCCGGGGTCGGGCTGTCGCGTTATCGGCTCGCTTCGCGGCTTCCATCCCTAACGCAATCATCAAACTTTTTGTTATATTAAAGAACGACATAGTTCAGCTTTGTGAAAGCAATGCTGAACAACCTGAAAGTCGGCTGCTTCACCTTTGGCGGTGCTTACAGTGCAATCCCTCTGATCCGGGATGTTGTCCGTTCCTATGGCTGGCTTAGTGATGAAATACTTACTTATATGATTGCAGTCAGTGAGAGCACTCCCGGACCAATAATTGTCAATCTTGCAACATATGTAGGAAACAGTCAGGCAGGCTTTTGGGGTGCTGTGCTGGCGACATTGGCAGTTGTTATGCCGTCGTTCTTTGTGATTTTGCTAATCATGGGTGTTTTGATTACTGCCGCTTTCCGTCCTCATTCTTTGCAGAGTGAGGACGGCTTCCTTGCGTTTATTTACTTATCC
>NZ_CAMGVQ010000069.1:0-16833 GCF_946062555.1 uncultured Fibrobacter sp.
TAGGGCAGGGCCCGTATATGAAGAACCACCCGCTGTGCGGGTGGGTCCCTTTTTTCCTCCTTTTATGATTTCTTGTCTGGAAATTGCAGACTAAAAAGACTGATTTCCCTCTAGAAATTAGTTGCGAAGTTTTGGACAAAACGGCTGTTCCAGTAGGGGAAAAGAAATTCTACAATACGCGAAGCGAACAGTGCTTAGCAGATTGGATTGTTCGACCTAAATCAAATAAAGAAAAATGTGTCCCATTGACAAGTGCCATAACACCCCCTTCAGGAGATCGTAAAGACCAACGAGGAACGAAATGGAGCGATGGTGCTGTGGGCTTTATGTGCACCGGAACAAATGGTTTTCAGAACACCAAATATGTGTGTGTGTTGTCATCGGGGGCTTCACGAGGTCACGGCATTTTTGTAAATGAACAAAATCTGTGGCAGTGTGCCGTATTGTTTGCTGCTGAAAAAGTTGTTGCGCCAACTTGGCTTAATGATCGAGACCAATTCCTTCAACCAAATGCAGAACTTTCCGAAGAATTCAAGAACGATTGCTTGGTCTATATGCTGTTCAACGGTTCGAATCTCACCGCAAGTGCAAATGGCTTGGAATGGAACGGCCAAAAATGGAATCTCGTTTTATTAACTTTTAGTTGTTTTTTTTAATAAACAAAATTAGTGAAAAATGTTTGTAATTTTGAAAAATTTTTAATTTTAACACAAAAATAATGTATATTTAATGCGGGATAGGAGTGCTCCTGACCGAAATAGGGAAGGACCTCTGGGTTAGCGGCCAGAAGTCCTTTGGTGAAGAGTTTGAGAACTCAACAGCAGCTCAAAGATACCAAATTCCTTTGCCTTCGGCCAAACTTTAACCGCCCTTTGCAACTCCGAGGGCAGAGGAATGGCTTATGCCAAATTCTTTATACCTATACGCAAATAATCAGCCCCGCAAATCTCTTCCGGCTATTGTTCCTCAGTGGACAACTGCCCCTGCAAGTTCAACGAGGACTACTCGCCCCAGAGTATCTGCGTATGACATTCTCTCTGGTTCGGGGGCGTCACAGGTCCCGGTGTTTCGGCCTGCACCCAAGCCCAAGCTGACTTTTGGCCAGCTACTTGAGTCCATAAAGAACATGGACGGTTTGGTGTTTCTCCCGCAATGGCGCAACTATATGAACCGCGAACGCGCACTTGAATTATCAAGAGTTTTAAGGGATTACGGCGGCTACAATGGTCTTGAGTGGAGCCTAACCTCGGGCTTCGCAAATCCTAAGTTGGCCGCCCTGATAAGATTAAGATATCCTGATTACCCCCTCAAATTCGCCAAGGATGGCGACATTTTGTTCAAGGGCGTTTTAATTCCGGGCGCAAACATCGGTCTTGATGTGCCGCATTTTAACGCTTCGTTGAGCAAGTACTTGGACAACGACACCTACCGTCGCAATATCCCTGCGGATTGGGCTGGCTGGGCGGGTGATATGTTCACGTTTGCAAAGCAATTGGATTCTTTACACCGAGCTGATGGATTGGGAATAGATAGTTTGCGCATATTGGCGAACCACAGCCTTGGAAATTCAAAACCATTGTTCAAAAATACCTTTGGGCAAGAAGACTTCTATGCTGATATAGACGCTAGGAACATATCGACTCTTGTTAATAATGGATTGTCGTATCATGACGCAATGGACAAATATTACAACCAAAACTGCTACGGCCGTTTCGGTCATTTTGTAAATTCCTATGGTGGATGGAAAAACTTTGTGAATCATGTGAATGGTTTCTATTTTTTCCCAATGACCCCCACGGTAAATCCTATTTTTATAGAAATGGCGAAGAGTGCGTTTATACGCAAAATTCGCGAAGGAACCTTGAATGAGATGGATTGTTACATTCCTTGACGCTATCGTCTTGTTGTACTTCCTTTCCGGGATTGTCGTTTGGAAAAACGCCTTCCCGGAATACATCCATTCCGAGTATGCGGAAAAATTTAGTGAAAACGGCCTGGACGCAATCCTCTTTGTCAATGTAAATCCGTATTTCCAATTTTTAAGACCGCCTGATTGTTTCTATGACGTTTGGGTAAAACACCAAGAAGATTTGCAGTACTACAAGTTAGTAGTAGGATATTTTGGTAGAGGTGGATTTGGTTCGGACGGTTGTTCCGGGGAAAATAAGACTGTTCCTAACATTCGAGTATTCCGTACCGATAACAATTTGAAATTTATCTCTGTATATAGAATAAGTCAGTATCATTTTGATGAAGACCGCCTGGATCTATATGCGGTTCCCAAAAATGCAAATAATCGTTATGTCATGGGGATAAATCTCAAAGTTAAAAGTGATTTATCTTTTGCTGATAGTAGTGCTTCTGATGACAAAATCCTAGAAATGTACCTTGACAATCGATATGAAACATCGTGCAGCATATTTGTTCTTAGCAAAAGAACTCATTATGAACTCAGCGCCTCAGAGAATGAATCAAACCAAGCTGCCATGGAATTTTTTCGTGACACGATCCGAGTCCACGCCCTATACGATGTATTCAAACAGATGCACCTAAAGCCGGCTTGCGTGGATTCATTGGTACTGCATTATACATCAATGTTGCTAGAACAGATACCAGTCTTTTGGAAGTCGCCAAACAGGATAACGACTACTAAGTGATTGTATGATCTCGGTGAAAAGTGAAATTTTGTTCACTTGTTCTTAGTAAACATTTTTGACTAAATTTGTTTCTAAGATGCAAGAACCATTTAAGGCAGAAAATATTGAAGCCGCTTTTGAATGTATTGATAAAACGGCGTTTATAGACGAACTGGTGGATTCCGTTTCTCGCTTAAAGGTGTATTCAGCGGTACTCCAAAGATCTATTGCGCGAGAGTCGTGCATGACATCGATGTATATAAAAGAAAGTATGCATTCGAGTCGCATGGAGGGTACTCGCACGTCGTTGGAAAGTTCCCTTGAAAAGGTCGCCCTGGAAGATGATTCCGACAAGGAAACCAACGAAGTTCGGAACTATTCTGCTGCCACGCGATACGGTCGTGACTACTTGATGCGATCAGGGACGTTTACAGAAGAAATGCTTTTGGAAATGCACAGGATTCTTTTGGAAGGCAACATTCACAGGACTACTGAACAGATAGGCTGTTATCGAACTGAGCAGAACTTTATCCAGAACGAGAAATCCAAGGAAATCACCTTTGTTCCGCCTGAAGCCAAATATGTGAAACCCCTCATGGACAACTTGATTTCGTTTATGAATAAGCCGGAATCGGGCGAGCGGAATCTGGTGAATGCGGCCGTCATACATGAACAGTTCGAAACGATACACCCTTTTGCCGATGGAAATGGCCGGTTGGGGCGTATGCTTATCCCGCTATTCCTTTTCAAGGAACGTGAAATAGAAATGCCTTGGCTGTTTTTGAGCGAGGCGATTGAAAAAGAAAAGTTCCGTTATTACAAGATGTTGAACGATGTGCGGACGAACAATGCTTGGAACGAATGGATTAAATTTTTCTTGGGTATTGTGGATAGGCAATGTCTTAAGTACGAAGGGAATGTCCGGAAAATTGAAGAATTATATGTGACTAGCTTGAAAAAACTCTCCGACATATCATCTTCGCGGTTGTTGAAACAAGTGTTTTCTTGTTTTTTCAAAAGTCCGATTCAAAATAGTCGCTCCATTGAACGTGAGACAGGTCTATCCAACACTACCGTCAACCGGATGCTTGACAAACTCATCGAAAATAATATGGTGTTTGCAGATGACAAGAAACGTGGCAATGTCTATTACTTTTACGATTTGATGGAATTACTGTAAAAATGTCATTTTCTGACATTTGAATTAATGTATATTTATTAATGTAGGTCCAAAAATCACAGGAGGTCCCTATGAGCGTCGTCATCTTGAGATGGAATCCAGAAATTTCCAGCTACGGCATGGATCGTTTCAAAAATGCCATAGAAGAAGCCCGAAATACGCAAAACTACATGCTGAACTGGAGCGTGTGGGAACACGAAAAGGTTCACTGCGGGGACCGTTTCTTTATGCTTCGTGTCGGTAAGGGGAAAACTGGTGTGGTCATGAGCGGAAGGATTGTGTCCGACCCCTATCATGACGAAGACTGGTCCGGAAAAGGGCGTATGACTTATTATGTGAATATACAGCCTGATTTCTTGGTGGATACGGAGCGGGGCACGCATCTCAGCATCCGTGACCTCGAAAAGGCGCTTCCTCGATATGTATGGAAAGAAGGCCATTCGGGGATGGTGCTGAACGACTCTCTTGGGACGAAATTGGAATGGCTGTGGGTCGATTTTCTCTATAACACTTTTAGTGTCTCTGCGAAAAAGAATTTTGCTTCTAATTTGTGTGAAACAAATACAGAAAGTGTCCCTAAAACATATCATTACAGCATGGTAGTGCCTCTTCAACTGGATCTTGTGAAGAAAAGGGGTGCTGCGTGTGAAATCTGCGGCTATGATTATGAAAAGGTTTTTGATTTGGCCTTCCTAAATTACGGTGGTGTCCAGAACATCTATTATTTTTTCCCGAGCAAGCGCCCGGTAAAAAATGTTCGTCAGAATTTCCACTGCATTTGTGCCAACTGCAGAAACATATACAACGACCACCGCAACGACACAAACGGCGGGGATTTGCTCCCCTTTGAAAGCTTGGCTAAGTTGAAGCGTAAGTGAAAATAAAATTTAGTGATTTAACCTTTAAAGCCTCGCCTTTTTTAGCTTGTAGGCGGTTTGCTTGTTGATTTGGCATTCAAGAAGGCTTTCGAAGGTGCCCTTTTTCATCGAGAAGACTTCCAGCGCTTTTGGTAGGTGGCTGTTTTTCTTCCGCTACCTGAATCGCCTTAAGGATTTGCCCGAGGAACTGGACGAAAGCAAGTTCAAGCAGTTGACAGAAAGTTCAAAAGTGTCTAACTTATCAAAGAAGGAATTCGAGGCTTATCGGAATATGTATCACAAGGTCTGGGACCATAACGCCCTGCGGCGTGGCTTCTTCAAGGAATTCGCTGACGATGTCAATGCGAAGATTGAAGAACGTATTTCCGATCGAAATCGTAAAATCGCCAAACGGATGATTCTTGACAATCTGTTGTCCTATGGGAAAATTGCCGAATATTCCGGTCTTTCTGTAGAAGATGTCGTTGTCTTGTGCAGTCAGATGTGTGGCACCGACAAGAAATAGGATCTTATAATCTTGATTTTTTTCTCTGCAGGACGAAATAACATTCGTTACTATTCATTGTAGTAATTGTCTATTTAAAATAGGGAAAGCCTCCGAAAAAAAATGCAGATAGATGCTTGCCATATAGAAGATATCCTCTCTTTACGCAATCCTATTCCAGAAATCGAATTGCATAAGGACGAATTCTTTGACTTTATCGATTGTTACATGGTCGGTTGCGAACATAAGAATTTCCATTGCGAAGGCGATGTTTGGGAACATACGAAACTCGTGATTCAGAATGTCGTTGCCGAAGAACACGATTGGGTTGACGTGTTGGCGGCGTTGCTTCATGATGTGGGGAAGAAAAATGCACTAGAACGCAACAATGGCAAGAATATGCACGGGCATGAGATTGATGGGGCGAACATTGCTTTTGGCTGGCTTGGGCGTGTTGCGAAAATGGGTTTTGACCGTGAAATTCGTGAACAGGTTCTTTGGCTCATTCGAAATCACATGAAAGCTTTGGATTTAAAGGTAATGCGTTCCAAGTACGATATTTGGCAACTGGTAAAACATCCATTGTTTTGGCGGTTGCAACGCCTAGCTCGTGCCGATTGCAAATCGACTTTGGATGCTGAAGGCCATCCGCGTGATGACTTTGAAGAAATCTTGAATCGCCCTATTGTTGCGGAGTGTCTTGAAAATGAAATCCCTGTCGCCATTGTCGAAGCGGATGATTTTGTTTCGCAAAAATGGGATGATATTCGCGTGGAAAATGCTCTCGCTTTTTGCCATAAAATGCAAATCAATGGGGGAGTCCTCTCCAAAGAAAGTTTAATTCGTGCCGCCATCAAATCAATAGGAGGTAAAAATGGTTGATAACTTCAAGATTATCCGTTCGATGCTCAAATTCGAGAATCCTGGCGACTGTTATTACGTACAACTGCTCCGCAGGCAAAGTGACGACCCAAAAATTGGAGGCGTTCCTGATCCGGCGTATCACGGAAATATGCATAGTCGCTCTATTAAAGACTACTTTATTTCGTCGTTGGAGCATTTTGACGAAGTGGAAAAAGAAATCAAGACGATTTGCGATGTATTCAATGTGCGGGCCTATATCCGCCTGAACAAGCGTAACTTCAAGGATGTTTCGATGGCGATTTTCAAGCACATCACCGATGAAATCTGTTCCGGCGAGACTTATGCATCTCCGCATCACTTGGTGGCGAGTGCTGCCGGGCGTGCGAACTGTGCAGGTAAAGATAAGACCTGGGTTGTCGATGTGGATGCGGAATATGTTCCGTACAAGCAGAATATTTGCGAACTGATTGAAAAATGCGAACCTTTCCAGCCTGCAAACGGCATTCTGGAAATCCAGACGAAAAACGGATTCCATTTGATTGAGAAGCCGTTTCATACCGAGAAAATGGACGGACTCTGGTCGGGTTTCTGTGAGGAAAATTCCATCGACCTTCCTCGCTTCGATATCCATAAGGACAATCCGACTATATTGTATGCGAAATGAATGATTTGTAAGCTGAAACTATTGATATGGCATATTAAAATAATTAGAAGTTTCGCCGTATAGTCGCGAACTCGCCCGATTGAAATTGAGGTGCGGATGATAGTCGGTGAGACTTTTTCTATCTTATTATCAAAAAATTAGGAGATTTTATGTCTGTTCAAGTGATGGTAAATGGTATTCCGGGCAACATGGGCCGCATTGTGGCCGAAACCTGCGTGGCTCGCGGCCTCGAACTCGTCCCGTATTCTCTGACGGGTGAAATTATCGTTGAAAACGAAGCCGAAGTTGCCGGCAAGACCATCCAGCTTTTGAAGCCGAGCAATCGCGAAGCTCGCATTGCAGAAGTTCTCGAAAAATACCCGAACGTCATTTGTATCGATTACACGCACCCGACGGCCGTAAACGACAACGCCGCTTTCTACGTAAAGCACAAGATTCCGTTCGTGATGGGCACCACCGGCGGCGACCGCGAAGCGCTCGCCAAGCTCGTTTCCGATGCCAATCACCCGAGCGTGATTGCTCCGAACATGGCAAAGCAGATTGTCGCTTTCCAGACGATGATTGAATTCTTGGCCAAGGAATTCCCGACTGCATTCAGCGGCTACAAGCTCTCCGTGGTCGAAAGCCACCAGAAGACCAAGGCTGATACGAGCGGTACCGCGAAGGCCGTGGTGGGCGACTTCCAGAAGATGGGCTTCGATTTCACCGTCGATGATATCGAAAAGGTCCGCGACGAGAAGGAACAGATGGAACGTATGCACGTACCCGAAGAATACCTCGGCGGTCACGCCTTCCACACCTACAGCCTCGACAGCGCCGATGGTACGGTTCACTTTGAATTCCAGCACAATGTTTGCGGCCGCAAGATTTACGCCGAAGGCACCGTAGACGCCGTGAACTTCCTCGCATGCCACATTGCAAACGGAACGGCCAAACCCTTCAACATGATGGACGTCCTCCGCTCCGGCAAGATGAGATAAGTAAACAGTGATTAGTGGTTAGTAAACAGGAAGATTTAAGTGGTTTGTAAACGGTGGCTAAGTAAACAGAAATGTTCTTAATGCTATCCTAACCACCAATCACTAACTACTAACCACTAACCACCAACCACTTCTATGCGCTCCTATATCCTCCGCCGCTTGCTTTTGATGATTCCGACTCTCATCGGGATTTCGCTGGTATGCTTTATCCTTATCCAGCTGTTGCCGGGTGGACCTGTGGAGGAAATGATTTCGCGTGCGCAGCAGGCTGCGGCCATGAAGGGCGGGGTAGATGCCTCCAAGGCACTCTCACCCGACCAGATTGCGCAAATCCAGGCGTACTTCGGTTTTGACCAACCCGCCTGGAAGCGTTACCTGACTTGGCTCTGGAACGTTCTGCACCTGGACTTGGGCTCCAGTTACACATATGGGCTCCCCGTGTGGGACGTGATTACGAGCCGTTTCCCGATTTCGCTGTTCTTTGGAATCACCTCGTTCTTCCTGAGTTACCTTGTCTGTATTCCGCTGGGCCTCTGGAAGGCGGTGCATCACGGAAGCAAACTTGATTCGCTTTCTTCGGGCGTGATTTTCTCGGGCTACGTGATGCCGGGCTACGCTCTCGGTATCTTGCTGATTATATTCCTCGCGGGCGGTTCGTACCTCGACATTTTCCCGCTGGGCGGCCTCACGAGCGATGATTTCGAAGACTTTACCTTCTTCGAAAAGATTGTAGACCTCGGACACCATTTGATTTTGCCGATTTTCTGCTACATGATCAGCGAATTCGCGTTCCTGACTTTTTTGATGAAGAATTCGGCGCTCGAAGAACTCGGCAAGGACTACATGCGTACCGCGCTTGCGAAGGGCATGAGCTTTAACCAGGCGCTCGTTCGCCACGCGCTCCGTAACGCTCTGATTCCCATTGCCACGCGCCTTTCCGAAATTTGCAGCTTGATGTTTGCGGGCGCGCTCCTCATCGAGAAGGTCTTCGATATCGATGGCATGGGGCTACTTTATTACAACTCCATGGTCAACCGCGACTATAACGTGGTCATGGGAGTCATCTTCCTCAGCAGCTTGATGGCGATGATTGGGCGCCTGTTCAGCGATATCCTCTACACTCTCGTAGACCCGCGCATCAAATTCTCGTAGTAGCAGCCCTTTCATTTATCAACCTGGATACCATCACTCCTCACAGTCGTTCCAGGATGAGTTTTTCGTTTAAATGGTCGAATTTTTCTATTTTTCTTCTTGATGGATAATTTGAAAGTTTATTTTGGTAGCTGGGTGAACCACTTGATGGATCACGCAATGTTGCAGCGTCTCTTGATTGCGTTTGTCATCTTGGTGGTAGCGAAGGTGCTGTTGGTGGTTTTAAGGCGGGCTCTCGACCATGCCGAAAATAAGGGCTTCGACAAGGCGGCCAAACCGCTGATTTACTCGCTTTTTTCCTATTGCATCTACATTGTGACTTTGTTGCTATTTCTGCACGTGCTGGGTGTCAACACGGCGGGGCTCGTGGCCATGGTGGGTGCGGCGAGCTTGGCGATTGGCCTTGCGCTTAAGGATACGCTCTCGAATATTGCGTCTGGACTTTTGCTGCTGTTCCTGCGGCCGTTCAAGGCGGGGGACTACATCGAGTGTGGCAGCATCAAGGGGAATATTGTAGGAATCGGGCTTTTCAATACTACCTTCAAGACGGTGGACGGTCTGTTCGTCTCGGCGCCGAATTCGGCTCTATGGGGGCAACCGATTGTCAACTTCAGCAAGAATCCGCTTCGCAGGCTTGAAATTACGGTGGGCATCGACTACGGTGATTCCGCGGAAAAGGCGCTCGACATCATGCGCGATGTCGTGGCGGGGGAGCCGCTTTTCATGCTGAAACCTGAACCGCAGTTCTTTGTATCTTCGCTGGAAGACAGTTCGGTGAATGTCACCTTCCGCGCCTGGGCGCGTACGCAGGACTATTTTAACTTGCTCTGGAAGTATACCGCCGAGATCAAGAAGCGTTTTGCCGAAGAAAATATCACGATTCCATTCCCGCAGCGCACGATTCACGTGGTAGATAGGGCCTAAAAGGGCCCGAAGAGTCGCATAATCCTATTTGGAACGGTAAAATAGAGGCTGAAGTGGCCTCAAAATTACTTTTTTATTAAATTTGAGTTAGATATATCAAGGATGTGTAATGTCTTCGATAAATTTTGCTACTCGAGAAATTAGTTGTAAAGTCGTTTACTATGGCCCGGGCCTTAGTGGCAAGACCACCAATTTGCAGGTGATCCACCAGAAGATGCCCCAGGATAAGCGTACCGATATGGTGTCCCTGGCAACTGAAGGTGACCGTACGCTCTTTTTCGACTTTTTGCCCCTGAATTTGGGCGATATCAAGGGGTTCAAGACCCGTTTCCAGCTCTATACGGTTCCCGGTCAGGTTTATTATAACAGTACCCGTAAGTTGGTGCTCCGCGGTGTAGACGGTATCGTCTTTGTGGCGGACTCCCAGAGGTCCCGTCAGGCAGAAAACCTGGAAAGCCTCCAGAACCTGCGCCAGAACCTGCAGGACTATGGCATGGACCTGGACGATATGCCTTTCGTGCTCCAGTATAATAAGCGCGATATGGACAATGTGTTTACGCTTGATGAACTGAATGCGGAACTTAACCCGCGTAATGTGCCGTTCTTCCCGGCGACTGCCCATAATGGTAAGGGTGTCGTAACGACTTTGAAGACGATTGCCATGCTGGTGATTGAAAAGTTTAACGTGAAGCAGGGCTTCCTCCGTCAGGCTGCCGCGAATGTCGGTAATACCGGTGTTCACGATGTTTCCCTCACCAAGGAAGGGGTCTCGGTTAAGGCGACCCAGCCCGCCGCTCCGGCCCAGCCTGCTGCCGCTCCCGCAGCCGCATCGCCTTTCCGCATGCCCTCGTTTGCAGCCAAGCCGCCTCAGCCGGCCGCCCCTGGTGCACCTGCCCAGCCTTCGACTGCCGGCGCCGGTCTGTTCCAGAAAGGTGCCACGTCTTCGCCCTTCGGTCGACCCCGTGCCGCGACTACGGTTCCCCGTATGCCGACCTTCGGTCGCGATATCGCCAAACCTGCAGCCGATGCTGATGACGAAATTGAACTGCGTCCGTACGTGCCTAAGAAGAAGTAATTTAACGAGGGTGCATAATGAGCGATTTTACCATTTTTTCTGATGATGCCGAAAAAGTTCAGCGCTTGATGGTTGCCTATCAGGCGAGCGTGAAGGCTGAATATATTGTCCTTTGCCATCGTGATGGATCGATTATTGCAGAAGTAGGTTCCTTGGGAATTGATGCGACTCCGCTCGCAGTGTTGAGTACGGCTTCGTTCGACTCGGCTCTCCAGGTGGGCATGATGCTTGGCGGTGAAAATTTCCAGTCGGTTTCCTATTCTGGAGAAAACCGCTCCATCTATATTTCCCCGGTGGACCAGGCTCTCCTGCTGGTGCAGATTTTCCCGGGTTCCAGGCTGCCTAACCGTATCGAGGACTTCAACCGCCTTTTGGTGGAAAAGCTGGTCGACGCGGTGCCTGCCTTTACGCAGAATACTAGCCGCTTGGTTCGTTAAGGGCTTTTCTGGAGGCTCCGGTGTCGAAACTCCCTCCGCTGCGTAATTTGCGGAAGACGACGGTTCTAGTTATCGCCGTTTTCTTGGGTTTCTTGATTCACTGGATCCTTGTGGCCAACTGGGGCCGTGCGACTATCCGCGATTCGGCCGAGGCTGAACTGTCGCTTGCGCAGAGTGTCGTCTGTAGCCATATCGTGAACGGTTCGCCATTCGGTGTCGATAGCGTCTTTGAAGAGGGAATGCGCCTCTATTATTATTCCACGGTTTCTTCGGCGTTGCAGCTCAAGGATGACACCTTGATGCATATCTGGTTTAACGGTGCCGATACCGTGCAGAAACTTGCCTGCGATATGACGCAGGATGTGTGCCTTACGACGATTGCCCCTGCCATGCTGAAGGCGGGCGAATGGAGCGTCGATCTGGTGGCGGGCCGAAAGCTCTTGTCTACGCGGCAGTTTGTTATCGAACCTAGCGACAGGTAGTTGCGATGTCCCGGCAGTTCTGGTTGGGACTTTTCTTGTTTGCGGCATGCGCATTCGGCATGGATGTCGATTCGCTGCCGGTGTGGGACCCGTCCCTTTTGGCCCGGAATAATTCGTTTGTTCAAAATTCGGATACGGCTTCCCGGCATGATTCCATAGAGACTCACGGATACAAGACTGTGCAGGTGACCGTGGGCGATGGCGGGACGCAGGTGGATCAGGAACTGCGGCTTTCGATTACGGGAAAGTTGACCGACAGTGTCTATGTGGACGCTCTCCTTTCGGATGTGGGTCGCCGTGCGGGGGACCAGACGACGGCGACACTCCGCGAAGTGGACCAAATTTATTTTCGTGTAGAATCTCCGCATTATTTTTTGCACTTGGGAGACCTGACCTGGGTGGATTCCTCGATGGGATTTACGGGGGTGGAACGCGCTTCGTTGGGGGCCATGGGGGGCGTGCGTGGAAATTTTGGCGGAGGTTTTGCGCAGGTGCGTGGCGTGGTGGGTACCGACGAGGTTCAGCACTACACGTTTACCTTTAATGGCGTGAGCGGTCAGCAGCTGGGCTATTCGCTCGACGGAGTCGGGAATTTTATCGCGGTGGTGCCTCAGTCCGAAACGGTGTGGTTGAACGGGGTGCGCTTGACGCGCGGGCGTGATTACTTGGTGAATTATGCGGGCGGTATGCTCGATTTCAAGGGGGCGGTGGTTCCGAGCTTTGACGACGAAATCCGCGTGGAATACGATGCCTACGAGAATGACAATATCTACACCCTGTACGGTGCGGCAGCAAGTTACCGCCACCCGAACCTGTACCTGGATGTTTCCGGATTTAAGTTGGAAAACGATGTGGACCGCCTGAAACGCGGCGTGTGGACCGACGAGGATTATGCGATGCTCAAGGCGGATCGTGGCGATGAATTTGTCCGTAACGATACGCTTCCGCCGCTCAATCGCCCCGACCGAACGGAACGCATGAATGCGCGGGTGCGCGTGCAGCATAACCAGCAGTTCTATGCGGACTTTGAACTGGCGTTAAACCGGAGCGACTCCAACATTGTCTCGTCGCAGGTGGGGGGGCCCGAGGGGCGCGCATTCCGCTGGTTTGTGACAACGGACTCGACGCGTGACTTGCTGCATTTCCCCTTGGCGATGTCTGTTTACGGGAACCGCGTGCAGAAGGGTTTTGACATCTTGCAGTTCCGCGGCACGGATTTGGATTGGAACCTTTACGGACTTCGCGACCGCTGGGACTTGGCGTATGCGGATTCTTCGTTCTTGGATGACGATTTGCTGCATGACGAACTTGCGATGCGTTCGCGCTTTGCGCGTGACTGGTTCGGTTTGGCGCAGTGGGGGTACCGCCGCAATGCCGACGAGGACTGGAATTCGTCGAGGGGTGAACTCGGAGTTCAGCATCGCAACCGGTATGCTTTAGGGGAGCTCTCGCTGATTCGCGTATCGAGCCTGCAGGAGCGCGAAATGGAGCGTTACCAGGGAACGGCTAATGCGGAGTACTTGCAGGGAATGGTTCGCCCCTTTGGAACGGGTGATTTGCGCTTTACGAAAATCGATCAGGAAGGCATTCAGGACGAGGTGGTTTACGGAAAGTCATCGAGCGGCTTCGGCATCTTCTTTGATCGAGGGGAAATCCGCGAAAGCGTGGGGGGCCGCATGGCAAAGCGCCATGGCGATACCTACGGAGACGAATGGGCGGATTCCCTGTGGGCGTCGACCTGGGTGCAAGAGGCGAATTACAACAACCGCTATTTCACCTTGTCGCACCTGTTGCAGTATGAACGCGTGCGGACGGATTCTTCGGAGTCAAAAAACAGTTGGCTTGCCAATCTGGATTCCCGTTTTGGTGCCGAGGAACTGGGGGTGCAGGGAAATGTCTCGTACAAGTTGGGCTTGACCGAAGAACAGATTTACACGGCGGTGTATAAGGCTGTGGCTCCGGGAACAGGCGATGTGCGCTACGACAGTTTGACCGCGAGCTATATCGAGGGCGTGGACAACGGTGACTTTGTTTACGAGGGGATGGGCCGTAACGATTCTGTGGGAGCGGTACTTTCGTCCGATGCGGAGTTCGGTATGGAATTGCGTTTTAATCCGGGGCTTGCCTTGGGAATTCGAGAGGGCTTTTTGCGCGATGTGACTTTTGGTGGTTCTTACGAGGGCGAGGGGAGCGATACGACAGGACGCAAGATTTATTTTCCGCCGGTGAATCGTTCGCAGTTGCATCGCATGACTTCGGGGCGTATGGCGGTGGAGGGGCTTGTCGATTGGCAACATCCGTCGGGGGTGTCACTAGCCTATAAGCCGGGGGCGTCGTTTGACAAGAAGCTTTCTTCGATTTCGTACTACGAGACATCTTATTCGCATCAGTTCGATGCGGGGTATCGAATCAACCTGGACCATTTTGTCGGTGGTGAACTCCTGGTTCAGGAAAATGAGCTTTCGGCGATGCAGGAATGGGAGTGGGATATTTACGATTGCTCGCTGCGATACCGTTTCGATTTCTTGCAGGGGTTTTTCGTGCAGCCACTGGGCCGTTACCGTACGGGCGAAGGCACCGACGGCTCCGGCTATGAAGTGGGAAAATTTGACGCGAATCTGTGGGAAGGCGCTTTGCGCGTTGGTTACCATAAGCAAAAAAAGGTGAATTCCTACGCGAAATTTTCGGTGGTGCAGGTGGATAGCCATGGCGACATTATTCCGTACCAGGTGATGGCGGGGTACAACGACGGAAGAACTTACCGTTTTGAATTTTCGCTGTCAGTAGATATCAATGACTTTTTATCAATGGGTTGTCTTTATATTTTGCGTTTTGGCGATGCCGAAGAGAATATCTTCCAGAAATTGAGCACCGAGGTGAGGGCGTACTTCTAATGCGGAATTCGGAATTCAGAGTTCGGAATTTATTTTGTGGGCATGGCTCCTGTAAGGTGAAGTGCTTCCTTTTTGTTGTCACAATGTTTTTCGTTGTTGTAGCATCTTCTGCTTCGGAAGGGTGCCGCGTTACGGCAGTGCGGTGGTCGGGGGTGCATGAACCTTACGACGAGTCGCAAATGGCGTCGGTTGTGGGGGAACCCTGCGAAAACTGGACTCTCGCGCGGGACCAGCTTTTGCGCTATTACGAAAATCACGGATTCCTGGCGGCGAAACTTTCGGGAAGTATCGATAGCGCTGGCGTTCTGAATTTGCAGATGGAGCGCGGCTCGGCATGGGTGTGGGCGGAACCAGAGAATCTGGACTCGTCGGGAAGCAGCCCCGAGGTATTCCGTAGGCAGACGGGAATCGTTACCGGAAATTTGGTGTCAAAGCAGGACCTGGAACGCTCCGATATGAAACTGGCCCGAATCGGTTATTACGACCGTGTGGCGCCTGTGCAGATGTACCGTGATCCGACCCGGAATCGCATTATTCCCGTTTATCGGATGCAGGCGGCGGCCGTTTCGGAGGCGTATGCGCTTCTGACTTATTCCAGTGAGACCGACGTGTGGGAAGGCAACGTGAATGTTTCGCTTTACAATATCCGCGGGACTGCGCGCGACCTTTTCTTGCAAGGTTTCACCTCCGACGAAGCACGCCGCCTGGAAGGCTCCTATAAGGAACCGTGGATTCTGGGGACCGCCTGGGATGTTGTCGCTCGAGGCTACTTCGACGAGGATTCTTCGACGCGCGAGGCTTATGGTGAACTAGGTGTTTCGCGCGACATCGGCTTCGATTTTAACATGGGCATTTTCCTGGGTGTCGGCAATAACCGCAAGACTTCGTCGCTAGAACTCTCCTATGTTTCGCTGGACCGATTTGTGCTGCCCCGCTCGGGTACGCGCTTTAAGGGCTCGGTCGTCTGGAATATGGCCCGCCCGGATTCGCTGGACAATTTCTTGCGGGCGGGCGCGAAGCTTGTTCACTATATTCCCTTCTACGGAAATTGGATGACGCGCTTCAGCGGTGCCGCCGGTGGAATTTTCCCGACCGATGCGACTCTTGACCGACTGGATTACTTTGCGCTTGGCGGTATGGATAGCTTTAGGGGAATGGACGTGCGCTTTGTGCGTAGCCGTTCCTATGGGTATTCCGAAGTGGCGTTGCTGTGGCAGTATGGTTATGACCTCTCGATCGAGGCTTTCTATCAGCCGGGACTTTATCGCGCGCTTGCGCCTGGTCATGGCTGGAAACGTGAGCATGATTACGGTGTCGCCTTTACGCAATATCGCGGCAACTGGAGCGTAAATCTTTACTATGCGTTACGAAACGGCGAAAATTACTTGGACGGAATTATAGGCTTCGGTCTGAAAACGCTGTTCTAAATAAAAAAAAGAACCCGCTCGGGTGAGCGGATCGAAAATCGCTTGTCGGTTTTGGTTACCTGTAGTTGAACCAGTAACCGATGCCGAGGCTGAGGCGGGAATTGGACCATTCGGCATGCTTGTACATATCGGTCACGCCGTAGGTGTACCTGAAGTTGAATTCAAGACCGAAGCCCAGAGTAAAACCGAGGCCAGCGCCGAGTTCCACGTTCAGGAGTTCCTGCTCGTCGTTGCTATCCCATTCTTCGGCGTAACCCGAGTACCACTGTTCGAAAAGGTTGATATCGAAGGTGGCGCCCGCTTCCATGAAGAAGCTGTTGGAAAGGTAGAAGCGTGCCATGGCGGGAATCGTGATGGCCATGCCGATGGTCATGTCGTCATCGACATCGTCGCTGCTGTGGGTGCCGTAGCCAGTGTCGTCATCACCGTTGGTAAATATTGCGACGTTCAGCATCAGGCCAAGTCCTGTATGGAGGCCGATGCGGGAATTGAATCCGATCAAGGCGTCGAAGGCCAGCTGCGTGTACGATGCGCTGTAGTCGCCAAAGTCGGGAGCATTTTTACCCTGGAAGATAACGGAACCTTCGGTGAGGCTGGCGCCGAACACGTTGGGGCTGTTGATTGCTGCGGATGCGCTGGTAAATGCCATCAAGAAAATGGCGAGAGTGATAATTTTTTTCATTTTAATCTCCTAATATCTTAAGGGAACCTCTAAAAATACATTCTTTTCCTGAAGATGGGCTTATTTGTCGTTTT
>NZ_CAMGVQ010000070.1:0-16756 GCF_946062555.1 uncultured Fibrobacter sp.
CCGCAATTTTTCTGCCGTCTGCAAATACAAGACTTCTTTCCGTATACTCCAGCATCAGATGCATGTCATGAGTGATCATCAGAACGGTGATTCCTTTTTCATTCAATTCACGAAGGAACTCCATGATCTCCGTGTAATGTCTGAAATCCTGTCCTGCCGTAGGTTCATCCAGAATCAATATCTTTGGATTGGCAACCAATATACTTGCAATGGTCACACGCTTTTTCTGTCCATAACTCAATGCACTGACCGGCCAGTTTCTGAATTCATAAAGACCGCATATTTTTAAAGTATCATATACTCTCTGCTTAATTTCTTCTTCCGGAAGCTTCTGAAGAGTCAGACTCATGGCTACCTCTTCAAAGATCATGGGCTTGCTGATCATCTGATTGGGATTCTGCATCACATAGCCGATATGCGCAGCTCTCTCCTTGATAGTATCACCGGACATATCCTCTCCTTCATAATAGAGATTTCCTTTATCCGGTTTCTCAAACCCGCAGAGAAGCTTTGCCATTGTGCTTTTTCCGGCACCGTTCTTTCCAACGATACTGACCATTTCTCCCTCTCTGACGGAGAAACTGATATCTGTCAGATTTTCCTTTTCCGGTGTATATCCAAAGCAGATTCCATCTACCCGCAGAACCTCCGGTTTTTCTTTTGCCGGTTCCTTTGCCTTGCGCTCTGCGAACCATTTTCTGATCTGTTCTTTATGGTTTTCTTCAAGCATTAAATCCTGCATGCGCTCCACATGCATTTCCCCGGTAAGGTGGATTCCCGCATATTTTAAAGCCGTCAGATACAATGGTTCACGAATTCCGGCCTTTATCAGCCTGTCAGACAAAAACAGTTCCTCCGGCGCAGAATCACTGATGATTCGTCCGTTTTCCATGAGGATGATCCTGTCAGCTCCCATATGCATGGCATCTTCCAAACGGTGCTCGATGATGATCACCGTTTTTTCTCCGTCCTTCTGCAGATGATCGATCAGCTCAATGGCATCCCTTCCCGCTGCCGGATCAAGATTTGCAAGCGGCTCATCAAACAAAAGGACAGGGACTTTATTGATCATGACACCTGCCATGGAAACCCTCTGCTTTTGTCCGCCGGAGAGTTCATGAGGCGCTGCCTCCAATTTTTCCACAAGAGAAACTTTTCCGGCTTCTTCATAGGTGCGCCTGATCATTTCCTCCTTGGGAACACAATCATTTTCCATGGAAAAAGCAATATCCTCAAGAACTGTCATGCCGATAAACTGACCGTCCGTATCCTGAAGCACGGTTCCCACAGACTGACTGAGTTCAAAAATACTGGATTTCGCAGCATCTACCCCGCAAATCGTAAGTGTTCCCGTACTTTCCCCGGGATAACTAAAGGGGTTCACCTATTGGTATTTACAACACATTCCAAAAATAAATAAAATATAGCAAAACAACAATAGAAAATAGCACTACATAAACAATAGCGGTTCTAGCAATGTAGAGTAAAAAAATTTTACCTCTACCTTCAGGTTTCATAAATATCTTTACGAAAAAAAATCCCCAAACCCATCCTACAATATGCCCAACAATAACAAAAAAGAAAAAAATACGTTCATTCATTTTTGATGAAATTCTTAACAAATTTAACAAGAAAGCCGTTGGAATATACCCACACACTCCCCCCCATGGATCAACAAATATTGAATCATTCAAAGAAACGTACAAGGGAAGCGTCACAACAGCATTATAAACGAAAGCAAATCCCAACAAAAAATATAAATAAGACATTTTTTTCATATTCATTCTATTCGATTTCTATCGGGCCAATGTCCGCGGTGTTCGGGTCCGTGGAGGCCACGGTGCCATACACGAGCATCGTGGATCCGAGATGGTTCTTCAGGTACCATTCGAACGTCCTGGACGCGTTATCGTCGGCGGGCTGCGATGCGTCCGCGACCTTGTAGCGGTCGAGGCCTTCGGGCATATTAACGACGACGTTGACCTTTTCGCGGGTACCGTTGTGGAACTCCTCGCGGACTTCCGTGCCGATGCCGGTGTAATGCGTCACCTTGACCGTATCCCAGCTTGCCGCGGTTGCGGACTTTGTTAGGAACGTCTTGGAGATGCGGCGGCCAGAGCCGTCGTAGGCCATCATGAGTTTCATGGAACCACACACGATCTGTTCGTGTATGTCGATGCAGGCATCGTTACGCGTAAATTCAACAGGCATACCTCTCCAATCATAGGAAATTTTTATTTTCTTGGAATTGCGCAAAGCGCAATACACTACGGTTCGGCTGTAAAAATGCACAAGTGCATTTTTGCTGCTCTCACCTTGCTAGTGTTTGTCTTCTGTTAAATTACCTTCAGAATCGTACAGAAAAAAGCTACTTGGGGCGACCTTTGAGAGAGGAGGATGATAAAAAATATGTTCGAAATATTTACTTAAAACAAATCATTCCATTTTCTTATTTCTTTATTTATTTTCTTTAAATAAAAGAATGTAACAAATATAGCTATATATATAAGAAAACCTATAAAATCATTGTAATCACAGGATTCTCCTATATATTTTTTTATGCACAATGGTTGCCAAAAGACCATGCAACAATAACACCCCATAGGCCAAGATACAAGGTTTAAAACAATTTTATTCTTTACCTTAACCCTAATCCACGAATAAATCTGGAATAAAAAGGCGTTAAAAAAAGCAATAAATATCGTTAACAAATATGAAATTAAAAGCATTTTTACTCGTCCAAATCTTGTTCTTTTCTTTCATTTGTTGGAGTTGGCTCATCGTGTGATAATAACAAAAATCCGGCAGTTGCAGCGGTTCCAAGAAACCCTCCCAAGTAATCAGCTGTTGGAAACATAAATTGTGTCTCAGCAATTTTAACACCTCCAACAGACCCCATACCAAAGAACGCTCCATTTCTAATTTCTATAGCTAGTTCATCTGTATCAATTTCGCTGTTGCCATCTATAACTTTCTGACCAACAGCATTTGAAATTCCACTACTAACGCCTCCCCATGCAGCATTCATAAAAGGGTTCTTTGATCCAAGTAAAAAACCACCCGCAAGTGTACCAAAATAAGCATACATACCAGCTTTCAGTTGTTCAGAATATGGTTGACCGTTACAAAACATCTTCCATTCAGCCATAACTGCATTATACGTGGCAGCAGGCACAGACGCAATAACGCCTATTGGTCCACCAAATCCTAATGGCGCTGCCCCACTTGTATCCATAAGAACTACGGGGTTCATCCCATTTCCCATATAAAGATAAGGACTTGGGAAGATTCTTTGGGGATCAACAGATATCCATATACCCAACATAGGATCAAGATACCTTGCTCCATGATAGGAAAGCTTAATTTCGTCATCATGCTCTTTCCCGGTGAAGTTTTCAGTGACTTTGTCCGAGGGCTGCGAGAGTGTTACCATTTCGCCGAAAGCCCTGTAGTCGTAAGCAGCCTTGGTCTCGCCAATGTCGGCAGTGTTCGGGTTCGTGAAGGCCACGGTGCCATAGACGAGCATCGTGGAGCCGAGATGGTTCTTCAGGTACCATTCAAATTTCACGTTCGGGATATAACCCACCTGGCCATTGCCCGTCATGCCGTCGAAATCGGGTCTTTCGGCGTCTTCTATTCCATAGCGCCCCAATCCTTGCGGCATGTTTACGACAACTTTTGTCTCTTTTGTTGGTCCTGCGAAGTTCTCGCGAATTTCAGTGCCGATGCCGGTGTAGTGAGTCACTTTGAGCGAATCCCATTCGCCGCCGCTCATCTTGCGCATACTCGTTTTCGAAATTCTCTTTCCGCTACCGTCGTATGCCATCACCAGTTTCAGCGAGTAGACATTTCCCGCCCTGCGAACAAACTCCACAGGCATTCCCCGCCAATCATAGGTAATTCTCATTTTCTTGGATTTATCTTCGATTAGGTTTCCTTCACTATCATAGACAAAGTTGTTTGCGTAACTCATATTGCGGTCATCAGCCGTTCCGCCCATTCCGTTGGCAATGGATTTCAGCCTGTTGGTATTGGCATGATAAGCATACTCGCCACCAGCATTCTTTGCGATACTGGTGTCACGACGCTGTGCAACGATTCTGCCCAGGGCGTCATAAGCAAACGATTCGTCGAAATAGCCCTGTTCAAAGTCGTCAGTCTTAATCAATCGGTTCAACTGGTCATATGTGTAGGCGACGTTGCGGATCTGCACAAAATTTTTGTTGTCATGCAGCAACCGATGCCCCATAAAGCTGATGTTGCCGTAGGAAATACTAGTGAAGATGAACAAGAATACCAAAATACACATAATTTTTAATCCTTTGGACCTGTCTCCCGTCAAATTACCACATAATACATCTTTTATTCTAAAAAGAATCGACCACAGAGATTTGTAAATAAGCCACATAGGAAAAAAAGGATCCAGATATTATAAATGGGAAATTTAAATCTATTACCAAACAACTCCAATAAGAGAAAAATAGACGCAATTAAATAGAAAAAACATCCGAAAGTAAAAATCGACTTGAGTATTGGATTATGCAGGTAAGTTAGATAATAGTAACCAGAAGCTAACGAATCTATGAATATCGATAAAGAGCACAACAAAGAAAGAATTCTGTCCATTTTATTTATTGTTCTCCTAAAATGCACATTCATTTCTATCCTTTTTCCCCATGCGAATTTGCTCTGTTTGTTCAAATTGCAATTCTTTTGAAAACGGATTATTCGCTAGAATAAATCCATGAACAGGTTCATGATTGTAATAAATAGCTATTCTTTCATCTTCTTCTGCAATTGACAATAAAAGGGAAATACTGCCTCCCGAAAGATCATGCCTCGGGTATTCATACCTTATTAAAGCTTGTTTTTGACCCTCCTGCTCATACAACAGACTTCTTGTATATGTCACACAATAGTCTCTATTAAAATAACATTCCCAAAATCCTGGATGATTAGATTCTGTTAGGGTATACATGTTTTTCCCTTCTATTTCACAATAAATAGGAACATCGAAAGGACTTTCTATTCCTTGATAGAATAGAGTTGACAAGAATAGTGAAAGGATAAAACCACCTATGATTGCAAGCTTTAGGATTCTTGTAAATATCGTCATGATAAAGGCCCGTCGTTTCGAGAAGTGTATTATTTAGGTTTATAGTTGCCAAACCCCCATATTTGCATTACAGAACTTTGAGTGTCCTCTAATTTACCTTTTTTAATGAATTGATATCCATTTGACAATCCTCTTTGAATAAAATATGGCGTATAATATTTTTCTCGAGTCCATCCACCCCAGATGGCATTACCCGCATCTCTCGGAGTCATTGCCGTACCATTAAGTATTCCTATTGTTCGTACATTTTCGTTGTAGAATTTATTTTTAAAATCAAGGTCTCCACCAGTCCCCCATTTTTTTATATCACCAAACGGATACAGTTCGTTTGCCGCTTTTAAAAGCGATTGAGCGTTATTGTCCATATTATTGTCAAAGATTGCTCCAACATTTTTAAATGTACCGTCTTCGTTTTTATCAAAGAAATAACTTTGTAAAGGAGGTTCTGCAGCGGTAAAAGGTTCTACGCCAGGCTTATTGAATGAGACTGTAGTATTGTCGTTTGCGGTGTACGTCATATTTGTAACTTTATTATTTTCATCTAGATCGATTGTCGTTTCATTCCCATCGGGATCAACTACATTCACCGGATTCATTCCATTTCCCGCATATAGATACGGGCTGGCAAATTGTCTTGCGGGGTCAACGGAAATCCACATTCCGAGCATCGGGTCAAGATAACGGGCTCCGAAATAGTCAAGCGAGATTTCGTCATCATGCTCTTTCCCGGTGAAATTTTCTGTCACCTTGTCCGAGGGCTGCGATAGTGTCACCATTTCGCCAAACGCCCTGTAGTCATACGCGGCCTTTGTCTCGCCGATATCGGCAGTGTTCGTGTCTGTAGAGGACACTGTGCCGTAAACGAGCATCGTGGAGCCGAGATGGTTCTTCAGGTACCATTCAAATTTCACGTTCGGGATATAACCCACCTGGCCATTGCCCGTCATGCCGTCGAAATCGGGTCTTTCGGCGTCTTCTATTCCATAGCGCCCCAATCCTTGCGGCATGTTTACGACAACTTTTGTCTCTTTTGTTGGTCCTGCGAAGTTCTCGCGAATTTCAGTGCCGATGCCGGTGTAATGCGTTATTGTGGCTATTGTCCAATTTCCACTATTCACTTTACGCATATTCTCTTTTGAAATTCTCTTTCCGTTGCCATCGTACTTCATCACTAGTTTTAAAGAATCCCCATTTTCGATTTCACGAACAAACTCCACGGGCATTCCCCGCCAATCATAGAAGATTTTCATCTTTTTAGATTTGTCTTCTATCAGGTTGCCCTCGGAGTCATAGACGAAATTACCGGCATCGGACATATCGCGGTCATCAGCCGTTCCGCCCATTCCGTTGGCAATGGACTTTAGCCTGTTGGTGTTAGCATAATAACTATACTCTCCACCCACATTTTTTGCAATACTAGTATCTCGCCGTTGAACGGTCATTCTTCCTTGTGCATCATATTTAAAGACCTCATCAAAATAGCCCTGCTCTATGTCATTGGCATTTGTCAGCCTATTCAACTGGTCGTAGGTGTAGGCCACATCACGGTACTGGGTGAAATCGGTGTTGCCGTGGGCAAGTTCATGCACCATGCGGCTGATGTTGCCGTTGTATTGGGGGGTGCAGGTATTGCTTCCGCAGTCCTCGTAGTAGAGGGTTTCGGAATATAGGGATCCTTCGCTATCGCTCAGGATGACAGAGGGAGATGTAGCCGGAATGACTTTGGGGAAAGTTGTGTACGTGGACGACTTTACCGCTCCGCTGATGTGATAGGTGTAAGTGAGAGTGATGGAATTTCCCATGGTCACGGTCTTGACACTGCCCGTGGGATAGTACGCGTAGGTTGCAAGCAACACTTCGCTAGCGCTGCCGTTTTTCGAGAACACGCTGTCGATGCGGCCCAGACGGTCGTATGTATAGCGTTCCGCTATCTTGCGAACTTTTCCGCCATCGCCTACGCCGTAGGGATACCTGACAATTCTTGTCACCTTGCCGCCAAGGTCGTATTCCGTCTCCACCGCAAGCATCTTCAGACTGTCAGTTGGAACCGTCGGGGCGTAAGTGTAAGTCGCCGTGATGCGGCCGTATTTGTCGTATGCATTGGCGGTCGATATACGAACGACATTCCCTGCACTGTCGGCGGACACGTCGGATATCACCGCCACCGTGCGGGTCTTGCCATATTTAAAAGCATCCGCACTGACTTTTGCGGGGTAAAGTTCTACATCCAGAGTGTCCCGAGTGGGTATCCTGTCGTAAAACATGCGGGTAACGGTACCTGGGGTAAGTTCCGCAACCGTTGGATTGAACCTGTTCTGCACATTGTCAAAATACGCTCTTGCATCCCCACTGTCAAGTGCAGTTTTCCATTCTCCCGTGTAAATCGGCCTGTCATGGTTGTCATAGACGGTAATGGAATATGCTCCAGAATCAATCTGCCTCTGAGTTTGTGTCGCACGGACACGACCCATCAAGTCATAGAAGGTTCTAGTCTCCCCGGCATCGGGTTCGAGGCTCCACACCATTTGGCTCTGGGCATCGTAGCCGAATTCACTGGGAGTAACGCAGCTTGCAGGTTTTGGCGTATAGCTGCAACTCACGGGCGGGTGCGACTTGACGACGTTTCCTCGGGCATCCAGTTCGTTCACGCTACGGGTAAGCAAGTTCCCCGTGCTGCCCAGCGAACCACTCACGATTATGTGACCCTCGCCGTCCTTCACCGTGAAAGCCCTGCGTCCGTCCTGGTCCGTGTTCAACTCCCACAAGTGGGTGGGGGTCGCATCCCTCGCAGCACGGTAGTTCGTGTCGCCGTCGTAGGCCCGTCCGTGACGCACGGCTGCCACGGCGGAGTTCAGGCTGGCCGAGTCCAGCAGGTTGACGCCTGACAGGTTGACGCCCGAGGAGTAGGACTTTACCAGGTGCGTCCGCCCATCTACGCCCGTAACGCCGAAGTCACTACCTGGAGCGCCCTCCACATCCTTCGTGGCCATGGGGTCGGGTTTCCATTTCGTTTCCACATACGGGACCCCGCCTGCATCGGGATAATCCGGATTCGACGCGGTGTAATAACCGATGGCCATTCCAGGATTGTAAAGAGTCTTGAGGTTTGAATTGCAATCCTCAACATTCTTGCATTCCATGGCAAACGGCAGACACTTCTTCGAAAGGCGGCCCATGTCATCACGTTCGGAGGTCGTCACGAGCTGTTCCTTGTCGCCATCGTACGCACGAGTATCGACAATGCAAGAACCAACTCGTACTTGCGTATAAAATTCATGAAAACAAAGTTAGAAAAATAAAGTAAAAGAGAAGGGCTCCTCGTCAGTTAAAGGTCCTGATAATTAGTCTAAACAAACATTAAAACCAAGGTGTATCTGGATCAAAATCGAATTCTGAGAATATTCGAAAATTTACATAAGCCCTAGACCCATCTGGGTATGTAGCTTCCCAAATCACACCAGAATCGTGAAATTCCACCGGAAAGCGAACTTTAGTTCCTCGCAAATCAGCGTAACTTTCATAACCGGTTGCTGTTTTTCTAAATAAGCCGGCACCAAGATACTGGTTGTTGTTCGGAATATCCTTGAATTCAATCCCATACAGATGTTCTTTTGCCATAAACACTCCTTTTGTTTGTATTTGACAATTCCAAACTATTTCAAAAAGTCCAAACTGGGCAATGAGAGTTTGTAAAAATTTATTTACAAAGAGGCCGCCTTGCGAATATACCAATACCTATGCTTACTTGGCGATATACTTTGATTCCGTATATGGAGCTGATTCGGTAGACCACTTTATTCCCAAGTCAGACCCGATAAACGGAAAGAAACTTGCCTACGAATGGAGCAACTACCGTTTTTGTTGCCTTGGCGAGAACCGTAAGAAACGGACTGAAGTACCGCCTTTGGACCCGTTTGACCCGCTTATGAAGCAGGATTCGTTCTTCATCAACTTTGCAGACGGATCCATCTACCCCAATCCTGACTACGATGAAACCTATAAGCAGAAATGCTTGGACACGATAGATGCCTTACAACTTGATAGGCCTGATTGTCGTAACATGCGTAAAAGGCATTTTGAAAAGTATGCTAGAGGTACGGTATCCATTAAAGACCTAGAGGAAGACGCCCCTTTTATTTATCAGGAAGTTGTACGTCAGGGGCTGTAATTCAAAAGCACCCGCTGTACAGTTTTCCAAAGGTTGCTTTGGAAAACTGCACAATGAATACAGCGGTCTATGAGTCACTCTTATTAAATCCTTATGTAATTCATTGCCCAAATCGCACCTGCGGAGAGTAGAAAAATACGAAAGAGACCTCATTCACAAAACTCAGCTAACCACTCATCACCCGAAAAGCTTGTTGGTATTTCAACATCATAATTTTCCCCATCCTTATTTTTGACACATCTTGCCAAAGCAATTATAACGATATTTGACTCCATATACCTTCCTGGCATAATCTGTACTCTATGCAAATGCCAGGCAATGTGGTCAAAAGCAAAAAAAGCAGGCAATTGTTTTTTCCTCAATTTTCTGTTATTTTTTCTTGAATATTTACTATGTTCATATAGTATTTCAGGATAAATAGCAACATATGCGTCAGAATCATTCCATAATTCGGACATCCACCACCAACTTTTTATATCAATAAAATCAACGCGTCTTTTAGAATCCATCACATCAACCATTCCACTCAAATGGGGTGATTGAACAAAGACGTTTTTCAAATAAGGTTGCTGATCAAGAAATGAAACCAATTCTTCCCATTCTTTTTTATTGGGCAGATGCCATCCATCTGGGCATGCATTCACAGCGGCATCCCAGAAATAGAGACGTCCATAATAGCCACAACCAGCTTCCAAAAAATCACCACAATAGCTTTTGAGCGATAGATAATCTATTCCGTACACTGAATCCGGATTAAACTTCAAATTGTCAACAAACCACATCGAAGAATCCGTCCTGAAAAGATTATACACATGGCCATCACGAGGATCCACAAAGGGAACTTCATAAATATTAAATATATAGGATTGTGAAAAAGCCTCTATAAAAAGAACTAAAATAATTAGCGCTATTTTCATAGCAATCACTCCATGTCATCAGGAGCCATAGCAGGCTTGGAAGGACTAAAATCTACGGAATAACTTTGTTCTAACTGATAGGTATCGGAACCTTGTATAATATATCTTGCCGCCTCGGATAAACTGGAGACAAGTCCATCAGCAGTAGCGATATCGGGGGAAATAAATTTAGTATCAGGTTTTCCTTCAATATAATCGCCAAGCCTATAAATTCCTTCACTATCCCATCCTCCGTGAGAAGCTATCGCCGCTTGATCAGCACCATTAAGAAATCTAACAATATCTTCAGCCCTTGATTTACTTCCAAAGCTTCTAATTTGAACTTTATCATATGCCGGATTTATATGTTTAGATATTTCCCGCTCAACCATTGAAGCCCCATTTACTGGCATTTTATATTGATCATAATTGTAAAAAACAGCTACCCTCAAGTCAGCGTTTCCGTTAGGATCAATTCTTGAAATCGGATTATTACTTCCGTATGTATATGGAGAGAAGCGTTGCCTTGCCGGATCCACGCTTATCCACACTCCGAGCATGGGATCGAGGTAGCGAGCTCCGAAGTAGTTCAGAGAGGTTTCATCATCCAGTTCTTTTCCTGTATAGTTTTCGGTAACTTTATCCGTTAATACTGTCAAGTCAATTTTTTCTCCGTAGCTTCTATAATCGTAAGCATGTTGCAACATGGGCGGTCCAGCAGTTGTTCCGAAAAATGTGCTAGATGGATTATGCAATGCTAAAAATCCCTGCTGGTTGATTGCCGGCAAGGATTTGTGTGTCCAATTATAGTATCTAAATTTTGATTGCAGTGTATTGCAGAGTGCCATGAACATATGGAGCTCTGACATAAATGTAGAGCCTATCTAGATATTCTTCAATTTTTATACGATCATTCTGATTGATAAAACTTCTAAGATCAAGAATCAAAACATTAACGTCTGGATGCCTTGTGTCTGTGGAAATTTGGTAACAATCAGATCTCTTTGCCGTCGTTATTTCAAGTAAACATTTATCACTACCTTTTTTGTGTAAAGACCATGTGGAAACATCTTCGTAGTTTCTGTAGTTTATTTTGACTTGTTTCATTTTAAGTTCCTTATTTTTTCATAAACTTATTGACTAAAGATGTCTTTTTCTTGATGGAAATTCAACAACTTTATTCAAAAAAACTTCATAGTGTGATATAAATCACGCAGCAAAGAACTATTTCGGCTATAACATACTCCGCATCATTGTCAGCTACCCACCGGCCGACCGTATTGGGCCCTATTCCGAGTTCCTTGGCTATTTGGTTTGCGGACTTTTCGCCTTTCAGGACCAGTTTGATGATTTGTTCCCTAGTCTCGGAGTTGTAGTTGACTGAGTATTCCGGAGTGAATTACACCATGAAACCGGAGTAATGGAAACCGGCGTACCGGTCAAACGGAAACCGCGATTCCGGAGACAAGGAAACCTGTCTAATTTTGGCCTGCACAATTCCGTGCGAACAAAATAGACAGGAGGTCTAATGACCAAATACCGCGAAATCCTCAGGCTGCGAAGCCTGGGATTAAGCCAGAACGACATTGCGGCAAGCTGCCAGGTGTCAAAAAAGACCGTAAACAAGGTCCTGAAACTGGCCAACGAGTACAATCTCCGCTGGCCCCTGGAAGAACGTCTCACCGACAGGGAAATCGACAAGATCATACACCCGAACGGTAAAGAGACCAGGAAAATCACCGACAGGAAGTTACCCGATTTCGACCACGTTAAGAACGAACTGCTGCGCAACGGCGTGAACAAGAAGCTCCTCTGGGCGGAATATCTTGAAGAATGCAGGCTCGAGAATACCAAGCCGCTGATGTACTCGCAGTTCTGCCACTACATCCTGCAGGACGAACGCGTCCGCAGGGCTACAATGCACATCAACCGCAAACCCGGCGAGCAGATCGAAGTCGACTGGGCCGGAGATCCCGCATACATCATCGACCCCGAAACGGGGGAACAGAAAAAGGCTTACGTGTTCGTAGGCGTTCTCAACTACAGCATGTATGCCTACGCGGAGGCCTTCCCGGACGAAAAACAGAAGTCATGGAACGACGCACACATCCACATATTCGAGTTTTTCGGCGGAGTCTCGAAGATGCTCGTGCCCGACAACTGCAAGACCGCAGTGACGCACAACAGGAAATACGCGGACGAACTGAATTCGAGCTACCAGGAACTTGCCGAACATTACGGCACCGCGATCATTCCCGCCAGGGTTCGGGCCCCGAAGGACAAGGCCAGCGCAGAGGGGACCGTCGGCAATGTGTCCACATGGATCATCGCTGCGTTGAGGAACGAGGAGTTCTTCGGCATCGGGGAACTCAACCGTGCCATCCGCAGGAAGCTGGAGGAATACAACGAAAGGCCGTTCCCAAAGAAGGAGGGCAGCAGAAAAGGGTTGTTCGACCTGGAAGAAAGAACGTTCCTCTTGCCGCTGCCCCGGACACGCTACGAGAACGCCACATGGCGCAGTCTTACGGTCCAATTCAACTACCATGTCTGCGTCGAGGGCAACTTCTATTCGGTCCCGTTCGGCTTCATCGGCAAGAAGGTGGATGTCCGTGAAACCGATTCCATCGTCGAGATATTCGATGACGGGAACAGGATAGCGTCGCACGCAAAAATGCTCGGCTGCAAGGGGAAATATAGCACATTGGCCGTCCACATGCCGGAAAAGCACCAGAAGTTCCTTGAATGGGATGGCGACCGTTTCCGCAACTGGGCGCGCAAAATCGGCTACAGCACGCTGACGGTAATCGAACGCGTGCTGGCCAGCAAACCCATTGAACAGCAGACGTACAAGGCCTGCATGGCGATCCTGTCGCTGGCGAAGGACTACTCCGATGTCTCGCTGGAAGCCGCCTGCGAACGGATGATTTCTTTCGGGGTTACCCCGACTTTCAAGAGCGTCCAGAACCTGCTTGCGGCAAACGGCGACAGGACCAAGAAACCTGCGGAAAGGCCGCGGGGGATAACCCGTGGGGCCGAATACTACAGGAGGGACAATGACTAACGAAGCGACACGGAACAAACTCATCGAGATGCGCCTCAGCGCCATGGCGAACGCCTTCGATGCGCAACGGGACGATCCGAACATGTCAAGCATTTCGTTCGACGACCGTTTCGGCCTGCTTGTGGATATCGAATATTGCCAGCGCAAGAACAACGCCCTGCACCGGCTCGTGAAACGTGCCGGGCTTGAGCAGAAAGGAGCCAATATCAACGAAATCGACTACTCGTCGGGCAGGAAACTGAACCGGGATTTGATTGCCAGGCTCGCTTCCTGCGAGTTCGTTCGCGAAGGCCGCAACGTCTTCATCACCGGGGCCACGGGCAGCGGCAAGACCTTCATGGCCTGCGCTTTCGGTTACGAGGCGTGTCGCCAGTTCTACAACACGAAATTCGTACGTTTGCCGGATTTGTTGATAGAACTGGAGATGGCCCGCGAAAACAGGACCTTCACGAAGTCGATGCTGAAGTACACGAAACCGGCGTTGCTGATTATCGACGAATGGCTGCTGCTGAAACCCAGCGAAAGCGAACAGAAGGCCATCTTCGAAATCCTGCATCGGCGTAGCGGGAAATCGTCCACGATTTTCTGCTCGCAGTACCCTTCCTCGGAATGGTACGAGCAGTTGGGCGGTCTTGCGAACCCGTTGACGGATTCCATACTTGACAGGATAATCCACAACGCCTATACGATAGACATCCGCAGTTCCGACCCGCACAAAGACATCTCCATGCGGGAAATCTACGGACTGGATAAAAAGTTAAGCCGCTAGAGCGGTTTCCTGTATTCCGGTCTGGCGGTTTCCGCCATTCCGGAATGCCGGTTTATTTTCGCCGGAATATTCAGTTGACTTTTGCCATTGTTTTTACCTTTTGGGGGTTGCGCAAAGAATATAGTAGCTTATGCTACCCTCTTATTAAACTCCTGCATGGTCCAAAATTCGCTTAAATTACACTCATCTATTCAAATACTATGTTTAACACAAATCCTGTTACAAATAAAGCAATCCATATTTTTTTTCTAATCAAAAAATTTTGAACCCTCAAAAAATCAAGTACCAAAAGAATTGATGATAATAAAAAAAGAACTGAAGAAAAAAAAGTAAAAACATTAGGAATAGAAATATTTTGAAAATAAAAAATACTCACTATTGTTTTTATGGAAAATAAAAACAAGAAAAATGATGTTGGCAAGGACAAATATCGATTAATCTGTAACATATCATATTTCATAAGAAGTCCCTTATCAAACACGATCCTTCCTTCTTTTTCATTTCACTTAGATCGTTTTTGTATTCAAATTTAATCTTTTTCGAAAAAGGATTGTGTTCAATCTCAAATTTATTCAACGGTTTTCGATTATAATAAATTGTAATCGCATCAACACTCTCTTCTATAACTAAGTCCGTATCTTCAACAATTGCACCTATCCCCAAAGTCAACGGAAATTTATATGTCAAGAAATTGGCCTCTCCTTGACTGTTTTCATATATAATATGGTACACGCGATATAGTCCATGCGTCCCATAAACAAATAACCTTAAAAAAGCCGTGTCGATAGTTTCACCAAACTTAGATATCTTATTTTGCTCAATCTCACATACACTTATTTCATCTTTAAGTTCTGAGTATCTGACAAAAAATTCTTTCTCAAAACCCTCAAAATACCCCCCATTCCAGCAGAAATAACAAAGCAACATGACAAATAAGCAAAATAGAGAGATTGATGTTTTTATGATGATTTCTAATATTCTTATAAACATTTTATTCCTTAAATTTGACAACTTATAGTTAAATCGCAATTGACAAATTACTTTTATGGTTTATAATTATCGTAGCCCCACCTTTGCATTGCTGCACTTGAAGCATCTTCTTTTCCTCCTGCCACATAATTGGAAATGAAATCCCTAAGAAAAGAAGGACACTGATACATGTTTCTAGCCCATCCGCCCCACATTGCATTTCCGGCATCTCGGGCCGTCATAATGGTTCCATTCAACGCACCAACAGTATTTGGAGCCCCTTTATAATAGGCAGACTTAAAGTCATAATCTTTTCCCGAATTCCAAAGCAAGAAATCTGCAGGCCATTGACTGAAGGCATCGTCTAATAGTTCATCCGCATTTTGCTGCATATTAGGGTCAAATAGCTGGCCAATAATATTCTCTGTAAAGAAATAACTATTCAATGGCGGCTCTGCAAAAGTTTTAGTCGCCCCATCAGCAAAAGACACCGTAACAACATTATTTCCGTCATCCACACGTGACATGCCTGTAATTATCTTGCCGCTTTCGTCAACAGAAAGTTTTGTTTCATTTCCATCCAAGTCTATGGCATTCATCGGATTCACGCCGTTCCCTGCATACAGATACGGGCTTGCAAATTGCCTCATCGGGTCAACGGAAATCCACATTCCGAGCATCAAGTCAAGATATCTTGCTCCCCAATAACCTAGTTCAGTTTCATCATCCAGTTCTTTTCCTGTATAGTTTTCGGTAACTTTATCCGTTAATACTGTCAAGTCAATTTTTTCTCCGTAGCTTCTATAATCGTAAGCATGTTGCAACATGGGCGGTCCAGCAGTTGTTCCCGTAGTGCGATACACTGCCATTGTGGAACCGAGATGGTTTTTCAGATACCATTCAAAAGTCAATTCGCTTGTGTCGGGATAATTTGCCAATCCTACACCATATCTACCGAAACCTTGCGGCATATTTACAACGACTTTCGTTTCATCTGCGTTTCCACTATTACTTGTACGAATTTCCGTCCCAATCCCTGTGTAATGTGTCGTGAGTTCGTCAGACCATTCCGTTGCATTTGCGATTTTGCGAAGTCGTGTTTTCGAAATTCTCTTTCCACTACCGTCGTATGCCATTACGAGTTTCAAAGAATCCCCTCCATCCGCCTCTCGGACAAACTCCACGGGCATCCCCCGCCAATCGTAGGAGATTTTCATTTTCTTGGATTTGTCTTCTATCAGATTTCCTTCAGAGTCATAAACGAAATTATTCGCACCGGACATATTACGATTGTCTGCGGTTCCCCCTATCCCATTTGCTACACACTTTAGTTTATTCGTATTTTCGTAATAACTGTATTCGCCACCAACATTCTTTATGACGCTCGTATCCCGCCTCTGGGCTGTCATTCTTCCCTGTGGGTCGTATGCGAAGATTTCATCAAAATAGTCCTGCACCCTGTCGTCAGTTTTTGTCAGCCTATTCAGCTGGTCGTAGGCATAGGCCACATCACGGTACTGGGTAAAATCGGTGTTGTCGTGGGCAAGTTCATGCACCATGCGGCTGACGTTGCCGTTGTATTGGGGGGTGCAGGTATTGCTTCCGCAGTCCTCGTAGTAGAGGGTTTCGGAATATAGGGATCCTTCGCTATCGCTCAGGATGACAGAGGGAGATGTAGCCGGAATGACTTTGGGGAAAGTTGTGTACGTGGACGACTTTACCGCTCCGCTGATGTGATAGGTGTAAGTGAGAGTGATGGAATTTCCCATGGTCACGG
>NZ_CAMGVQ010000071.1:0-16447 GCF_946062555.1 uncultured Fibrobacter sp.
CCGCGAAGGTGGCCGTACCGTTGGCGCTGGCTCCGTAACCGAAATCATCAAGTAATCGGATAATAAAATGCCCAGAGAACTCATCACGCTCGAATGCACCGAATGCAATCAGCGCAACTATGACTGCGACAAGAACAAGCGTCTTCACCCCTCCCGCGTGGAGTACAAGAAGTACTGCCCGTTCTGCCGCAAGCATACTGTTCACAAGGAAACCAAGTAAGGAAGTCCGAATAGGTCGGTAGCTCAATTGGTAGAGTCACGGTCTCCAAAACCGTTGGTTGGGGGTTCGAGTCCCTCCCGACCTGCTCACTTCCTGGAGTCATTATGCGCAAGATCCAGCAATATGTCAAGGAATCCATCGAGGAACTGAAAAAAGTTACTTGGCCTACTTGGGAAGAACTCAAGGGATCCACCCTCGTCGTGATGCTGTTCAGTGTCATTATGGGTCTTTATATTGCAGGACTTGACGTTGGTTTCTCTTGGATCATTGACAAAGTTATGGGAAGAGGTTAATGTTATGCCTGAAATGAAGTGGTATGCAATTCACACCTTTTCCGGTCAAGAAAACAATATTAAGAAACGTATCGAGCAGATGATCGAACGCGAAGGCGTTCAGGAAAAGTTCGGACGGATTCTCTTGCCGACCCGCGAAGTGGTTTCCACCGTTCGCGGTCATCGTCATGTATCCGTGCAGAACGCGATGCCCACTTACGTTTTCATTGAAATGGTGCTGGACGAGCTCACCCAGCATTTGGTGATGAACATCAATGGCGTCACCCATTTCTTAGGAATGACACCCACCAAGAGGGTGGCTATTCCTTTACAACAGAGCGAGGTCGATCGTCTTTTGGGAGTTGATCCTAGTGGCTCCGCAGAAGGCGAGATCCAAAATCCGTACTCCATTGGCGAAAATGTCCGCATCAAGGAAGGTCCCTTCAAGGACTTTGTGGGCGTCGTAGACGAAATCATGGAAGACAAGACCAAGATCAAGGTCATGGTGACTGTCTTTGGTCGTTCTACGCCTGTCGAACTTTCCTACAACCAGGTCGAGTCCGACATCGCATAATAGTGCGGTTTTGAAACGGAGATAATACAGTGGCAAAGAAAATCACAGGTTATATTAAGCTCCAGATTCCGGCCGGTGCTGCTAACCCGGCTCCCCCGGTAGGTCCCGCCCTTGGTCAGAAGGGTGTGAACATTATGGAATTCTGCAAGCAGTTCAACGCTAAGACCCAGAACGACAAGGGAATGATTATCCCGGTCGTTATTACGGTCTATGCCGACAAGAGCTTTACCTTCATCACGAAGGTTTCGCCGGTTCCTGCCCTCATCAAGAAGGCAGCCGGAATTGAAAGCGGCTCTGGCGAACCCAACCGTAAGAAAGTTGGTAAGCTCACCAAGGCCCAGGTCCAGGATATCGCCCAAAAGAAGATGCCGGATCTAAACACAATCGACCTCGAAGCCGCTATGCGCATGGTTGCGGGCACCGCTCGCTCCATGGGTGTTGAAGTGGTTGACTGAGGCAGGTAATTCACCGTTACGTATCTGACAGGAAACACCATGTTCAGAGGAAAAAAATACAAGAAGATTGCTGAAAGCATCGACCGTAACAAGGCTTACGATCTTGCTGAAGCAGTCCAAATCCTTAAAAAGTCCGAATTGAAGTTCGACCAGACGGTCGAAATCCACTTCAATCTCGGTGTGGACCCAAAACATTCCGACCAAGTGGTTCGTGGCACTGTTGTGCTGCCGCATGGTACCGGTCGTCAGGTCCGCGTCTTGGTTTTCTGCAAGGACAATAATCTTGAAGTTGCAAAGAACGCAGGCGCAGACTACGCTGGTGGTGCTGACTTGGTTCAGAAGATTCAGGAAGGCTGGCTGGACTTTGATTCCGTCGTTGCTACTCCCGACATGATGCCGGTGATTAGTAAGGTCGCTAAGGTCCTCGGTCCTCGCGGTTTGATGCCTTCTCCGAAGGCCGGAACGGTTACGGTTAACGTTGCCCAGACGGTTAAGGAACTCAAGGCTGGTAAGATCCAGTACCGCGTTGACAAGGGCGCCAACGTCCATGCCCCCGTAGGCAAGCTCTCCTTCGGCGTTGATCAGCTGGTTGAAAACACCAAGGCTGTGATCGACTCCGTCGTCAAGAACAAGCCTCAATCTTCTAAGGGCACCTACATTAAGAGCCTTACGTTGTCTGCAACGATGGCTCCGGGCATCAAACTTGATATGGCACTGACGCGATAGGAGACACCATGAAAGCTGTAGTTAAAAAACAACAGACTGTGGACGCGCTCGTCGAGTCCTTCAATGGCGCTACCGCCGTCTATCTGCTCAATTATCAAGGCATGACCGTAGAAAAGGACAATGCCCTTCGCAAGGCACTCGCATCTAAGGGTGTGAAGTACCACGCTGTGAAGAACACTCTTCTCAAGCGCGTGCTCGCTGCCCTCAAGGTCGAAGGTCTCGACGACCTCCTCACCGGAGCAACCTCCGTGATGGTCGGTTTCGAAGAAGACCCGCTTCTGCCTGCTCGCGAAATTGAAGCATTCCACAAAGCAAACCCCGATTTCTTGGTTGCCAAGAGCGTGTACCTTGATGGCAAGGCGATGCCTGGCTCCGAAGTCGTGAACCTCTCCAAGATCCCGGATCGTAAGGGCATGATCGCTCAGATCGTCTCCATCGCTCTCGGACCTGGCTCCACGATCGCCGGTCAAATCAAGACACTCCAGGAAAAGCTGGAAAAAGAATCGGGCTCCGAAGCTGCTCCCGAAGCCGCTGCGGAAGCTTAACAACAAACCACAAACCAAAAAATTTAAACGGAATAATCGGAGAAACACATCATGGCAACTGATATCAAGGCACTGGGCGATCAAATCGTTGGTCTTACCCTTCTCGAAGCCAAGGCTTTGGCTGACTACCTTAAAGAAACCCACGGCATCGAAGCTGCTGCCGGTGGCGCCGTCGTAATGGCCGCTGCTGCTGCCGCTCCTGCTGAAGAAAAGACTGAATTCGACGTGATCCTCGTCGAATGCGGCGCTAAGAAGATGGACGTCCTCAAGGCTGTCCGCGCCATCACCGGTCTGGGCCTCAAGGAAGCTAAGGACCTGGTCGAAAAGGCCAACAGCGTGGTCAAGGAAGCTATGCCGAAGGCTGACGCTGAAAAGCTCAAGAAGGACCTGGAAGATCTCGGAGCAAAGGTCGCTCTGAAGTAATGCTTTCACTTCATTGACTATTATACGCCAACTGCCTGCACTTTATGTGCGGGCTTTTGGTGTATTAAGTTTTTTTGCTATTTTTTGATAAAAAAGCTCTTCACCGGATGAGGTATTTCAAATGACCACGGAGCGAAAAAGTTATTCCTCCAACAAGTTCCAGCTGGAACTCCCGTACCTGATCGAAGTCCAGAAGGCTTCGTACGAGCAATTCCTCCAGAAGGAAATTCCGCAAGAAAAACGTCTTAAGGTTGGGCTGGAACGCGTGTTCCAGGATATTTTCCCCATTACCGACGTCAAGGGTCTTTACTCCCTTAATTACGAAGGCTATTATTTCGGTATCCCGAAGTACAGCATCCCTGAATGCCGTGAGCGCGGTCTCACGTATTCCATGGAGCTTTACGCTACCCTTTCCCTCCAGATTTTCGAGGAAGATGGCGAAGATCGCAAGCTCAAGGAAGAAGTCAAGAACGACGTCCTTATTTGCGAACTCCCGATCATGACTGAAAACGGTACGTTCATCGTCAATGGTGCTGAACGCGTTGTCGTTTCCCAGTTGCACCGTTCCTACGGTATCAGTTTTGACGAAGAACTCCAGCCCAGCGGCCGTTCCGACTACAAGAGCCGCATTATTCCGCACCGCGGTGCCTGGGTGGAATTCAATACCGAAGGCGACACCCTTTACCTCATCATCGACCGCAAGAAGAAGCTTGCCGCGACGACCATGCTCCGCTGCATCGGTTTCGAGACCACGCAGGACATCCTGAAGCTGTTCTACAAGAAGACCGAAGAAGTCTCCGTGGAAGAAATGGCCGAACAGTTCGACGAAAACGGCGTCTGCGTGCTCATCGACCGCATCCTGTTCGAAGACGTCATCGACACGAGCTCGGGCGAAGTGGTCCTTGCCGCGAACGATGTCATCGACGAGAAGAAGCTCGAAACGCTCCGTCAGAGCAACGTCGAAAAGATTGTCCTCCTCTCCAAGGACGAAGACAACCTCCTTATCCACTACACCCTCGCTGCCGACAAGTCCAAGTCCCGCGAAGACGCCCTCAAGGCCATCTACTCCGTGACGCACCAGCAGCAGGACGAAGCTCCGGACATGCGCACTGCCGAACTCTACTTCGACAGCCAGTTCATTTCCGATCCGCACAAGTACGATCTCGGCGAAGTGGGCCGCTATCGCTTGAACGCAAAGATTTACAGCCGCTCCGAAATCCGCGACATCCTCGCTGAACAGGGCGACGAATTCAAGATCCCCGCCCTCACCGACATGACCATGAGCAAGGCCGACTTCCTTGCCATCATCGAATACATGGTCGGTCTCTACAACGGCACCGAAGGCTACGCCCTGGACGATATCGACCACTTGGGCAACCGCCGCACCCGTTCCGTGGGCGAACTTCTTGCCAACCAGATTTCCGTGGGCCTCTCCCGTATGTCTCGCGTGATCCGCGAGAACCTGAACCTCCACGGCGAAGACGAACAGACGACTCCGCGCGACCTCGTGAACACCCGTATGGTGAGCTCCGTCGTGCAGTCCTTCTTCGGATCGAGCCAGCTGTCCCAGTTCATGGACCAGATGAACCCGCTTTCCGAACTGACTCACAAGCGTCGTCTCTCCGCTCTCGGCCCCGGTGGTCTTTCCCGCGAACGTGCAGGCTTCGAAGTCCGTGACGTGCACTACACTCACTACGGCCGTCTCTGCCCGATCGAAACTCCGGAAGGCCCGAACATCGGTCTTATCAACTCCCTCGCTTCCTTCGCCGTGGTGAATCACTTCGGCTTTATCGAGACTCCGTACCGTATCGTGGGCCTCATCGACTTCAAGGATGCCAAGGGCAACGTCGTGAAGATCCCCGAATCCAAGTGGCACTTCGGTATCTTCAAGGCTTTCGTGCACGACCCGCACCTGTTCCTGGAACTTGAACTCACCAGGAAGCAGATCGACTCCGTGCGCATGAACCTCGACATCAAGCAGCGCGACCTGTTCGACGGTTTCGTGAACAAGGTGTTTGCTTTCAAGGATGTCGATGGCAACGTGACTTACTACCGTAACGGTTTCACCGTTGATGATTTCAACGGCAAGGCCGACTACGAACAGGTGGGCACTGTGGTCGAACAGATCGTTTCCGACTACATCACCTTCCTCACCGCCGACGAAGAAGACGCTTTCAAGGTGGCTCCGGCTTCTACCGAACTCACCGAAGACAACCGCTTCAAGGGCGACATGGACGGCTACGTGATCGTTCGCGACAAGAGCGAATATCCGCACCTCATGCGCCAGGAGAGCTTCGCTCTCGACGACACCGAAACCGAACGTATCGATCTCATGGACGTGGCCCCGATGCAGATCGTGTCCGTGGCCGCTGGTCTTATCCCGTTCCTCGAACACGACGACGCCAACCGTGCATTGATGGGTTCCAACATGCAGCGCCAGGCTGTGCCTCTGCTCCGCGCCGAAGCTCCGGTCGTGGGTACGGGTCTCGAACGCCGCGCCGCTCTCGACTCGGGTACGGTCGTCCGCGCCAAGCACGACGGTAAGGTGACTTTCGTCGACGCTCGCAACATCACCGTGCAGCGTGGCGACATGGTCGACGGCAACTTCGTGCCGCTCACCGGTCTCGGCGAAGACTACGAATTCCTCGGCAAGGATCCTATCGATACTTACGTGCTCCGCAAGTTCGAGCGCTCTAACCAGGATTCCTGCATCAACCAGAAGCCGATCGTTGACGTGGGCGACTTCGTGAAGGCTGGCGACGTGCTGGCTGACGGCGTGTCGACCGACCACGGCGAACTGGCTCTCGGTAAGAACATCCTCATCGGCTTCCTCCCCTGGAACGGTTACAACTACGAAGACGCCGTTATCATCTCGGAAGAACTTGCCATCAAGGACACCTTCACTTCCATCCATATCGAAGAATACGAAATGGAAGTCCGCGACACCAAGCGCGGTCCGGAAGAACTCACCCGCGAAATCCCGAACGTCGGCGAAGACGCTCTCCGCAACCTCGACGAAAACGGCGTGATCCGCGTCGGTGCCGAAGTGACTGCCGACGATATCCTCGTGGGTAAGGTGACGCCGAAGGGTGAAACCGAACTTTCTCCGGAAGAACGCTTGCTCCGTGCCATCTTCGGCGAAAAGGCCGGCGATGTCCGCGATTCTTCCCTCAAGGCTCCTCCGGGAATGAAGGGCGTGGTTCTCGAAACCCGCATCTTCAGCAAGAAGGACAAGGCCGACAAGAACAGCAAGGAAAAGGACCAGGAAACGATCAACGAGATCCGCGCCAACTTCCAGGCTCAGATCGACAAGATCAAGGCTTCCTGCTCCGAACATTTGTTCGAACTCCTCGGCGGCAAGGCTGCCGGCAAGGTCATGGACAACGAAACTCACGAACTCCTGATTCGCGAAGGCCAGACCTACACCGAACAGAATCTCTCCGTGATCGACGTGACCAAGGTGTCCCCGTCTTCTACCTTCGTGGTGGGCGACGACGAACTCCAGGAAAAGGTCCTTACGCTCGTGCTCGTTGCTCGCGACAACCTCGATACCCTGACCCGCACCATGGAAAAGGAAATCGACAAGGTCACGAAGGGCGACGAACTCAAGCCGGGCGTGCTCAAGTGCGTCAAGGTCTACATCGCGAAGAAGCGCTGCCTCTCCATCGGTGACAAGATGGCTGGTCGCCACGGTAACAAGGGTGTCGTCTCGAAGATCGTTCCGGTCGAAGACATGCCGTTCACCGAAGATGGTCGTCCGCTGCAGATTCTTCTGAACCCGCTGGGCGTGCCTTCTCGTATGAACATCGGTCAGGTGCTTGAAGTTCACCTGGGCTGGGCTGCAAAGACCCTCGGCTTCAAGGTGACGACTCCGGTGTTCGACGGTGCCAAGTTCGAAGATATCTGCAAGGAACTCGAAAAGGCTTACCAGAAGAACCCGATCGTGAACTACGAAATGGATCCGGACAACAACAAGATTATCGGTAAGGCCAAGCTCTATGACGGCCGTACCGGTGAAGCCTTCCTGAACCCGGTGACGATCGGTTACATGTACTACCTGAAGCTCGGTCACTTGGTGGACGACAAGATCCACGCCCGTTCTATCGGTAGCTACGCTCTCGTGACCCAGCAGCCTCTTGGCGGTAAGAGCCAGTTCGGTGGCCAGCGCTTCGGTGAAATGGAAGTGTGGGCTATGGAAGCTTACGGCGCCGCTTACACGCTGCAGGAACTCCTCACCGTCAAGTCTGACGACGTGCAGGGCCGTTCCAAGGTGTACGATGCCATCGTTCACGGTCAGAACACTCCGAAGCCGGGTGTTCCTGAATCCTTCAACGTTATGATCCGCGAAGTTCGTTCTTTGGGTCTCAATATTCAGACCAATGGAGATAAGTAATATGGTCGAAGAAATTGAACGCGACAATTCTGGCGATATTTCGATTCACCTCGCCGCTCCGGAAATGATCCGCAGCTGGTCCCATGGTGAAGTGACCAAGCCCGAAACCATCAACTACCGTTCCTTCAAGCCTGAAAAGGATGGTCTTTTCTGCGAAAAGATCTTTGGACCGGTGAAGAACTGGGAATGTAACTGCGGTAAGTTCAAGCGCATCCGTTACAAGGGTGTCGTCTGTGACCGTTGCGGCGTGGAAGTGACTCACTCCAATGTGCGCCGTAAGTACATGGGCCACATCGAACTTGCTATTCCCCTGACCCACACCTGGTTCGTCCGTAACCAGCCGTGCGTCATCGGCGCCCTCCTGAACCTTTCTACCAAGGACCTCGACAACATCATCTACTACGAAAAGTATGTTGTCATCGATCCGGGTGACGCCGACCTCGAACCGAACGCTCTGATTGATGAAGCCCAGTACCAGGACCTCACCAACGAAGGCCGTACTTTCGACGCCAAGATGGGTGCTTCCGCCATCAAGCAGCTGCTTGACCGCGTGGACCTCACCGCCCTTTCCGCCGAACTCCGTACGCAGGCCCTGTCCAAGTCCAAGACCAAGCAGGACGACGCCCTCAAGCGCCTCAAGGTCGTGGATTCCTTCCTCAAGTCCCAGCGCGAAAGTTTCCGTAGCTACTACGAAAATCCGGAAAAGGCCATGAAGGCCGATTCCCAGCAGCCGTGGCTGCGCGGCCTCGCCGAAGCCGTCGCCGAATTCAAGGCCGACTACGAGACCAAGCACGAGAACTTCATCGTGGCAGACGCCTACGAAGATTTCCGCCACCGCTATCCGAACGAAGCCCGCTTGCTCGCCAACCAGCCGTCCTGGATGATTCTCGACGTGCTTCCGGTGATTCCGCCTGACCTGCGTCCGCTCGTTCCGCTCGAAGGCGGCCGTTTCGCAACGTCCGACCTGAACGAACTCTATCGCCGCGTCATCAACCGCAACAACCGTCTGAAGAAGTTGATCGACCTCCGCGCCCCGAACGTGATTCTCTGCAACGAAAAGCGTATGTTGCAGGAAGCCGTTGACCAGCTGTTTGACAGCGGCCGCCGCACTGCCCGTGCAGGCTCCGCCCGTCCGATGAAGAGCCTCGCCGAACTCCTGAAGGGTAAGCAGGGCCGCTTCCGTATGAACTTGCTCGGTAAGCGTGTCGACTACTCCGGTCGTTCCGTGATCGTGGTGGGCCCCGAACTTCGCATGCACCAGTGCGGTCTGCCGAAGCGCATGGCTCTCGAACTTTACAAGCCGTTCATCATCCACCGTCTGGAAGAAGAAGGTATCGTCTATACCCTCAAGTCCGCCAAGAAGTACGTGGACGCCGAGCGTCCGGAAGTGTGGGACATCCTCGAAGAAATTATCGAAGACCACCCGGTGATGCTGAACCGTGCCCCGACGCTTCACCGTCTGGGTATCCAGGCGTTCTACCCGCGCCTGATCGAAGGTAACGCAATCCGCCTTCACCCGCTCGTCTGTACCGCATTCAACGCGGACTTCGACGGTGACCAGATGGCATGCCACCTTCCGCTGTCTTTCGAAACGCAGCTCGAATGCCGCGTTCTCATGCTGTCTTCCAACAACATTCTTCACCCGGCTTCCGGTCAGCCGATCGCTGTCCCCGGCCAGGATATCGTGCTGGGTCTGTACTACCTGACCAAGCCGCGTCCGGCCCGTAAGGGTGAAGGCATGCACTTCTTCGACTCTGCCGAAGCCGTGCGCGCTTACGAAAACGGTGTTGTCGATCTGAACGCAATCGTTTATCTGAAGCTCAAGGCCGGCCAGAAGGTCTACATGGGCGCCCTTGAAAAGGATGCCGTGTGCCTCCGCGAATCCGCCGACGACAATGGCAATATCGAAGTCGCTGTCAAGGCTGGCGAAAAGATCAAGTTCCTTACCCTTAAGGAAGACAATGTTATCAAGACGACCGTCGGTCGTATCATCTTCAACGAGTTCGTTCCGAAGGAACTTGGTTACGCCAACGAAACCTTCGGCAAGAAGGTGATCGCCAAGTCCATCGACGACCTGTACCGCCGCACCGGTAACCGCGTGACCGTGGATTACCTGGATGACCTGAAGGCGAACGGTTACAAGTGGGCTACCCGCGCCGGTTCTTCTGTGGCTATCGCCGAAATGGTGATCCCGAAGGAAAAGCAGGAAATGCTCGACAAGGCTGCCGAACAGGTGTCGCGCATCCGTGGCCTGTATGAAGACGGTGTGATTACCGACGGTGAACGTTACAACCAGACGATCGACGTCTGGTCCAAGACGACCTCCGAAGTCGCTGCCAAGCAGTGGGATTTGCTTTCCAGCGACCGTGACGGCTTCAACCCGGTTTACATGATGGCCGACTCCGGCGCTCGTGGTAGCCGCGAACAGATTAAGCAGCTGTCCGGTATGCGTGGTTTGATGCAGAAGCCGATCAAGCAGCTGGGTGGTCAGGAAGTTATTGAAAACCCGATTAAGTCCTGCTTCCGCGAAGGCCTGAACGTGATGGAATACTTCATCTCGTCTCACGGTGCTCGTAAGGGTCTTGCTGATACCGCTCTTAAGACGGCTGACGCTGGTTACCTGACACGTCGTCTCGTGGACGTGGGCCAGGACCTCGTGATTACCGAAGAAGACTGCGGTACCACGAACGGCATCGAAGTTTCTGCGTTCAAGGACGGCGACGATACCGTGATCGCTCTTGAAGAACGTCTCCTCGGTCGCGCACCGGTGGACGACATCAAGCACCCGGTGACTGGCGAAGTGATCGTCAAGGCCGGCGAACTCGTGACCGAACGTGACCTCGCGAAGATTTCTGCGACGGGTCTCGAACATATCAAGATGCGCTCGGTGCTCACCTGCGATTCCCGCAACGGTGTCTGCTCCAAGTGCTACGGTCGTATGCTTGCTTCCGGTCGTCCGGTTGACCTGGGCGAAGCCGTGGGCGTGCTCGCTGCACAGTCCATCGGCGAACCGGGTACGCAGCTTACCCTCCGTACCTTCCACATCGGTGGTGCTTCTTCCCGTCTGACTGTCGAAAGCGACAAGAAGGCAACCGTCGACGGCCATATCGAACTTGAACAGGTGGAAACCGTCGAGCACGATGGCCAGAAGGTCGTTACCAGCCGCATGGCTGAACTCGTTATCTTTGACAAGACCGGCATCAACAAGGGTCGTTACCAGATTCCGTACGGCTCTATCCTCCATGTCGAAAACGGCCAGACGGTGAACGCTGGCGACGTGATGTTCGAATGGGATCCGTATAACAGCCCGATTATCAGTAACGTTTCTGGTAAGGTTGTTCTTACGGACATGGTTGAAAACCGCACCTACCGTTCCGAAACTGACGAAGTGACGGGCGTGGAAACCTGGACCGTGATTAGCGACAAGCAGCACGGCAAGAAGGACCTCCACCCGGCTGTTACCATCGTCGATTCTTCCAACACGAAGATCGGTAACTACATGCTTCCGGACGGCGCAATCCTTACCGTTAAGGCTGGCGAAATGGTGACCGTCGGTCAGACTGTTGCAAAACTTCCGCGCGCTGCCGGTAAGACCCGCGACATTACGGGTGGTCTTCCGCGCGTGGCCGAACTCTTTGAAGCTCGCGTTCCGAAGAACAAGGCGTTCATCGCTCCGATCGACGGTCTCGTCGAAAAGATCGAAGAAGTCCGCAACAATCAGGTTGTTTATATTAAGATGGATGACCAGGAAGAGAAAGTGCTGGTTCCCCGCGGCGTCCATCTGGCGGTCAACGAAGGTGACCGTGTCCACATTGGTCAGAAGATCAGTGAAGGCAGCGTGGATCCCCACGATATCCTCGACGTCCTTGGTCCTGAAGAGGTCCAGCGTCACTTGGTGAACGAAATCCAGGCGGTGTACCGCCTGCAGGGTGTGGCTATCGCAGATAAGCACATCGAATGTATCGTCCGCCAGATGATGCGTAAGGTTCGCATCAAGGATTCCGGAGACTCCGAACTGCTTCCGGGCGAAGAAATTTCCAAGGCACGTCTGCGCGCAATCAACGATCAGTTGACTGCTGTCGGCAAGACTCCGGCGACCTTCACGCCGATGCTCCTTGGTATCACGAAGGCTTCCTTGGCGACAGACAGCTTCATTTCTGCCTGCTCGTTCCAGGAAACCACAAAGATCCTTACCCGCGCTTCCATCGAAGGTAGCGTAGACCCGCTCTTGGGCCTTAAGGAAAACGTGATTATGGGTCGTCTTATCCCGTGCGGTACAGGAGCCCGCCACCTGAGGAACGTCCAGGTGGTGGATGCCGACGCCGAACTGGATGCCGCGGCTCGGCCTATGGGTATTCAGGGCGAATTTGACGAATCCGCCGACAACGGAATCCAGATGTTGGACAACGAAATCGGCATCAATGACGAAGAAGATTCGGAGAATTAACCCTAAGTACTTGAAAAACTTGGAAAAAGAAACTATATTTGCACTCCAAAATCTAGGAGATTAACAGTGCCAACTATTCAACAGCTCGTCCGCAACGGACGCGAACAGATCAGCAACAAGACCGCTTCCGTGGCCTTGAAGTCCTGCCCCCAGAAGCGCGGTGTTTGCACCCGCGTGTACACCAGCACCCCGAAGAAGCCGAACTCCGCTCTTCGTAAGATCGCCCGTGTGCGTCTTTCCAACAAGATGGAAGTGACCGCATACATTCCTGGCGAAGGCCACAACCTCCAGGAACACTCCATCGTGCTCATCCGCGGTGGTCGTGTGAAGGACGTCCCCGGTGTTCGTTACCACATCATCCGTGGTACTTTGGATACCCAGGCTGTGAACGGTCGCCAGAACGGCCGCTCCAAGTACGGTGTTAAGAAGAAAGGTGCCGCTCCGGCCAAGAAGTAAGGAAAGGAAGTAATCTATGTCTAGAAGAAGAAAGGCTCTCCATCGCTCCATCCTCCCGGATCCGCGTTACAAGTCCACGCTCGTTACCGAACTCGTCGGTGTCGTGCTGAAGCAGGGCAAGAAGACCATCGCTGAACAGATCGTCTACACTGCTCTCGAAAACCTCGGCCAGAAGCTCGAAGGTCCGGAAACTCCGCTTGAAAAGTTCGAACTCTGCCTCGAAAACATCAAGCCGCGTCTCGAAGTGAAGTCCCGCCGTATCGGTGGTGCAAACTACCAGGTTCCTATGGAAGTTGCACCGGACCGCGCCAAGGCTCTCGCTCTTCGCTGGCTCCTTGATGCCGCCCGTAACCGCAACGAAGCCAACATGGCTGACCGCCTTGCTGCCGAACTCGTTGCCGCCAAGAACGGTGAAGGCAACGCTGTCCGCAAGAAGAACGACACGCACAAGATGGCCGAAGCCAACAAGGCATTCGCCCACTTCCGTTTCTAATTCTTGCATTAGCACGGAATTATCCTAGAGGAAGGGCTCGCTGTAAACAGCGAGCCTTTTCTGTATTTAGCGAAAGTCGTAAAAAGGTTAATAGAAGAATGAGAGCTTGTTTGTAATAGAGTTTTTACTTTTATTTTGAACAAATTGTTCTTAAATTTAATTGTGAGGATTTTGTATGAAAAATAAATATTTGTTTTTTATGATGGCGTTAGCCCTATTCTGTGCAGGGTGTTCTGAAAAAAATGAAGAACCACAAAGTCAACAACAGTTGAATCAACCTGTGATTCAAAAGAAACCTGTAATCCCATTAGACAGTTCTCAATATATGGAGGGAAAAAAAGAAAACAAGCTAGATTCAATAGACGAATTGAAAATAAAAAAGATAATGGAAACTGATGATTTCAAAAAACTAAAACATGGACAAGATCGATATAATGATTCGTTAAATGATGCAAATGTGAAAAATATACCAAGGCGACCGGGACCAGAGGGTGTTTTAAGAAAACTTGTTGAAACGTGTAAAGAAAAAGGAAATTGTCCTCATGAATAAATGGCTGTATATTTTTGTCGTTATAATGACTTCTATATCTAATTCTGCCATTTTTTGTGATGATATAGATCCATATATAAAAACGGGTTACGACAAAGAAAATGTTGTTCGGGCTATTAAAGAAGATCGAAAAGGGCATTTTTTAATGAGTGCATTATTGAAGGTGGTGAAGGGTCCAGTTATGGTTATGATGGTGGATGGGTGCCAGAGTGCGATGGAAAAAAATCAGAAAATGGATTTGTTAAATCGAAGATTAGTTGCGATTTTTGTTCCGCAAATTGGGTGAAACACGAACTTAAAGATGCTGAAGATGCTTGCCGTGAAGATTGTCGTACTAGTAATTATCACTGTGTTCCTGCGGATTTAGCTGAGTTATGGGGTGGTGAAATAAAGAAGATTTCCTCTAATCTTGGTGCATGTGGTTCTCCTCTTCCCAATTGTTCCGTATCTAGTTCCTCGGAAGTAATAGAATCCACATCTTCAGAAGAACAAAGCAGTTCTTCAGAAGATTTGGATTTCTCATCTAGTAGCGAAGGCGACTGCGACGAAGACGACCCGAACGCATGTTCCTCTGCAAGTGAGGAAAGTTCCAGTTCTGAAGTTCTTTGTCCATGTACTGATGAAGATGGTCCATGTTTTGATGATGATGGAATTTGTTCCGAATCCGGAAACTCTAGTTCTGGGGAAAGCATGTCTTCTTCAGCCAACGCGAATGTAATTGCATGTTATGAGCCTGATGAAAATGGTGGTTGTAAGTTTTCTCATTATGTCAGCAAAGAGAGGCCTCCCATGCATGGAGAACCTTCGTTATCTGAAAGCGATATAATTTTTTGTGAATACACTGATAATCAAATCTATGTAGGTTATTTTGCACATATTGGTAACCCTTGGCTTATTGATGAACGCCTTGTAGACCTTTATTCATGTTATTATGATGAAAATAATTGTGGAAATTTGCCATCACAGAATGCTCCTCCGATTCCGATGCTCCCCCCCCCCCCTTTTTATGAATGCTATCTCAGCGCAATGGATGAAAATGGATGTGAGAAAACACAATCTGGCTTAGCAGTTTTTGTTGATAAAAATCTCCAAATAGCGGAACGGACGGCTAGTTGGATTCCGTCTAATGTTACTCGAGATCAAATTATCGCTATGGGTGATGAGATTGTTCGCAGGGAACGTTCAATGATAGTACACTATAATGGGAACAAAATAGGCACTGGTTTTATCGACAACTTGAATCCCCGAAATTTGGCGAGTGCAGTATGGTTCTGTGATTATATTATAAATCAATATGAAAGGGAGCATAGATCTAGTTCATCAACTCAAGTTCAGAGTTCCTGTTCCAGTGCAGAATCCTCATCTTCTGCCATTGAGTTATCCAGTTCCAGTGAAAAACTGCTTTCCTCAAGTTCAGATGAAACTCCAGAATCAAGTTCAAGTTTTATCGAAGAAAGTAGTTCTTCAAGTGTTGGTGCAGAAACATTCGTTTTGGATGGTAATCAAACTTATACTCCAGACCAAATGTTCAAAGAGGGGCTTCAGAATATGGAAGATGGTCTGTGCTATTCACTGAATCCAGAAAGAGGAACTGTTAATGGTTGGAATATTAGTTACAACGCGCAAGATTCATGGTGGTGGCGTGAGGTAGACTGTGAAACGGGCGACAAGGTCGACAGGAATAGGGTTGGGGTGTGTCCCGGTTTTCCGCTAGACCATGTGCCGAGTAATCCAGAGTCAGCCTGCTTTGCGTACAATGGGCTATGTTATAGGTGTAACCTGGCCCGTGGTTCGGAGTGCGCAAGTTCTTGGCTTTGGACAGGAGGTTCATTTGGATCTCACAACATAGGATACTACTATGAACAGGTTGATTGCTATGACCCGTTTGAAGAAGATGTTGATTTAAAATGCTATGAAATTGATTTGAACGATGATGAAAATGATGGGTTCTTTTTACTCAAACAACAATCAAAAGAAAGCGGATCTTTTGAAGAACATTCAACCATTAATGGCGAAGTAAACATAATTAATAATATCTATTATTATGATGCTCTTGGTCGTAATATATCAAAAAATAAATTGAAAAATAACAAATCATATTTCATAAATTTTAAAGCTCTTGATTCTGAGCAGAGTTTAGTAGCACACTTCCTTAAAAAGATAAAACATATAGCGGTTATGTTAAAGGATCTGTTATTATCAGCTGGTGTGAAACGAAAACAGAAAATGATGGCGAATACAAAATTAATCATATTAAAGTTTCAATGAATGTAATATCAGGTCCAATTCATGTAGAAAGCGATGATGAACGGCTTATTGCCCATGAAAAAGGTCATAAAGAAATATGGGATGATGAAAAATACAAATCAACAAAAACATTAACTGTTTCCATACCGAAAGGCAAAACAAAAAAGGAAATATGCGAATTAGAAGCCGAAAGAAGTTGGGCTTATGTGAGAGATGATTTGTACGATATATACACAAGACATAACAATTGGGATGATTCAGATGCAAATAACGTCGGTCACGCACGTATCAACATTCCTGAGCAAATGAGAAAACATGAAGAAAAATTTTTAAACAAATGTAAGTAACAATGTCTTTACTACAAAAAAATCCGATGAGATATCTTTTAAAAATTTATTTGTTTTTTCTAGTTACCCTTTGTCACAGTGAAGGACTTGTAGAATTCTGTGCAGAATATAGTAAGGACTCTAATGAATACTCCCTTCATGTGGTAAAGAATTTAAATATGGAACCCGATTCTAGTTGGGTGTTTCCTGATAGTATTGTGTGTACTGTATATAACGGGGAACCAATTTGGGAAATAGAATATAGTGGCAACCTCTAAAAATTACCCCAAAACGACTATTTACAAATAAACTAACATTTA
>NZ_CAMGVQ010000072.1:0-16436 GCF_946062555.1 uncultured Fibrobacter sp.
TGGGGACAAGACTCGCGTAGCGAGGCTTGGTTGCAAGAGCCGCGCGGGCGTGCCGAAGGTGCGCACGGGAGGCCTTGCAATATAGCCCGACCGCACATATATGTGCGGGAACGCCCCCCCCCAAAAAAATCTCTAGGGAACCATTCCAGCCCCCTATTTCAAAGTCCAAACCACCCCAAACTTGCGTTTTCGCACAGAAAAATGTATATTAGACGAGAAAACGGAGATAAAATATGATTGTTACCTTGAGAAATGTCGACACGCCCTTCCTGAGCGTCATCGAGAGCCTGTTACAGCTCCGCAAGGATGTCTATATGGAGACTTCCGAAGAAGAACCAAACGATCTCACCGCCAAGGTCATGGCAGAAAGCGAGGCCGGGAAAAACCTTAGCCCCGTTTACAAGTCCACCAGCGATTTCATGGCGGCCTTGAATGCTTGATTTACGGTTTACGAACCAGTTCAAGAAAGATTACAAACTTGCCCAGAAACGTGGCTATGATTTGTCCGAATTCGAAGCAGTCGTAAACAAACTTCGCAATAGAGAAGAACTCGAGCCAAAATACAAAGACCACCAATTGTCAAACAATTGGAAAAACCATCGGGATTTCCACCTGCATCCTGATTTGATAGTCATCTATCGCATTCAAGAAAACGAACTTATTTTAGAAATGGTCCGCATGGGAACACATTCGGACTTGTTTAAGAAGTAGCATCCGCGTTAGGGATTCCCCAAAGGGGATAAGAACACTAAGGGAGTAAGCTCCCAAGTGTTTCTATAAGTGACCCCTTGGGGACAAGACTCGCGTAGCGAGGCTTGGTTGCAAGAGCCGCGCGGTGACGTTCGTCTCCAAAACAGCAGCAACGAGTCAAGCGAGAATGTTTACATTCTCATTTGACGAGTGCACTGTTAGCATGCCAGTCCATCGGCGTCCCGCTGGCCAGCTACGCAAGCCGTTGCATGCTGGGCGAAACTCTCGAACAGATTGGCTTTACCGAAGAAGTCCACGTGCCCTGTGAGCCATAAGTGACTCATATTAACGAGTCGTGTTGGCGAGCTTTGGACACTTGCGCTTTAGCGCTTAGTGTACATGGCCACCTTTAGGTGGGAGTGAGGCGTAAGCCGAACGGTCATTATCCCTGAGCGTCAAGGAAGCCGTGTTCCCGTTCGTCAAGTTACAGAAACATCCTCGGCTCGGTCCCGCTCAAACAAGTTCGGTGGTCGCAACGCTCGCCTTGCGGTGTTTTCCCGGGTGTGGACATCACGCTTTCTCCGGAAATGAAAGCAATGAAGCGAGTCAAGCGAAAATACGCACGCATATTCTCATTTGACGAGCAAGGAGAATGTACGCAAAGCGTACAAATCCAGATGCGCTCCAAGGCCGTCGTGTCCGGCATTTCCATCACCACGACGATCGCCGCCCTCACCTCCACCGTGGAAGGCTTGGAAGACCGGCTGACCTTTAATTCAGGATGTTACAAGCCCCCAAAGGCCAGCCTCTCGCACGGCAACTCAGCCAAGGCTTCCTTGCCTTCGCTCACAAGGGACAAGCACGACTTCGGAAGATTTGAGGTTTGTAGTTTACAGGAGTACCACAGACACGTGAAGAAGTAAGGTGAACTGAGTGCGGGGTAATGCCCCGCGACTTAAGTGTCATTCCGGCCTCCGAGCCGGAATCACCATTTAAAGTCGCATAAAACAGGTGTCCCAAGCGGGGCACCTGTTTTTGTTATCAAAAGACATTTTTCATTCATTTATTTTAAATGTACATGGAATTGTTATGATAGTGTTTCCTGTACTATTTTCAAATTTCCAACGACTCACTGCTTCAGTAATTTCATCTTCGAATTCGGGATAATCCACTGTTGAAGAAGTTTTCGAGATATAAGCAACTTGACCATTGGCATTCACTTCTAATTTTAGAACAACCTTTCCTTGAAAGCCCGGTTTCTTCTTCAAGTACTTGTTATAGAGGTGGCTCAAGCCCGGAAGGCGTTGCCGAACAACCCTCATAACACGTTCATGATTCATAGAACCTGTCACGTCAACTTCATCTGTAGAAAGAATTCTAGTGATTCCTTTAGCCTTGGTCGCAATTTTTCCGCCTCCTCCACTGACAAGGCCTGCCAAGCCATCACCAATGCCACCGCCACTAGACTCGCTAGGATCTTTTTCCTTCCCCCTCTTGGATAATTCGTCTTTTCCCTTCGTATCTATTCCAGCAACACCTTCCAAAACCTTATCAATGTCTTTGGTACAATTTTTCGGTCTTGGATAAGTAGAACAATCATTGCTTGTATAATCAGAAGTTTTCTGATTAGCCTGTTGTGTCTGTTGTTTCAATAGATTTAACACACCTCTGGTTGTCTGCTCATTTTCATCCCCTACATTTTTTTCTTCATCTTGAATGCAACGGACTGGATACCACATCCAAATTGCTTTTTTTTGTGGTGCAACATCAAAACCATAATCTGCATGTGGTGCTCCCAAAAATGCATAAGCAACGCCCTCTGGCTCCGATTGTTGCAAAATAGCATCCTCTGCAGAGTTCCATTGCATCGAAGATGTCCAAAAATAGGCATATTTCCCTTCATCCATATAAGCACATTTACCATCCTTGGCTACTATGCATCCTCCTGAAGGCAAAGCATTGAAGCCATATTTGTCTTTTCCATTCCCGCTCGGTTGTTGGTAGGTGTTCCAACCTTTTTTCGATTTGAGGTCTATGGAATTCCCTACATAATCCAACAATTTTTTAAATTCTGCAGCACTCGGCAAACGCCAACCATCAGGGCAAGCGGTTGTTGCTGCGGCCATCGCCGAATAATAGCGACCATATTTTTTACAATTCGCCTTTTTCCCGTCACCACCAAGAATCAAACAATCAATGGTGCTCCCTGGATTCCCGTTTATCTCGTTTATTTCGAAAGCTAAATTCTCCGCCATCCAGACTTGGTCGCCTACCTTTACCGTCTTGTATGTTTTTCCATCGCGAGGATCCTTCATCGTTCCTTTTTGCGGGGCCGCAAAAGAAGCCGATATACACAAGGATGCTGTAAGAGCCATGATGGTAACACCTAATTTTAGAATATGCATTTTTTACTCCTTAAAAAAATTGTCAATCTTTAAGACAACGGACATATTGTCCAAAGTTCTTAAAGTGAACGTCTGGATAAGCATCACCGAAACCATAGTACATGTTCATGCCATATGCGTAGATGCTATCGTTCTCAGAAGAACTCCAGAAAAACATGGCGGCGTCCTCGTAGTCGGTCGATGAGCCTTCAACTACATTGAACAGGGTGATCAACTCCGTCAATGAAGGCAGATGCCAGCCACTTGGACATACGCCGCGCACGGGGTATGTCGGCGAACATGCCTTGCCATAACCGCAACCCTTGCCGTTCGAACTCCATGTACCAGCACTATCCATCGCAGTCGCCCATCTGTAAAATCGACCATAATTGGAGCAATTACTTTCATCGTTGTGGTGGCAGAAGCTAGAGTCCGCTTTGTAATTTAGGTTTTCCGCCATCCAGATTTGCACGCCAATCTTTACCGTTTTGTACGTCTGACCATCGCGGGAGTCGGTCATCGTCCCAAGACTTTTACTAGAAGATGATTCGCCAAATAAACTACTACTCGATTTCTCGGAACTATTTGACATTAGAATTTCACTGCTAGATGACACAGGAGCCGTCGATGACGAAAGGACCTTAGAAGATGAAGATTCGACGATACTGCTAGAAGATTCCACAACCGAACTCGATGATTTCACATTCGAAGAAGACGATTTCTGCATCAAACTGCTACTCGACCTAACCTGAGAGCTGGAGGACGGATTATCTTTCAACAATGCATCCGCTTTCCACGATTCAAAGTCTTCATCCATTTGCGCAACATAATCAGTACAGGCCACGAAAAGAACCGCTAATAACAAAAAGCAAAGACGACGTATGTTACGCAAACTCAACACAATCAATCCTTGAGACAACGGACAGAATAAGCGAAGTAATTGTAAGCGCCGCGCCACACGCAAGCCCCATCATCGCGATAGCCTAGGCTCATGTAGCCGCCATCGTCATCGGCGCTCCAAAAATCGGCAGACTCGCCCAAATAGAAGAAGTCGCCAGAGTAGGTGACACTGCCCCGCCTGCCCGCGGGGAGAGCGGAAAAACTGTAGGCATCCGAGCCATTACCACTATTGTTCCAACCACTGGTAGACTTTAGCTTTGCGCCAGCAGTAGATGAGCAGCCCACTGTAGGGGACGAGCCACCCACTACAGTGAGCAAGGTTTCAAATTCAGTCTTTGTTGGCAAATGCCAGCCGCTGGGACAGGCCGCTGTCGCCGCCGCCCATGTGTAAAGGCGACCATACTTGGAGCAATTGCTCGAGACATCATCGTAGCAATAGCTGTTTGCCGTTTCGTAGTTCAGGTTTTCCGCCATCCAAACTTGCGTTCCTATTTTAACAATCCTGTAGGTCTGGCCGTCGCGGGAATCCCTAAAAGAATTCGAATTGACTGCAGCAACGCTGCTGGACGACACCGGAACAGAAGACGAAGAGACTGCCCTAGAGGACGAGGATACCGCGACACTGCTGCTGGACCTTGCGCTGCTGCTAGACCCTTCGACAAGCTCAGGGACCTTTACAGAACCGCTACTTGACCTGACCTGCGAATTGGAGGACGAATCATCCTTCGTCAACCGTTCCTCTTTCCACGCTTCAAAGTCCTCATCCATTTGCGCAACATAGTCGGTACAGGCAACAATAGAAATGGAGGCAACTGCGGTGGCAACCCATTTCGTAATACTTAAAAAGGAACTTCGCATAAATATATTTCCCTGCCTAGAACGTAAAACTTATGCCAATCCCAATGGCTCCGACTATGGCAACTCCGATTCCTACACCGCGGAGGGTCTGCCCCGATTTTGCATCTTCGCGGTTTTTCTTAAACTCCGTTTCTGTCTTGTAGTTTTTCTCGGATGCGGACTTCGCCTGGCTGTTCCCGATAACGGCCAGCACAACGCCCGTCACCGCAGCCGTGACGCCAGTGCCCAGCAAAATCTTTCCAGCCGCACCGCTGCCGTCATTTTTCACCTTCAACGGCCTGCCTGACTCAGCCAAGAAATCATCATCACCATCCAGTTCTGCATAGGCCTCCTTGGCGCGTAGCCGGGTTTCATCGACATCAAGTCCATCAGGGCTATGTGTAAGCGAGTGCATCACCTGTACATTTGTGTGCGGTCCCTCATTTGCAGGGTGATTAAAATCATCGCCGCAATTTTTGAAGCTCAAGAGTTTTGCCGCTATCTGTTCCGGAGTCATGACAGTATATAAAATCCTATACCGGTCATTTTTGATGCATTTTGCATGCTTTACATAGTAATCGTCACCGGAATAGAGCATCGGATCATAATCTGACCCATAGATCAAAACGGCCGGGTATTCCGTTCCTTGAAGGCCAAAATGAAAGAAAAATCCCATAATATCGGTTCTATCGTCATCTACTCCAATCACCCTGCAGGTTTTCGTTTTCTGCTTTGAGATTGTCTTGACAAAGTTACGGTAGATTCTTTCGCACTCCGCGTCGGCAAAAGATAAAACAGACATAATAAATAAAAAAAACAAGACACGTTCTAATTTCATAAGATTCCCTTTTTGAAAATAGATTTAAAAGTGAAGAATCAACATCCTAATCCTTGAGACAACGAACAGAAAAACCGTTAAGAACGTTACTTATACCCAAATCGGCATCGTCACTGTCACTACCAAGATGCATACCGAAAGCATCCTCGCTACCCGCTCCCGTAGAACTGTGGAACCCCGCATAGAAACCTTCATACTTGTAATAACCACCCTTTTCCTTCCTGCCATAATTTTGCATATAGCCAGCGGGGAGCGCCACAAAAGAGACTTCATCCGAACCATTTCCGTTTTCATTCCAGCTCACTGCAGATTTAAGCTTTCGTCCCGCAATGTCTATTCCACCTACAGCATCAACAAGGATACCAAAATCCTCTTTACTTGGTAAATGCCAGCCTATAGGGCAAGCTTTTAACGCAGCCTCCCATATGTACAAGCGACCATATTTAGCGCAGTTACTTGCTTTGTCTTCGTAGCAATAACTATAGGCTGTTTTGTAGTTGAGATTTTCAGCCATCCATATCTGTTTTCCAATAGCAACAGTCTTGTATTTCTTACCATCGCGAGAATCGGTCATTGCCCCCTTTTGCGAGGCCTCAATGCCACCACCACTTCCATTGAGAAGACCCGCAAGGCCGTCGCCAACACCTCTGCCACCGTCGTTGGAGCCGCCATCAGCCTTACTGCGACGGTCACTGGTCTTACCTGTTGTTTGGAGTCTAGCAACATCTTTCAGGACCTGGTCAATATTCTTGGAGAACTTTAGGTTTTTCATTAGGTCATCCCCTACATTTTTTTCTTCGTCCTGAATACAACGGACTGGATACCAGAAGTTTTGTTCTATTGGTGATACATCGAAACCATAATCTGCATGTGGTGCACCCAAAAATGCATAAACCAAGGCCAAAGGATCCGACTGCATTGAAGATGTCCAAAAATAAGCGTAATTTCCTTCATCCATATAAGCACATTTACCATCCAAAATCATACATGTCCCTGAAGGCTGTGCGTTGAAGCCATATTTGTCTTTTCCATTTCCGCTCGGTTGCTGGTAGGTGTTCCAACCTTTTTTCGATTTCAGGTCTATGGAATTTCCTGCAAAATCCAACATTTTTTTTAGTTCTGCAGCACTCGGTAAATGCCAACCATCAGGACAGGCAACTTTTAAAGCGGCTATCGCAGAATAGTATTGATCATAGTATCGACCATATTTTTTACATTTCACCTTTTTCCCTTTACCGACAGGATTCAAACACGTTCTGCTCCCAGCATTTCCCTCTATCTCGAAAGCCAAGTTCTCCGCCATCCAAACCTGGTCACCAATCTTTACAGTCTTGTACGTTTTTCCATCGCGAGGATCCTTCATCGTTCCTTTTTGCGGGGCCGCAAAAGAAGCCGATATACACAAGGATGCGGCAAGCATTATTTTAAGAAGATTTTTCATTTTTTCCTCTATATAAGTATTCTTTTATTTTACTCATAGAAAGTAAACGGAACAGTTACTGTCGTTTCGTTCGCGACATTTCCATCATCACATTTAAATTTGCCAAAATTCCAGCGGCTCACAGCGGTCTTGATTTCATTGTCAAATTCGCCGTAACCGGTCGTAGAAGAAGCAATGGAGATGCTGATGATTTCGCCACCCGGAGCAATCGTAAACCTCAAGGAAATCACACCCTGAAAATGCGGTTGCTGCTTCAGAAACTTGTTGTAGATGTGACGCAGACCAGGCATTCTCTGACGCACAACCTCCATAATATCCGATGCACTACGACTACATGAATTCTTTGCATTCTTTATTATGCAAGCTTTTTCAGCATTTTCTTTTTCCTCCTTATATTTTTTCGCGCAAAGCGATCTTTCCGAACTTCCTTTAGGTAGTGTTATACATCTATTATATGTATTCTTAGCTTTAGCTACCGCAGCCTTACATGCATCGTGTGAAGACGATTCCGTAGCTTCCCCTTCATTAAAATCGGCACTTACATCCCCTACATTCTTTTTTTCATTCTGAATGCAACGGACAGGAAAAAACATCCAAAGTCCCTTTGATTGTGGAGCTAAATCAAAACCATAATCTGTATGTGATGCTCCCAAAAATGCATAAGCAACTCCTTCTGTATCCGACGGAACCGTTGATGTCCAAAAATAAGCGCGTTTTCCTTCTTCCAAATAAGAACATTCGCCATCCTTAGCTACGATGCATCCTCCTGAAGGTTGTGCATTAAATCCGTATTTATCTATTCCATTCCCACTTGATTGCTGATAGGTGTTCCAACCTTCTTTCGATTTGAGGTCTATGGAATTTCCTGCATAATCCAACATTTTTTTAAACTCTGGAGCACTCGGCAAATGCCAACCATCAGGACAAGCTACCGAAGCGGCCAACGCCGAATAGTATTGACCATATTTTTTACAATTCGCTTTTTTCCCGTTTCCGCCAAGAATCCAACATTCATTGGTACTCCCAGGATTTCCGTTTATCTCGGTTATTTCCAAAGCCAAGTTCTCCGCCATCCAGACTTGGTCACCAATCTTTACAGTCTTGTATGTTTTTTCGTCGCGTGGATCCGTCATTGAGCCCTTTTGCGGGGCCGCAATGGATGCAGAAACGCACAAAGATGCCGTAAGCATTATTTTAAGAAGATTTTTCATTTTTCCCTCTGTATAAGTTTTTTACTCACTGAAAGTAAACGGAATCGTTACCGTCGTTACGTTCGCTAAGTTTCCGTCCTTACATTTATGTTTACCGAAGTTCCACAGTTTAACGGCAGTGCTGATTTCGTTGTCAAAAGCATCATTCCCTGTCGTAGAAGATTCAACAGAAGTTTCAGCGACATTTCCTTCTGGTTTGATGACAAACTTGATTTTCACTTTTCCCTGAAATTTCTTCTTTTTCTTCAAAGCCTTATCGTACACCTGCCGAAGACCAGGGGTTTTCTGGCGTACAACTTTCATAATATCCGCTGCACTACGGCTACATGAATTCTGTGCATCCAAAGCCTCCTGCTCCTGCTGCTTAAGCCACAGGCTATCATTTATAGGAGAACCTTGAACACAGCGAACATAGGCAAAACTTGATTTAGAAACAGTAGGAATAACAGCGATTTCCTTATTTCCTGGACTACCAGAAGTATCCACATTCTTAATCTCTACAGCAAAAGACGAATCTGCATTTTGTTCAACAGAGCTCCAAAACAAGGTATTCCTTCCCAACAAACTTTTTTGCCAAGCACTAAAGCTCGTCGTATCAAAGAACACCGCTAGCAGCGCTTGAAACTCACTCATTGCAGGAAGATGCCATCCTTCAGGACATGCTTTCATAGCAGTATTCCAGTCATACAGTCTTCCAAATTTATTGCAGTCTCCTTCACAACGGTTTCCTTCGGCATTCACCTTCAGATTTTCCACCATCCAAACCTTGTTTCCGAACGTGAAGGTCTTGAAAGGTTTTTCATCATTAGAGGCAACCTGAGTATTTTTTGGGGAATCAGTTGCAGCGGAGTCTGTCTTAGCCCCGTCCTGCTTGCAGGATGTTACTGTCAAAAGCGCCATGACAGCAACGCCAAATTTTAGAACATTCATTTTTCACCTCTAAAAAATTGTCAATCCTTAATGCATCGGACAGGTATGCCGTAATCAGGTTCAACGGTCCAGCCTACCGTAGCAGATTCAGTATCGCAATGTATTTTCAATACATATATGCTGTTAGGGCGTTCATCCGTCTCGCTCCAGAAATAAGATTCTCTACCCTTGCCAAACGATTCATATTCATTCATCATCATACCTGTAGGTAAAGCTGCAAATCCGTAATCATCCGTTCCATTACATTTATTATTATTGACATTCCAATCATTTTGAGATTTTAGCTTACCTCCTGCTTTGGATTCACCACCAATGGACTTGAGTAAAACAGCAAATTCTTTTGCACTAGGCAAATGCCAGCCACTTGGGCAAACGTTATACGCATCACCAAAAGTGTAGTACCGCCCATACTTTGCACAATCAGACGAAGTATTCCCGTAACAGATACTAGAAGCTGTCTTGTATCTAATATTTTCCGCCATCCATGTTTGAGTTCCAATTGTAACAGTCTTGTATTTTTGATTAGCACGAGGGTCAAGCATCATGCCTTTCTGCGAAGAAACAACAATTTTTTCTTTTTCATTATCAGAATTTTCTTCATGAATATTATTTTTTTCGCTTAACTCGTTTCTAAGGCAACGGACAGACATTCCGTCATCTTTATCAGAGTCACTAAAATTCCCAGATAAATTGCTCAAATCCCAATATAATCCATCCTTAAAACTGTTCCGGCTTTCCTTTGCTGTCCAAAAATATGGTTGAATATCTATATCACGAAATTTTTCGTTTGATGACGAGAATGTTCCAGCAGGGAGAACCGCAAAGCCAAAATCATCCGATCCACAATCATAATCATCACAATCATTGGCTATTTTCAGTATTTTGCGAGCCACACTCTTTCCACCAAGAAGATTTACCAATGTCTCTATTTCATCAGTATTAGGCAAATGCCATCCCGCCGGGCAAGAACGTTTCGCCATGCTCCAATCATAAAGGCGTCCATATTTGGTACAATTCGAAGGGTTATTGTCAGGACACATACTCCCCTTAGCTTTGTAGTTCAAATTCTCTGCCATCCAAACTTGTTGTCCAATCTGAACTGTCTTGTATTCTTTTCCATCTCGCGAATCTGTCAAGACACCCTCATTTGGAGTAAATGATTTGCCTAGATGAGCACTAAAGCCTTTTTCACATTTCAAAATACCCAAAAGCTTAGATACAATTTGTTTCGAAGTCATGAACGTATTATCCGGTCTATAAGCTAAATAGCATTTTACTCCTTTTTTACGAATATCTTCACCTTTATACAATTTCAACCATTTATGCCCAAGCACTGGAGCACTGTTGTCATAAACAAGAGCGCCTGGTGTACCGCCTTTCAAATTAAAGAAGAAGCCTTTGACATTCCCTTCTTTTTCATTTGTCAGCCAACAATCTATTGTTTCTTGATCAGGAACCAACTTGACAAAGCGTTGATACGTATTTTTGCAAGATTCTCCAGCGAAGGAAGCAGCCATCAATAACAAAACAAATAAAATAAAGTTTTTCATATTTATCATTCCTTATTCGTTATCCTTGATGCAGCGAACTGGATAAGCATCAAATTCATCTCCATTGCTCTTGTAACGAACTCCTTTTATAGCATTGTATCCATAATCAGCAGCCGCAGACAGACTTAACACAATCGCAGAACCTGTACTATCAATCTTTGTTGGATTATATGGATTAGGGCGAGTTTCTTCTGTTGATGACCAAAATTTGGAATATCTACCATCAGTAATAAATTGAGCATAATCTCCTAAATCGATTTCTTCGGGAATGGTTTTAGCTCCGTTCATCATTCTTTGATTATTATTTATTGAAGCATCATAACAAGAACGACATACTATCTGATCATTATTATTTGTTAAAGCATCCAATTCAGCCATTTTTCGAGCATGTGCACGAGTCGGATATCTAACATACCCCGTCGGAATCGCAGCAAAGCCATAAGTATCCAGCCCCCCATCGAAATCCGAAGACATCAACTTCAATGCAGCCTTTCTTTCTTTTGCTGCTTTTTCGTAGAAACGCTCCGAAGAATCTACAGTAACGCCCCAAGCAGCCACCCACATCAAAGTTCTAAAATCCTCTGCAGTCGGCAAGCGCCATCCGTCTGGGCATGCGGATTTAGCGGAGTACCATATATAATAACGTCCATATTTTGCGCACTTTGACTTTTTGTTGTCTAAGCAAACGCTGCCATCCATTTCGTAATACAGGTTTTCGGCCATCCAAACTTGCGAACAAATTTGAACGGTAGCATATTCCGTTCCGTCACGGGAATCTATCATCGTCCCTCTAGAGCCATTTCCTTCTACAGAACATAGTTTGTTGTATTTTCTTTCAGCTTCATCCTGATTTTTTTTATCACGTCTTTTTCGTTCCGCCTCCTCTTTTTTCCGTTTCTTTTCTTCTTCGACCTTTCGCTTCTTTTCTTCGTCAGCGACGTACTTATCAAATTGCTTTTTTGTAGGACATTTCCCATGGAATTTTTGGAACGAACTTTTCACAAAAGCTTGTCCGGGTTGGCCAACCTCATATTGGCCTACGCAGTACCAGATCTCTTGGCAATCTCCTCTTAAATCAAGATCTCCCACGCTTGGACAAAATACATGACAATATGGCATTTTAACATAACCTCCAAAAAGAAGGTCTGGAACTAGTTCAAAACGTTGTTCCTTGACCACACATTTTTCCATTTGCTTTGCCCAAAGAGAATTTGTCCCCAAAACAAGAACAACAAAAGTAATCATTATTTTTTTGTAGTAGCTATTCATATTTTTTCCACCTTTTTAATAAACCCTGCTAAAAGTTATGCTTATACAAACAGAGGACTTCTTCAATTTCCCACGTTTCAAGCCCGGGGAAAATGTCCGAAAAAACATCAATTGACACAACAGATGACAGAGGTCCTTGAATCAATCCACGAGACAGCAACTTTTTTGCGCCATCCATAGCACCATTATGTAGATAAACTTCTAAAGGTCTGAAACGTTTTCGCTTTTGCTTTTCCAGAAATGCGCCTAGACGCATAGTCGTGTCATAAACGGTTAATTTCCCTATTCCAAGACCACGAAGTTCATCTACAATTTTATAGAGATCTTCAAAATTTTCACTTTTTTCAATGCGAGTTTTTATTTTATCTGAACACAAACCCTTTGCAAAAAAATCCCTACTTGTCTTTAAAATTCGGCGTTGGTGATTTCCGCGATGCGTCGCATCTTTGTGAAACAATCCAGCCTCTTCCAGTGCCATGCTCAGATTAGGCAAACACTTGTAATACTGGAGTTCACTTCTCCAAAACCGATCCTTATTGTATTCATAATCTTGCAAGATTCTTTCTAAAGGGTGACCTGTTTTCATTTTCAAGACCTTTCTGCCAATGACAGTCTACAAGCAGCGGTCTTGTTCAGGAAGCCGATTGAGATTGCATCGCATTCGCAAGCAAAAACAAATTCAATGGATTCTATCGTTTCGCCTTCGGCTACACTCCAGAATGACCATCTCTGCGATCCATACTTTTTTCGGGAAACAAAAAAAAGGCATGGTGTCGCTCGGCTCATTATCTGGAGGCTCTGGTAAACCCGCAACTTCAAGCACAACGGCAATAGTCAGCCAGAAAAGGCCGACATAGCCGCGGGCAAGCGCCCAACGACCCACACCCGATCGGTGTGAGTGTTCGTCTTCTTCCCAAGTTGCTGGGGCAAGCCCCAAGAAATTTTACCAGAATTTCCAGATAGGGAACAAGAGTACTACTCTAATTCAATATGTCAGTAAAAATTTAGCAAAAGGTGAACGTCACGGCAACCGGGCTTGCAAGGCGAACAAGGCTCGAAAGCTGCCCTAAACCCCACCCCACTTGCGCAATTCATCGGATAATTGTATATTATTGCCCAAAAGAGCACGCCACACGATGACAAAAGACGAATTGAAAGCACTGTTCTGCGACTTGGAAAGCGACCATATCGAGTGGACCATTTCGACCACGAACACCGACAAGTTCGGTCAGGCCATTTGTGCATTCGCCAACGACTTGCCCAACCACCGAAAGCCGGGGTATCTGTTCCTGGGCGTGACCGACGACGGGAACGTCCAAGGAATAGACGTGACAGACGCCATCCTGAAAAATGTGGCCGCTATCCGCACCGATGGGAATATTCAACCGCAACCGTCCATGACCGTCGAAAAGGTTTCGATGAACGAAGGCGATATCGTGATGGAAAAACGTCGGGCTAATCTCACCTCATTCGATTCTGCGCCATGCCTTAGTGCAACCATTGACGACTTGGATTTAGGTCTGTTCAAGCAGAACTTGACACATTCATCAAGACGACTATAGCAAACCGACGCCCCATACCTGTCAGCGCATTGCGCGAAGAACAGGTTGTCGATTATCCCGACTGGGCTACGCGAGAACTTTTGATGAACGCCATCTGCCACAGGGATTATTCGACGAACGGTCCGATACAATTCTATCAGTATGACGACCGCATCGAGATTATGAACCACGGCGGGTTATATGGTCGCGCCAACGAGAGCAACTTCCCCAATGTGAACGACTACAGGAACATCGTGATCGCCGAAGCGATGAAAGTCCTTGGTTTTGTCAACCGCCATAGCCGGGGCGTGTTAAGGGTGCAAAAGGAGCTGAAGGCCAATGAAAATGGCGAGGCAGTCTATGATTTTGGCTACCAGACCGCAATCCTTGTGCGGGAATATAAATCGCCACTTGGAGAACGAATGATGGCAGAAGCTATCGTTAATGGCTACTTGACCGAAAACAGCGAAAACAGCACAAAAACGGTATTTTCAATCAAAAAACCGTCAAAAAAAAAACGTCAAATTTGAAGGTTTCCGATTTTCCGTCACAAATTGTAGAAGATGTCTTTAAAGCACTGAAACAAAACCGAAAAGCGAAATATTCATGGATTCAAGATAATCTCGGAGTAAGTGAAAGCACCGTTTTGCGGGCCATCAATGACCTTAAGAAAATGGGCTACATCAATTCGGAACACTCGAAGATTAAAGGCGAGTGGCAGCTGCTGAAATAGAAAGTCTTTGCGGCATTTTGCGTTAGGGATAATAACCCCTTGGGGACAAGACTCGCGTAGCGAGGCTTGGTTGCAAGAGCCGCGCGGGCGTGCCGTAGGTGCGCACGGGAGGCCTTGCAATATAGCCCGACCGCACATACATGTGCGGGAACGCCCATTTCCTGTAAGTTCAGAGACCCCAAAGGCCAGCCTCTCGCACGGCAACTCAGCCAAGGCTTCCTTGACTTCGCTCACAAGGGACAAGCACGATTACGGCCGCTTCGAAGTATGCAGCTTGCAAGAGTACCATAGGCACGTGAAGAAGTAACGAGGCATGAGGTCGCTCGCTTCGCTCTCTTTGAGGTGCGAGTTCGCGACTTTGTCGCTTTGAGTAAGCAATCCAGACACGATTGTCATTCCCGGCTTGACCGGGAATCTCCTATAAATTTTAAGCGCAGACTCAACACAAGCCTGCGTTTTTTGCTTTAAATAACCTTATATCTTGAACTGGGCTATTTCTTCTTGAGAAAGACTACTGATGTCCTTGCCATTCCTGTCTGCATACCGAGCCAGTTCTAGCAGGTTCAACTTGCAGGGAAGAGCATTCCTGTACGGGTCAGGAACCGCCGAAAACGGAATCCGTACGTCGGACAGAATGTCCTCAACCTTCTTAGTTCCATTCATAAGTGTACGTTTCCAACAATTTTTTTGCAGCAATCGGCCCCAAAATGAAATGATACGGATGAAGCGCGCCGATATGCGCACACCCTAATACGCCAATATAGTGATTTAGCAGTTCTTTGTTAAGGGCAAAACCGAAAATAACGCCATCGTAACCCCATTGTACAGATTTATCAACGGCAATGGCAAAAAGATGCCCACCAACGCCGCTATAGCGCTGTGAGCCATATACATGTTTATTGTTGTGCGGAGCAGTGCAGGCCCAGTGCAAGTACGCCGCCTTAGGCCCTTCATCATTTTTCACCCCGACCAGCCCCTGAATTTCGTTATTTTCCTTCAAGGCGAGAGCGAACGCTTCAACATCGTTAGGGACCTCAATCCAGTCAATTCCCCAGCCGTTCTTTTCGTTGAACTTTTTCAGGAACGAGCGACTCTCTATCCTGAACACCACGGTTTCCTTGATTTCTCCGGCTTCGTTGTCCTTGAGGCAAGGAACAATCTCGTCCAGCCAAATTCCGACACCACCGATTTTTGCATCGCTATACATCTTTTACCCCTTTCCCCGCAGACATGCAAAAAACAACGGGGCGTTTTAGTTTTCAACTACTCTTTTGAGCAGTATAAATATAATCTATCCAGCGGAGCATGTCAAGAGATTTTTTTTAATTTTGGGGAACGCCTCCCCCACGCTCCAGCCCCGACCCCACTCACATTGTTAAGCCAGCCTTAAGCAGGTTTCGCCTTTAGTCTATGATTTCGGCTACCAGACCGCAATCCTTATGCGGGAAAATAAATCGCCACTTGGAGAACGAATGATGGCAGAAGCCATCGTTAATGGCTACTTGACCGAAAACAGCACAAAAACGGCATTTTCAAGCAAAAAACCGTCAAAAAAAAACAGACAGGAAAACAGCCAAAATTCAACATCCCTGAATTTCCGTCACAGGTCGTTGAGAATGTTTTCAAGGCTCTTAAAATGAACCGCAAAGCAAAATACTCATGGCTCGCGAACAATCTAGATGTAAGTGAACGCACCATACAGAGAGCCATAGACGACCTTAAGAAAATGGGCTACATCAACTCGGAACACTCTAAGGTTAAAGGCGAGCGGCAATTGCTGAAATAGAAAGTCTTTGCTGCATTTTGGCGTTAGGGATTCCCCAAAGGGGATAAGAACACTAAGGGAGTAAAATCCCAAGAGTTTCTATAAGTGCCCCCTTGGGGTGGAGACTTGCTTGCAAGGCTCCTTTTTAGGTGGCTGGCCGCGAGCGAAGCGAAGATGCCAGCCCCTAAACAGCGTGCGAGCCGAATGCAGCTAGCTGGCATCGGGCAACAAGGTTCCTGGCCAGGGCAACATCTTCGTCTTGCTCAAGGACGAAGACAAGCAGAAGGCAGTGCCGCTCATTCGCCAACTCGTGAACCTCGGTTACGAACTGTACGCCACCCGCGGCA
>NZ_CAMGVQ010000073.1:0-16062 GCF_946062555.1 uncultured Fibrobacter sp.
CCTGGCCCTTCTTGCCCACGAGCACTTCAGCTTCGCACCAGCCGCTGTTACCCTTGGCGAAGACTTCCTTGCCGTCGGTAGAGACAAGCTTGATCTTACTCGGGTCAAGTTCGGTGTTGTTACCCGTAGAAGCCCAGAACTGGAGTTCGCCAGAGAGAGACCCCGGAGCAATCTTGATGGTCGGCAGAGCCATCACGTAGCCCCACTTGTCGACGCGGCGGCTCACCGGTTCACCGATCTGTTCACCGAAGATCAGGAAGTAACCGCGAGTGCCCTTGCGGCTCTTGTTGAGGGCTGCCTTGACTTCGGCATTTTCCGGAGCCATTTCGGCAATCTTCATGATCTGGTATTCGCTCACCACCGGGTCGGATTCGCCCACGGCTTCGGAGAGGTTCTTGGCAACATAAGCGTTTTCAGCTTCGGTGCGGATAGCCTTCACGGCAGCTTCGCCAGCACCCTTGGCCTTGGCGGTAGCAAGAGCGGTATCAATCTTTGCAAAGGCATTCACAATCGTACCGTAGTCCATGCCTTCCTGAGCGGCCTGCTGCTTACCGATGGTAGCGAGCTTGGTCACGTATTCTTCAACAACTTCGGCATTCTGGACATCGGCCATGTTCACTGAGGCCTTGTCGAAGTATCCGTTGATCAGGTCACTGTTCAGGTCCTTCTTGGCTTCAGTTTCGGCGGCACGCACAAGGGCCAAAGTGAAGTTGTCATAAAATTCGTCGGACATGCTGCCTTTTTTCTTGGCTTCCAGGTAGGAATTGATGGCATTGCGGTAACGACCTTCCTTGAGGTGTTCGTCACCACGCTTTTCATTGGTACCCTTACAACCGACCATCGTGAAAGCGACAGCGGCAGCCAAAGAGGCGATTAGCATTTTTTTCATTTTTGTTTCCTTCAGTTGAGTTTTTCAACTAATATAGATAGATATATAGTCTTTTATCAAAAAAAAATGATTTTTTAATATACTTTCTAAAAATAATTAAATAAATTTATGCTAAACCTGTCCATCAGGTAAATTTTTGTTTGGAGAACCATCTAGGCATGAACATTCTTGTCGTAAGCCCCGAAGCCGGAAACTGGTACAAGACCAGTCCGTTGGCCACCGCGGTCAACCGCATGACCGACGCTTTTGCGAGCGCCGGCACGAAAGTTATTACATGCTCGCCCTTTTTCAAGAATATGATGGTCGATGTCGAAAGCTACCGCTGTGTCCATACCGGCATCGAGAGACTCCAGAACAAGCCCTATGAGATCTGGGTATCAGACAAAGATCCGCTGCACACCTATATCTACAACGAAGAGTATTTCGGAAGGCCCTACATTTACGGACCTCCCCAGAACGCCCCCTACACAGACAACCATATCCGGTTCGCCTTCCTGGCCTCGGCGGCTCTGGCCTACGCAGAAGACTCCCATTTCGAATGTCGAGCGATTCTCGGCCACGAATGGGGCGGCGCCCTCGCCGGTGCGCTCGCAAACACCACCTACCAGAATTTCAGCAAGATTCCCTTCTTCTTCACCGTCCATAACATCACCTACGATTTCCATATTCCTTCGAGCGAAATCGAAAAGATCGGGCTTCCCCGCAAAGATTTCAATATGGACGGTTACGAATTCTGGGGCAAGGTCAGCCTTCTTAAGGTCGGCATTCTCTATGCGACCAAGGTACTGTTCCCGTCGCCTGGTTACCGCGACGCCATGCTCAACACGAACCTCCCCGGCGGTATCAGCGGATTCCTGAACCGAAATTCAGACAAACTTATCGGAGTCCAGTTCGGCGTGAGCTATCAGGTCTGGGATTTCAACAAAGAAAATCTCCCTATCAAGGAAGCGAAGTCCAAGGCAAGAGCGCACCTCCAACAGCAGTTGGGAGTCAATTTTGACGGCAGGATGATTCTTTATGTTCACCTCGACGAAGAAGCGGGCAATACTTCCGAAACTTTGGCAACAATTCTATCGGATATCACACGACTCGACGTTTTCGTAATTGTCGGCATTTCTTCGAACAATAACGAATGGAACTACTACAAGGACTTCGCGCAGCAGTACCCCGAAGTCATGTGCGTCCAGGACCTCGAAAGCGACGACAACACGCTGCAACTCCGCGACACCCTCGCCGGATCCGACGCCCTGTTTGCGGCAAACCTCCGCGAACCGTCGTCTTCGATTATCCTTAAGGCCATGGCCGCAGGGACACTTCCCCTGACAGGACGCACGGTCGGTGTTTCCACGATGCTTACCAGCTACGCACTCGAAACCGCTGGCGAAGCAAATGCGTTCCTCGTAGACGACGCAAACGCCCCGCACCAGATGCTCCGAGCCGTGAAGGACGCGGTCAACGTCTACAAGACCGAAATACAGGACTGGGACAAGTGCGTGGTGAACGCCTACAGCGGATTCCACTACGAATGGTGCAGGACCATTTCCAAATACCTGCTCATATTCGGTGAACTTGGACTGTAACGTCCGTTCATTCATTACAAAAAGACTATATTTGGCCCATCATCGGAGCTTTAGCTCAATTGGTTAGAGCAGCGGACTCATAACCCGCGGGTTCCGGGTTCAAGTCCCGGAGGCTCCACGAGAGACGGTTTCTTTTAAGAAGCCGTCTTTCTTTTTTGGCGACCGCAAGTGGCAGTTCGCCCACACACTTTTTTATATTTGTGCTTAAACATTTCAACCATCCTTGAAAGGAATAAAAAAATGGCAAGAGCTTTGATTATCGGTTGTGGCGCAGTCGCCACAGTTGCTATCAAAAAATGCTGCACCTGCAGCGAAGTTTTCAGCGAAATTTGCATCGCTAGCCGCCACCGTGAAAACTGCGAAAAGCTCGCTCAGGAACTGCGTCCGAATACGAAGACGGTCATCACGACTGCCGCCGTCGATGCAGACAAGGCCGAGAACGTTGCCAAGCTCATCAAGGAATACAAGCCCGACCTGGTCATGAACATTGCGCTTCCGTACCAGGACCTCGCCATCATGGACGCCTGCCTCGAATGCGGCGTGAACTACATGGACACGGCAAACTACGAACCCGAAAACATCGACGATCCGGAATGGCGCAAGGTCTACGACAAGCGTTGCAAGGAACAGGGTTTCAGCGCCTACTTCGATTACAGTTGGCAGTGGGCTTATAAGGAAAAGTTTGAAAAGGCCGGTCTCACGGCTCTGCTCGGTTCCGGTTTCGATCCGGGTGTTTCTCAGGCCTACTGCGCCTACGCCCTGAAGCACCAGTTCGACACCATCGAAGAAATCGACATCCTCGACTGCAACGGCGGCGATCACGGCTACAAGTTCGCCACCAACTTTAACCCCGAAATCAACCTCCGCGAAGTCTCTGCACCGGGCAGCTACTGGGACACCGACGAAAACGGCAAGGGGCACTGGGTCGAAATCCCGGCCATGAGCATCAAGCGCGTGTACAACTTCGATCAGGTCGGCCAGAAGGATATGTACCTCTTGCACCACGAAGAAATCGAATCCCTGGCCCAGAACATCCCGGGCGTAAAGCGCATCCGTTTCTTCATGACATTTGGCCAGAGCTACCTCGACCACATGCGCTGCCTCGAAGACGTGGGCATGCTCAGCACGCAGCCCATCAATTTCCAGGGTCAGGACATCGTGCCTATCCAGTTCCTCAAGGCCCTGTTGCCGGACCCGGCAAGCCTCGGCCCCCGCACCGTCGGTAAGACCAACATCGGTTGTATCTTCAAGGGCAAGAAGGACGGCAAGGACAAGACCTACTACCTGTACAACGTTTGCGACCACCAGGAATGCTACAAGGAACTCGGCAGCCAGGCTATCGCCTACACCACTGGCGTGCCTGCCATGTGCGGCGCCATGATGGTGCTTACCGGCAAGTGGAACAAGCCGGGCGTGCATACCGTCGAAGAATTCGACCCGGATCCGTTCATGGATGCTCTTACCAAGTACGGCCTCCCGTGGAAGGAAAACTTTAACCCGGTGCTTGTGGATTAGTGATTTGTGATTGGTGGTTAGTGATTAGGTTTTATAATCGCGGCAGAGCCGCCCTATCTACTGACCACAGCATACTAACCACTTCCTAACCACTGTTTACTAACCACTAACCACTGCAAAGCAATGAAAAAATGGCGCATTGACGATTCCCGCGACTTGTACAACGTCAAGGGTTGGGGCGTAAACTTTTTCGATATCAACGAAAAAGGACACGCAACGGTTCACCCGCTCAAGGAAGGCGGTCCGGACATCGACCTGTACGAACTCGTGCAGGAACTTTCGCTCCGCGATGTTTCAACTCCGATGCTGCTGCGTTTCCCGGATATCTTGGACAGTCGCATCGAGAAGATTAACGAGTGCTTCAGCAAGGCCCGCAAGGAATACGGCTTTAACGGAAGCTACTACAGCATCTTCCCGATCAAGGTGAACCAGCAACGCGCCGTCCTAGAAGAAATCGTCAGCCACGGAAAAAAGTACAACATCGGTCTCGAAGCCGGTTCCAAGCCGGAACTGCATGCTGTTCTTGCGAACATGGACAATCCAGATTCGCTGATTATCTGCAACGGCTACAAGGACGAAGACTTTATCGAACTCGCGCTGCTTGCACAGAAGATGGGCAAGAAGATTTTCATCGTCGTCGAGAAGATGAACGAACTCCACCTGGTGGTAGAACTGTCCCGTCGCATCGGCGTGCGTCCGAATATCGGCATCCGCATCAAGCTTGCCAGCTCCGGTAGCGGCAAGTGGGAAGAATCCGGCGGATACCACAGCAAGTTCGGCCTGAACAGTTCCGAATTGCTGGAAGCACTGGACTACATCAAGCAAGAGAAGATGGAAGACTGCATGAAGCTCATCCACTTCCACTTGGGTAGCCAGATTACCAACATTCGTCACATCAAGAGCGGCCTTCGCGAAGTCTCGCAGTTCTACGTGCAAATTAAGAAGATGGGCATGGGCCTTGAATTCGTGGACGTAGGCGGCGGTCTCGGCGTGGATTACGACGGCACCCGCAGTTCCAACGCAAGCTCGGTGAACTACTCCATTCAGGAATACGCGAACGACGTGGTGTACGCTATGTTCGAAGCTTGCGAAAACGGCGGCGTCGCTCACCCGAACATCATCGCAGAATCGGGCCGTGCACTTGCGGCACACCATTCCATCCTGGTATTCAACGTGCTTGAAACAGCCGGTCAGGCATTCTTCGACGAGAATATCCACGAAATCGAAGACAACGCACCCGACGCGCTGAAAGACCTTTACGGCATTTACAAGGGGCTCACCCCGAAGAATCTGCTCGAAAGCTGGCACGATGCCATTCAGCTGAACGATGACGTGCTCAACGGTTTCAAGGTCGGCGATTACGACTTGCCCACCCGCGCCATGTGCGAACGTCTGTTCTGGAGCATCGTGCGCAAGGTGGATCTGCTCGCAAAGGACTTGCGTCATCCGCCTTATGAACTCAGCGAACTTCCGCGCCTCTTGGCCCAGAAGTATTTCTGCAACTTTAGCTTGTTCCAGAGCCTGCCGGACAGCTGGGGCGTAGATCAGGTTTTCCCGCTCATGCCAATCCAGCGCCTGAACGAAGAACCGACTGTTGAAACGACTCTGCAGGATGTCACTTGCGACTCCGACGGAAAAATCGACATGTTCGTGCGCGGAGGCGACGTCAGCCGCACTCTTCCGCTGCATGAACTCAAGAACAATGAGCCGTACTACATCGCAGTCTACCTCGTGGGCGCCTACCAGGAAATCCTCGGAGACCTGCACAACCTCTTTGGCGACACCAACGCAGTCCACATCGTTTGCAACGACAAGGGCGGCTACGAAATCGACAAGATTATCGATGGCGAATCGGTCGAAGATGTGCTCGACTACGTGAACTTCAGCGACAAGGCCCTCGTGCGCACTATGGAAAACTGGGTATCCCGCTCCGTGAAGGAAGGAAAGATTAGTCTGCAAGAAGGCAAGGAATTCCTGAACATCTACCGCGGCGGCCTGTACGGGTACACATACCTAGAATAATGAGGTGTGAGCCATGAGGTATGGGGGCGCATTACTTCGTAATGCTTTGAGCTTATTATGGCAACAAAGGTGCAAATATTAGAACCCAAAGGACCGAAAGTCCGTGCCCATACCTCAAAGCGAACGAATGTGAACACCCCCAAAGCCTATTAATCATGATTCACGAGATTCTGCCCCATAAGTTGAACAATGAGTTCCGAGTGCAAGACCCGAAACCGACGGATTTTTTGATTCGTTACAACGGATCCAAAACGCTTCTCAAGAAAGCAGGCGAAGACTACGTCATCCCGCAAGTAGGCGAACTCCTTACGCTTGAAAGCAAGACTCTCGCCGAGTTCGAAGGTCATTACCTTTTCAGCATCGATGACACGACCTTCTTTTTAGATGACAGCAAGGCTACGGTCGAAGCTGAAGTCCCTGTCGGCTACGAATACATGGGCAACCGCACCTTCCGCGGAATGAATCCCGTAGAACGCATGGGCGGTGCCACCGCAGCCCACATCGCCCATTGGGAATCGCTGAACAAGTTCTGCGGACGCTGCGGCAACGTGACCATTCGCGGCGACCACGAACGCTCCATCATTTGTCCCAAATGCGGCAATGTCGTTTATCCGAGAATCTCTCCCGTCGTAATCGTAGCCGTACGTAACGGAGACAAGCTCCTGATGGCGCACAATATCGACAATCCGAATCCGAGGCTGTTCCTGATTTCAGGTTTTGTCGAAGTCGGTGAAAGCCTGGAACAGGCCGTACACCGCGAAGTCATGGAAGAAGCGGGGCTCCGCGTGAAAAACATCCGCTACTTCGGTTCGCAGCCGTGGCCCTTCAGCGACTCCCTCATTGCGGGCTTTACCGCTGAACTCGACGGCGACGACACCATCCACATGCAAAAGGAAGAACTTTCCGAAGCCATGTGGGTCAAGCGTGAAGACATCCCCGAATACGAAACCGACGTCAGCATCAGCTGCTGCCTCATCGAGAACTTCCGCCGCGGATTTACTGTTAACGATTAATCGTCATCCCCACACACGTCATCTTCGACGCCCCACTTTTTGTCATCCCCGCGAATGCGGGGATCTTCTTTTCTACTAAAAAAAGCTACTTCTTTTTAGGGGGTTCCGCCGGAGCACTTTCAGGCTTCGGCGCCAACATCACATACAACGTGTCGTGTACCACGACCGTATCGCGTACATACACCGTATCCGGCTTACACAGCATCTCTTTCATCTGCTCAATCATAGCTACAGATGCCGCCGAGGAATCCGATTTCGCAGAAGAGGATTCAACGATTTCCGATGAAGACGACGCAACTACCGAAGACGAGGAACTTGCCACAGAAGAGCTGACTGCAACCGAAGAAGAACTAGCAACCTTCGCCACGGAGCTGCTGGATTTTTCCGACGAAGACGAAATATGCCCCGCCTTTTCAGTCTCTATCTTTTTCAGAAGGACTTCTCGTTCTTCACGCAACTGTTTAATTTCCTTCTTATAACGATCCTTTTGCATCGGGCGCCTTTCGCGAGCGTACTTACCTTCAACCCGGTTTATTTTCCGGTCCAGCGCTCGCAGTTCATCATATAAGGGGCCATCACCTTCTACTTCCGAAGACGGGGTAAAGAAATCGACAAACTTATCCCACAAGTTTTTTTCTTCGGCATTCCCTGCCGAAACAAGCGCAGTCACAGCACAAGCGCACAGAACTCCACGAGACGCAAAAGACTTTATCATAAGCATACCTCAATGATAGAAAAATCACCCAAAACATGGCAAGCAAACACCCCTACCCCTTTACAAACGCTCTATTTTTTCTAAATTAATGCAAACTCGCGGGAGTAGCTCAGTTGGTAGAGCGCGACCTTCCCAAGGTCGATGTCGAGGGTTCGAAACCCTTTTCCCGCTCTAAAATGGAAAAGACACCTTCACGGTGTCTTTTTCATTTTACAAGTGAATAAGTTGGGTTGAGGACCCTCGAAGAGGGTTCGACATAATTTGGCCCATGCACAAAGTGCGAAGGGACAAACCCTTTTGACGCCTACGGCGTCCACGGCTTCACTCGGTTATAAAATTATGCAAGCATAATTTTGCAACACTCGTTTTGCACGTTTTTCCCGCCTCCAGCAACTTATTTCGTAAATTCCGGCAGGATTTCGTAGAATTTTTTCGTAAACATCCCGCGGAAATACTCGTACGGCAAAATCAATACGACATTTCCGCACGCACCACAATTGACCGCATAAGTATGCCACTGAAAACCAAGCCCCCTTGAAGTCGGGAAAATCCAGTCAAAATCAGCAAAGCTCTGTCTTACACCGCATTCATGCTGATTGCTCGATTCCGTCCGAGCCAATTCTCTTACATAGCGAATCATCGCACTCTTGGGAAACGCAAAAATATCATGATACAGCAAAGGACGGGACTCCCCCTTCAACAAAACATATGTCGGCGAATTATACCAACCATGCGCGGCCACCAACCCGTAACCCGAAGACCGAATTTCGTATGCAATCGTACTCTTCGTCTGCGACCTATAGACAATCCAGGTCGAATCATAGCTACTTCCCAACACAGACGCATCTTCAACCTCAAAATTGGCTTTCAGACTTTCATCATTTTCGGCAACACATTCAAGGCAATTCTTCGCTGGATTCCTGCCACTTCGGATTTGGCCGTTACAGGATACCTCAGAATCAATCCAGTCACGAATCGGTTCTATGACAGAAGAAGGACCATCCACAGGATAATCAATCGCTAGGTAAGTCAAATGATGATTGCATCGAGTTCCAGCAGTCCATCGTTTCACGACGACAGAATCGCGGAATCCACCGGCGCAAGCAAAAGCAACCAACAAAAAAATTAGGAGTAAAGAAATCTTTTTCACAGCGACCTCTTATTCATTATCGTTTCAAAGGCCTTTTTTGTAAAAAAGAAATGTAAAAAATCACAAATACCAGTCCGGCCTAATTCCTAAGGCCTTTTCATCCGTCTCAAGTTCTTCCGCCGGCACATTCCGGCCCACCACCAGGGCGCAGTCAAACCCAGCCACACGAGCCCCTAGCACATCCGTACCCAAGGTATCGCCCACCATCAGCACGCGCGATCCGACCGGCAAGGAACATTTCACCTTTTCCCAAATCGCCGGGAACGGCTTGCCTAAATAATAAGTCTCGCAGCCATCACCCCCATTTGTCTCGCACATGGAATCGCGGCGCAACCGCTCCGAAAGCGCCCCCGAGACAGGCTCACGAACCGTCACGCCATCGTCATCAGGAATCTTCGGCGCCCACGCATCAGAATTCAGCACCAAAAGAATCGCACCCGGGCGCTTTAAAATCTTGACCGCCAGTGCGTATGTTTCAGGCGTATCCTTCGCCGACGAAATTGCCACAATCGGCTCTACAGGTTCTGCCGCCGGAGCCACCGCCTTAATGCCGCAATTTTCAAGCACATGCTTGCCCGTTTCGCGCCCGATGTAATACACCTCGCGCACAGCCTTGCCACAACCGCGCAATTCAGCGCACAAATCCTTGAGCAAACTTCCCGAAGAAATCGTCTCGGCCTCGCTAAACGCGAAGCCTCGCTTCGCCGCATCTGCCGCAAGCACCGAATCCACATCAGACGCGGCATTCGTAATCAGGCGCATCTCCTTGCCCGCGGCGCGCAGCATTGTATACCAATCCTGCGCCCCCTCGTAAACAAAGCTCCCGCGGTTATAAAGCGTGCCATAACCGTCAAAGCAGAACGCATCGTAACGATCCAGCAAATCTTCTATGCGCACACGCTGCGGCGCAGGCGACGCACCACCTGCGAGCACACTCATTCCCACGCCCTGCAATTCAATAATTTGCCTATACCGCAGGTAGATTTCCGTTTCGAATTGGGTCATTGATTCAAACGCCGCCTAGCAGCGGCTATTCAAAATCCCGTAGTCGCGGCCTTCCACCGGAATCACGAGCTGTAACTTCGAAAGCACATCGATATGCTTGTCGAATTCGGCCTTAAAATCTTCGCCGAGTTCCTCTTCGTCATCGTGATTCAAGTTGTAGGCAACGTAGCTGCCGTCCGGGAAAATCGAGATGCAGCAATCCCACGTGATGTCGCCTTCCTGTTCTTCCTCGTCATCATCGCGATCCTTGCTTTCAAGCATCAGCATCGGACGCGGGGCAGGAATCGCTTCGGCATGGCCGTTTTCAAAAATGAAGTAGTTGCGGCTCACGAGCTCATGTTCAAGCGCCATCGTCGAGGGAGTGCGTTCAAACTCGTTGCGCAGCCTGCGAATGTTACCCAAGTCGTCTTCGTACGGGTCCTGGAAATCCTGCGGTAGCACCACCTGGTAGTAATCGAATTCCTTTCCGCTCTTGGCATAGGTTTCCTGCCATTCCTGCGGCGGTTCCGGACGAAGCGTCAAGAAATCCTCGAAGGCATCCAAAATTTCGAACAACCTAGAATCCCAGGGTTCGTTCTTCTGGTTCTGCACCAGTTCCATGAAATTCTTCAGGCGTTCTTCGCCCGAGATTTCCTTCAGTTCTTCATTTTCTTCGCTCATATTCTTTCGTCTCTCGCCTGTAGCCGCGCAGCGGCGTTCTCTCGTCTAAAACTACCATTCCTCGACGCTTTTCACCGTGAGGCTCATCGCGATATCCTTTTCGTAGTACGCAGGCTCGCTAATGAAAATCGGATACACCGGGCTTTCGCCATGGTACAAAATATCCTTGCCGTCAAATGTACGGAACAACTTGTCGCCATCCTTGAGTTCGCGATAATCGCGCCCCATCAAATCCGGATGAATCATCGCCTGGATCGCTCCACCGCCCTGCGGCTTGGGGTAACCCAAATCCTTGAACTGCGTATAAACTTCCACTTTAATCGGTGCTCTTTTCTGCAATTCACCGCGGTTCCATTCCTCGGCAAGTTCCAAATAACGCTTCACCAGGCGTTCCGATTCCTCGAAAATCGCGGCATCCAGCGTTCCATGCTGCTGCGGGCCAATCTCGATGCACACATCCGCCTTCGCCACCGTTCCAAAATACGGCGAAGCGGAGCGTTCTTCGGGCTGGTAATAAATCCAAGCATCCTTGAATTCTTGCGTCAGCACCGCCGAAGCGCGCATCGTAAACGGGTCGCGCGCCGAAAGAATCAGGCAATAGCCCATGTTTGAGCCCGTGTTGTGCACATCCAGAAGCAAGTCCGTCTTGGTGGCGGCCCCCTTCGGGCCATACAACGCATTCAGTTCCTTAGCTCGATGGAACTCGTACTGCTGCGGCTCCACCGTCACATCTAAGCAAGTCTGCGAAAAAGCGCGATTCAAGTCATGATCGCGATAGCGGCGATTCAAGCGTACCGCTTCGGGGTTAGCAAGCACCAAATCCACCTTGGCGCTACAGAGCGTATTATAACACTCTGGGTGTTCCATCCATTTCTGGACAAGGCGAACCCCCGTCCGTTCGTTACCGTGGGTACCACCTGCAACGACTATGGTATTAATCAAATTCATGCCCATAATATAGAAAATCCCCGCTTGCGCAGGGATTATTCTACGGATTAAGCACCTCCATGGTTAAATCAGTTTTCGCCATTATGCATTTCAGTCTGTTCGCGATCAATCGTGTAAGTCAAGTATTCTCTAAAGTCACGGTCAATCGTAACCCCTTCGAAATCCTCGACATTATCAATATGAACATCGAATACCGACTGATTGTCAATCCATGCCTGGATATCGAAGTTTTCGATCGTGATTGTATTATCACCCGGGCCTTGCGCCACATATTCGAGCTTTGATTTCGCGACCCACCCCTGACCGCAACTTCCCTTCACAAGAACCTCCGTATCGGAATCCTTGAGAATCGTCAGTTCGTCATTGAAGTGAGCGGTGCAGACAACCGCGCCACCACCTTTCTGGGCAGTGACATCGATGTCTCCCAACTTTGACTTAACCTTCCTGGCAGCGAAAGAGGTCGATACCAGAACGGCCAGCATTACAAACAACATTACTTTTACGCTTTTCATGATGGACCTCCGTGTTATCGGGGCAACCAACCGCCCCACCTCCAAGATACAAACCACCCCATTCGCCTAACCAGCGAATGTAAACATTTTTATAGTCCAAGTTGGAATAAGAAACGTAAACGAGAAACTCTAAAAAGAAAGAATACTATATTTAAATAACCCAAAGGATTTACTATGAACAAATTCATTTTCCTTATTTTCGCCATCGCGCTAGCCATGTTTACAACCGGTTGCACGGCGTCTTACCAGCACACGACTCTCAACCAACCTGCAAACGAGCTCTACCCGCAGTCTCGTTTTCTCTTGGTCACCCCGGTCAACGGTATGTACGGTAACACAGTCTATCCCTCTTCGGGCTTCGAGGTCATCCAGGCGCTGACCAAGGAACTGCAACACTACACGAACGCCATCGCGACCATCCCGGTCCCCGTGACTATTGAACAGATCTACCCCCAGGATCTTGCACAGACCGACTACGTGATCATCCCGCAGATTCTGCATTGGGAAGACCGCGCCACGGGTTGGTCCTTCGTCCCGGACCGTATCGAGGTTCGTTTTGACATCTACAATAACCAGCGTCAGCTAATCGACTCCTACCTCATCAACGGCAGGAGTGCCTATATCGTCTGGGTCAGCAAGCAGCCCAATTCGCTGCTTCCCAAGCCCATCCGCGCTATGCTGAAGGAACTTTTCGGCAAGCTTAAATAGCAGGTTAGCAAATTCTCGCCACGTAATCTTAAAGATTTCCCCAAAAAAAGTGGACTTAAAGTTACATTCACTAGGCAGAGGTCTGTTATGAAATACACAATTTTTTTTGTCACCCTAAGCAGTTTCATTCTCTTAGCAGCTTGTTCGCAAGTGGCTTCCGGAAGTTCAGAAAATGACGATCCTGTAGCAGAAAGCAGTTCTTCTAAAAAGGAAACCAGTTCTAGCAGCAAAGGCAATAATGCCGCTAGCAACGGCAATGAGATTTCCGAAGAAAAATGCACCGGCGATTCAGGCACACCGTGGGATGGAACCACCGCCAAGGATTTTGCCTGTGGTGCAGGAACTAAGCTCAGCCCTTACGTCATCTTGACTGCCGAACAACTCGCAAAACTTTCTTTTATCGTCGGCTCCAACGATAAAGATTATCAAGGCAAATATTATAAACTAGGTGCAGATATAATCTTGAACGATGGTAAGATTATCGACGAAAAGGGCGCACTCGTTGCGGACTCCTCTAAACTCCACAAATGGACTTCTATCGGCAACTCAAGCGTTGCCTTTACCGGGACCTTCGATGGCGACGGCCACATCGTCAGCGGAATGTTCATCAACACGACAAGCTCGCACAATGGATTGTTCGGAAACAGCAGCGGAACTATTGAAAATTTGACCGTTGAGAATTCATGGGTAAGCGGAGGAAAATATACCGCCGGAGTTGTTGCTGTTTTAGCAGGGGCAGGAATTGTAAAGAATGTTGAAAATAAAGCTAGTATTATAAGCCAATCGGAAACTGTTGCAGGTATTGTAGCCTTAACATCATACGCTTATTCAAAGAAGGGTACAATAGAAAATGCAAAAAACTATGGTTTCATACAAGGTGCGAAATTAGTTGCAGGAATCATAGCATCATCTGACAACGGTTTGAGTTTAAAAAACGTTGCTAATTATGGTTTAATCACAAGTCAAACTAGCGCAGGAGGGATTGGCTGTCATCTTGGTTCTGAAACAAGCATAGACCATGCTGAGAATTTTGGAGAAATTACGGGAAAAGACTATACTGCAGGCATTGCGAGCTATTTTGGATATGGATATTGCACGGCAAATAGAAAATACGGGACACTAAAACGAGCCAAAAACGACGCACCCATACAAGGAAATAAATACACCTCTGGAATTGTCGGCCAAGCACAATGTGTTACAATTGAAACATCCGTAAATAACGGCATTATAAATGGCAAAAATTTGACCGGAGGCATTTGTGGACACTGTCAAAGATCTACCACAACATCCATTTACAACACTGCCAAGATCTCAGGTACGCTTAATGTTGGGGCTATAACAGGGCATAACGAAGAAGGCGTCACCAGTTCCGCCTATTCTACAGGCAAAGTCGACGGCGATTCCCTTGTCGGTCTCATGATCGGTTACAACTACAACACCACTATGGCAGACTACTACTATCTGGAACAAGGAGACCAAGAACCCTTCGGCCTTAACAACGGCGGCGGAGTCGCCACCCCCAAATCAGCAGACGAAATGAAATCCTCAGACTTTGCAGAACTCCTCGGCGAAGATTTCGTTTATGACAGCGATTTGAACAACGGCTACCCCATACTCAAGTGGGAAAAGGAAGAATAAATAGCAGCGGAGAATATCATGGGCATTATCGACGCAATTTTTTTCAAGTATTTCGGTCCTGTTTTCATCAAGGAAGATAGCGACGTAAAACCTTATATCGAAAAGATGAAATCCCTATCTTCTAGAGCAACAGGGAAACTCAAAGGTAAAATAGACGAACAAATTGCTATTGCCGAGGCAGGACTAATTGGAGAAAATAATATCACATACGAACTGAAAAATAGCGGCATGGACATGCTTGTCATGCATGACCTCTATTTGGAAAAGAACGGACTTTCAGCACAAATAGATTTTTTGGTGATAACCAGAAAGCATATATTTGTTATTGAATGCAAAAATCTTTATGGGAACATTGAAATTGATGAAAACGGAAATTTCATCCGACAAAAATGGTTTGGGAAAACATGTAGAAAAGAGGGGTTTCCATCTCCAGTTTCTCAAAACGAAAGACATTTAAACATTCTCAAAGAAATACGCCGAGAATACAAGAATAATTTCTTAACTCAAGGATTATTTGACAAGTTATTTCCAGAGACATACCGTTCCATTGTAGTTTTGGCAAATCCAAAAACAATTCTAGACGCAAAAAATGCCCCCGAAAACATTCGTAAAATCGTCATTCGGTCGGACCAACTTATTGCGCACATCAAAAAAATTGAAGATCAAGATGATTCTGTAAAATCTTCAGAAAAAGAAATGCATGACTTACTGGATTCATTTATCAAATGCAGTAAGTCAAACAAATCTGACTACGCAAAAAAATATGAAAAAATGCTGACAGAGTTGATCGCCAACAAGGTAGAGTCACAAAAGGACGCCACCACAGAAGAAATCAACCCGAACACAGCCAAAAATATTAGCGAGGAAGGAACATCTACACAGAAAACCTGTCCTAAATGTGGAAAAGTCCTAGTTCTTCGAACTGCAAAGAAAGGCGCGAACGTAGGCAACCAATTTTGGGGTTGTAGCGGTTATCCCAAATGCTGGTATAAAGAGAAAATTGATAGCTAAACCCATATGCTCCGATTACTGAGAAAAATCGTACTTTTATCATCTTTTTTCGCAATATATACTTTTGCGAACGATGCGATGATTTCGCAAATGTCGAGTGCATTTTTCAGTAGTTTCTTTTCCTTTTTTTTCCCATAGTTGCCTTAGGGGCAATATTATCTGTAGGTCTATCGTTAGCGCAAAAGAGGCCGGAATTTTTGGCTTACGGTTGCGGGGGCATTTTTCTATCAGTCTTCATAGTGGGGCTAATCTTAACGATAATAGAATTTGTCAAAGCATACAGCATTTTTTTTATTATCGGAGGCATTCTTCTAATACTAATTATCGTAGTAGCAGCAATCGTTTTCACCGCAACCCAAACTGAAGAATTTCCTGAAGATGTTGAACCGACATACCCTAAAATATCAGAGCCCCCAAAATTTACTCACAAAGTGCAAAGTTTATCTAGCAGTTCTTCAAAACAAGAACACACCACATTTACCAAAGAACAATTAAGCGTTCACCCAGCAACTTATGAAGATGTTGTCGGTACAATTCCCACCGCGGCAGAAATGGTTGGTAAGTTGGGAGAGGATGCCGTAAGTAGAGCCGTATGGGCTGCATGTCAATTTGACAAGCGACATTATAAAATTTTAAGAAATGGGTACCTCTAAAAATACATTCTTTTCCTGAAGATGGGTTTATTTGTCGTTTTCA
>NZ_CAMGVQ010000074.1:0-15993 GCF_946062555.1 uncultured Fibrobacter sp.
CCGTTTTTAGGCTATTTTTTTAGAAAAATGTTCCACACTTAGCTCAGAAGAGCCCAAAATTTCCTGAATAATTTTATATCCAGTCTTAATTGATATATTTTGGAACGCAGGTTCTTTGGCATCTTCGTCTTCAAGCACATGGAAGACTTCACTTAGTTTATCCAGTTTCGCCTCTAAACGGTAATCCGACGTCACCCTGTTTATTGCGTCTAGCAGCGTATTCGGGTTTACGTTCGCCATAGACAGCATGTTGTCTATGCCGAGATACTTCAAGCGAAGGGCGTTGTCGATTTGGTCTTTGCCCAATGGATTTATAACAAATTTGCGGTTGAAATACACGCATTCCTTGATTGTAGCAAGACCACCGTGGATTATGGCGCATTTAATATCGCCCTCTTCAAGCAATTTTCGCTGAGGCACCCAACTGGCAATAAGAATTTTAGACTTGTCGTAATTCTTCCATTCAGGGCTGTTTACCAATTTGGAACCGGCGGCGACAATCAGGAAGCAATCCTTTAATTGCGGAGATTGCATCGCCTTGCACATGGAATGGAAAAGATTCTTGGCTTTGTCCTCGTAATCCAACACTTGGGAACCAGCAGAAACAAAGATGATATTTTCTTTCGCGATATACCGAGGCCAGTTAATAGGTTCTCCTTCGGAGTCAATGGTTGGCACGGAGGATGAAAGTTCCTTTGTAATACAGGGATCAACATAATGAACGAGAAAACCATGTTTATAATGGTCATATTCATATTCTCTCGGACAAGGAATCAATTCATCGAAAGTTTCCAACGGTTGGGTAAACTGCTGCAAGGTCATTTTCGGCGCATCGGTCGAGATTATGCCTTCTGTGGCCATATTTATAATCTTGTGCAGTTCATGTCTTGAGAACGATTGCAAGTTTACCCTGGCACGGATGGCCGGGTCATCTTGCGGGTGCCTCAGATAGGTGGTCGAAATGACAAAGTTTAGGTCTGCTCGTGGAGTCCATTCTTCTTCAGGTTCTTCATCCCCAGCATCTTCGTTTTCGAATTCGACGTCGTTCTCTACGCCATCCCCTTCATTCTGAGATTCACCGCCTTCATTTTCGTTGCCATCCCCCTCGGTTTCTTCCTCTTCGTTCTTTCTCTCAAGGCCATAAATCCAGTAAAGGAGTAGAGTCTCTAACGAAGTGAAATAACCCGATACGACGATATTTGGGTTCGATTGGGTCCATGCCATCCAAATAGACTTGGCATCTTCTATCAAATCCCTGCTAGGCATCCTAGCACCGCTTGGAAGGTTAAATTCAATATTTGAATCAACTACATCGCCATTTTCGTCACTCAGTTCAAAATACTGGCTATAAAGAATGGCCCAGATATGCCATGTTTTCCAACGCTCGTTAGGGTCGCTGGAACTTTCCGTGGTGTAGCCCTTGGGATACATATTCTGGAATATCGGGAGAAATTCATATTTTGCAGAAGATGCATTATCTTCCTTATAGGAGTTTATGATACCTTTACAATCAAGTATTCCCATGTATCTTACGGTATGCCCCGCACTGTGCAAAGCATCAGCCCATTTCAACGTGGGCAACCAGTGTCCCTGTTCCTTGTAAACATCGGGCCAGAAGAGGACGCGTTTGAGCATTGTTGATTCTCCTAAAAGTTTATCGCAAACAACTATTGCAGTTTCTTTATTTCAATTTCAAACAAATTGTCTAAACATTTTTTTTCAAGCACACTGCAATCACCCTTTTTTACCCAAAGTTTATATACATTACTTTTATACTCCATAACCCCTTGAACGCCAAGTGAAACATCATTTGTAACATTTTGCCAATTTTGCAAAGATAATTGCTGTGATAGATTTTTCCTAAAATCGTACGAACTTTCATTTGTGATAAATTGAGTTGAGTACAAAAAACTCAGGGAGTTAGACGCAGTATAATTCCACTCAATCGTCACTCCAAGAGAAAGAAATAATGGTTTGACCATTAATTCGCCAAATTCTTCTATGTCACCATAAAGATAATTTTTTTCTTGTTTTGTCACTGTTGCTGAAAGAATTTGCGTTTCGGACACATAAACCAATTCCACTGTCAAAGTGCTAGAATCTTCAAGTGTTTTGATGTAAGTTGAAGATCCTGAAGGTGTCTTTGACTTTACAAAACCGAATGAACCCAAGGCTTCATCATAGGCGCTATATTCCTCGTTTGAAAAACTTTGCCCAACAACAACGCAGCCTCCATTTCCATCGTTGATATAATTAATTGTTGAACTTGGTAAATATTTGTTCGCTAAAGCACATGTTGATGTTGTTGGTTTGGTTGGATTTGCTCCAGTACTAGAATCAGAGGAACAAGCCACGATTAAAAATGAAGATATACCGAAAATGGTTGAAAAGATATTTCTTCTCATAACAACTCCTTAGGAAATTTTTGCGGTGAAACTTATGTAAAGAATAACATCGTCAATTGAATTCAGATTGTCAGCTTCACCTATAGTCAAATTCCATGATGAATCTAATCCTGCACCTTCAAACGATGTATATTTTTCTGTTTTGAAATTGAAATCAAACTTTCCACAATCGGAATTCGCCATTCCCGTAGCGAATGTACAAATCCCAATTCTGTTTTGGATTTCATAGTCGTTATATTTCAACGTGTTACTTTCAAGAGTCAGTTTCGCGTTCAAAGCAAGACCATGAAAATCAGGGGCAACAACACGCAAACGAACATCGTGGATACGGCAGAACGAAATACCTAGTTTAGAACAAATATCACTAGAATTGATATCGAAAGAACAATTACTCAGAGTACTCAGAATTAATGTGCCATCTGCATCATCAGCAATATTTTTTATTTTTCGTAGACTGATGGGCCAAGTAATCTCTTGTTCCCGTTTATCATTCTCAAGATAGGCTACTTCCATGGCGTGCAAGTCTGCAATCAGTCTGTCGGCAGAGAGCAAGCCACTATATGCACCATCCCAGTAGCTATTGCTAATGAACGATTTTGCGTTACCCATGTCGGTATCGCCGATTTCGAAGTGGTAACACTTTTCCGCCATCTTGGCAACTTTCGTAGTCAGCTTACACATGGTCTTGGAAAGTTTTGTCATCTGCTTTACAAGCCATTCGTGCAAATCCTTATTCGTAAACTTGTCGCAAAGGAATTCGTACTCTTCCTCATCACGTTCAAGTTCCTTTTCGAAGAGTTCCTGTTCCTTTTCGTTGCGTTGCTGACGAATCGTATTGATAAGGATTTGCTTTTCTGTCTGGTCTATTTCGTTTGTCGCAATAGATTCTTCGAAGGATTCTTCTTCTGTTGCCTTCTTTTCTTCGCCCTTGGCTTTCTGTTGTAAAGCAGCGGCTTCGCGCTCCATCGCTTTCGACAGATAGCTTTCGGCCATGGTAATAGCCGCTTCGCCAAGTTTACGACCTCCGTATGCGGCCATGTGGAAGTCAATACCACCGAACGCATTCACAATGCCACCGGCATCAAGATCCGGAATACTGTACATTGCGGATGCAATGCGTTTTGCAGATTCAACTTTCTCGCGAAGATCTGCAACTTTCTGCATGGTTTTAGCGTATCCGTTTTCAAAGTCGGTTTTGAGCTTTTCAATATTAGACTTATGGTGTTCCTGTTTTTTGGTTTTCTTTTCCTTTTCAACTTCCAGCGAAGAGGCTTCCGTTTCGAGTTCCTTCATCTGGATTTCGAAAATATTTTGCGAAAGCTTCTTGGCCGCAATGCGGTGTTGCATACGCAATTGCGCTAGGGCCTCGGAATCCTTGTCCTTCAAGGCTTGAAGCAAAGTTTCTTGCATGTTGCGCAAATCGCGAGCAATTTCCAAGGCCTTAGCTACAATGACCTTGAAACGATAGTGCGGCAGTGCGGCTCCGGCATCAGCAAGAATGTCACTGATGGAAATTCCTGCTGCCCTAGCCTTTACAAGCATTCCCGGGTCTATTGGCGGAGCAAACAACGCAAGCGTTCTCTTTACACCCTCGATGTTCAGGCTATTGCGAATCTTGTAGAGTCTATCCGCCACCGTTTCCCAGAACGTCATCAGGTTCTCGTTACGCGGAACATTGAAATAGAATGTCTGCTTCGAAATATTTGCAATCAAGGATGTCCTATAAGGATACTTGTTTTGATAGGTGTCCCTGTCGCGAATACGCCCAATCAACATGGAATCTTCGTATTCAAGGAGCGAGTTTGCCCAATCAAGATTCCCGTCTTTTCCAGCGTCATCAATCAAATCATCTGCAGTTTTGATTTTACCTATCAACGGATCTGGGGCTTCCGCGCTCTTCGGGCCAAGAATATCCGCCGCCATGATATAGAACTGTATGGCAAGATTTACGGATTCCGTGGTATCTTGCGTGAAGAGTTCGTCGCCACGGGCAATAAGCGTGTTCAGGTATTTCATGACCACGAATTTCTGGTAAGCCACCAGGCGCTGTTTTGCAATCAAGTGCGGTTCGAAGGGGTCGAACTTCCACTGTTCTATCAAACACTGCAAGTCTTTTTTCTTCTGCGAATTATCGGATTCTTCTAGAACGGCAAGCGATTCTAGAATAGTCTTGTCGGCATCAGGGTTTGCATAGAACGGTAGGAAACGCCAATACTGAGCTCCAGAGGGCAAGTCATCTGCCCAGCGGGCGATTTTTTCTGGTCCTTCTTTTTTGCCTTGCGGGTCGAATACCAACTGTAGCCATTCTAGAGCAGCTTCGTATTTTTCCTCCGCAATCAATTTGTCGGCAATCCGCACGGGAACATAGAAAAACAATTCCCAGTTATAAATGCCGTTGGGAGAATTCCACGAGAAATCTACATAGGGCGCAGGATAAGGCTTTGTCACATGATATGTCGGGCAATAATTACTTTCGAAGAAGGATTGTCCCATATCCCATGCGGCCCAGTCACCCGCGATGTGATAGCCGATTGCGGAACCGAAATAGTAATTGTAGCCGGAATACATGGTATAGTAGCTTTGGACTTTTTCCAAAGCCTGTATTCCCCTAGTGTGCAGTTCCTTCTTTCCGCCATTACGGTACTGGTTAAAGAATTCATCCATGATGGGGTGAGACATCAAAATGAATTCATAAACACGCTTGTTTCCTTTATTGGCCTTCGGGCAAACAAAATAAGTGTTTGTCGAATCCATATAGAAGAACGGCAAGTCGCTAACATGACCGGTTTCATCTTCAGGATTATAGAAATCCATATTTACAGGCAGAATTCGAAAATCTTTTTGAGCAGATAAGATTTCCTTTTGTTTGTATACAAGAGGCTGTTTTCCATTGGAGAACCAATAATTGTGTTTAAGAAAGCAACTCGCTGGAGAAAACAAATATACACCAGTTCCACGAGAATCACCATAATGCCCCATACTATCAAGCGATAAGGCTTTTATATCCGTTCTGGATTCGTCTTTTCCATCACTCGAAAGAAGAAAAATTCCTAGCACGCTAATTCGTTGAGAACCCAATTCTCCAAAATCACGTACTTCAATACATTGCTGAATTTGTGTATCATTGGTGACAGTAACAAATTTTATAACGTTTCTTGTTGTTTCACCATTGTTTTGCATCGCTTGATATATGTTTTTGAGATGGTTATAGAACTCGTTTTGGGTTCTGGCATATTCGATATCGCATTGCTGAAGAAGAATTTCATAATCGGACGCATTAAATTGATCCAGCAATGTTCTAAATACACGTATACGAATATTCCCATTATCTTGATCCAATTTGAAATGGTATCTATCGCCAATAGACTCATTAGGAGGCAGTTGAAAATTTAATGGATCTATAGATGTGTCGTATAATACACTTTTCGTCGTTTTAACACCAAGCCATTTATTTCCATTAAAACAAGTCCAAGCAATCTTGATTTCTACATAAAATTCAAGTTGAGGAACGCTTACCCCATCCGTTACACCCGAATTCAATTGCCTTTGTCCCTGCATAAACTGAGGCCACGCCAGATAAAGGCGACCATTCATCAACTGGGGGAATACCACATCACCTGTGATGTCTGCCTCAATTAATTCCCATGGAGACCACGTCCCTCTAGTATTCTTTTTCGCGAAGTACTTACGGTAATAGTAACGATGTGGCTCGCCACGAGTTCTGCCGATAATATGCAGCGTATAGACGGTTTCCCCGTTCGGGTCGCCATCTTCCTTGCAACAGCCCACAATTTCAAGGTTAGCTGTTTCACGCATCTTCTCCAGGTATTCTGCATAGATGCGTTCCATGTCGTCACTGTCGCCACCCACTTCTTGCAGGCGTTCTTCCAGTTCGGTGAAGAACGAACTCTTGTCGTCACGCAGACTAACATCAAGCCAGTTCTCAGGATAGAGGAATACTTTGCGGTTTGCCACCCAAACTTGATAGTTCTTCATCCATTCCCACTGGGAAAGAGCCGAATCGCTGAACAAGTTCGCCCCATCAACGGTCTGCCCTTCCAAGCCAAGCTGACAACGTTGAACAAACAACTGCAAACACGCATTTGCCTGAACAATGCGCGACATGGACATATCAGGTTCCATGAGGACATCGATCAAGTAATATGCGTAAAGGTCATTCGTATTCAAGAACGATTGCGGATATTTTTTGGGGGTAGTCTGAGATTCCCAGCAAACAAATCCCGCCAATGCATCCCTGCGTTCCTTGCGGATTTCGTCACTTACGCCCTGAATGAACTTATGCCATTCGGATTCACTGTAATTGGCGTTCAAGTTGTCGTTCAGTTCCTGAACGGCATTTTCAAGTTTTTCAAAGTTATCGCCGCCTGATAAATCCGATTTAGTCAATTCGATGAAGAGATTCTCCAGTATTTCCGGAGTAGTGAATGTTTTAAGATAAAGCTGATAAACCTTGAAGAATTTATGCCAGCAATCTATGCTATTCCAGCCGCATTCCTTGTCCCAATCAAACACTTCTACGGTTTGACCTTCCTGCTCTATCTCAATTAAATTACTGTCTTCGAAGGCATAAACATAGCACCGTTCAAAGACATCTTGCGGAACAAGCAGAAGTTTTTTCAAATCTCTCAATGTTTCTATGGGCGTATTCGATGAATCTTCATCTACAGGCGGAACGGCTGCATACGAGTATTCTTTGTTGCCAAAAGCATCCGAAACAGAGTAGGCCTCAATCAAGGATTCAAACACAGAATACGGAGTAATATTTGACAAAAGATACAATCTTTCATCTTTATCAATAATTTGGTAATTAAACAATTCATTCCAATCGGTCCACCCGAAACCTAATGCAAGTCCGGTTTCTGCATCGATTGAATTCAAAACATAGTCGGAAACATATTGATAAAGAATATTCGCTTTGTATAGAGCATAATATGCAACATAGTCAATTTCGCTTGTTGTTGCCTGAGACCTTGTACTAGGCCAAAGAGTATTTTTTACACGATTGGTCCACACTTCAATAGCCGCTGTAGCGACTTTGACCAGCAATGCCTTGAATGCGTCTTGTGCTCTTTCATCAGCCGCAATCCCGAATTCCTGCGACAGCATTGTATAAACTTGTTTTTCTATCCAAACGGGCTTTAGATATCCGTAGAATTTATATAGTCGCTGAATTGGCGTTTTTTGCTCATCAAGGACATCCTCAATTTGTTCAGAATCCTCTTGTAAAACGTCATTCAACCAACTTTCTAGGTTCGTTCGAACCGTCAAATCATCTTCATCAATTGGTAAAAGCGCTTGTGAAATCAAATCAATATAAGGAACATCCTCATATCCCAATGACAATAGTATTTTGCTACAGGCATCCTTGTATGCAATAACGTAATTTGCATAGTGATCGATTTCAGATTCTTCTTCCTGCTCTTCGCCCTCTTGAAGCTCTTCATTCCTTGTTTGTTCCTGTGAGGGCTCTGTTCCGTCAGGATAATCGTTTAGTTCATCCTTTTCATCAATTTTTACAGCGTTCCACGACTCCGCAATAGATGTGTATAAAGAGCCTAGTACGATTTCATCGGAGCCATCCTTTTGAGAGACACCCATAAACGCTTCGGCCTTTTTCGTGACGGAATCATCCGGCTTACGAATTAGGTCTTCAATCACGGATATTGGCAGGGATGTTCCCTGGCATTTACGAATCGCCATAGAGAAGTCCCTAACATCATCTAGAGAACCGAGTCCCGCATCCTGCAATAGATAAAGTTCATCGGCTGTCAGGTTATGTTTTTGAGCAAATGTACCATAGCGGTAAACATAGTTCAATCCGTTCAGAAATTTTTCGTGTTGCTCATGCGCTTCGTTCGTCGATACTCCAGTGAATATTCCACTTTGCTCCAAGAAATAAAGGACATCTTCTTTTTTCAGGGATAAACAACTTGCAGCAGCCTTTGCAATATCGTTTTCAATGTATTCGTCGTCGTATTTTTCAATTTTTGCAGCATCTTCCAAATCTTTCGGTTCGCGATAACGTTTGAAAAGGACAGGAACATCAAATACGGTCTCCAGCTCATCTTCAGTTAACGCAAATCCATACCAGGCAAGGGAATTGAGCGGGGTTATGCCAAAACGCACCACCATTTCCTGGACGCGGTCCCAATTACACAGAGGGTCTTCCGCATACGGGAAAGACGCATTTTCGGGAGTTCCTTCATCGGACTCCTTGCGATTCAATTCATCATAACGCAAGGCAATATCCGCAAAGTTCCAGCCAAGTAAACGACGGAAGCGAATGAAAGCCGCCAATTCAATGAAGAAATTCCTTAGGCGATCACCGCTTACAGACTCGTCGCCATTCCTGTTGTTTTCTTCAATGGTTTCCTCAAAAAGAACATAGTCATTGATATCTGCTAATTGATATTGTAAAGCATCGGGGCAATAGTAATTGACATGGTATCTGGCTAAAGGCGGGAGGGCGAGGAGTTCCTGCAATTCCTTGAACGTGATTCCGGCACGGTCTAAAAGAATTGAAACATGTCTAAGGATGTCATCCCAATCCATATTTTTCAGATACGGTGTCGGACGACTCGGATTATCCATCTTGTATTCCGACTTATCCGGGAAATAGACATTGTTATTCTTTTGCGTTAAGCCCCAAGAAGTCCATGGCTCGCTGAAATTTTCCTTGAACAATATTTTGTGCAAAAGTTCGTCAGCAAAGAGACTATTTTTCTCCGTCGCCTCGCGACCAAGGCTTTCCGACATACTATAGAATGTAAGTGGAATATTCGCCAGCAACTTTGTCGCTTTCGTCCTGTAAGTGTTCAGGGGGAGCATTGCCGGATAGGCATGAGTCATCAGTTTCTGATTGGCGACTGTCTGTCGAGTTTCCCCTTCACTGTCTTTTTCCCATTTTAAAGGTTCTGCGCGCAAACTGGCAACCGTTGCGCTGGACGGAGTCTGGTTAGCAACAATATCAGCCTTTGTTTGGTTGTCATGGCCTGCAAGACATTCAAGCAATTCGTTTACCAAGTCGATTGTTGGCATAGCAACTTCGGCGTTGGCTTTGGTCAATTCCAGGTTTAGAAGATCCGAACGGCGTTCATGGAATCTTTTGTAGGGATCTTCGTTCGCCTTGAAGAAATTCAGCAAATCTACAAAGTAGGCAGACGCACTCAATACGGACTGGCCCTCGGTGGCTCCGTTCCTATTGATGTTTCCAAAAAGGTTCTTCCATGTAGGAGAAATTGCGGCAGGGATTCTTGGTAGGGCTACATTTGAGCGAGTTGCTTCGCCTCGCGTCAAACCACCCGCAGCCATAAGCGTCAGGTTCGGAGTCACGCCGCGCGAAGTGGGTGGCAACATCTTGCCGTTTTCGTTCAGGTTTCTGTGGAACTGACCAATTGTAAACGTAGCCTCGGCCATAAAGCTTTTGGCAACTCTATGTATTTGCGTCGCCTGTTCTTTTGTGCCAATTCCAAGGGCGTGCTCTGCAACAAAATAGTCCTCGTCAAGTTGAGCTATAGATGTAGCTGATTCAAAACCATTGTTAATGAGATAGGCGACCGCATCAACATCGTCCGTCAAGCGGAAAATGCGCTGCAAAATATGGAGTTTTTTCAAATTATCACCGGTTATTTTGCTTGCGAATTCATGCTCAAGTTCATATTTCTTTGAGTCATGGTCTGTGAGGCTGAATCCTTCCCAATATGAAGTCTTTAATGTATTCAAAAGGCCTGACCACGTGCTAGGCAATGCTGATGATAGCTTGTTGTAAAGATTGTATTGAGGAAACCAGGATTCAATTAAATCCATCAATCTTTTGACATAAAGAGTCTTTTGTTCGTCCTCAGAATTGCCCGGGAATTCATGGGGTAAAGCAAGCGAATCTTTTGGATAATACAGTTTGAAACGCGATGATGTTTCATCAACAATTTGTTCCCATCCAGCTTTTGACAATGACAGCAATTGTTTCATTTCTGTCATGTTTGTTTGTGTTGTGATCCAATAGAATGCTGCTGTTATAAAGTCTCCGTACCATTCACCAAAATCGCACAAGTCAATTAACAGTTTAAGTCTGCCCCAATCAAAGGTGTTTATGTCTTGTCCTGTAGCAGGATTCGGCTCGTTCCACTCAGAAGGAATGGCGTGTTCTAAATCCGCAAGCATTTCGCGGTAGTCACAACCCGCTTTGTAGTAGGCATCCATCAGGAAATCAATTTTTTCAGACTGTTGCGAACTGATTCCATTTAGATTTATACGAGCGGTTTTGGGAAGATTTGTTTTTTCATCCAAAATAATCTGTTGCGGTAGATCTCCAGTTACATATAAGAAAAATACATGATATGGAGAGAATGGGTCGTCCATTTCTGCAATAACTTTAGACGACTTTGTCGCAGTCTCCCAAAGAGCCAACATATCGCCAGTTTCTACATCGGATGCAGAAATATAGTTGCTCGCAGACGCATCAAACAACGCTGTTTGCAGAGCAGGCTTTGCAATATTTACAAGGTCATCAAGACTTTCGACAAGTTCCTGGTATGTGAGCGCAAAAATTCCCTGGGCGTATTTTTGGGGAGAAAATTCATTTTCAGTTTTCTCAAGCCTGCCAAGCAAGCCATAGTAAAGGCTATACGCAAGGAAATATGCCCTGACTTCTTTGTCGGTGCGATGTTCGCGCCCTACCACTAGCGGGAATTCATCTACATTCTTCAAGAAATCGTCAATCTTGTTACGTCTATCCGTTAAATAGGTTGAACCACTGGTTACCGTTTCACGATATATCGCAAGTAAACTATCCAATTCTTCAAATAGAGACTGTCTGTCTTTGGTTGACGATGTATCGAGTTCAAAATCAATCCGTTGTTCCCGTTTCCCGTTAAAAACGAGCGGCTTGAAAATTGTAGTCTTGGGTGTTGGCACTCCTGTTTCGTAAACTTCTAGTTTTGCGTATAAAGACACCTTATCCTTGCCAAAAGCATCTTCTGCATCCAACAGAAGCCCCTGTGGCAATATTTCGGGATTATAGGAAATAGAATATTCACCGTTTTCGGCAGTTTGCTGAAAATTTCCTAATTCTTGATGAACGAAAGTTCCGGTCGGATGATTGTTGATGTCCGTGATGTCGTAATGCAGACAATATGCCGTAATTTTCACGCCTGAAACGGGGCGGCCCAGTTTGTTTACTACAGAACCATAAATTCTGCAAGAACCATCCGGAATTACGATATCGCCCGATTCGACCTTTATGTTGATGAATTCACGGGCAGAAGCGATTGCCGGACCGGCCTGGTTCGCAACATTCACGCCGTCAGCGGAATAAACTCGGACAAGAAGGTTTGGACTGGTTATAGAAGTATCGCCCTGTTGAAATTGGGCCTTAGTGTAGCTTACGGAATAAAAACCAACAGCATTGAGTTGGCAAAAGCCTAAATCCCGCGGAGCACCATTGCGGACATCGAAAACCTTGACATAGCCGTTTGTAAACGGCACTTTGGACGAATAATAAACATTTCCGCAAACGGTCCAGTTCTCGTTTATGTCGCCATTGACAACGATATCGCCCATGTATAATTCATGCGGGGGTGTAGTATATATGCATGACATCCACAAGGGATTGTATTCGTAATCAGTCACACGGATTTGCAAGGTAGGGTAATCAGCTTCAGGGGAGCCAACCTCTTGAAAACGGTCCTTATGAAAGACAAGTTCAAATGCCCCCGTATTGGAGTCTATGTCCGATTCAGCAATCCATTGCCAACCACCTTGGGGAAACATATGGTATGCCAAAATGCGACCTTGATTGTGGAACACGGTTCCGTCTGCATTGTGAATCGTGCCGCGAACAAACCAAAGGTTGGGGTCTTGAGACATAGGGACTTCTTTGAAGTGATATTTTTACACTATTTTACAAATAGTAATATAATCAATTTTATGAACAACGGAAAAATCCTTACTAAAAATTTACGAAAATATTGCAATTTATAGAGTTGGTTGTCTTTTTTTCAAAATTTAACCGTTTTCGACAAAACGCCATAATTTTAAGCAAAAAAAAATCCTGTCTGATAATCCGATCAGGCAGGAGATTCGTTGTTCATGTCTTGTATTTGATTGCTATGCGGCATTTTCCTCGTCCTTCGTTTCGGTGGGGATTTCGATTACTGCCGTTTCGGGTGTTTCCGGAGTCACGGTAATCTTGCCCCTTCCCTTGCGAAGTTTCAGGTGGGCCTTCTTATGGTCGATGTGGCTGTTCACGGCCTTGACAAACTGCGAGCAACCTTCATCGCTTTCGAGGGTCGCCTTGCCGATGGCAAGTGTCGCCACGAGGTTGAACGCATCCAGGCACCGTTCTCGGTAGACCTTGTTGGCTCCGGTTTCCCTGGCGGCGAGTTCCCTGTTGCGGGTCTGTACGGCGGCCAGGTAGTCGTTGTTCTTGCGTTCAAGGTTTTCGAGCCAGGGCTTGAACCCGCAGGCATCCAGTTTGGCATCGCCGATAGCCTTGAGGCTGCTGACGATGTTCGTGAAGATACCCGTGGACTGGTCCTGATTGTGGTAGACCGGGTCGGCGTTCTCGGCGAAAATCTTGCGGAGCTTTTCGCCGGTGGCAACGACATCCTTGTCGGCAAGGCTCTTGAGGCTCTTGGCAAAGTTGCGGCAGGCGGCGTATGCGGCGTTGCGTTCCTTGTCAAGGCGGCTCACCACGCTTGCCGCGGTCTCGTCGACATCTACTTCAATGAGGTTCGCATATTCGGTTACGGCCTTGCGGTAGGCTTCGATGGACGGGCGGATTTCTTCGCCGGTGATGCTTGCTGTCAGTTCGACGATGTTCTTGTGGAGTCCAAGGAATTCGTCGTTGCGGAGTCTGTTGTAGCAGATGGTGTTGATTTTCATCATGATGCTATCCTCGTTTTGAAGGTTGCCGGTTTCAGTTTGCGAAAGGCTTTCCAAGCGCCTTTCACGAGATTAGATGTGCTGGTTGCGGAACCAGTTGCGTCAGTTTTGTACAAGTTCGTAGCACATTTGACGCCTTTGGCGTCCGTGGCTACGGCTCGGAAATAAAAATATACGAGTATATTTTTGCTTCACTCACCTTGCACACTTTTGTCTTGTTTTTGTAAAAGCATACTTTGTTTGTTAAAGCCGCTTTACAAAAGGCGCGAAAGTGCTCCTACAAGTGTTTTCGCGGCCTTGTTCTGGAATAAAACCGCTTCTACAAAAGTTCAAGCACGATTGTTCACGGACAAAAGTGCTTCTACAAAAGTAGAAGCACCATTGCAAACGGTCAAAGCCGCTTGTATAAAAGTTCAAGGGCTTTTGCTCACGGACAAAACGGCTCCTACAAATGTCCAAGCGTTTATACACAAGTGACAAAGGCGCTCCCGCAAAAGTTGGAGCACCTTTGCATACGAGCAAAAGTGCTTCTACAAATGTTCAAGTGCTTTCGCACATGAACAAAATGGCTACAACAAAAATATAAGCGCCTTTGCTCACGGACAAAGCCATTTTTACAAAAGTAGGCCCCTCTTGGTGTTAAATCATACCACCTCTACCGGTCCAACGGTCTTCTTTTGGCATTATATAGCGATGTCGAGGTGTTGACATTCTCACTAAAATAGTTTATTTTATAAATTAGTTAAGGAAACATAAATAATGGACATTGCCAAGCAGATTGTGGATCAACGAATTCTTGGGCTTATCAAAGAGAACCCGGGTATTTTTACGGAATCCGAGGAAAAGAACATTTCCAAGGCGTTTCTCATGTTGGGCGTGTCCGCGTATTTGGACCTTGACATTCCTGACACGCTACAGTACATTACGGAAGGGCGGAATGATGGCGGTTTTGACGCAGCCTATATTGTTGATGGTGCGGACATGCAGCTTAACGTCATCCTTTTCCAATCCAAGTATACCCGAAATTTGGACAATGATACAAACTTCCCAGCGAATGCGGTCGAAAAGGCCGTCAATACGGTAAAATGCGTGTTCGACCCATCCGCGCACATAGTTTTAAACGAACAAAGTCAAACAAAAGTCAACGAGATCCGCTCTCTCATTCTTGACGGCCACATTCCATACGTGACTTTCGTCATGCTAAACAACGGCTTGAAATGGGATGAAACGGGTGATAGCTACATCAAGAACACCTTTGGCAATCAACCCCAAGTAAAATTTGTTCACTACAACCATACAGACATTGTAAAATACGTAACAAGCCCTAAAAAAATAAATACGCAACTAACCTTGTCTGGTGCGGCAATCCAAGAAAACTTTAATTACAAACGGGTCATTCTCGGAAAGATTCCCGTAACAGAGGTTTTCTCTCTTTTTGAACAATATGGCGATTCTCTCTTAGAAAAGAATATTCGTCGATACTTGGGAAAGAATGCAGTCAACAACGGGATTGTAGAGACGCTTCTTGACGCCCAAAAGAAGCAGAATTTCTTTTTTTACAACAATGGGTTGACGCTGGTTTGCGAAAAATTTGCATATAATGGATTGCAACAATCCAACTGGATTGTGAAGCTAGATTCACTGCAAATAATCAATGGTGGCCAGACCTGTAAAACGATATACCAAACCATAAAGGAAAATCCAGCATTGGATTTTTCCCAGATCTTTGTACTCGTTCGAATCTACGAACTTAGCGATGACGAACAGACGATAAGAGATATTACTTACGCCACCAACAGTCAAAACCCTGTTGATCTTAGGGATTTAAAAGCCAACGATGAAAAGCAAACCTTGTTAGAAAAAGGGGCTGCCGAATTAGGATTCACATACAGACGCAAGCGTGATTATAGTACTGCGATAAACGCAATCCCATCAACAGTCGCGGCGGAATCTATTCTTTCTGTATGGCGTAACAAACCTCATATAGCAAGGTATAGAAAGAACGACCTTTTTGGTAGCTATTTTAATGAAATTTTTGGTGATGTGAATGCGGCTCAGATGATTGTCGCTGTGCAAATTTTCAGATATTGTGATGCGATAAGGAAACATCATTCCGGCGAACCCAATTGTGATGCGATTAGACCGTTTGAAACACACTTTATGTCTAACATTGTGGGTAAATTGCTTCTAGAACAGAAACAGATTGAATACAAGAATATTGACCATAAAAATTTTTACGACATACTTTCGTTCTTTGATGAGAATAAACAAAATTTAACTACACTCGGTGAAACCCTTCTCTACAAAATGCTTAGCGAGTATTTTCAGAAAGAAGTTATCAACGAACTTGACGGAAGAACTATTGCGACTGCATTCAGACGCTACGATTTGCTCGAGCGATACATAACAAATCCCACTTGGTGGAATTCTCACAAATAGAATAAAATTGAATCAGTATAATAAAGACGAGTGAAGAAATTCTTCATTCGTCTTTAATTTAAAAACTAATCTATTTCGCAAAGAAATTCTGTTGGTGAATCGTTCCAAGGTTTCGCTTGATAACTTTTTGAATATACGGTATAATTATTTTCAATTGCCTTACTGAATATTCCGGCCAGAAAAAACGGTAGTGTCCGGAATGGAGGAAACTGCAATACCGACTTCAAGGAAACCATTTTGATAGTTC
>NZ_CAMGVQ010000075.1:0-15814 GCF_946062555.1 uncultured Fibrobacter sp.
CCCGGCCAACCACTCACATGTCATCCCGGCCAACCACTCACATGTCATCCCGGCCTTGTGCCGGGATCACCTTTTTCCCTTAAAAGAATATATTATATTCAAGGGTATGAGAAATCTTGCCCTTGCTTTTTGTTTCAGCGCCCTGGTAGGTGCAGGCTTTGTTGCTTGCGGTGATGATTCGTCGGCGAGTGCCACCGATACACTTTCAAGCGAAAGTTCGCTGGAGCCAAGTTCCTCCGAAACAACCAAGGTTCCTGAGCCTGCCGAAGGTTCAAGCTCCTCCGAAATAACCAAGGTCCCTGAGCTTGCCGAAGGGACAAGTTCCTCAGTGAATGTGGCGCTATCTTCGTCGAGCGCAGCACCAGAATCCAGCAGCGACGATAACGATGACGACGACGGCAAGTGTACTGCTTGCGACAGCTACACCGCGGCAGACCCCGAACTCACCGAAAACGGCGGCAAGGGTTCCGTGACCACCTACGGGAGCATCACGGCAAAAGAAACGAGTCTCGGAGGCGCCTGCAACTACGGACAAACTAATATACAATACTACGCGGCCATTCACGTGAATGTGTCCCCTGGCGATGATTTGGGCCCGTGGAATGGCGGCGCGGCCTGTGGCGGCTGCGTGCGCGTGAAGGCGAAAACAACCGACGGCTGGAAGCATGTGACCGTGCGCATTACCGACCGCTGCCCCGACGCAAACTGCGGCGTGGATCTGGGCGGCGCCCCTGCCGCTGACATCATGGGAAATCAGGTGGGCCGCTATTACGGCGAATGGGAATTCGTGAGCTGCGAGGGCGTCGACGGCGTGTGGGGCGATTCGACGTCGCTCTGGGTCAAGGAAGGTGCCAGCGAATTCTGGAGCATCGTGCAGGTGCGCAACCCAAAGGACATGGTAAAATCCATCGCCATCTACGGTATAGATTCGCGCGACTTCTATGAACTCGAGATGGTCGTGGGTACCGAGAACTTCTGGACCGTTCCGCAGGCCGTCTTACAGACTGACAACCGCTACCGTGTCGTTGTAAAGTACCGCACCGGCACCGACGACGAATGGAAAATAAAAGGCTCCGCCCTCGCAGTACCCGAGGCGAACCTGTACCTATACGAACATAGGGAATAGGCTAGATCAACTATACTTGACTTGTTTTAATCATATTTGACTCGCTCCTGTAGGGTGATGACGAAACCGAGGATTTCAAGAATTTTAGAAAGTATGCTGATGCTCGGATTTGCGCTTCCGTTCTCGATTGCACTCACGGTGCGCAGGCTGACGCCCGCCATTTCCGCAAGGTCCGCCTGTGAAATCCTAAAGTATTTGCGCCGTTGCGCTATCTGTTCTCCAAGATTCTTCATCTATTTATCGCTGTTTTGTGTTTAAAATGTGCAATATGTTGCGTATTTTGATGTAAATATACGGAATGTGGCAAAATTTGTCAATGTGATGTGCAATATATTGCGCACTGCGTGGTAGTAATGGAATGTATGATATTTATAGTTTCAGGAAATAAATTCACGCACCTGCGAGGGGTGCGATGCTATATCATCAAGGACGCCGACGGCAACAAGGTTTCAATTCACGCACCCGCGAGGGGTGCGATAATTTCACTCGCGACAAGCTATATTACTGTATCGTTTCAATTCACGCACCCGCGAGGGGTGCGATTATCCTTCAGAATCGAAACCACCTTCAAAACAGTTTCAATTCACGCACCCGCGAGGGGTGCGATAATTGTCATAGAATTATCGGTGAAGGCTTTATTGTTTCAATTCACGCACCCGCGAGGGGTGCGATAGGGAGCCGGAAGGCTGATGTCCCTGATCAGGGTTTCAATTCACGCACCCGCGAGGGGTGCGATCAGACTAAAGAGAAAGGAGAAACGGGATAATGGTTTCAATTCACGCACCCGCGAGGGGTGCGATAACCCGCTGCCGCTCTACCTCAACGCAATGAAGTTTCAATTCACGCACCCGCAAGGGGTGCGATGCGATACTGCAAATAACGCAGTCGTTAGACTTGTTTCAATTCACGCACCCGCGAGGGGTGCGATTGAAATCTGGAATGGAGAGAGAGTTTTCTAAGGTTTCAATTCACGCACCCGCGAGGGGTGCGATTGACGTGGAAATGATATAATGTGCAATAAGTTGTTTCAATTCACGCACCCGCGAGGGGTGCGATCAATATTGTTGACAAAACCAAGAGAGTTACTAGTTTCAATTCACGCACCCGCGAGGGGTGCGATCCGCAGTAACATTCGCAGGATTCACCACCCCGGTTTCAATTCACGCACCCGCGAGGGGTGCGATGACGCGCTCCAATGGTTCGGACTATCCAGCAAGTTTCAATTCACGCACCCGCGAGGGGTGCGATGGAAAGGTGCGCTGGGTCAAGCGCACGGAAAAGGTTTCAATTCACGCACCCGCGAGGGGTGCGATTGACGGCAAGAACAGCGGAATAAGGTTTGTCGTGTTTCAATTCACGCACCCGCGAGGGGTGCGATAGATGGCCATGCACAACGGGTTCCCGATGCCTGTTTCAATTCACGCACCCGCGAGGGGTGCGATAGTCCGAACACAACGATGTGCCTGCCGAACCAGTTTCAATTCACGCACCCGCGAGGGGTGCGATTAGTAATGGCCCGTGACAAGTCTCTGGAACTGGTTTCAATTCACGCACCCGCGAGGGGTGCGATGAAACCAGCTCGTGAACAGAATCAGGGAACTAGGTTTCAATTCACGCACCCGCGAGGGGTGCGATTCCTCCGCAAGTTTTCGCCCGCACATCGGGCAGTTTCAATTCACGCACCCGCGAGGGGTGCGATACAGATAGCGAATGCTTTGCAAAGGCGAGAGGGGTTTCAATTCACGCACCCGCGAGGGGTGCGATGGCAACTTCAAGGGACTAAAAAACTTCAAAAAGGTTTCAATTCACGCACCCGCGAGGGGTGCGATAACACTCAAAGGATTTAACCATGGCTACAAAAGTTTCAATTCACGCACCCGCGAGGGGTGCGATAGTACCGCGACGCCAGCGGCGAGATGAAGGAAGTTTCAATTCACGCACCCGCGAGGGGTGCGATGAGCATTGCAACGCGAGAAACAAGGAGTGGCGGGTTTCAATTCACGCACCCGCGAGGGGTGCGATATTCGGATCGTAAGTTCCATAGGCAGGGGCGTAGTTTCAATTCACGCACCCGCGAGGGGTGCGATATCGCGAAGTTTGCGCCGCCACCCAAAAGGAAGTTTCAATTCACGCACCCGCGAGGGGTGCGATTACGACAACATTTTCGAATATCACCTCGGGCAGGTTTCAATTCACGCACCCGCGAGGGGTGCGATGATGTTTTTTCTGTCCAAACGCATCAAAAAAAGTTTCAATTCACGCACCCGCGAGGGGTGCGATTGGGGCTTTTGCGTATACACCTGGCAGCTGCCGTTTCAATTCACGCACCCGCGAGGGGTGCGATAAGTGGATGGAAAAGACCGCCGCCAGCATCAAGGTTTCAATTCACGCACCCGCGAGGGGTGCGATTCAATCTGACGGTTCTTCTCGTTCTCGATGGCTGTTTCAATTCACGCACCCGCGAGGGGTGCGATTATTGACATTTAATGCTATATTAGTTTTTGTCGTTTCAATTCACGCACCCGCGAGGGGTGCGATTCAAAGGTAGTGGATATAAAGGTTATGTTTATGTTTCAATTCACGCACCCGCGAGGGGTGCGATATGTTTATGAATTGTCTAAAACAATGAGTAAAGTTTCAATTCACGCACCCGCGAGGGGTGCGATTTGCGAAACTTTGGAAAACAGCTATGCAACAGGTTTCAATTCACGCACCCGCGAGGGGTGCGATTTATGTGGGAGACTATTTATGCTAGAAATTAAGTTTCAATTCACGCACCCGCGAGGGGTGCGATGCCCTCCTTTTTGATTGTCTCGATACTCTCGCGCGTTTCAATTCTCGCACCCGCGAGGGGTGCGATCAAATCGCAAAGGAAATAGACGTCCTTGTTTTCGTTTCAATTCACGCACCCGCGAGGGGTGCGATGCAGGACTTTTTAAAACACATTCCCGCTAAACTGTTTCAATTCACGCACCCGCGAGGGGTGCGATAGCCGTTATTTTTTCGGGGTTTTCTTTTGCATCGTTTCAATTCACGCACCCGCGAGGGGTGCGATTCAAAACCTAAAAAATCTTTAACGTCACTGCTGGTTTCAATTCACGCACCCGCGAGGGGTGCGATGTCCCTGCCGATAAACGCCGCGAAATCGGTATGTTTCAATTCACGCACCCGCGAGGGGTGCGATAATAGGACTTCAATCGGGTTCCAGTAACTCCAGTTTCAATTCACGCACCCGCGAGGGGTGCGATGAATGGGGGGGGGAAGGGGGGAAATGGGCTGGAGTTTCAATTCACGCACCCGCGAGGGGTGCGATGCGGTTATTTTTTCGGGGTTTTCCCTTGCGTCGTTTCAATTCACGCACCCGCGAGGGGTGCGATGCGTGCATTTTAATGCAATTATCACAAGGCATAGTTTCAATTCACGCACCCGCGAGGGGTGCGATAACACTCAAAGGATTTAACCATGGCTACAAAAGTTTCAATTCACGCACCCGCGAGGGGTGCGATGCGCTCCCTGCATGATTCTATTCTGCGAATTTGTTTCAATTCACGCACCCGCGAGGGGTGCGATTAGGTGCAGCGAAGGAAATCTACGATACGATTGTTTCAATTCACGCACCCGCGAGGGGTGCGATAGGACTTCAAAAGAACCTTATAAAATAAGGCCTTCCAAAGGCTTTTTCGCTAACACTCATAAGATGATAGCGAAATTACATTAAGAAATATACGAAAATGTCAAAATTCTTTTGAAAATCGCGTTTTCAAAATCGCTAACATCTTAGGGAATTTGGTGGAGCTATAGGTTAGCGAAGACCTAAACAACCAATAAATCGTGCATATCAGGAGGAGCATGAGCTCCTATATGTTCAATCTTGCGCTCCCAGTTAGAACCAAGATAGTATATTCTTAGACTGTCCTGTTTTTCATCAATTATTTTAACAAGAGTATTTTTCAAAATACTCCATTGAGCTGGATCGACTTCACATTCGAATACTGATTTCTGTGCACGGTTCCCGTAGTTCTTACATGCTTTTGCGACTTGATTGAGCCGACGCCTTCCTGCGGCAGAAACAGTTGAAACATCATATGTAACAAGGACTAACATATCACCTCCACAAAAAAGCTGGATAATATTCGATTTCACCACGAATATGTTTTGCAAGCAATCTTGCTTGTTCTGTGTATATCACGCCTGTCGGCATTGATTCTTCTAATAACGGATGATTAATTTCTTCTTGTTTGCGTTTTTGCCATGCGGATAACAAAACTTTTCGTGTATCAGCATCCATTTCAACTTCACCATTTGGTAAAACTTTGAAATTTTTTGAAGACACAGACTTTAAGTTGATAAGGCTTAATACAAGTCTATCGGCAATGGGAGCCCTGAATTCTTCCATAAGGTCTAAGGCAAGGCTCGGCCTTCCTGGTCTATCGACATGTAGGAAGCCGACATAGGGGTCTAATCCAACGCATTCTAATGCTGAACGGATATCTAATGCAAGAATTGAATATGCATAAGATAGCATCGCATTAATTCGGTCCATTGGAGGTCTGCGATTTCTTGACGTAAATCGAAAATCGGGATCCTTGTTTAGAATAAGATAATTGAAAACGCTAAAATAATTGTCCGCAGCATTTCCTTCAATGCCTCTTAATTCCGCGGAGTCACAAGCTCTTTTTATGCCTGCGACCCCTTCTTCCATAGCTGCAATAGATTGCTTTATTTGGGATTCACCCTCACATCCATTGTGGTTTCTTAAATGACGAAGTAGTACATTCCGCTGATTCTGAATTTTTGCGGCAACAAAGCATTTTGCTATGGCTAGAGACTGTTCCGGATTATCGGATATTCGGTATTGTGCACGGCGAAGAAGGACGTTTCCATGAACAGGTCCCTGCATTCGTGCAAGAAATTTTCCTCGGCCATCTACATAAGTGATGGTAACTCCCTTAGATGCACAATATTCTGTCAAGTTAGGGGAAACGCCAATCCCATAACCAAAGCAAACAATCTCACCGATTTGGTGAATAGGAAATTGGGCGACTTTAGAATGTTCCTTGTGGATTGTTATTGCTTCCCCATCCTTATGAACCCAAGCACCTTCTAGAGTGACATACAATGTATTGCGAATCATTTTCATCCGAAGAGCTCCTGATAATAATCCTTTAATTTCTTTTGATTTCCGATGTTTGGTTGACAAAGATCCATTAAAGAACAAGATTTGCAGTTGTGGTTTTCTTCTGCTTCGGGAACTTTCCCGCTCGCAATTAACCGGTGAGCTTCTTTGGCGAGTTCAATGGTTTCTGTTCTTATATCTTCATCAAATTCAAATTCAGTACGACGCCGTAATTCGCAATAGAATATTGAACCTTCATTAACGGGCAAACCGGTCATTTCTTCAAGGCAGAGAGCCTGTGCACATAACTGTATTAAGTCTGCATTGTGGTCCTTGGGTTTGCCGTGCTTAAATTCGATCGGTCGCAATCTCCAGTGTCCGCTTAATTTTATCCAGGGAATTTCTACATAGGGCCCTTCTGTTTGTTCAACCTCCAATACATCCATTCGTCCATACAGACCAAGTTCCATATTTCTGACGTGTAATCCGGAAAATTGCTTTACGCCTCTCCGGAATTCTTGATAACCGGAGTCCACACGCTCGTGCATTATTTTCCCTTGCGCGGTCAAATAATTTTCCGCCCATTCTTGATTTAGGTGAATAAGCCCCCATTGGCGTTTGCAGAACGCTAAATGTTGTAAGCCAGAAATGGCTATGCAGTCATCATCGGAATAAGGCATATAGACTTTCTATGAAAAAGGGGAAGGAATATCCTTCCCCAAAAGAGGGCTTGCGGTTGGAATTAACCAACTTTGCGAATCAATGTCACTCCTTCAGGCATAGTTTCATCAATGCTTACCTTGTAATCATCGAAGGAACGTGCCGGAATAGAGGAATCTTTTCTTTCGAGTTTTATCTTTTCGAACAATTCGTGGGCGGGAGCTCTACCGAGAGCTGAATCATGTTCAAAGACATAAAGCCCACGAACATTCATTTCGCCACGAGCTGCGGAATGGTCTTCCCAGAACATCTTTTCAAGAGCTTCCCAGAAAACATTCAAGTCATCTGTGGTAAAACCCGTTTGAGCAGCAAGATGAGCGGAAATAAACCCGTGGGAAACATATAAACCGTAGGGAACAGTAAACTTGCGACCCATAGTTCTGTTGTCACCCTTCTGTTTTTCAGCTTCTGCTTCTGTCGCTACAGCCATACGAGTAATGCTATGTTCTGAGGAAATAATAGGGTCAATTGATCTACCGAATGTCATTTGAACCGGACCGCGGACCTGTCCCGCATTTTTTCCTGTGCTCATAACGGCGCCGAAAGTGCGAATGTCAAAATATTTGGCGCACATGAACTGACGGGCCGTTTCTGTTTTGTCGGCATCTTTCTTTTGTGCTTTTACGGCTTCGCTATCATGGGCTTCGTCAATAGCATTATTCAAAATTGCCTTTTCCTTGACAAAGATGTCGTAGCCGGCTTCACCTTGTTTAGCGAGTTGAACGAAGTTGCGAACTTTACGTTTCAAACATACGTCTGTAACCAAGCCATTGCCTGTTTCGGCATCCAAACGCGGCAAGTTACCTGCATCAGGATCGCCATTGGGGTTTCCATCCTTCACATCAAAGAGAAGGACAAAATCATAACGTTTCTTGAGAATGTTTTCTTGTGTCATGATTGACTCCTATTTTATTTTTCTTCTTTTGATTTAAAAAAGTCTTGACGCTGATGATAGTAGCCGATAGCAAAGCGGGCTTGATCATCGAGATTCAAATGAGCGGGTAGACCATCCGAGGAAATGCCGTCAGTAATTTCTCCAATAAGTTTTTCAAAATAAACCTTCAGCCCGGAATTTTCAAGTTTTGCCAAGTGATGGTTTTTCAACTTGAACAGTTGAGAGAATACCGTGCAAGGAGTTGATGAGGCTGCTCCATAATAACGGTCTTTAATGGTGGCATTGATTCCTGGTTGGGCTTTTTCTTGCAAATACTCAAATGTTGCGAAAAGTCTGCCCAACAGGTAACCTGGATTTGTATTATTTTTATCGAGTGACACGGTTATCTCCTTGTCTGTTGTTTTATTAAATCTATGTTTGCGATTCAAGAATGCTTTTAGCAAAGCGGCTCTCATTCTTTCATCGGATGGATATGCAGAAAAATCTGTTCGAATTCTCCGAAGAATCATTTGTAGAAGGGATTGCGGATAAGGAGTTCCCTGAAGAACAGCTTTAACCACATCCCCGCAAAGATTTGGAGGCAAATCATCAAGTTTTCGAACTATAGAACCAAGTATCGGCATCAATGCACATCTTCCACTATCCTTGTTTGGTTTGACAATATCTAAATCATCAAAATGTTGCTTAATCTTTTGCGATACATCGTCAACAGTCCCTATTTGCCAATATCGAATAGCAATTCGTGCGGCATTGGGCGATAATCCTAGCAAGTAAAAGCGTGTGTTCGAATCTTGTATAAATACGCCAGTGTTGATACTGCAGTATAGTTTACGAACTGCCTCTATATCCGCATCTAGATTGTCTTTTGCAGGAAGAGACCATAAAGCACTAAAAAGATCTTCCAATGGAGTTGACTTCTCAGACCAGAATACCATGGTCATGTCGCCAACACGCATCTTGTTTCTAGAATTCTTATCTAGCAGCATATTCAATGCTGTTGTATAGGCAAAAGTTGCAGATTCAGAAATCGGGGCGTTAAAATTTTGCTTTTTGTTAAAAGACGTAAAACTTGGGTTGTTAAACGAAACGATTGCGGCTCCTGATGATTGGGCTCCAACAACATTTTTTAACATCGGGTGAATTCTTGCAATCGAAGATTTCTCGCCCGAAATTAAACATGTCCCTTTATCTTCTGATTCAGAAGAGGTTTTGTTGTTTGAAAGTTCCTTTTGGAACATAGAACATACAGGTTCATCACATCCCTGAATAATGAAACTTATATTCGGATTTTCATCTTTTATTGAAATCCAAATATCGTCATTACCCATTTTTTCTTCAATTTGATTAACAGGGTCGTTTTCAAGAAATTTTAATACTAATTCAACATTAGAATTTCCTGCGATACATGATTTTTTGATGGTCTCGATAAAATTCTGATGCCTGGCGATAGCCTTATTTTTTAAAGATTCAGTCTCTTTAGAAATAGTTTCTTCTGTATATTTTTGAGGTTCTTTTTTTGCTTTTTTCTCTAAATCTGCAAGTTTTAGCCCGTCAGGAATTCCTAACGAGTATTCTGCTTTATCCCACAACAAATTGGCTTTTATACCGGCTGTTCTGGAAACGGCGGCTGGCACAAGAAACTTTCGACCAACAAGTCGTTTGCCTTCCTGTGTTCGAGTATCATCGAGGCCAATGAGGGTTCCATCAGAATTCAAACGAATTAAGAAAGGAATCTGTTCACGACTAAAACCTTCCGGTGCAATTCCGCTTTCTGGATTATTTGCTTTTCTTTGGTAATAATCACATAATGCTTGCAAAATCATTTACGAACCTCCTCACTATCCCAATCAGGAATATTCACAATTCCATTTTCCATGGTTGCTCGGAAAAAAGCTGGGTTAATGCTTCCGTCAGAATTGGGATGTTCGAAATCCATATCATAAAGCATAAATCCCAAATCGCGAGATTCATTTATTGTAGGAGTGATTTCTGCTTCTTTTTCAGGATTGTCAACGAATTTAAATTCGCAGCTAAATTCTCTACATCCGAGATATGGTTGATTGAAACATTGTCCTTTTTTGGCTCTGCGTTCAAACATCGCATGATATTTTCCTGGATTTTCATCCTTACGAATTTCTTGTCGTTCTTCGTCACTGACTAATGATTCGGGAATCTCGTTTAGTACCTTTGGCCTTTTGTTTATCGGGATAAATTCCATTTCCGCATAAATTCGATAATGAACATCGCGCAGGAAAAGACCTGCTCTCTGTTGTCGAGAATCTTCAATCATAATGGGGTTCTTTACGGCTACGGCACCGACTTCATTCCTGCGAACCGAAATCCATTTAATCGGACTTAGTACCTCAATTTTCTTGACATTCCATTTAATCGCAGGCTTCCAGAATATTGCAGAGAATATGGCTCTTGCCGCCGAAGGTGTAATCACATCGTAGCTGACACGTTCCACCTTCATTTCTGGGCGCGTAAAGCAAGCGAAATCGCCCTTAACATCTAAACAAAATGTCTTTCCAAAGTGTTCCATCGATTTACACTCCTTTTAGCAAATAAACTCTGTTCCTTCAAATTTAGGGCCATCTAGTGAGAAACCTGTTTTTTCAGAATACAGGGAAGATGTTCCCTGTTGCCAAATATCCAATCCAATACCGTCTGGGCCCTTTATTTCAATAATATAGCCTTCTTTCTGCAATTCTGCCCAGTTGTTTTTAGGGATATTGACTGTGCAACGTTGTAACTTACGCATAATATCTCTTTTAAGACCGCTAGTCTCCAATTGAGCGATCAATACCTGACTATTTATTTTGTCGTCTGAATACCACACAATAACTGATTTCTGCGCTTTGTCATTAATCAATTGGAAATTTTCCGCAGCAGTCCTAAATTCAGCCTTTAGGTTATTTCGTAAATCAAGATCGTGCAGAATGTCCTTTTTATCAAAAGAATGAACTTGATTATAATAGGTCTTAAAATAGGTTGAAAAAATTTCGGGAATCAATGGGATATTTTCAAGTTTGTCTTCATCTATTATGTGCTGACTTGCTTGAGCACCGAATCTGAGCAAACCAACAGGCGGTTCCTTTGGCGCATTAAAAATATAAACGTTTCCCTGCTTTAGCTTGCCTTCTCTATTGCATCGACCAGCAGCCTGCGCGACAGAATCTAAGCCAGCCATAGCTCGATAAACTACAGGAAAATCTATATCGACACCCGCTTCTACCAACTGCGTGCTTACAACTCTGATGGGTTCACCATTTTTTAACTTTCGTTTTATTTCAGCAATCAAATTGCTTCTGTGTTGACCACACATCGATGCAGAAAGATGAATTGTATCTGGAGGCATTGAGTCATAAAGTGCTTTGCAGTCTTTTCTCGTATTTACAATGCAAAGAACTTGGTCATACTGAATCAATTGCTCTGCAACTTTTTCCCAAGAATCTATTTTTTCAGGAATATACGTTACATTTGTACGATTCATCTTTTCAAATAGTTCTTGCGGGTTCTTCATAAGTTCGCGCACGTTATTTGGTGGAAGTCCTTCAAATCCACCTTCACCATGTGGGGCTGGAGCAGAACCGATATGCCCTTGCAGTGTCGGTTGCGTCGCTGTACACAGAACGACAGAGCAACCGAAATCAGTAGTGAGTGACTCTAGTGTTCCCAAAATGGGCTTCAAATATTCAGGAGGCAGCATTTGTGCTTCGTCCAAAATAATCACGGAATTTGCAATATTGTGGATTTTTCGGCATCTGCTTGTTTTTGCTGCAAAGAGTGATTCCAATAATTGCACGTTGGTAGTTACAACTATCGGTGCATCCCAATTTTCCACTGCAAGTTTTGATTTAGTCGTTTCCTTGTCTGGATCCAAATTAGAATGGTGCTCTAGAACGACATTTGATAAATCTTCGTCTCCGTTTTTAAACACATTTTTGTAAACATCAGCTGTTTGCTCAATAATACTAGTGTAAGGAATGGCGACGATAATTCGAGATTTGCCATATTTTATAGCGTGGTCCAAAGCAAATCCCATAGAGGCGAGTGTTTTACCGCCGCCCGTAGGAACCGTAAGAGAGAAAAGTCCAGGTTCTTTCATCGCTCCTTGACGACAATTGGACAAAATTTCTGCTCTAATTTTATTAATCTCTGTAGAAGGTGCGTTTTTGCTCATTTTGTCCATAAATGAATCAAATCGAGCTTTTAACTCCTTTAATGAAAGGCTATTTTCACGCAAAGCGAAGTTCTCGGGCGACATGAAGCGTTCCGTATCAAGAAAGTCGGCATCTACTAGGCAAGAAAACAGCATTCGAACCCATAGATGAAGATCCCTTGGATTTTTGACAGGTGCAGCTTTTAGTGCCGGAATCTTGATGTCGCTAAGAAATTCTTTGCCGCCATTTTCAAAACTTTCCGTCAAATTCTCTTCTTTCGCAAGTCGATTGTCCAGTTTGCCATAATAATTGGGAATACCGCCGTGGTGACCTGCGATTATATAAGACAGTAATAAACCGAATTGGGGAATATTCTTATTGGCCCAAATTGCTCCGGCGGCGGAGTGATCAACCTTCCCAACTCCAAAAACATCCGATTCTTCAGTATCATACCCCGAAGATTGGCGAATATAGTTCTGAAAATCTGTTTTGAACTTACCTAAATCGTGCAAAAGTCCGGCACATTTTGCAAATTCGCCTGCGTTAAAGGCGTTTGCAAAAGATTCTGCCAATGCGGCAACTCCCTCCAAGTGGCCATCGGGGCCACTTAAAGGCTGTTTTTCAACAGAATTGTCGTTTTTTGAGCGAATGTGCGCAATTATTTCCATATTCTCAAATATATACACTTTGCGCGACAAATAATGACATTTTGCGAAAAAGATGAAAAAATTTTTATCCTCTTGCCAATCATTTCTTTTTGATTTATATTTATAGTGCTCAAAAGAGTAAAACTCTAAAACGGATCGCCACGCTTCTTTGAGGCTCGCGATGACGAACATTAAGCCCCGCCTTTTTATGCATGTAGGCGGAGGGAGGAAAGATGAATAAGAAAGGCAAAACCGCCCTGAATGTTACGCTTGAAGAGGCCGCTGTTGGCGAAGTTGTGATGTATCAGGCCGAAGGCTCTATACAGTTGCCTGTTCGAATTGAAAATGATACAGTATGGCTTACAATAGACCAAATGGTGCTGTTGTTCGGGAAATCTCGCTCAACAATCAATGAACATATATTGAATGCGATCTCCGAAGGGGAGGTTGATAAAAATACGACGATAAGAAAAATCGGAAAAACCGATTTTTCTACCAAACCAACAAATTTCTATAATCTTGATGTCATTATCTCAGTAGGTTACCGCGTCAAGTCCATTCAGGGAACCTTGTTTCGTCGTTGGGCGAATCAGGTTCTTAAAGATTATCTATTGAGAGGTTTTAGTGTAAACCAGCGATTTATGCTTGCTGAGGAGCGTATTGATCAACAACTTGTTGGTCATGACAAAAGATTTCAGGAACAAGAATCTCACTTAAATTTGATTGAAAGCCGCGTTGGAACGCTCGAAAAGCAGGTGGATTTCTTTGTGAAGGCGAATTTGCCACCGAAAGAAGGCGTTCTTCAGGCGAAAGCGTTTTGGAGCGGCTATGAGTTCGCGGTTCAACTCGTCCGTTCGGCAAAACAAGAGATTGTCATTATCGACCCGTTTGCAGACGATACGGCCTTGTCGCTTATGCCCAAGCGAAATCCCAGAGTGAACGCGATAATCTATTCCGCCCGCATCAATCAGACGATGAAAGCTGAATGCGACCGGCTTAATCGGCAGTGCCCGCCTGTGGAATTGCGGACGATGCGCGAAGTCCACGACCGGTTCATTGTCGTTGACGAGACTGTTTACCACATCGGAGCCTCGATCAAGGATTTGGGCAATAAACTTACTGCGTTTTCCGTTCTGGGTTTTGTGACCAAGCAGCAACTGTTGGAGATGATTAAGTAGCCCCGCCTTTTTATGCATATAGGTGGAAAAGCAAGGCGAACGAAGCAAAATCAAACTTGTTTGATTTTATTTCTCTTCAGTATACCATTTTGCATTTTTTTTGCAAATTACAAATTCGGGCAAACCAGTCGGAAAGTCCGACAGGTTCAAATCAAGAGTTTCCACAAGGTCTTTGTTGCTCGTAGTATTGAAATACGAATAACCCCAGTGGTTATGTAAAATTTTGTTATACCCCTTGCCAACTTTGGCAGATTTTGGTACATTACCGCTGAACGCATCTCGCTGTTTAAGGCGAGGTGCGTTTTTGCGTTAAATCGGCGCTTACCGTTTTTGCAAGAACGCCCCAAACGTTAACAAGCCGTTTTTTGCGGCTAAATGGAGGCTAATATGGCTAAAGAAGTTATCTCTACGAAGCTGGTCCAAGATGCCAAGCAAATCATTGAGACTGCGCGGGAAAATGCGGTCAGGAGCGTTGATTTCTGTCGTGTCCAGATGTACTGGATGCTTGGCAAGCGTATTTTCGAAGAAGAACAGCATGGCAAGAAGCGTGCCGATTACGGGGCGTATATCGTGAAATCGCTTGCAGAAAAACTGGAAGCGGAGTATGGGAGCGGATTTGGTATTCGACAAATTGAACGCGCACGTCAATTTTTCCTATTGTATCCAATTGCGTCCGCACTGCGGACGCAATTGAACTGGTTTCAGTATAAGATGCTTATTGCTATTTCTGACCCCGACAAGCGCGAATATTACGAACTTGAGGCGGTGAACAATTCTTGGAATGGCCGCGAGCTCGAACGCCAAATCAACAGCCAGTTATATGAACGCCTTTTGCTCAGCAACGATAAGGAATCCGTGCTGGCGGTCGCTCGCAAGGAACGCATCCCCGAAACCCCGCAGGAGGTCATCAAGGATCCGATGATTTTGGAATTCCTTGGGCTGGAAAGGAATCCCGCCTTTTATGAAAGCGATCTGGAAGGCGCGATTATTTCGCACATTACTGATTTTCTGCTCGAACTGGGTAAGGGATTTGCCTTTGTTGCTCGGCAGAAGCGGATTATGCTCGAAGACGACGAATTCTTCATTGACCTCGTTCTTTACAACAGGTTGCTTCGCTGTTTTGTGGTTATTGAAATCAAGACGGGCAAAATCACGCATCAGGACCTCGGCCAGCTACAGATGTACGTGAATTATCATGACCGCATCGAGAAACTTCCAGACGAAAATCCGACTATCGGCATTCTTTTGTGTGCGGGCAAGAATGATTCTGTAGTGAAAATGACATTGCCCGAAGACAACAAGACTATTCTCGCTAGCGAATACAAATTGTATTTGCCTACTACGGAACAACTGGTCGGTGAAATCAACGAGGCCAAGGAACTCGTGAAAAAATCCAAGCGAATAAAGAAAAAATAACGCGTCTCGCTCTTGACAATCGCCATCCAGTAATTTAAAAAGGACCGTTGCTAATGAATAATGTTATCATTGCAGAAAACAATACCCATCCTGAAGACGATATCAATATTGCAAAGGAATTCAACATTATTCTTGATTCTGTTGCAGACGAAAGCAGCTTTACCCATGACCGTTACCTGCGTTTCGCCTTCGCGAATCCGAAGCGCATGGCAGAATTACTTGAACTCTATGCAAGGCGAAAGCCATCACTGAGGGAATTTCTTGACACCATCAACATCTCAACGCTGCGTGGCGTCCCCGAAAATTTTTCGAGCGACAAACATGCCGGTTCGGCTGACCTCGTTTTCGAGGCGGATCTGAAAACGGGCGGCAAGGCGGGGCTATTCGTGGGCATTATCGCGGAGCACAAGTCCGATATCGATGATAACGTGATGAGACAGATTTCTGAGTATCACCATCATTTATTTGCCGAGAAGAAGAAGGATGTCCCCGTGGTCGCCTTTATTGTCCAAAAAATGGTTAAAACCCTGCACTTTCAGTGCAGCGACTTTCA
>NZ_CAMGVQ010000076.1:0-14956 GCF_946062555.1 uncultured Fibrobacter sp.
GTAGCAACAGGACATTGTAATTTGTGATACTTTCCATCGGCTTAGGCACTGCCCAAGATTCGCAAACGATCGTAAACACCAACAATAAAGTCAAGTATCTGAACATTATTCTTACTCCAAATTCACAACGGTTTCGTCGTTTTCGTAAAATGTCAAGCCACCACGCCATATAGCCCCAGAGCAAACAACATTGCCGTCAGTTAGGGCACACAAATTAGCATTCGGTCGTAAAACATCACCCCAAAATTCTCCAATGGTAAATTTTATTGGAATATCAATAGTATCAATGTCATTACGCAAAAGAACCGCTTCGAAAGGACGCTCTCCAGACATGAAGCAATACACATCATCACCCCATGCCCGTACATCATCGCACTTCTGAATCCACTTTAAATTTTCATCAAGGCGCTTGAATGTCAAGGTTCCAGCCACTGTATCCAACACCGCATACTGGCAAGTGTCACCTTCCGCATTTAAGAGAGCATTCGTTTTCTGCCCATAAAAGACAATACCAGAAACCCAAATAAGTCCATCTAGCCAAGTTCTCATGCTTTTTATCGCAAATTTTCGACTACACCCTTCCATTTTTACAGAAATTTCATGCACTATCGGCTTTTCACCAAGTTTCCAAAATGAGATTAACTCATCGCCATGCGTTCCCCAAATGACGGAATCAGAAACTTGCCCCTTCACATAGTCAAATTCATCTGTAAAATTGTTTAACGTATCCGTCCATCTGGGACCATCTTCCTGAACCCTGTAATTGAAAACACGGAGACGCTGATGTCCATGCCCTCCAATAGCATAATCAGGAGTTTCCTGCATCCATTCCCTACTATCTGCAACAATTACTAAAGAATCGTCAATAAACCCCACAATACTGGCACTGCCAAAATGATCCGCAAAAACGCGTTCGCCCCACTCCTCATATCCACAATTCCACATGCTCACGCAAGCAAGTGCAGCCAATACAATGACCATCAATCTCTTAATTTCACTTATCATAGGAAGACCTCCTTTGCCACCAATCCAAAGCCCGAAAACAGCTCGGGATACGTGACGACAATCACACGCAAATATACTTTATATTTTGTACAAAATCAAGTACAACGGAGGACGATTTTATCAATCTAGGCGAACTTGCCCAAAACAGGGTGTACGCATCTCGACGGCACCCGCAACCCGCAAGCGATCCAGCCCAACCAAATGTCCATTTTTGTTTTTACCCAATCCTCTTAAATTTCGCTCACTCTCCTATTCTAGCCCCTATTTATCACTTTTCCTTCTGTTGCAATCCCTGCACAGCATTTGACAGTTCGTGTCGATGGTCGGGCCACCATCGCACCATAGCGTGATATGTTCGGTTTCCATTTGCGACAGCTTGAAATATTGTCCGTAAACGCACGAATGGAAAGGTTGCGTTCGTCATGCGTCAACAGGTACGGATAAATTCCTTTTTTGTTGGTCACGTCATCATCCTTGATGAGCCTGGGCGTTGCGGGTGCGGCGATTGAGTACCCGAGCGGGGCTCAGACGCCGCCCCGCAACGCCCGCTACTTCACGCGGATGATTTGCTGGCGGAGCAGGGATCCGTCGCCACGCTGCAGCAAATACATGCCCGCCGCCAAATTTTCGGTGCTTACGGTCGAGCCCGCGGATTCGCGAATCAGCTGTCCCGTCAAGGTAAACAGGCGCACGCGAGTTGTCGGGACCAGTTGCAGACTCGGTGCAGAAAGCCCACGAACGGACGTGGTTTCGTCCGCCTTGATCAAAATCAATTCCAGCTGATCAAGATTAGGGCCATCGTTGCCGCCAATCGTCGCAAAGGTAAAGTAGCTTGCCCCAGCAGGAAGCCTTGCCGCAATTGACAAGGTATCCCAAGTCGTCCAATTCGTGGTTGCCGCAAAAGAAAGAATCTCGGCACTCTTGCAACCGTCAATTCCCGCAGCACACTCGCCCGGTGCTGCTGCCGCCAAACTACGCGCCTTGCCGCTGCCATTTGCATAGCGAATCTCAACCTGGTACTCGCCCGCAACTTCAGCATATACAGGCACCAGAATCGTACTCAAATCGCCGGCGGCAAAGTTCACAAAAGCGGTTCCGTTAAAGCCCGCATTGTTGCTTTCGGCAGCGGCGTTCGTAATGATTCCGTCTTCCACCTGGAACACCGTCGTCCCCTTGGCGGTAAAGCTCGGAATGAGTTCGATGTCACACGCCGCGACGATTTCGGCCGTCGCCTTGCTCGCATCAATATCCGCAACGCTCTTGCCGCTCCAGCCCGCAAAAGTCCAGCCTTCGTTCGGTTCAGCGGTAAAGATTGCAGTCTTTCCTTCCAAGACCTTGTCGCTGCTGAGGTTTGTCGTGACCTTGCCGCCGATGGCGTCGCCAAGTGTCACCTTATAGTAAGTGGCGTTCGCATCGACCGTCGCGACCTCGTTCGAATAGGCTCCGAGGCCGCCCATGCTATTCGCAGCACGCACCGTAATCTTGGTGCCCACCGCGATACCATCGAGCGCGAAACTCGGGGCAACGACATTCGCCTTGTACCTGCCGTTCACGAACACAACCCAAGCGCGAGCATTGTCATCATCGGCCCACACAATTTCGGCACCTTGCTGTTCAATCTTAGGGGCGGAAACCTGCTCCGTCAACTTGGTCGGATCCCAGTTGTCGGAGCCGCCGAGCACGTTCGAAAGCGTATACTTCGCAGCATCGCTTGCGTTCCAAACTGTCTTGAGCGTGGTCGCCGTCGAAGCGTCCTTGCCGCCATTGAAATAAGTCTTGCGCATGCTCGTGTTTACAGAGTTTCCGTCGCCGTCTTTGCTGTTGTATTCGCCAAAGACCTGCGGAGCCGAATTCATATCGGGGCCCCAGCCTTCGGCCTTGGGCTGCGCAATCATTCTTGCGTTCAGGAAGACCGTCTTCGCGTGGCCCCAGGAACGCCCGAGATAGAAAGTTCCATTATAGCTGCTGTTGCTTACCGTGATGGTTGCGTTATTGAATACGTAGCCCCAGTCACCCGGATTTTGCGATGCGGTGATGTATCCGCCGTTTCGGGTCATCACGAGCTTGGTTCCCTCGAAGAACACGTCGCCGCCACCGCAAATAAAGTCAACCGTTCCATCGATTTCGCCACCTTCCCAGTAAGTGCGGCCCTTCTTGGTGTAGTAGGTGTCCTGGCCACTCAAAAGCCGCACATTCTTGTAGATAAACTTGTCGCCTTCGTTCTGTTGCAGCGCCACTTGGCGCGCCGCATTGCCTGAGTTGTAGGAGCCCTTATTCTGCAGGGTAATATCCTGCATGTACATATTATTGTTCTTTGGGAAATAGAGCGTTGCCGTGGTGCTGATACCTTCGGTATCCGTCGTATTCCAAATAATCGTCTTGTCCACCGATTGCCCAACAATAGAGACATTCGATGCCGAAAAAGTCGTCTTGCCGTGTTCATCGCCCGTAAGCTTGGTGATGTCGTATTCGCCATCGGGAACGAAAAGGACAAAGCGATTATTCGCAGATGCCCCCGAAGCGTTTGCCGCCGCAATGGCCGCCTTGAAGTCGCCATCGACTCCAAGTACAAAATCAATCTTCTTTTTTTCGACAGCGGAGGCAGAAATAGCGAGACCTAAAGTCGCAAGTAGACAGATTTTTGATGTAACACTATTCAACATAAAACCATTCCTTTCTTCCTTGTCATGCCGGGCTTGACCCGGCATCTCCTTTTCTACTAAAGGGCGCTACCTCTTTCCATTCACTTTAAACACTTTCCCGTTCGATTTTTTCAGGTAAACGCCTGCGGCGTTGTCACGGCTACCGAAATCTACGTAGTAGCGGTTGGCTCTTGTCGGGGAGGCCTGTACCGAGCGAACTCCGATAACAGTCGTTGAATCTTCGCCGAGTTCCTTTTTGCCCACGTACAAATCAGCATTCATCCAGCCAATGTAATCGATGTTTGCCATGCCGTCTTTCGAGGTGCTTACGAACTTGAATTCGCTGTAACCGGTATCCAGTTCGATTTCCACCGACTGCGTTTTCCAAGTTGTCCAGGCGCCGGTCGATTCCATGTTGCCGTCGGACAAAAGCGTCTTGTCGTCCACGCTGATGTTGTAACCGCGACCAGAGCTACCGCCGTTTGCAAAGCTGATGTACAGCGTGTACTTGCCCGCCTTGGCTGCGGTTACGCCGTAAGTCACGTAACTACCCGTTTCGTTATCCACATTCGCGTAGCCCTCGCCCACAAAGCCCTTATTCGTTGTTTCCTTGACCCCCTTGATGTCCGCGAAATTCACGCCATCGATGTACGTCTTGCAGGTATCGCTCCCGCACATGGCCGCCGGAGGAGGCGGTTCCACAGAAGTACCCGTCGCCTTTTCAAGCGCTTCCAAATATGCGGCTTCCGTCGAAAGGATTGCGCTGCCGTAGTCGCCCGCCCACTGGTAACCCGTGCGGCGTTCCTCGCTGATTTTCATAAAGTCCTGCGTCTTGGTGCTGGCCCCGTCGCGGTCGCAGTAGAAGTAGTCATCGCTATTCACTTCATAAAAGCGGAACCACAGCGAAGAGCCCGACTTGTCTACAACGCCGGCCGTCTTGCTAAAGGCCTTGTCTTTCAACCTGTTTTTCTTATACCAGGCAATAGCCCCCTTGACCGCCTTCTGGATTTCTTCGGTCTGTTTCGGCCAGTTCATCAGGAACCACACCACGCCCATGGATTCGTTGCCGGACTTGCTAGGGAGTTCGTAGGCGCGAGCACCCACCGGAACAAGGCTGTTCGTGTCATGCTGAGCGCACCACACCGTCAGATTTCCGTTGTTCACAATCTGCGCCTTGAGCAAGTAGTCAATCGCCTTGTCTAGCGCGCCCTGCATCTTGCTGCGAGTAGTCTCGTCAATGATATCGGAATCAAACGGAGACATCTTGTTTGCAATATCCATCATGGTGACTATTGCACGAATCATGGCGTTGTCGTTCAGCGTAATCTGGTCTGAATAGTTGCCGCGCTTGGGCCACACCTGCGGAAGCCCGCCCTTGGAACGCTGCATGGTCAGCAAAAAGTTCACTGCCTTGTTGAAGCTCGTCTTAAAAGCGATCTTGTAATTGTTGTTAGTTGTCTCCTTGTAACGCACTGCCAGCAAGCGCATTTCTTGAATAGTCGCGTTGTTGTCGATCGTGCCGAGGTCGCCACCATCCTTGGCGCGCCATTCCGACTTTTGTCCGCCGGAGTAGGCACTCTTGTACTTGTCGGCCATCGCCTTGTAAAAACCGCCGTTTTCAATCTGCCACGTGGTCATGTTGTAGGTGTACTGGTCGATATCCATACTGCCCGCGGCTTTGGTTAGTTCCGAATAACCGCGATAAGAATTAATCCTCGAAACAGCCATCGAAGGGGGAACATAATCCGCCGCAAACGACGACACCGCAAACATCAAACCGAACGCGCTCATGACCGGCGCAGGCAACTTCCAAACACTCATAAATTCCTCTTTGCGGCAAATCGCACCGCGCAAACCTTATAGGAATCTATGTTATTTCTATGTCATAAGCAATGGATTAGATAAAAATTTTACCTAAAAAAGTCACTTTTCTTTCTAATTTTAGTCCACAATTTTAGCGCAATCAAGCACTCCATTCTCTTTTTTTTAAATTTTACAAAAATAGATGTCAACATTAGAAAAATACCGCCACCAAACTTTAAGCCTGTTGCCGCTTCGGAATGGAAACATTCCAAGAAAATTTTAAATTTTCGATACTTTGATTGTAAACTTGTTTGTACTCGCGATGGAAACGGCATCATCCCATGTCGTTCCTGAATATCCGTCCACAGCATAGACCTCTACGACCATATTATAGACTGTCCCGTTGAACGCCCTGAATGCCCCCAGAGACCAAATTCCCGAACTAAATCCGATTACAATGTTTTCCCATCCATCCGATGCAATCTGAATCACAAATTGGTCCAGAGCCGCCGAGTTTTTCCCTATGTAGCTTGCTGGTTCGACCGTACTAATGGCTCGGATATCACCGGTCCACGAAATGAGCGATGGATGGCCGGTGATCTTATCGAGATACGGATAGAGGTGTTCCTTTACGAGACGATCTATATCGCCACGCACGAACTGCTGCACATCTTTTTTCAGAGTAACAAGAACCAGCGCTCCATCAGTTAGGTCATAATCAAAAGTAAGCGTGACGGTCGTATCGGCGGAGGACCTGGTAAACGTATAGGAATAATAATTGACGGAGGTTTCGACAATCTTACTTTCAAACCCCCGTTGGATCATGCCCTCCGTGAATTCGTTTAGGGTTGCCGCCGTCATGGAGGTAAGGTTATCCGCATCGCAATATTGCGCTCCAGTCTCGTAGGTGAGCATGTCAGACCACCTGATATTCGATTCAGGCAAAATATCAGCAAGGGAACAGCGTTCCTCATCGGACCCAGTGGAGGAGCTTTCGCCACATGCGGCCATTATGCAGCACAGCACTGCCAAGGATATTACGGCATCGATTTTCTTCATAATCGGGTTCCTTATCTTTGTTAAATATATATAAATATTAAACAATAACAATCAACAAAGTGTTTTTTTTCTTATATTTTATCAAACACAACCAAGAGGTTCTTATGAAAATACAGAAATTCACGGCAATCGCTATAGTACTTGGCTCCATAGCCCTTTTAACTGGCTGCATGGGCAAAGCCGCCGCCAGCTACTGGGATGGTAAAAAATTCAGCATTCTGGAAAGCCATTGGGGCGCACCCACGGAGACCAGACAGAACGACGACGGATCTACGACCGCCATTTTCCGCGCCGGTGACGACTGCACGGCGACCTTCAACATGGATGCCCAGGGAGTCATTCTGAACCACGACATCGTGGGCGGCTCGTGCAGCTACGATGCCTACAACCGCTTGTTGAACATCGAGCATTAGTCCAGTCCCCGATTAGATTCTTGTACAATGTGCGGAAACGATTTTTCGTTTTCGCCTTTTTCTATCTTTACCCCCGTATGAATACCAAGATTTACTATACCCTTACCGACGAGTCGCCTTTTTTGGCAACACAGTCCCTGCTTCCTATTGTCCGCGGTTTTGCTAAGGCGGCCGATATCGATGTGGAAACCAAGAACATTTCCTTGCCCGGCCGTATCCTGGCCGCTTTCGGCAAGGCGAGCGACGACCTGGATTTCCTGGGCAAGCTCACGCTGGACCCGAGCGCAAACATCATCAAGCTTCCGAACATTTCGGCGTCCGTGCCGCAGCTCAAGGCCGCTATCGCCGAACTCCAGAAGAACGGTTTCGATGTGCCCGACTATCCGGATGCTCCGGCGAACGACGAAGAAAAGGCCATCCGCGCCAAGTACGACAAGGTGAAGGGTTCCGCCGTGAACCCGGTGCTGCGCCAGGGCAACTCCGACCGCCGCGCACCCAAGGCGGTGAAGAACTACGCCCGCAACAATCCGCATAGCAACGGCGTGTGGAATGAATCGGTGAAGACCCATGTTTCCAGCATGTCCGCGAACGACTTCTACGGCAACGAAAAGTCCATCACGCTTGCGAAGGCCGACACTTTCAAGATTGAATTTGTTGCTGAAGATGGATCCGTCACGGAACTGCGTGCAGCCAAGCCGCTTTTGGAAGGTGAAATTCTCGATGCCACCGTGATGCGCATGGCCGCCCTCGAAAAGTTCATCGCCGAACAGATGGCCGACGCCAAGGCGAAGGGTGTGCTGTTCTCGGTGCACCTGAAGGCCACCATGATGAAGGTGTCCGACCCGGTGCTATTCGGTGCATTCGTTCGCGTATTCTTCAAGGACGTGTTCGCGAAATACGCCGACCTGTTCAAGGAACTCGGAATCGATGCGAACAACGGTCTCGGTGACTTGTACAAGCGCCTGGAAGGTAATGCTAAGGAAGCTGAAGTCAAGGCCGCCATTGACGCCGCACTCGCTGCGGGCCCGGATCTCGCCATGGTCGATTCCGCCAAGGGAATCACCAACCTGCACGTTCCGAGCGACATCATCATCGATGCCTCGATGCCCGCAATGATCCGCAACTCCGGTTGCATGTGGAACAAGGAAGGCAAACTGCAAGAAGTAAAGGCCTGTGTTCCGGACCGTTGCTACGCCGGCATCTACGAAGCCGCGATTGATTTCTGCAAGAAGAACGGCGCCTTCGACCCGAAAACGATGGGCACGGTACCGAACGTCGGCCTTATGGCCCAAGGCGCCGAAGAATACGGCAGCCACGACAAGACCTTTATCGCTAAGGGTAAGGGCGTCATCCGCGCCGTGAATGCAAACGGCGAAGTGCTGTTGCAGCAGGATGTAGAAGCCGGCGACATCTACCGTATGTGCCAGGCGAAAGACGCCCCCATCCGCGACTGGGTCAAGCTCGCCGTCACGCGCGCCCGCGTCTCTAACACACCGGCCATTTTCTGGCTCGACCCGCAGCGCGCCCATGACCGCGAAATCCAGAAGAAGGTGGAAGTTTATCTGAAGGACCACGACCTCTCCGGTCTCAGCATCAAGATTATGAGCCCGAAGGACGCCATCGTGGAAACCATGACCCGTGCAAAGGCCGGTCTCGACACCATCAGCGTCACGGGCAACGTTATGCGCGACTACCTCACCGACCTGTTCCCGATTCTCGAAGTCGGAACCTCCGCCAAGATGCTCAGCATCGTGCCGCTCATGGCTGGCGGCGGACTCTTCGAAACGGGTGCAGGTGGCTCCGCTCCCAAGCAGGTGCAGCAGTTCCTCGCCGAAAATTACCTCCGCTGGGATTCCCTAGGCGAATACTTCGCGCTGGTGCCCGCCTTCGAACAGGTCGCCTCGACAACCGGTAACGCCAAGGCTAAAGTCCTTGCCGACACACTCGACGAGGCGAACGGCAAGATTCTTGAATTCAACCGCACGCCGGCCCGCAAGATTGGCGAACTCGACAACCGCGGCTCACACTTCTACCTCGCTCTCTACTGGTCGCAGGCGCTTGCCGCCCAGAAGGACGACGCCGAACTTGCTGCCAAGTTCGCCCCGGTTGCGAAGGCCCTCGCTGAAAACGAGCAGAAGATTGTCGCCGCGTTTGCCAACCAGCAGGGCAAACCCGCCGACATCGGCGGCTATTATCTGCCGAAGCCGGAACTCCTGAAAAAGTGGATGCGCCCGGTCGCCGAATTCAACGCCGTCATCGACGCACTGTAATTCACGCTATCATTCGCGCGCCACAAGCGACGCATTAAAACAAACGCCCCCGTTCCGGAGGCGTTCTTCTTTATACAAAAAAGAACCCCGAAATGAATCGGGGCTCCTGAAACCTGGTTTCTAACAAGCTAACTAGAGCTTACTTTGCTTCGGAGGGTTCATCCTTGATAGCGAGCAGGCGTTCGTTGATGTTCTTCGAGACACCCTTTTCGGCATACTTGGCAGCCACTTCCACAGCCTTTTCGATAGCGAGAGCATCGGAGCGACCATGAGCGATAATACCGGTGCCGTTCAGGCCAAGCAACAAGGCGCCACCCGTCATGCGGTAGTCCCACATTTCGTCGAAGCGGCGACCATTCGGGGTATCGATAACACCGAACATCTTCTTGTGCAGTTCGTAGAAGCCTTCGAGCATCTTCAGAACCACGTTACCCGTATAACCAGAAGTCACGACCACGTCGGCGACACCTTCAATGAGGGTTTCACCTTCGATGTTACCGATAAAGTTTACCGGGGCGGTCTTCAGCAACTGGTAAGCTTCCTGCAGCACAGCCGGACCCTTGTGTTCTTCTTCGCCCATATTGAGGAGGCCAACCTTCGGCTTTTCGTAACCGAAGTAGGTCTCGGCGAAAGCGGAACCTGCAATGGCGAAATCCACCAGGGTAGCAGCGCGTTCGTCGACGTTAGCACCGGCATCGACCAAGATGATCGGACGGTCTGCAGTCGGAATCACGCAGCCGATAGGCGGACGGCTAAATTTGTCTGTAGTGCGACCAAGAAGCATAAGGCAGCTTGCCATCATGGCGCCAGAGTTACCGGCACTCACGGAGGCGTCTACCATCCCCTTCTTCTGCAAGGCAACGCAAGTCACCAGGCCGGAATGGGGCTTTTTCTTGAGCACTTCGACAGGATGTTCATCCATGGCCACCGGATCCGGCGCATCGACCACGGAAATGCCTTTGCCAGCATAGCCAAGCTTTTCGAGCTTAGCCTTGACCTCGGCCTCCGGTCCGCACAGAACCACGTGCAGGTTGGCATTCTTGTTGACGGCGTTAACCGCACCTTCAATCACTACGTCCGGGGCGAAATCGCCACCGAGAGCATCAAGAGCAACTTTAACCATGGACATCTCCTTACAACAGTAGAACCGTTAATTAGGCTTCGGCATCCTTCATGTTGATCACTTCGACACCATTGTAGTAACCGCAAACCGGGCACACGCGGTGCGGGCGCTTCACGGAACCGCAATGATCGCAGGTAGCCATAGCGGGCACTTCCATCTTCCAGTGGGTGCGACGCTTGTCACGACGGGCGGTCGAGGTTTTTCTTTTAGGTACTGCCATTTTTAACTCCTATTTTCCATTTTGCTCTTAAGAGCCTTGAGTTTTTCCCAACGGGGGTCCATGGGTTTTTCGCCCGAGTCACCACCGTCGGCTTGATTGTTTGTTACAAAGATAAAATCTTCGTCAGGATTTTTCACGGGTGCGACTGGTTCTTGCAATATAACCAGCTGTCGGATACACTCGGAAACATCTACGAAGCTCTGCCCCTGGGGAATCTGATAGGCAAAGACGTCAACATCGTCTTCGTCCAGTTCCTGTTTGACCGCCTGGGTACGCGTCACCTCGATTACGACTTCGGTCGTAAAGGGGCGGTCGAACGGCTCCAGGGTGCGGGAGCAGGTCAGAGTTTGCACTCCGGAGACTGTACCGGTCACAAGGCACTTGCTTTCGCCTTCGGGGCTTACCAACACCTCGGCTACCAGGTCGCCCTTGAGGTGCAGTTCGTCGAAGATTTCGGGGGCATCGGAGCGGGACCAGACCACCCGGCGGTCTTCGGAATCAACAAGTTTTTGTGCGATATCTAATCTCAAAGTAGCCCAAATTTAGTAAAAAGCGCATTACAAGTCAAATTACAAAGCTATTTAGGCGTCGATTTTTTGCAACCAGCAGGACCATATGTCGAAAAACAAATCCCTTGCCTACTCAGCAAAGACTGCTCCCATGTCTTGGAGTCCTCCGCAAAAAACACCTCTGGGGATTGACTCTGGGGATTCATGCCCGTCCACTGCATTTTCACAGCAAATCGAGTCAGATTCGTTCCAATTGAACGATCATTATCAGAAAATCACCTTATCGCCTTCTTAATCATAATAGAACCCCTTTGCTGGAGGTTTTATGATACTTAATATAAAGTAAATATTTACAAAGTAATTTTTGTAGCAAGAATGCAATATTCCGGCATGGAATATTATTATTCGTAAAACCACTAGTAGTCGCGATACTCGACATTCTGCAGAACCAGGCCCTGTGGAGGCGCCCAGGTGCGTTCACCCTTGAAATTTTTCTCAAAGATGCGATTTACGGTCCCTAGGGGGTACCGTCCGCGACCGACGTCAAACAACGTGCCGACCATGGCGCGCACCTGGCGGTGCAAAAAGCGGTTTCCCTTGATGTGGAACATACAGCTCCAGTCACTCAGCCTTTCGAGCCTAAATTCCGTCAGGATACAGTCCGTCGGCTTGCCATCGTTCCGAGGAATGCAGAAATCAATAAAGTCGTGTTCTCCCAGAAAAGATTCCGCCTCTTTCTCCATCGATTCCAGATCCAGGTTCAACGAGCCGCATTCCCAACCGAAATCGCGCATCAGCGCCACGGGTCGAGTAAAAATCGTGTACTGGTAATAACGGCAAAGTGCATCGTAACGCGAATGGAAATCCGGAGCGCAGGGTTCCAAGTCGCGGATGCGAATCAGCCGCTTGGTCAACCCGTTAATGGAACGTTCCAGCCTGGCGCAGTCTATTTCACCGTCAAAGTCAAAGTGGACACATTGGCCACGCGCATGCACTCCCGTATCGGTACGGCCTGATCCCGTAATGCGGACAGGAGTTCTCAGGGCAATAGCGAGCGCTTCTTCCAGCGCAGACTGAACCGTGACAAACTTTGTCTTTCCACCTTCGTTCTGGGCTTGCCAGCCGTAAAAGGCCGATCCCAGATATTCGCAACGAAAGCGGTATCGCATTAGCCCATGGCTTCCTTAATGACAGCTTCGACCTTTTCCTGAGAAATCTTCAGGCTAGACGCAATAGCGGACGCCGGGAAACCGCGACGGGACATCTGCAAAATTTTCACTTTCTCGTTCGACTCGCGGTCAAAGCGGGTGATCTCGAGAGGGCTTTTCACCTGCAAGTTCGGGTCTCCGGTCATATTGCGACTCTGCGCACGCAGTTTCATGGTGCGTTCACGGGACAGCCCGCGAGGCGCGCGCAACACATCGGAAAGATTCTGCATCGCAGAGGTGATGCGCTCCTTGGCGGTCGGTCTAAGCGTCGGCTTGGAATCCGGGGCGCCCGTCAGGATCTTGTTTTCGGGAACGCCGTTTTCATCTTCAAAGACGACCTTCGGTTCCGGAGTTTCGTTCGAAGCAGCAGGAGCAGCGGCGGGAGCTACCGACTGCATAGCCGCTTCGGCTTCGCGCTTTTGCTGGGCCGCGGCATAGGCTTCGACATCAGCTATAATCGAACGCTTTTCACGACGCGGACGCGGAGGAATCGTAGCATCATCAAGTCCGGCCTTAGTTTCCTTGAAGCGTTCCGCCTTGATGGCTTCCATACGGCGCGTAATAATTTCCTGACGCTTGCGCAAAATCAATACCAACACCACCACGCAAATTGCAATCGCCGCAACACCGACGATTATCCACTTGACCGTGTCGAAGGAAAGCGGCACTCCACCAACCGTCGACACCTCTTCGGGAGATTGTTCCGGAGCAGAACGCATAGCAGAAAGCTGTTCCCAGGCCGAATCAAGCTGCAGGCGAATTTCAACCAGACGATCAGGACTCGTGCGGGAATTCCACAAAGCCTGTTCAAGGGAGTCAATCCTAGCACGGGAAGACAAGTAAGCTTCGGCGTCAAACGACGAACGCACACCCGAACCATCGATGGTCAAGAAAGCCACGAGGGAACAGGTCAGCACGAGCAACACTAATGGCGCAATAAACTTTTTCATATGTAACAAGATAGCAATATTTCCAAAAGCAAGCCAAATTTTGCTAGACAGAAGGCTTTAAATCGATGTTTGAACAGGAGTTCCATCGTTGTGAATCGTTGTAAAAATCACAACGATTTGTTTCAGACGCACACGAAAAAGTGGTCAAGGGGATTGTTTTTTTTCTAATTTAAGAGTCAAGAACTCTTTGTTCTCCTCCTAACCCCCAAAAAGCACAGCTGACGCAAGTCAGCTGTGTTTTTGTTTTTCAATGTCTTGATTTGATTTAGGATTTTTTAGGCAGGGAGTCGGCGAGAACGACCCTGTTACCCGCGGCCTCGATCGCCATGTGCATCGAGGCTCCCGCCGTATAGAGCAACGTGTTCGCATCGCCCGCATGCACCGGCATCACAGAGACGCCCACGCTGAGGGAGGTCGAGAGGATGGCGTCACCGTATGCAATCTGCAACTGGGAAATTTCGTTGCGGATTTTTTCGGCACGCTGACGCGTAATCTTGAGATCTGCCCCCGGCAGAATAACGCAGAAAACTTCACCTTCGTAACGGCAGGGAATATCTTCGGAGCGCACGTAACCGGGAAGACGCTGGCCCAGTTCCCACAGCAACTGCTCAACCGCATGGCGACCCTTGCTCTGCAAGATGTCCACAATGGCATCGGGATACAGCATGATAAGGCCAATCGGACTGTTATGGCGAATCGCGGCAGAGACTTCACGCGCCAGGGATTCTTCCATGTAGCGGCGATTGAACAGGCCCGTCAAGCTGTCGCGGATACTCTGCTGCTTGAAACGGATGTTCAGGTTCTGGTTCGCCACATACTGGCCGAAAGTAGTCGCAACGATACTCACCTTGGCATGCCAATCGTCCATCGATTCGTTATCGGGAAGGGCATCCGTCTGCACCGACAAGATTCCGAAATGTTCCTCGATTCCCTCAATCGGCGCGCAGAAGGAAACGCCGTGCGGGTGGTGGTGCAAATGGGTGCATCCACCTGTCAGGTTCGGATTGGAGTAGTCCGAGATAACAATATCGCCTGCATCGAAGCTGGCGCATTCCGCCGGACGGATGACATCGTCGCTAATCATATAGCCGCCGAAGGAAAGCACCTTGTGCAGGTCGGTCTGCGTCCCGGCATACATATAGAGGATTCCGGAGGCGTTCGGGAAAAGCTTCGGCAGCAGTTCTTCCAGCGCCTTGACCACCTCGGGAACCGGCCGGTCCTTCAAAAGGCCGCGCGCGTACTTGCGCCAGGCTTCCAGCGGGAAACCAACGCGGAGTGTAACTTCTTCGATTTTCTTCAAGGCTTCTTTTGCGGGAACCGCACCCTTCGGAAGCGGTAAATCTTCGGGTTCAGGTTCGGGTTTCTCGTTTACGGGCATCCTTGTCGCAAGGTCGAACCGTTCACCTTTAATGGAATTGAGCGTTTCGGTGAATTCGACTTCGGCATTTTCGACCTTCTTGCGGCAGATAGAGAACAGGACGAAGCCGAGGACCACGCCCCACGCCCCGATAAAGAAGAACTTTCCGCCGATAGAGAGACTCGTTTCGGGAACGAAATACGCAACGACGACCCCGGCAATGAATGCAACCAGCCAAAAGAAATAAGAAACCATACTCATGTCCATAAATGTAGTTAAAGAAATTCGGTATTCGGACTCCAGAATTCGGAATTGATATAAAATAAATCTAAATTTGCCTTTATGACCATTCTCGAAAAAATTGCGTTAGCTCTCCCTGCCGTTGAATCCCCCGCCC
>NZ_CAMGVQ010000077.1:0-14948 GCF_946062555.1 uncultured Fibrobacter sp.
TCTGCCTCTGAGTTTGTGTCGCACGGACACGACCCATCAAGTCATAGAAGGTTCTTGTCTCCCCGGCATCGGGTTCGAGGCTCCACACCATTCGGCTCTGGGCATCGTAGCCGTATTCATTCGGGGTAACGCAATTCGCGGGTCTTGGCGTATAGCCGCAACTCATTGGCGGGTGCGACTTGACCACGTTTCCGCGGGCATCCAGTTCGTTCACGCTGCGGGCGAGCAATTTGCCCGTACTGTCCAGCGAGCCGCTCACGATCACGCGGCCCTCGCCGTCCTTCACCGTGAAGGCCCTGCGTCCGTCCTGGTCCGTGATCAGTTCCCACAAGTGGGTGGGGGTCGCATCCCTCGCAGCACGGTAGTTCGTGTCGCCGTCGTAGGCCCGTCCGTGACGCACGGCTGCCACGGCGGAGTTCAGGCTGGCCGAGTCCAGCAGGTTGACGCCTGACAGGTTGACGCCCGAGGAGTAGGACTTTACCAGGTGCGTCCGCCCATCTACGCCCGTAACGCCGAAGGCTTTGCCTGGAGCGCCCTCCACATCCTTGGTGGCCATGGGGTCGGGTTTCCATTTCGTTTCCACATAGGGAATGCCATCAGCATCGGGATAGTCAGGGTTTGCTGCGGTATAAAAGGATTTTGCCATACCGGGGTTGTGTTCCGTCTTGCGTTCAGAATTACAGTCGAGAGCCCCCTTGCAGGGGAGAGCGAAGGGCAGGAATTTTTTCCATGTGCGACCCATGGCATCCCGTTCGGAATCCGTTACCAACAGTTCCTCTGCCCCGTCGTAGGCACGGGTTTCCAGTTCCTCGCCGGCTGTATTGGTAAATCGGACTGCGTAAGTGGAAGGCTTTTGTGCAGAAGCGAGAATCAAAATCGCATCGTCAACCCGTGTCATTCCGTTGGCAGTAACGGCAACCGCGTAAACGGCAGGATTTTCAAACAGGGACTTGCTGAAAAATAGAGTATCTTGCCTCCATGTGCTTCCACCTGAAAGCGTATTCGAACTTATAGCCGTTTCGTTTCTCAAAATTTGGACAGTCAAGTTTCCCGTGTGCCAAATAGTTAGCGTAGCACCGCTATCTGCAAGCAAATTTCCCGCCTGTAATGGAAAGTCCTGAACGATGCTTGTCCCGTTTGAAAGTTCCAGATGTCTCGAACCCTGCGGAGAATTTCCCATGACACTGTAAGCTGTTCCAGATACATTCCAACCATGCAGATAGTCCGTTTCAAAGTCCCCTCCCGAAAGCAATTGTCCCACGGAATAAAGCACCGCATCGGTACGGTTGGGCTTTTGGTTCGGAATCGCTGGTCGTGGGTGCGTCAAAGAGAAAACGGTGTCGCCTATGGTTGCCCCTTGCACAGGGAATGTCGGTGCCGAGGGGTCGGGAATTCCGTAAAGCAGATTATTTTTGGAATCAGTAATTGTGACATTATTTGTTATAACTTGGTTCCAGAGATTTGCATAACCCTCTTTTGCTGACCAGTCATCGGAAAAATTCCAGACAAAGAAATTTTCACATTCAGAGGAACAACCAAACAGACATTGATCCAGTAATTTGAATGACAAATTTTTTATGCTATTTGAGGGCAGACCATTTGTAAAAGTAAAGCGGAAGTTATGCTTGTTTCCTGAAGAGATTCGTAAAACTGAAACTCCATCGCCAATGGACATTGTTGTTCCAGCGGCATATAGGGTGTCGCTTCCCACCGCAAGCAAGGGAACCTGTCCTGCTGCATGGGTCACGTAGAAATCTACATACACTGGGCCTGCAAGGCTAGAATCGCCATCATTGCGGATTTCAAGAGAAACGCTTCCTACAGCGTCATTTACATGGCCACTGGGAAGATTTTTTCCTTCGTTATGAACGGTTTCTTTGACAGATAACTTCAATTGCTTTTTTGTGTAGCCGTTACAGGGCCACATTTCCGTTCCGTAAACAAGACTTCCCGATGCATCAAATAGAGCCATCCTATCATTTTCCGTCAAGGAAGAATTTTCTTTCCAACTGGCAAATTCTTTCCAATCGTAATTCTGCCAGGAATCCAAATGGGCTGAAACGCTGAACGGTTGGTTAGGTACGGCTTGACTTGCGGCAACGGAAATATTTTCTGCCAGTTTCACTTTTAGGACATACAAGTTTTCGTCGCATTGTTCCGTTGTCTTGCTTGAAATTTCAACGAAATTCTGATAATTTTCAAAAACTATCCGCGAAGCGTCCAGCGTGTCGCCTCCGTTGTAGTAAAAACGAAGTTCGTAATTACTGATGTCTGCGGGAACATTTCCTCGATTCTGTATCTGGAAACTGAAATTTGCAGTATTCTGGGAATTGGAATTGTCTTCAAACAGAATGGCCAAATCCTTAAACGGATTGAACGAAGACGAGGAAATGGAACTGCTACTAGATTGTTGTGAAGATGAGCTACTCATGGTAATGTTCGAACTAGAAGAAGGATAATCGTCTTCGCAATCAGTTGCCCATGGCGGAACTTCACCCCACAAGAGTGAGCCGTCTCCATTAAATAGCGGCGCCTTTGGGGCATATCGTCTGCGTCGCAGAGTGTCGTTATCCGCATAGAAGTTACCGATAGACCAATCATCGGATTTCGTCATTCTTGAGCCTGTGCCATAGACGAATCCTACCTTGCTGTCTTGATAGGTGCGGTTCGGAAGCAATGTCATGTTGTTCCTTCCGATGTAGCGGATTCTGAACCGTTTGCCTCCGCAGGATTTGTATTCCGTATCCACGTTGGAGTCGGTGTACCAATAGTGAGCCGTAAGCAAAGGCAAAGAAGTCTGCCTTTCCTCGTGAGTTCCATAGTAATCGTAATGCCACCCAGCAGACAATATCCTAGAACCATTAGAATAATTCACAATACCGCTGGCAATATCCAGTTGGTATTTCTTGAACCAAGTTTCGTCTCCAATTAAAACTGCAAGGTCTGATTCCGTATGTTGTGGATGTTTTGAACCATCAAGAACGACAACCGTTCGATTTGCTGTAGAACTTGCCCCAAAGGAATCCTTCACTTTAACCGTGTAAGTATAAGAGCCTAGATTCTTGACGATTGCCTTTCGAATTTCTCCATTTTTGGAACGGATATAAAATGCTCGCCGATTCGCTTCCGTATTCACGTTGTTCTTGACAACATTCTCGTAATCGTCCCAATAATCCGCAGGGGTTCCCACTTCAATCCAGGAAGGAAGGCTACCGGTAAGCTCCATCGTAAAATTATCGCCGTCAGCGTCGGTGACAATTGGTCGTAAAAAGTAATCTTCCCCTTCGTATATCGTATCTGGCCCCGCTGTAGGGAATTGGATTGTGGGAGCAGAATTGACCATACCATCCGTACAAAATCCCGATGTAGAATTTGTTCTGAACTTTTGCCAGTTATAAGTGGTTACCTCCGTCGGTCGAACAATACTACAGCCCTGTTCAGAAAACCAAGAAGGAGAACTACCCCATAAGAGCTTTCCAGAATGGTCGTAGAGTGCCTCGTTGGGATTGTAAAACAGGTTTCTCTGCATGGCTCTCGCCGTATAGTTTGTCGCCCATCGCGGAGCGGAGTAGTCCACATAGGCGTTTTGTCCTGTGGTTGCATTATACCCTTTATCTGCATTCAAGAACGTCCCAATATCCTTGTCTTGCAATGGACTATAATAGTAGAGATTGTAAGAATCGGCAATTTCGTTATAGCCAATCTGAAATTCATCTGTTCTTGCTCCTGCCCCGATATGGACATCACCGCTTAACCGATGACGTATGACAAAATTTCCCTGACCGCAATCCAGGACCTGCACACAGCCATTGCTCGGTTTCTTCCAGATATTGATTAAAGGCTGCCGTCCTGATTGACGTGTTCCATAATAATCGATATATGGACTCTGTAAAGTCCTTGAAGTGGTCGTTGTATTTTTCAAGGATGTGTAAATTTCCATTTGACGACCATAGCTGGCCGCAGAATCGTGCATGGCAATCACCACGCCATAATAATTTGATGGTAATTCAGTTACATTGAAGGAATATGAAATTTCGGCCTGTTCTCCAGTCAGTGTGTTCCTCACCCGAAGCCGCCCTGAGTAATTACCAACTGATGGAGCGTATCCCGATAGTTCCAGCCAAAAATTTTGGTTATTCTGCCAATGGTAATGGGCGTTATCCAGATTAGAATTGAATGCAGGACGACCATTTGGCTTCAAGAAACTCGCATTTCCGAAAACATTTTCCAATACATAGGGGGCTGTCCCTTGCTCTAGTTCCTCAGAACCATTACCCGAAACACCGTCGATAAAAACGGCAACGAAAACCTTTTCGCCAATGATAAACTGGGTCGGATTATTTTCCGCAATACGTACAGAAAGTTGCCCAAAAGAGAGTGCGACAAGCGCAAGAATGATAAGAAGGAATCTGGACATCAGTTTCCTCCCGAAGTTTGCTGTACCGATGTTCTATCATCATTTCTGTATTCGCGATGATGAATCTTGAAACTGTTTCCGTCATCGTCACGGCTCTGGACAAGATACCCGAAGGGGTCATATTCGTAATAAGTAGAAATGTTGTTTTCAGAAATAATTCTGACCAAATTCCCATATCTATCGTAAATGAATGTCTTTGCGACAGCATCTTCCGGATAGACCCTCAGATACGAAAGTAGATAGCCTCCATATAGAGTTAACGAGAATGTTTTTTCGGAGATCCTTTCCCGAATACGTTCCCATGGGCGACCGGACTTTTTGATGGCGTACTCCGCAACAAGGCTCCTGTTGTCGGATTCCGCAGCACATTCGATTTTCATGTAGCCCTGGGGTCTGAGTATTATGTTGTCTGTAATATCGTAACCTTGGGATGATAGGGAACAATTCGCCATGGCGATGGTATCGCCGTATGGGACGATGCTTCCTACCTCTGAAAGCCTTGCAGGAAAGAAAATCCCCGTTTCGTGCATTCCATCGTAAGAATAGTGGGTAGATGTGATGCGGTCAAAATCGTCTGCAGATTCTCGGACTCGGTAATGGTTATCTACAAGAAGGAAGCGGTTTCCCACATAATTGTCCTTGTCCGGGAAATTCTCTCCTGCGTCGGGATCCGTACTCTGGAATGCCCCCACGGATTTTTCTAGCTCATCCCCGTTCAAGATATCCTTTGGTTCTTTGCGACTTTTGAAATTTCCCCATGCCACGATGGGTTTTCGTTGTATAGAGTAAATGGAATCAGGAAGGAATCTGAATGGAAAGATTTCAAAGCTTCGAAGGCTGTCATTTGTTCGTATGGAATTCCATTTGTCTGCAGTGTCAACAGAACCCGAATATAGAGCCGTAAGAAAATTTTGTGTAAACATGTTACGGCGGAACATCTCGTTTGCAAGGGAACTATCACCTACAGGAACCGCATAGTGCGGCCTTTTCAAGGTAAGTTTGCGCATTTCCTTGCCGTCGGAAGTGGGCGTCTTTGCAAGGGTCGCCATTGGATGTCCCGTAAGTGGGTCAAACAGATGGTTTTCGAGAGAGGATTTCTGCCAGAAGGAAACATGGGAAGAGGGTTGGTTATCGTGACCTGTCCATGAGCTGGAACCTATTTGAAACGCTGGATAGCGGATATGCTGAAATTCCTTGTGGACAACGGCCTCAGCTGGATTGCGCATGTAAAGTTCCATGTACGAATCCTTGCATACGGACTTTTTTCCCTCAAGATTTTTCTTGCCGTCCTTATCGACGCAATGCATTTTTTTCTCGGACGACCATTTCTCTACTTGTCGACCAATTTTATATCTTGTATTATAATCTATACCTTGAAGCGGCATCTCACTCATATTGGGAACTGCGGTAGAATAAATTGAACTATCCTTTTTTACAATGACATTTGCCAAATCTGAAACGCCCCTTTTGAACGTGATGCTGTAATTAAGTCCGAGGAAGGACGTGAAATCGTGGTAGGCCGCACCGTTTTCCAAAAGGACGTCAATATTATCGATGTCGTACGCACCATTTGAGGCTGCCTTTAAGTCAATTCTAGCGGAGGCGTACTCGGCCCGCTTATAAAGTATGGGATAGAATCCCAGTCTTTGGCTTCTTTTCCATAACAAATCGGCTCTGGAATTTTCGTTAACATTGTCACTCGTCGTTATGGCGATAGCCGCCTCGTTGAATTGCGTCAGTGAATCAAGTGGTATCAGAGTTTGCGAGTCGTTAAACGAACCATCTTTATTCATCGTCTCTATTTTTACATTCACAGTCGTTGACATTTGTTTTGAATAAAAGAATAACGACTGTCTTTTTTCAGGAAAAAGGATGACCGTCTTCGCGTCTGTATCTGCGATTTTATTTTTGGCTTCGTCTAAAACGGTTATCCGCACAATACGCCCATCGTCATGGTCGGCTTTCGGATTTTCCGATGATCCTAGGATGTTTAATTTCAAGAATGGATTTAAAAGGCTTTTCGTCTCGTCGTCAATGTAATCCTCAGGAATCCCCGTTTCCGGTGTGATATAATGGAATTCTGTCGTTCCATTCTGCATGGTTTTATTTTTGGAGGAATTTTTTACGGAAACCTTAGGGTAGGTGATTCTTGGTCCGGGAATGAACAGCAAATCGTCATCGTCAAAGCCAACGATTCTTGACATGGGGTGTAAATGGACATCCGGCAGAGCGTGTGAAACCTTGGTCGTGTAGAATCGACTTCCTAGGACAGTCGTATAGCTTGAATCGGGCAACTGGGCTAGTTCCCCGTTCGCGTATTCGTAAGTAGTCTGGGCGGTCAAGCCAATATCATGTCTTGTCAATTTTATTACTTTCAGGTCGCCCGCTTTTGTACTCTCATGATTTACACCTGTCCATAGATAACCGTTGCGGGCATCATTGCTTTTTATCGACCAATTCTGGGATTTGTTGATTTTAAATGCAGCTTTTTTTATTCCAGTTTCCACGTTATCAAACAATCTGTTTAAAACCAAAATTCTGCTCGTATCGGAGGAATTCTCGAACATATTAAGAAGAATACCGTCTCCAACTAGAGCAACGCTGCGCGTCCTGCTGCATTTTCCCCATCCAAACATTCCGCATTTGACCTTGGTTCCCACCTGTGTCATTAAGTTGAAGAATAGATTCGAGCCGATAGTAACCTGCATTGTATCCAGGTATTCAAAACCGCTACCTCCAAAACCTTTAGGCCTTTCTTTGTCCCAATAAGCGTCTCGTGGCCCAAGACATTGCTCTCTCCAATAGAGGGGCTTTATCTTTATGCATAAATTATTTTCATTGTCTCCAGTTATGTTGTAATTAGAACATTTATCAAAGTCAAAAAATTCAACGGTACGCTTATCCTGTGAATAGTCGATACTTTCGCCGTATTTGTCACGTTCGTACTCAATTGTGAGGACTCCTCCCGCTGGATCGGTTATCTTGTTGAGACTCCATGCAGAGGCTCCAAAATCCGCAAATTCCTGAGAAACTTTGTGGTTCTCCACATTGGCGGAATTAGACCAAAAGCCGTATTCGTCTGTCGTATTTGTCGAAGCGAGAATAGTCGCATCTAAATCGTTGAACCCCTCGAAATAATCCAACGGGTATAAATTTTTAGTTGTAGAATCATCCTTGGGGATTCCTCCCTGGAAATAATCCACCCAGCCATCCTTTGTGCTAATCCGTGTAGGGCTTGCAGCGGGGGAGTTGTACGAAAATTTAAATGGTGGTAAGAATGCACATTTTTTATTTTGACATCCTTTTTCTGTAACGGAACGCAGTGTCAATTTCCCATAGAGGGAGGGCCTATTGGAATTTTCACAAATATCCATACCGACTGAATCAGGGGATTCCATAACCTGCTGAATAGAATCGCCATGCGGGTACTTTCCCTTGCAGTAGGAGTTCAATGTTTTGGGCTGTAAGGAGTAATCATAGTCGAAAAGGTATTCCTTATATGCATCTGGATTATCTTTTTTGTAATATGATATTTTTGACAGGTATCTCGTTTGGTTTTCGAATATGTTATCTGAATCATGACTGAAAATAATTTCAGACCAATCGATGTATGGATTCTGGACGATATCGCCATTGTCCCCGATAACGATATTTTCTTTTTCTTGTAAAATTGCCGTGTCGTTTTCGCTGATATAGAATAGGTTTCCGGATATCCTGGAAGATTTAATTCTTAATTTGTATAGACCATATATGCTTTCGGCCCCTTGAGTCCTGGCATAGGAGTTTGGTTCTATTTCAAATTCCTTTGGCATGGACGGCATATCCAACACTATATCAATATTTGATTTCTTATACGTGACTATATCACTATAACTGGAAGGCGTCTTGTACTGAATTCCATGAATGGCGATAGTCTTTCCCGCATATAAGTTGCTTATAATTTGGTTCGGTATGGGACTGTTGAAATAAATGTATTTGGGTGTTACGGAAAAATTCTGCGTTATAATATGATGACATTGGCTGACACTATTTTCGACGGAGGGTACGCAGAATGATTTTGAACCTTTTTCGCCGACACTATCGATTTCCCAGCCCAAAGAAGCCTGTACCATGATAGGCACGGTCGAATTTCCCGCCTCCCATCCCTTCCCGTCAGCGCGCTCGGATGTATTCAGTCCAAAATCCACACGGTGTGACGCTGTTTCGATAGACTTTAGATATACATATTCCTTTACACCGAATGACGCCTGGTACATTCGAGAATCGCATCCCTCTGGTGTAAAAGCATTTCTCCTAGACCTGAAGTTAGGCAGGCGCACAGCATCTAAACCAGGTCTTGCGTAGGGGGTTCTCCACCAATAGAGCGTGGGTTCCGTATATTTGAATTTGACATTGTATCCTATCTCCTTTTCGCCAAGCTTAATATAGTCCGCTCCTTGGATTTCCGTAAGCAACCATTGCGTCGCATACGGGTTCATATTGACGGAATAGGAATAAAAATAGTCCTTGGTGCTGGATTCCTTATCCGCATGGCAGGATTCCTCAAGCGTACCGGAACGAAATACGAAATTATATACGTCTTTGACACCGGCAAGAGGATTCAACGCGTGCTCTATTGACCAGTCGTTGATAGCCTTTATCCCAGACCATAAATTTTCCCAAAAATTTTCGTACTTGCTGCTGGATTTATCAGCAAATAAGGGAACGCCCTTGTCACGGTTGATGGAGTAATCAACTTTTAAATAAGAATGGACGGGTTGTTTGAAATAGTATCTGGTTCCATCGGCGTTTGTAATGACAAACCCTGCTAATTTCCCAACTGGGCTATTATCCTCAAAAATGGGCGTAATCCTTTTCGATCCATAAAGGGCGTATTCGTAATCGGCCAGAGTTCTCTTTATCAGCCTATCAGAGGCTTTGTTTCTTGGACGGGTTGCGTTTTCGCCGACATCATCGCTCTCGTAATAACCGCCCCCTTCGCCAATGAACATGAATCGCATTCCGCTACGTTCCTCGCTTAATTCGTCTTTTGAGTTGAATACAAGCCTATTGCCATTATTGCGGTAGTTTGTCTGGTACATGCCATACACGGAACATTTATGGTTGTTGCGGATGCAATATGCGTAATCCTCGTTTTTGCCATTTCCTGTAGAGAGTAAATTGCCTTCGCCATTTTTCAGGAAATCATTTTCGCAAGGCCAGCCATCTTCACAGTCGTTGATAATTGTGGAGTAGGACTCTACGGACTCGTATCCATCCGTTTTCTCGTTGCTGATTCCTTTATACAGTTGATGCTTTTCCCTAGCGAAAGGCCTAAATGTTCCCGAAACCCCTTCTGTTGAAACAGAATAGATGTCAAATGCGGGACACATATCGTCTTTGCCGATACTTTCAAGGGAGCGGCCTTTTAGAGTCCATTTCCAAGGAATGGATGTTCCCTGTGCCGTCCTGGACGCAATTTCTGCATCGGGAAGTCCGCCCAAGTTGTTTGTATCGCTTACATCAATAGACGGCCCCGCTTGATACATATATCCATATACATATTCCGATGTTGCTGCTCTCATCCAGTATTCATAAGTTGTCTGGTTGAAACCGAACGAGAAAACGCCTATGTACGTGGGAATTATGACAGCAAATCCTGTTGACGAGGCTTTGTTAGAACCTTTACTTGTCGAATTTGCAATGGATAGGGCCGCTCCATCTACCGCAATGCCCACACCGCCGGTTCCTATAGACAGACGGTGTTGCCCTTCCGATATGGATGTAGAAACCCCATTGCTGGAAACATTCAGCCCAAAACTTGTTTGGCTGTTTCCGAATCCGACGTTTCCAGAAACTCCCGAGCCGGTGCTAATTTGAGCTCCCATGGACGCTCCGCCCGCATGTAGATTTGCCCCTATAGATGCCGCCGCTTTCCCGTTCGCAGTTGAAAAAAGGAGGCTTGAATTCAACGATGCGTAAGAATTCAGACCGACAGACGCATTCAGGCCAACAGCTTCAGTTCCAACGGTGAAACCAACACCTGCTACACCTGCTATTCTTGGCCCGATAGAAGCTGAATAGCCAACGTTCCCGTTGCTAGAAAATGTTTGGCCGACACTAAACACCCCGTTACTGAATCCGAGCTCAACACCCCATGTCTGCATTGCGGAGTACTGATAAATAAAGCCGAGGGTACCCCCATGAAATTGGTCATCTGGAACACCCCTGACATCGCGATTGATGACGCCTGGATTTAGGCTCCATCCAAGCCCAACCCAGGACGCTTCCTGTTGAGGGGATATTCCTGCATGGTAGGAAAGGGACAGCGGGTAGTTTCCGTATGGACCAGGAATATTGCTGAGCGGAATTTGGTATGCGAAATCCCCAGTCAAGAGATTGACCATGTCCTTCATTCCTGATGGCTCAAATTGAGTGTAGTCGGGCTGTGTCGGTCCCCCTTGCAAGGAGTACGTGTAAACAGTCAAAAAGAACAATATTCCAAAGATTTTCTGTGTCACTTTTTCTGAATCCATCGATTATCGTTACAATTTTTTAAGGGTATCTCTACGGGATTTCGATTTTTTATGGATAGTTGGATGTACGTGTTTTTGTTTCTTATGGACTCAGAGAAAGCAAGTGAATAGACATCCGTGTTTCCAACTTCATAAGTGCTTATCCTCCTTAAAATAGAAACATTCTCCTTTTTACCATCATAAAGTAGAAACGCTTTTTCTATTTGTATGGAATTTGAAGGCGTTACAGAAACAACTAGATTTGTACCCAGACCAATGAAGGTGTCCCATTTCGCTTTTTCATAATCAGATGAAAGGGGCAAAGCCGTGATGGTCGATTCATTTATTTGAACGGTTGATTTGCATTTGTTTTCGTAAAAGGAAATAAATTCGTCAGCAGACATTTCTTTAGAACAGCCAATTGCCGAAAGAGAAGCAATTCCCCAAACAATCCACTTATGTTGCGTAATTTTAGGCACTATTTATAACGAGAATTCAAAAAAAGAACAAATTCTCCAGTAACATCCACTTTTGAACCATCGCCATAAACGATGCTTCCGTTGCTGGAAGCGAAAACAATATCCAATTTTTCCTTTTTTGCAAATTCTTGAATCGATGAATTGATTTTTTGATAAACCGAAGTCATTTTTTCGATTTGAAGGGTTTGAATTGCCTTTTCGCGGGCAATATTGAATTTTCCCAATTCTTCAATCCGATTCAAATGTTCCTTTTTTGCCTTTATCTTTTCTTCGATGGAAAGGCTTTCGTATTTATTTTCAAGATCTCGTTCAAAGGAAACAAGCGAATCCTCGATAATCCTTTTTTCCGCCAACCATTTTTCCTCCTCGGCCCGCAGGTCGTCAAAGACTTTTTGTGATTCAACAAAGGAGGAAAGCATTTTTTCCGTATTCACGAAGCCATAACGAACAGATGTTGTGTGATAATAGATAACGGCGATAATGCTTGCCAAGGAAAGCAATGTGGGAATGATGAAAATGTTTTGTTTACGGAACATGTCTAATTGGATTCGATGAAATGGTTAAATTCTTGCGTCTTATCGGCTTTTGTCCCACTCCCGAAAATGACTGTGTTGTTGTTAGAAGCAAACAAAACCGAAATGCCCGATGCCACGCAGAAGCTTTCAATCTGACTATTGAAAGCCTGCCTCGCCAATGTTAATTGTTTCTCGGATTCCCTTGAAAGCGAATCGATTTTCTTGTGGCGAAATATGTTGCTTTCAAGGTTCATCAATTCGATTAAAGTCTCCTCTTGTTCCCCGCGTTTAATGGAAAGTGTGTCAAGCAACCTTGCTATGGAATCGGAGTATTTTAGGCTTTGTCTTTTAATGGCCTCGTTTTGTATCGCAATCTGGTTGTTGATTGATTGTATGTGTGGACTATTTGATATAGTCTGGTAAGAGTCTATAAAGAATGGCCCATCCTGCCGATTTGCCAATAGGAACAATGCCGAACAAAGAGAAACTATTGATAATAGAAATGTAAGAACAATGCCATATTTCATAAGTAAAAAAAATAAAAAATGAAGTTAGTCTCGGATGGACATTTTTATTATTGATATAGAAATATAGGTGTTTAGGAGTTGTCACACTACAAATTCTCATTTTTTCTGCATTGGGAATAAGAAACCTTTCATATTTAGCTCATCCATACTTTATGTTCTGGAACGCCCGCAGGCCCTCCTCCCGAACTTGGGCGGTCAGACCGGCCTGAACCTCGCCTCTGCACTCAGCAAGGCCGGCGTGCTGGACAAGTACGGCGTGAAGGTCATCGGTGTAAACCTCGATGCTATCGAACGCGGCGAAGACCGTGAAATCTTCAAGGAAACCATGCAGAAGCTCGGCATCGACACCCCGCGCTCCGGCATTTGCCACTCTGTGGAAGAAGCCGAAAAAATCGTGGCTGAAATCGGCTACCCGGTGGTGGTTCGCCCGGCATACACCATGGGCGGTGCAGGCGGCGGTTTCTGCTACAACGTGGAAGAACTCCGCACCATTTGCGGTAACGGCCTCGAACTCTCCATGACGCACCAGTGCCTCATCGAAGAATCCATTCTCGGTTGGGAAGAGCTGGAAGTCGAAGTCGTGCGCGATTCCAAGAACCAGATGATCGCCATCTGCTTCATCGAAAACATCGACCCGGTGGGCGTGCATACCGGCGACTCCTTCTGCGCAGCCCCGTTCCTCACCATCGACAAGAAGCTGGAAGAAGAACTGAAGGAAAAGGCCTTCAAGATTGTGGAATCCATCGGCGTGATTGGCGGTACCAACGTGCAGTTCGCTCACGACCCGAAGACCGGCCGCGTGGTGATTATCGAAATCAACCCCCGTACCTCTCGCTCTTCCGCTCTTGCTTCCAAGGCAACCGGTTTCCCCATCGCCCTCATTTCTGCAAAGCTCGCTGCAGGCCTTACCCTCGACCAGATTCCGTACTGGCGCGATGGAAGTCTCGAAAAGTACATCCCCAGCGGTGACTACGTTGTGCTCAAGTTCGCACGCTGGGCATTCGAAAAGTTCCGCGGCGTCGATGACTGCCTCGGCACCCAGATGAAGGCCGTGGGCGAAGTCATGGCTATCGGCAAGACGTACAAGGAAACCCTCCAGAAGGCTATCCGCGGTCTCGAAAATGGTCGCTCCGGCCTCGGCTTTGCGAAGGACTTCAACAAGAAGAGCAAGGAAGAACTCCTCGAAATGCTCAAGACCCCGAGCCGCCTGCCGGCTGACGAACTCCTCGTCAAGGCCAAGAAGGACGGCTTCAGCGCTGTGAGCCGTAGGCGACTCGTCAAAACGGGCCGTCGGAGGCGAGAGTGAGGCGAAAGCCGAACGGTCGTCATGGGTACATTGCAAAGATTCTTGGGCTACGCGAAAAGGACGTGCGCAAGAAGCGTACCGAACTCGGCGTGGTCGAAGGCTGGTGTGCCGTGCCGGTGAGCGGCGTGAAGGACCAGTACTACTACTACAGCACCTACAACTGCAAGGACGAATCTACCGCTTCCACCAACCCGAAGAAGATCATGATCCTCGGCGGTGGCCCCAACAGAATCGGCCAGGGCATCGAATTCGACTACTGCTGCTGCCACGCTGCAATGGCCCTCCGCGAAATGGGTTACGAAACCATCATGGTCAACTGCAACCCTGAAACGGTTTCTACCGACTACGATACCAGCGACAAGCTGTACTTCGAACCGGTTACCCTCGAAGACGTTCTCCAGATTTACCACAAGGAAAAGCCTGCAAGCCGAGTGTCGCAAAAATGAACTCGTTCATTTTTATGACCGAGGCGAAGCGGCGGACGCTGTAGGCGTCAAAAGCCGGCTGGCGTGATCGTGCAGTTCGGTGGCCAGACCCCGCTGAACATCGCCCGCGCCTTGAGCGACCGTGAGCCAAAAGCGACTCGTCTTAACGAGTCGTGTTGGCGAGAGCACATGAATGTCGGAGTGCCTTGTTGAATTATGAGTGTGCGGTCTTGTGCCGCGTGAAGATTCTCGGTACCAGCATCGACTCCATCGACATCGCCGAAGACCGCGACCTGTTCCGCAAGATGATGGACCAGCTCGGCATCCCGATGCCGGAAAGCGGCATGGCCACGAACATCGACGAAGCCCTCGCTTGCGTCAAGCAGATCGGTGGCTACCCGGTGATGATTCGCCCGAGCTTCGTGCTTGGCGGCCGCGGCATGGAAGTCATCTACGACGAGAACATGCTCCGCGAATACGTGGCGAAGGCCGTGGGCGTGACTCCGGATCGCCATTCACAAGACCGTTCGGCTTTACAAGCCTCACTCTCGCAAACGCACTCAGCTTGCGCTTGAGTGCGTCTTTGCTCACGGCTCATCGACCGTTTCCTCCACAACGCTCTCCTGTGAGCCGTAGGCGACTCGTCATAACGAGTCGTCGAAGGCGAGAGTGGAGCGTAAGCGGAACGGTCTCCATAGGCGAAGCCGACGCGCTCTCTGACGGCGAACATGTTTACATCCCGTCCGTGATGGAACACGTGGAACTTGCCGGTGTCCACTCCGGTG
>NZ_CAMGVQ010000078.1:0-13732 GCF_946062555.1 uncultured Fibrobacter sp.
CATCGCAAGGACGTCGATGGAATCTCCTGCCAGCAGCGAGCGCGTCGCCTTCGCGCAGATTTCGTCATCTTCCCACGACTTGGTCCAACGCACAATCACATTCGCATCAGGATTCGCCTTCCTGACGCCCAAGGTAAAAGCGTTTATTCCGCGAACCACTTCGGGTATATCGAATGCGACCACATAGCCGACTTTGCCTGTTTTCGTCTGCATTCCCGCCACAATACCCGAAAGGTAACGCATCTGGTAGATTCGGCCAAAGAACGTCGACACATTCAGTGCAGTCTCTATACCTGAAGCGTGGAAAAATTTCACTTCAGGATGCCGAGCCGAAGCTTCACGAATAAAGGGGCCGAACTGGAAGGAATTCGCCACGATGATTTTCACACCCGAAGCAATCAGCTTTTCCATTTCCACAAGAGCATTCGTATCTGCCGGAATATTCTCGTGGAAGGAAACATCCAGGTTCAGTTCCTTGGCGGTCTTTTGCAAGCCCTCGTAATGGGACTGTCCCCAGCTGTGGTCACTGACGGAGCCGTTCATGATCATCGCGACCATCGTCTTTTCACGGGTGACATCCGTGTCTTTCTTTTTAACATTAACCGCAAGCAAGCCAACCACGATAATCGTAAAAATCAGCGCAGGGATTACATAAATCAATTTCATTTCTGTTCAACTCCCAGGGGAACACATTTCGAAAGTTTATCTAGAATAGTCTTGTAGTCTGCCATACATTTTTCATGCTGTTCGCGAACAAAGTCCATATTTCCTTCTTTGCAGGCGCCCTCGATGGCCTTCGCCGTTTCTGACAAGCGGACCGCTCCGATGGTAAGCGAGGTACTTTTCAGCGAATGCATGGCAATTCGGTAATTTTCAAAGTCACTTTTATCGAAGCACGTTTCTAGTTCGGCACAGCGGTCATTCTTGACATATTCGGCGAGCATTTCAAGATAGAACGCCTCGTCATTCATGCAGTAGCCCATGCCCGTCGCCGTATCCAGAATTTCCGAAAGTGACGCCATCAAAGGTCCCTTTTCAGAGGCAGAATCCTTCACTTCGGTCGTCACCGAAGAGTCGGCCTTATTATCATAGCGGCACTCTTCGAAGGGAGTCACCAATTCCTGCGGCAAGTATTTCTTCACCGTAGACAGCAAGACTTCTTTACGAATCGGCTTCGTGATATAGTCGGTAAACCCAGCCTCGATGTAGACATCTTTCGCACCGGCAACGGCGTTTGCGGTAAGCATCACCACCGGAGTCTTTTTGATATCAAAATTTTTGATATCGTTCATACACTGGAGTGTTTCGATGCCTTCCATTACCGGCATCATGTGGTCCAGCAAAATAAGGTCGTAATGATTTTTCTCGACAAGCCGAAGGGCATCTTCGCCATTGGTCGCCGTATCGATCTTTATTTCAGTTTCCTTGAGGAGGCCACATACGACCTTCAGGTTCATTTCGACATCATCGACAACCAGCAGGCGGGCCTCTTTCGCCTTGAACCTTTCAACTTCGGACTTGACCGAGACAAACGCCTTGTGACGTGCCATAAAGTCACCAACGGAACCCTCGCCACGAACCGTTTGCGGAATATGCACCTCAAATACGGAACCCGTTCCATAGATACTCTTCACCGAAATGGAACCGCCCATCATCTCAACCAGTTTCTTGGTCAGGTTCAGTCCAAGGCCAGTCCCTTCGATATTCCTGTTGCGTTCCAGGTCAATCCGTTCAAAGCTCTGGAAGAGTTTGCTGCGATCCACGGAGCGAATACCGACACCCGTATCTGCAACGACAATCACAAGTTCTACGCGCTGTTTTCCGTTTTCTCTAGGCAGGTCCTTGAAATCTACCGACAGGTCAACGGATCCTTTCGGCGTATACTTGATTGCATTCGAAAGCAGATTATTCACGATCTGGCGGAGACGCACCTCATCGCCTTCCAGCTGCGAAGGAATCTCCGGTTTGACATTGAAATTGAATTCCAGATTCTTGCTCTGGGCACGGGGACTGGCAATACTGTAGCAATCGTCCAAGACCGCAAACAAGTCGTAATCACCGACCACCAGTTCCATCTTTCCCGATTCAATTTTCGTGATGTCCAAAATATCGTTCACCAGCGACAGTAGCGTATGCCCTGCATTCTGGATATTCTGGGCATATTCAAGCGGAGCCCCTTCCTTACATTCCTTCAGGAGCATCGCATTCATTCCGAGGATTCCATTGATCGGGGTGCGGATTTCATGGCTCATGTTAGCAAGGAACAGACTCTTCGCCATGTTCGCCGCCTCGGCATCCTTTCGCGCTTCTTCAGCTGCTGTCCACGCCTTGCGCAGCTCTTCGGAATGCTCGGCCTTTTTCTCGGCACTCATCGCCTTCTTGCGTTCATTATCCAAATTCTTAAGCAGGTAATGCGTCAGCTGCGCAATCACGGTACACACGAGTGTCATTGCGATTGCTTCGATCAAGAAACCCGCGCTGCGAGAAATCCACCAAAGGGTATCCGAATCAAATTCACCGTGGTTCGCACCATGCGCCCTAAAGAACAACGAGACAACTATTAAAAGGAAACTGACAATTGAAATCTTGAATGTGAAGAACGGATCAAAAAACAGGAGACTCGTCACCATGGCAAGGGCATAAGTCATGTAGATGCCAATGTTCGCATTGGAAGCTAACATCGCGATACAGCACGCAATCCCAAGCACACAGAAATAGCGCCGCAATATGAGAGGCGCGTTCATGCGTTCAATAAAGGTCGGAATCCATAAGACAACGAGCGTGATTGCCGTTGAAATATTCAGGTAGCGATATTCAATCTGGAACAGCCCCACCACGTTCCCGAGATAAATAAACGGGAACGTCACCCACAGCCAGCGCATCACGCGCGTCAGTGTACACAGAACCCGACGTTCATTTTCTTCGAATATGTCACAAGAATCTGGAGTCGGCATTCTTTACCCCTGTTTACATGTTCAGCCCATCGTCACGCAATTCGTAGCGAACGTCCTCGTCAATCATCTTGAGCATGATATCAGCAAATCCAGGATCGAACTGATGACCACGCCCATTCACGATTTCTTTGCGGACAGCCTCCTGCGGTAACGCAGCACGGTAACTGCGGCGGCTGCTCATGGCGTCGTAGGAGTCGGCCACGGCGATAATGCGGGCAATTTCAGGAATGTCGTAACCGTTAAGTCCTTCAGGATAACCCTTGCCGTCAAAACGTTCGTGGTGATAATGGGCACCGATTTCGATATTTGGCATCTCGGTGATGTTCCGCAGGATTTCCACACCAATGCTCGGATGCTGCTTGATGGTCTCGTATTCCTCATCCGTCAGCTTGGAGTTCTTATTCAGGATATTGTCGGGAACACCAATTTTTCCGATATCGTGCAAAAGTGCCACGAAGTAAATCTCGTTCTGGTACTCAATAGGCTTGCCCGCTCGGAGTGCAATTTCCTTGCTGTATTTTGCGACGCGGCTGGAATGACCGTTGGTGTAACGGTCCTTGGCATCGATCGCCGAGGCAAGAGTCTTCACGACCTGCAGCGAAAGAATTTCGTGTTTCCGCTTGCTTTCTTCAAGTTCCGCCGTTCGGCGCTCCACTTCGCTTTCCAGCGACGCCTGCAACTTGCGTAGCGACAGAATGCGTTTGATACGCTCCAGCACAACCTCCGGGACAAAAGGCTTCTGGATGTAGTCCAGGCCACCCTCACGGAACACGCGGACCTCGGTCTCGCGGTCACTGTCCGCCGTCAGGAATATCACCGGCAAATCTTCGCAGCTCTTGATCTTGCGGATTTCCGTCAAAAGTCCAAAGCCGTCCATGTCCGGCATGTGCACATCCAGGAGCACCATCGAAGGAAGTTCCTTCGACAGGTAGTCCAGCGCTTCACGGTAGGATTGAGCCGTCACGACATGATATACCGAGCTCAACATGTGTTCGGCAAACTTCAGGTTCATACGGTCATCATCGATCACCAGCACCGTTTCCTTGTCGCACACCTGCTCTTTGGCAAAGACTTTCTTGATCCGTTCCAGGATCTCCGGTCCGAACAAAGGCTTTGAAATAAAATCCAGGACTCCCAGACGCTTGGAATCTTCCTCGAACTTGCTGAAATCGTTTGCAGTCAGGAAAATCACCCTTGTGTCGGCAATGGTCTTTTCCGAGCGGATTCTTTCTAGAGTCTCGATGCCATTCAGTTCCGGCATTTCGATATCCAGAAGAACCAGATCTATGTTAGAATCCTTTTTCAGACACTCGATACAGGCTTCACCAGAATCCACGGACATAACGTTATAGCCGTCCTTCGTCAGCACGAATTCAGCCAACTTTCTGGCCATCGAGTCGTCGTCGACAATCAAAATGTTCTTGTTACATCGAACATTCATACCATATTCCTTCTTTCATTTCAAATATACATAAATGTTTTTGAACCATTCGATTTTACGCTACAAACAACAGAAATAACGCCAAAAAAACTATTTTTCTATATTTGGTCGCAATTCTAAAGGAAATGTCTATGTCATTTGTCCTAGAAATCAAGAATAAGGTACTTGAGGGCTACGAAATCACCCGCGAAGAGGCCCTCCGCCTGCTAGATGCAGACCTCCAGGAACTCTGTGACGCCGCGAACGAGATCCGCGAAAAATTCCACGGCAACGACTTTGACTTCTGCTCCATCGTGAACGCCCGCAGCGGCCGCTGCTCCGAAAATTGCAAGTACTGCGCACAGAGCAGCTACTACCATACCGGCGCCCCCGAATACAAGCTCCTCACCGCCGACGAAATCGTCGAAGACGCCAAGAAGAAGGAAGCCGCAGGCATTCCGCGTTACTCCATCGTGACCTCGGGCCGAACCCTTTCGAACCGCGACGTGGAACAAATTAGCGAAGCCATTCGCCGACTCAAGAAAGAAACGAAGCTTTCCGTATGCCTTTCGGCAGGGCTTTTGAATCGCGAACAGTTTGACAAGCTGAAAGAAGCGGGCCTCACCCGCTTCCACAACAACCTGGAAACATACCGCAGACATTTCTCGGACGTGTGCACCACGCACACCTACGACGACAAAATCGGTGCACTGCAGAACGCCCTTGCCGCTGGCCTTGAAATCTGCAGCGGCGGCATCATGGGCCTCGGCGAAACTATGGAAGACCGAATCGACATGTGCCTCGATCTCCGCAAGCTCGGCGTCAAGTCCACGCCGGTGAATGTGTTGAATGCCATCCCGGGCACGCCCTACGAGAATCTTCCGAAACTCACGAACGACGAATTCTGCCGCATCGTGGCGATTTACAGATTCATCAACCCGAAGGCATTCATCCGCCTCGCAGGGGGACGCGGCGTTCTTGGCGACGACGGCAAGCGAGCCTTCAAGAGTGGTGCCAACGCGGCCATCACCGACGACATGCTCACCACCGCAGGCGTGAACAGCTGCAAGGACTTCGAACTCGTGAAGGGCCTCGGATTCAAGCCGCACGGATTTATCGGCTAGATATTCCAACTTGGAATAGGATTTATAAAAAAAATTGTACCACTTTAGAAATAAAGTGGTATATTAATGATTGAGCCCTTCTGGTGGATAAGAAGCGCCGGCATCGCAGTCGCTCCAGTCAGCAATCGCGAGCCGCAAGTCTCTAGACGAGACAGACCCACCAGAGCGGCTTTTTTTTTGCTCCTTGTTCCCGGACGTTCATTCGAACGATCCGGGATTTTTTTTGATTCAGTCTTTTTTCCAGTAGTCCAAAAGCAAAATTTTCCAAGCAAATAAATATTCCAACTTGGAATGAATTTTCCTTAAACTTGCCTTTATGGGGTGAAAAAGGTATATTTAGGGCGGAGGTCCACCATGGCAGCAGCACAAACGCTAAATCCGACTCAGATTCATCTTCTTGAGATGTTTTCCTTTTGCAAAGATGCAGAAGCCTTGCAGGATTTGAAGGCTGTTCTTGCCGATTACTATGCCAAGAAGGTTCAAGAAGAAGCCGACGCTCTGTGGGATGATGGCGTGCTAGGAGCAGACGCTATTGAGCAGATTGGCAAAGAACACTGGAGAACGCCGTATCTAAAAAAGACCCCTTTATAAATTTTTCCTGTTGTACGGGAAAACGTTTGTTCGAGAGTTAACGAAACAGCATCTGAAGCCACCTTTACATCAAGAAGTTTCAGAGAGTCATTACACCTCATATCCCAAGGCTTCATAGCCCTTCTTTCTCTTTTCGAACATGCGGGCGAGAACGGGGACATTGGAATCAACATAATCGTAAACGCGAACTTCGGTTTTACCTGCGGATATCCTGTGCAAGCGGCCCACATATTGTGCAAGTGTCCCTTTCCACGATATCGGAAACGGCAGGAACAAGGTGTCGAGTTCTGGCAAGTCGAAGCCTTCGCCGATGTAGCGACCAGTCGCAAGAATAACGATGTTTCCATTTGCCTTGGCGGCTTCAATATCTGACCAGATCTGCTTCAGTTGCTTTTTCCCGAAACCGCCCTTCAATACGAAAAGTGCAGGAACATTTTCCTTCATTTTTTCGTAAAACCATTGGATGTGTTCGGTCCGTTCCGTAAGCATCAGGATTTGGCGACCTTCGCGGTAAGCGATCATTAAGTCTTGCAACACCATCTCATTACGGGCGTTGCAACTCCAAATTTCGCGGAATACATCCTGAATGGCTGGCTTTTCAGAATTTAGAGACAGAACAAATCCTGTTGAGCGGACGATTACGGAATGCTTTATATGTCGTTCTTCGGCTTGCTTTTTAGCGTTGACTGCGTAGCGCACTGGGCCAAGATTCATCAAGACAATTGGGTGTTGACCATCCTTTCTTGTCAGCGTTGCGGATAATCCGACCTTGTATTTAGCCTTGCTTTCGCGAACTGCTTTTTCGAACGAAAATGCCGAAATATGATGGCACTCGTCAACGATGATTTGACCATAATCGTTAATCCATTCTTCTACTTCGCCTTTTCTACTCACACTCGGGATAAGCGCAACATCAATCTTACCAAAACGCTTCTTCTTCGTTCCGCTGATTTGTCCGATTTCCTTCTTAGGTATCTGTAAGAAATTTGCGATTCGCTCTACCCATTGCTCCATAAGCTGTGCGCGATGGACAAGAATCAGGGTGTTGACTTTTCTTTGTGCGATTAGCCAAAGTGCCACAACCGTTTTGCCGAAGGCCGTAGTTGCGGATAAGACACCGATATCGTGTTTCTTTAGCGCTTCGGCGGCGAGTAACTGTTCAGGATAAAGGTTGCCTGAAAATTCAACTTCAATAGGAGTGCCTGAATTCCGTTCATCCTTTATTATTGGGGTAATTTCGTAATGTTCCAACAGTTCAAGCAGCTTATCATAACACCCGATAGGAATTGCAATATGCTTTGGGAAAATGTCATAACAATAGAGAATACGCTGCTTGCCCCAAACTGGCAGTCGCAAAGCCTGAGCCTGGTAAAATTCAGGGTTCTGGAACGAAGCCAAACGTAAAATTCGATTCCGTAAAACGGCTGGCAGGCCCGAATATTCAATGAAAATTTGATTGGCAAGAACTATGTCTATTTTCGCAGGAAGCGTTGCGCTAATTTTCGGGTATTCCGTTTTCCGCGAATGCCAAGGTTCGTCGGCATCGCTAGTCTCGTTTTCGTATGCTGGTAAGACTTCGTGATGAATGTGGGCTGTAGCGACTTTCTGCTCCACGAAGTCATTCGTATTTTTCTGGATTTGCGACAGAAAAGCCCATTGATCATCGTAAGCATCGCCTGTTTCGGGATTGATGAATACGGAATGATTCTTTTCTCGTGCTGCCTTCTGCAGCGGCAACGCGATAAGGTTTCCGAGGCCTCCCTTGGGCATGTAATCCTGATTCGGGAAAAATCTGTCGAATGATCCTAATTTGATTTCAGGGCGAGAGTCTAACGTCTTTGTGAGAAGCATCGCGCCAAGATCGCGGGCAATCTTCGCCTTAATTTTGTCTTCAAAAAATATCCATACGTGTCCGCCATTTCCCGAACGAGATCGTTCTAGGTAGGCGTGGATGTTTTCCGTATAGCACGTGTCAATGAATGCCTTGGAATCCTGCACCCATGTTTCTTCGTCAAAATCGACCGCTAAAAAGTAGCAGCAATCGTCGATCAGCAACGGATAAATTCCTGCTACGAATGGGCGCGTGAATTTTCCGAAGGATTCGACTCCACGCAGGTGTTTCTCTATCACCGAATTGTCACATGGAACGAATTTCCTATTTGTACATAAGGCGCATTTTGCTTTCGGCTTTTCGCAAACGCCGGGTTTCCACTCATTTTCGCAGACCGGCTGGTATCCAGACTTTCCTGTCTTTGCGCTCTCGAATCTTTTCGCAAAAACATCTTGCCGTCCTCTGAAAAGAGAACGGTAAAGATTGATTTTGTCTTCAACGGTGGAGAACTTGTTTATGGAAGGTAGTTGCGAGGCATTATCTGCGGTCTCGCGCTTCCTTAACTCGCCAATCTGCTCATCGATTTCTTGCAGCCGTTGCAAAAGTTGTTCACGTTCCTTTTCCAAGGATTCGAGAGTACGCGTCATAAAAATGTTTACCTATCCAAACAGCGCGTTCATTTCAATGGAGCGGGCAATTTTTCTTGCGTAAGCGTTGTCTGATAAACCAAATGATGTGATAAAAACAGGGACAACACTCTTTCTTGTTTTAGTTACCCGCTTAAAAATTTCGATACGTTCTTGTATTTTTGAATAGTATTCCTTCGTGATTTCGTACTTTGACATGCTGAACTTCATTTCGCACACATTGATTACATTATCGTTGCGGTCTATAAGAAGGTCAATTTGTGCCCCTTTATTTAAATTTTCTTCGTTGTTCTGAATGGCGTCATTCTTTTTTTGTTGCGGTCGATAAGACCAAGAACAAGATTCACTAATAATGCCTTCAATTCCCAAAGCGTCCGTAATTTGTTCTAGATGATGCAGACAAACTTTTTCAAATGCATAACCGCACCAAGATGAATACGCAGAAGTTGCATGCACCTTTAGCCAATAGTTCTTCGCAAAATTCCGTTTCGGCTTTATAAAACGATGATAGAGCAAAGTGTATTGGTCTATCAATTGAAATAATTTTTCTTTGGCATTTTTTCTGAAAGGACTATAGCTTCTAACGAAGTCGCATTCTTCCAGCTCCTTGAGAAGGGTTGATAAATTGCCGTTGTTGACAAGTCCCGTTTTATCGACAATCTCTTGACGTGTCATGCCGATACCTTTTTCAGAAAGGGCTTCAATGACTGCGCTATACCGGGTAGAATTTTTGAAAAGGGATTGAAAAAGTCTGTCGTGTTCACCTTCTAGTTCGGCTCCACGAACAAAGCACAAATCGTTAATGTTTTGGGCGACACTTTTTTCCGGTTCAAACAGCGAAAGGTAGTATGCGACGCCTCCTAAAGCCATGTAGCATTCCATGATTTCGCTGCGGTCGTAAGAGAAGCCTTTTGACTTGAAATACGCTTCGACATCTTTCAAAGTCCAAGGGCTGATAAGCATCTTGTGCGTCACCCTGTTGTGCAATCCGCCACGAGAATTGATAACTTTGTCTAGCATCCATGAGGTCGCTGAGCCGCATACAATTAGTTTAATGTCGTTTCTATAACTGGCCCAGTTGTTCCAGAAGTATTCTAACGCTCCAAGAAATCCCGATTTAGCGGTATCAAGCCATGGCAGTTCATCAATAAAGACAATCTTGACCATTTCCTTTTTCTTTTCAAGAAACTTCGACAAATATCGGAAAGCCTCTGTCCAGTTTGTTGGGATTGGAAAATTTCCACCCGCATCAACCAAGGCGTAATGAAAATTCAGCAATTGTTGTGTGAGCGGAGCGCTTTCTCGACCCGTGAAGTGTATCGTTAGTTGATTGCGCAAAGCCTCTTTGACTAAAAAAGTCTTTCCCACTCTACGCCTTCCGTATAGCGCTATAAATTCGGAACAATCCGAATTCATGTATTTTTCAAGGGCTTCGAGTTGTTTTGCTCGACCGACGATATTGTTTTTTGATAGGGTTATTTGGCTCATACTAGGGATAAATATACAAAAAAATCATAGATTTCGCCACGTTTTAGAATTATTTTATGGCTAAAAGTTGCAAAATCAGCAAGATTTAGCCATATTACAGCACTATATTTCGGCAAAATCTAACAAATAGGAGAAGATTTAGCCAAAATACACCCCTATCGAATAAAAATGCATGCAATTTCTTTTCAATTATCTAGGCGTAGTGCTTGATATAGGTCAAAGCAAAGGGCTTGACAACCAAGGCAAACATAAAGTATATTTCAGGGAGAAGGAAATTATGCTAAACGAATTTATTTTAGAGAAACTCAAGCAAATCCCTGAGGAATACCTACAAGAAGTCTCGGACTTTATAGACTTCATTCTATGGCGCAACGAACAAAAGCGAAAAGCATCCAATAGCAAGAAATGCAACACCGAAGAAATAATAGATTCACTGACAGGGGCCGTTCACGACACTGGGGAAACTCTTGACGAATACCGAGCCAAGAGACTCGAAGAATATTGCGACAAGAAATAGCCACAACACACTTTATCACAAGTTAGCACCATGAAACCGATAAAAAAAGGCGAACAGAAAAACATTTTTAATAGTGTAGACGCTTTAGATAAGTTGAAAGTTTTTCGCGGACGCATCCCGACTAATTTTGATTTTAAGCAAGAACTAGCTTCCGCTAGAGACGAAAAAAACGACCGCTTCGGAGAAGATTTTTCAGAAGGCCATTGCAGATAAAGCAATGGTCTTCTGTTTTGGGCGGGTGGGCGAGGCTAGCCCGGGCGTCGCGGGTGCGGCGTCTGAGCACCCGCAGTAGGGGTAGCCCCGGAACGAGTCCGGGGCAGGCTTCAGACCCGACTTGGGTGGGTTATACATAAAACGCCCACTCTTTTGAGTGGGCGTGATTATAAGGGCGGGTCGGGGCTGGAGCTACCTTTGGACACTTGGCCTTTAGGCCTTAGTGTACATGGCCGCCTTTAGGTGGTGCGGGATTCTTCCCCCTCTCCCCTAATCCTTACAGTTGGCGCCAATGGCGCCAGTTCGCGGCGCCTCGGTCATGCCCAAGCAAGCTTGGGCGCGACTCTCGGCTCGCTACACCTCTTCAATGCTTGCGTGATATTGACGCCTACGGCATCCGCGGCTTCGGCTCAGCCATGCCAGAGTGCAAGCACTCTGTCGCGGCATTCGCCTTGCACGCTATTCCTGCAGGCTCTTCACTGCACCATGTCCGTTCCTTGCAGCGGCGATGCCCTTCACGGTGTTGCATGCACCGGCAAGCGTCGTGATGTAGGGAACCTTGTAGTTGACGCTTCTCCCCAAAGGGGATAACTCAACTAAGCCACTGAAGTGGCAAGTTTCGTATAGCGTCCGTGGCTTCGGTTCGGTCATACAAAAATAGCGCAGCGCGAGCATTTTTGTGCGACACTCACCTTGCTCACTTTTGATGGCGGCCTTGCGGATAGCGCTTTGGACTCTTCGAGTCCCCAATGCGGGGCTCGGAAAGTCTCGAAAAGCGAATGAAGCAGTCAAATTCATTTGACTATTTCTGAGCTCAAGAGACAACGCTTTAGCGTTAAATAGGCCTGCAAGCAGTCCTGCTTCACTCGCCCTTAGCATTTGTCGTCCTTGATGGCGTCGCGCTTTGCCCACGGCGTGTTGATGATGAGGTTCACCTGCTTGTTCAGGATGATGTCGAGAACGTTCGGGCGGCCTTCGGCAAAACTCTCCAAGCGAGAGTCGCGGGCAAGCTTGCTTGCACATGACCGAGCGCAGAGAGTTTCTGTAATCTTGTTCACCACTTCGCACTTGACACCGGCGGCTTCGTAGAACTTGGCGGTGCCTTCGGTAGCATAAATCTTGAAGCCGAGCTTCTGAAAAACGCCGCAAGCCCGAATGTCGCGACAGGCCGCTTGCGGACTGGCATGACTGAGGCGAGGATGTTTCTACAATTCCTTGCCGATTTCGATGGCTTGTTCAGACAAGTTAACCTTATCGGACAAGCTAATCAGCACGGCACCTTCGTTCGGGAAGAAGGAACCTGCGGCTTCCTGGCTCTTGTAGTAAGCGAGGGCGTAGTCGTCGGAGAGGCCGAGCACTTCGATTATGACGACCGTTCGGCTTACGCCTCACTCCCACCTAAAGGTCGCCATGCCCACATAAGCACTAAAGTGCTAAGTGGTCAAAGGTCGCCTACGGCTCACGGGCGTGTTGCAAACCTTGGAGACCAGCGGCACCGTGCGGGAAAATTCTTCTTTGGGCGTTCCCGCACATACATGTGCGGTCGGGCTATATTTGACGCCTACGGCGTCCGCAGCATCGACTCAGCAATGAAAACAAGCTAGTTTGTTTTCGCTGCATTCGACTTGCATGCTATTTATAAGTTGCCCGGTTCTCCACATAGTGGATAACAGCGACTAAGAACTAAAGTTCTAAGTCTTGTATAACTCCGTTCCCGCCCAACCTCATAAAACGGCACAACAATGCCGCCTCAAGGTGTCACTATCTCCCCTAAAGGGGACCATAGCCACTAAGGCAACAAGTTGCCAAGTGGCTGGAGGTCTAACGCGAATGCAGCTAGGCTTGCTTTTTTTACTCAAAAAAGATATATTATTAGAAAAAGAGGACAAAATCATGACTACGGATATTTTGAATAAAGAAATTCGAGCCCTGCCCAGCGAGTATATCTCGCAGGTAGAGAAGTTTGTTCTCTACCTGAAACTGAAAATGGAATTTGGGAAGATTGAGCGCGATATGAACGAGACTCTCAACCGCAAAGAGTCGTTTCTCGACGCACTCAAAGGCTGGCGTCAGGGGTGTTCGCCTGATGACGATTTTTCCAAGGACCTTGAGGCTGGACGCGTCGTAGAATATCCCGATGCAAGCAAGGCTAATATCTGGGGGTAAGATGGACAAGAGATTCCTGCTGGATTCCAACCTTATTTCCGAACTTTCCAAGCCACAGCCAAATGCCAACGTTTTAACAAACATACAAAGATTTGAGCCCCTGAAAAAACAGAAACCTACACCAAGTGGGAAGATGGAATTGGCATCGAAAAAAAAAGATATGGTCATATCGAGCCTACTGAAACCGGTGCGGAAATTTTCTTTAATGGAACAAAGCAATCATTGGGGCATGAACTTGGTGGTCATGGATTTATGCTAGATGTTATGATGCACGCGGGCTACATTGAAGGTCTAGACCCGGCATTGATTTCTGCAAGTTTCCGTGATCGTTATAATAATGATGAAGAGTTTCGGATAAACCAAGAAAGAGATGCTGCTGAAGTTGGAGGACATGAATTCAATGAAGATTATTATCGTGATTAGTTTCTTTTATATTTCTGCTTTTTCTCAGTATTTGTCCCTAGAATAAGAAGAGTCGGTTCAAAAAGTTCTTTACGATGCTAGAACGAAAGGTACAAAAGAGAAAAACGTAACAAAAGATCCTTTTTATGAATCTTTTAAAAAAAAACTGAAATGGAATAAAAAATTCTTTGAATCAAATGAGAATTTAATCCAAATATATGAAAAGGAACAAAAATCAAGAGATGTACTAATGCGTGCATGTGCCGAAATAGCTCTAGGTAAAAATACAACATTGCTTGCAATGGGACGAAAAAAAGAAAAAAATTAGGCTCTTCTGAGCTAAGTGTGGAACATTTTTCTAAAAAAATAGCCTAAAAAC
>NZ_CAMGVQ010000079.1:0-13712 GCF_946062555.1 uncultured Fibrobacter sp.
CATCCGCATACGACATACAAAACCCTGCACTTTCAGTGCAGGGTAGTTTATTTTCCCGCAGAAATTGGACCTTGCGAATGCCTTTGGTGCATCTGCGGCTCCATCCGATATTTCCGAGGTCATGCATAATTTGCTGATCCATGCGGTATCGAACCCGTTTGCTGCAATTGTCGAGGCCAACTATATCGGTATTCTGGTCTGGTCCGCCTGTTTGGGATTTGCAATCAAGAAAATTGCCAGTGAAACAACCCTGAGCGTCTTGAAGGACTTGACTGCGTCGGTAACGCTGGTGGTGCGCTGGATTATCAATCTCGCTCCGATAGGCATCATGGGTGTCGTGTTCACTTCTGTTTCTACAAACGGCATCGGAATCTTCAAGACGTATGGTTCGCTAATCTTGATTCTTGTCGTGACGATGTTTTTTATGGCGTTTGTTGTTGTTCCTGCGATTGTGGGCGTTATGCTTCGCCGCGACCCCTATCCGCTGGTGTTGAAGTGTTTCAAGAGTAGCGCCGTGACAGCCTTCTTTACCCGCAGCTCCGCGGCGAACATTCCGGTAAACATGACCCTTTGTAAAAAGCTGGGACTGGATAGCGAGTTCTATTCGGTATCGATTCCTCTGGGTGCGACCATCAATATGAGTGGCGCTGCAATTACCATTACGGTGATGACGCTTGCGACGGTGCATACGCTCGGAATTCCGGTGACCATGTCTTCTGCCTTGGCGGTGTGCTTCCTTGCAACCTTGGGCGCTTGCGGTACGAGTGGTGTCGCCGGCGGCTCGTTGCTTCTGATTCCGCTAGCCTGTACGCCTTTTGGAATTTCTTCGGAAGTGGCCATGCAGGTGGTGGCCGTAGGCTTTATCATCGGTGTTGTCCAGGATAGCCTCGAAACGGCCTTGAATTCTTCGACCGATGCCATCTTTACGGCGACCGCCGAATACCGGGCCTGGCAAAAACAGGGAAAACCCTTGCCCAAGGAATTCTTCCGCGAACACGGAACCGAAGAACATTGAACCGAAAAAAAGTCGAAAAAACGGAATGAGGAATTTTTATCCTCATTTTTTTATTTTATCCTAAATTTCAAACTCCGAACTCTGAAATCCGAAATCTGAAATCCGAACTCTGAAATCCGAAATCTGAAATCTGAATTCTGAACTCCGAATTAGTCCTTCAGTAATTCCGGATGTTTCTCGGAGATTCGCCGTGCGAGGTACACGAACGGGGTGTCCATCAGCGATGTCACGATGAAGATTCCGTAACCGAAAATTAGGATTTCACCGATCGTATTCCACGGGAAAACTCCAGCGAAGGCGAGCAGGTTGAATACGACCACGTTGATCAGCTGGCTCACCAGCGTAGAGCCGTTGTTGCGGAGCCACAGGAATTTTTTCTTACAGCCGAACTTCTTTTCGGTCCATTTCCATACGGCGTGGTAGGCCCATACGTCATATAGCTCGCAGACGGCGTAGGCGAACAAGCTTGCGAGCATCACGCGCGGGGTGTTGGCGAACACGGTGCGGATGGGTTCTGCCATGGTGTCGCCAGCGGCCGGAATGTACAGAAACCAACTCTGTGAAATCAGGATGAAGGTCACGTTCGCGAGAATGCCGATTTTCACGCAGCGGCTCGCTTCTTTCTTGCCGTAGATTTCGCTCATGATGTCAGTCGCCAAGAACGAAGAGGCAAAAATCACGTTGCCGAGCGTGGTGTCGAGCCCAAAAGCATGCACCAGAATCAAGACTTCGATGTTGGCGGCAATGGTGCAAACCACGGTCCAGGCGAAAATGCCCTGCTTGCCGAAGAAACGGAAAAAGCCGACGAGTCCGCCAAAGAACACGAAGATGGAGGCGATAAGGATGATTTCGTTCTGCATAGGTAGTTGGAAGTAGACTGTAGGAAGTGGTTGGTAAACAGTGGTTGGTGGTTAGGGAAATAGACGAGAGAGGAAAAAAAATGTCATTCGCAGGCGCATGACTCGTCGGCTCATCGCTCAGTGCTCGTGCCTCGAGCCTCGAGCCTCGCTCCTATTTCCTCCTGTCGATTGCGGCAAACAGGCGGGTCTTGGCGAGCGCCTCGAATTCGGTGCCCGGCTTGCCGTAGTTGGCGAAGGGGTAGAGCGAAATACCGCCGCGGGGCATAAAGAGCCCTTCGACTTCGATGTACTTGGGCTCCAAGAGCTTTACCAAGTCTTTCATGATGATGTTCACGCAGTCTTCGTGGAAGTCTCCGTGATTGCGGAAACTGAACATGTACAGCTTGAGCGACTTGGATTCTACCAGGTACTGGTCCGGAATGTAGTTGATCTTGATTTCGGCAAAGTCCGGCTGTCCGGTTTTGGGACACAGGCTCGTGAATTCCGGGCAGTTGAAGGTGACCATGTAGTCGTTTCCCGGATGCTTGTTCGGGAATTTTTCGAGGACTTCGGGACTGTAGGTGGTCTTGTACTGGGTCTTGTTGTTGCCGAGCAACGTGACGCCTTCGAGTTCAGCTTCTGAACGCATAAAGTCTCCTAGTTTTGTTTAAAGTCAGGATGGGTTTCGAACTGACCGACCCAAAGATAGAAAAATATTCAATAATCCAAAGGTTTGCAGTGCGAGTCGTAAGTTGTTGAGAACCCGTGAGTTAGCCGAAAGCTACAATAAACTTACAGAAAAACGCCGTGTTTTGACACCCGGCTGTCATTTGAATTATCTATATTCCCCTTACCTTTGGAAAATTCCCGGGGTACCTCGCACTGCGGTGCTGGGTTGAACTTAGGGCCGCACGTCATGCATGAAACCAGGACGGCAGGACCCTCGAACCGAACATAAAAAACGGAACTACATTATGGATTTTTCTGCAATTATTGCCGAAGAGCTTAACCTTGAAGTATGGCGCGTCGCCAAGGCGCTCGAGCTGATGGACCAGGGTGGTACTATCCCCTTTATCGCCCGCTACCGTAAGGACCAGACGGGCACGTTGAACGAAATCGAGCTGCGCGATATCAGCCACCGCCGCGATTACCTGCAAGAACTTGTGGACCGCAAAGAAACCGTGCTCAAGAGTATCGAAGAACAGGGCAAGCTGACTCCCGAACTCAAGGCCCAGATCGAAGCCTGTAAGGACAAGACCCTCCTCGAAGATATTTACGCTCCGTACAAGCCCAAGAAGCGCACCCGCGCCACCATCGCGAAGGAACTGGGCCTGGAGCCCTTGGCCCGCCTGATGTGGGCTCAGGAAGAAACCGGCAACACCGCCGAGCAGATTGCGCTGATTTACCTGTCCGAAGAAAAGGGCCTTGCCGACCCGAAGGCCGCCCTCAAGGGTGCCGCCGACATTCTGGCCGAAGAAGTGGCCGACAATACCGAATTCCGTCAGTACCTGCGTAACAAGATGGAAAAGACCGGTGTCATGATTTCGAAGGTCAAGAAGGATTTCGAAGGTCAGGAAACCAAGTTCAAGGATTACTACGACTTTAGCGAACCGGTATCGAAGATTCCGAGCCACCGTATGCTCGCGCTGCGCCGTGGCGAAAAGGAAAAGGTGCTCCGCCTTTCGATCGAAGTGCCGAACGAAGAAATGATCGGTTACCTCAAGCAGCAGATTATCAAGGGCAACACCACCTGGACTCCTTACCTGGAAGCCATGTGCCAGGATGCCTGGGAACGCCTGCTCCAGCCGAGCATGGAAAGCGAAGTGCGCCTGATGCTCAAGGACGCTGCCGAAGAAGAAGCCTTCAAGGTGTTCAGCAAGAACCTGCAAGATGTGTTGCTCGCAGCACCTGCCGGCCACAAGGCCGTGCTCGCCCTCGACCCGGGTTTCCGTACGGGGTGCAAGGTGGCCGTGCTCGACGAAAACGGCAAGTTCATGGACCACGGTATTATCAAACCGCACGAACCGTGGAACGACAAGGCCGGTGCCGCCGTGTACCTGATGGGCCTTATCGACAAGTACAAGATTGACTTGATTGCAATCGGTAACGGTACCGCTAGCCGCGAGACGGACGCCTTCTGCGCCGAAATGTCCGCCAAGTTCAAGGGCAAGGTTCCGCCGCGCGTAATCGTGAGCGAAGCAGGTGCTTCTGTTTACAGCGCAAGCATGATTGCTATCCAGGAATTCCCGAAGGAAGATGTGACGACCCGTGGCGCCATCTCCATTGGCCGCCGTTTGCAGGACCCGCTGGCCGAATTGGTGAAGGTGGACCCGCAGTCCATTGGCGTGGGCCAGTACCAGCACGACGTGAACCAGCGCGAACTCAAGAAACGCCTGGACGAAGTGGTGGAAAGCTGCGTGAACATGGTCGGTGTAGACGTGAACAGCGCTTCTGCTCCGCTGCTTTCTCACGTGGCAGGCCTTAGCAATACTTTGTCCGAAGCCATCGTGAAATACCGCGAAGAAAACGGTGCCTACGCTAGCCGCGAAGCCTTGAAGAACGTGAAGGGCTTCGGCCCGAAGGCCTTTGAACAGGCTGCCGGCTTTATGCGCATTCCTGGTGCCGAAAACCCGCTGGACGATTCCGCCGTTCACCCCGAAAACTACGCTCTCGTCGAAAAGATGGCTGAGAAGGCAGGCGTCTCTGTGAAGGACATGGTGGGTAACGCCGAAGCCGTGAAGGCAATCAACCTCGAAGAATTTCTCTCCGACGAAGTGGGTAAGGCGACCTTGGACGATATCGTCAAGGAACTCCAGAAGCCGAGCCGCGACCCGCGTAAGGAATTCCGCTACGCCAAGTTCGACGACAAGATTCGCACGATTCAGGACCTGATTACGGGTAGCTGGATGGAAGGTGTCGTGACCAACGTGGCAAACTTCGGTGCATTCGTGGATATCGGCGTTCACCAGGACGGCCTCGTGCACGTTTCTGAAATCAGCGACAAGTTCGTGGAAGACGCCAAGACGGTGCTTACCGTGGGTGACATCGTGAAGGTGCGCGTCGTGGCAGTTGACGTGGGCCAGAAGCGCATTAGCCTTTCGATGAAGCAGGAATCTACCGACGGTGTTGCCGGTGCCGGTGCGAATGGCCCGCGTGGCCAGCGTGCAGGTGGTAACCGCGGCGGATTCGGTGGCCACGGCCGCGACGGTGGTCGCGGCAATGCCCGCCCGCAGGGCGGCATCCAGGGCCATGCAACGCTTGCGGACCTCAAGGCAAAAATCGCCGGCAAGGACCGCCCCGGTGCAGCTCCGAAAAAAGCCGCTGCCATGCCCGGCAAGATGAGCGCCCTCCTTAAGAACTTCAAAAAAGGCATGTAAGGCGAGAGTCGCGGCAGCCATGCTTGCATGAGCTGCCATGACCGAACCGTAATCCTTGCACTGCATCGCAGTGCAAAGGAATGTAGGTAATACCTAACTAATACCTACTCCAAAAAGACTGAGCCTGCATTTTAGATGCGGGCTTTTTCTGTATGGTTGTAAAATTTTGTTCAAGATGGTGCCCAGAGGCCCGAAAAAAGCGTGTATAGTATATGGAGTGACTTTTTTTAGCCCCTTCACAAAAATATTGACAAATTGTATTACAAATTATAAATTTAATGTGAAAATGAAGAATTCTGGGTAGTTGTTTTAGAAAAAGACCTTTATGCTGTTGTTACGGTTCGTAGAGCTCATAAAGATGAGGAAGTTCTATGGAAAAATTTAAAATAGCTCAAAATCCTATAATGACTGAGGATGAAGTTCTTGAATATGCCGGTAATATGGCCGACGAGTTCCGTGAAGGGCTTGCTGATGGTTCTACTATCGTGTCGGATGGTCCTTGGGAAGAAACCGTCAAGGCAATCAAGGAACGCCGTAAACGCAACGAGACCAGAATGGCGTCTTTCCGTTTGCCCGTTTGGATAATCGAAGGCCTCAGGCGCAATGCCGCGAAGGGCGATGTCAAGTACAGTGAATATGTAATCGAAACGTTGGCAAGAGCGGCTGTGTAAACATTTCTTGTAATTGGAAAGCGGGGTCAACAGCTCCGCTTTTTGTGATTTCCGTCAAAAATCGCCCCTAAAGGATCGTTTGGAGTGTGTAAAAATTTTCTCGGGCTATTGCTTAGTGTGTAAAAATTATTTATTTTAAAAACATGTGTATTGCGCTAGAGCATCTGTTTGACTACGACGACTTCCGCAAGTTTCTCCAGGATTACTTTGAGGAACAGAAAAAGACGCGCGCCGTCTTTTCGCATCGCTTCTTTGCAGCGAAGGCGGGATTCAGCAGTTCCTCGTACTGCCTGAACGTTATCCGCGGGCGCTTCAACTTGACGCCCAAATCCATCGAGAAGATTGCGAAGGCTATGGATTTCGAGCCGCTCCAGAAGGCGTACTTCGAGGCGCTTGTGCAGTACAACCAGGCCCAACAGGTGGTCGAGCGTGAAAGCGCTTGGGAACAGATTGTCCAGATTCGCAAGCAAATCGAATTTACGCATGTAACGACTCGTGAACAGGCTTACTTTAGTAAGTGGTACTATCCGGTCATCCGTGAAATGGCGGTAAATGCCGACTGGCACGACGACTACATGGTGCTCGCCCGTATGCTGACGCCGCAGATTACCACCGAAGAAGCCCGCGAGGCCGTCAAGAATTTACTTGAGTGGAACTTGCTGAAAAAAGTAGGGGACCGCTACGAGGCGACATCGCAGATGCTCGATGCCGCCGAAATTCCGCCGATTGCGCTGCGGCAAATTCGCCGCGAATACATTCAGCATGCTATCGGCGCCGTTGAATCGATGCCGAAGAATGAACGCTTCGCCGCGTTCACGACGCTTGCCATGAGTGAACGCTCCTACAAATACGCTGTCGAGGTGCTTGAGGAGGCGCGCAAGAAAATAATCGCGAAAGCCGCTAACGACCCGGACGTGGAACGCGTCTACGAGATGATGCTGGTGGCTTTCCCGATGAGCAAGAAGATTGAAAAGGGGGCAAAGTGATGGTTAGTTTGTTAAAAAATGCCTCTGGCGTTATTTCTTTGAAGAATTTGTTGGGCTGTGCAGCCGTCTCCTTGTTTACCCTGGGCGTGGTAGCCTGTTCCAAGAGCGACGAGACTGCCGGCGGTGTCACCGATATCGGAAACTCCGTGGCTAGCGGCTTCGTGGTGACCGAGGGCAACCTGCCTGTGGCTCATGCCCGCGTGGTGGCCTACTACGATAACTGGGACAAGACTTCTATCGAAGACTCTGTCGTAGTTGTCGCCGATGACAACGGAAAATTTGAGCTGAAATTCGACAGCACCCGCTCTGTGGTGCTCTATGCCGAAACTGGTTCTGAATCCGGGCTTTCGCGTATCCAGGATTCGGGCAGCTCGCTTGTGGTGGTGGGGCACCCTCGCAGACTTGAAAGTAGTGTTGCCAAGGCCAGCTCCGGTTATATGCGCATTGTGGGCAGCAATGCCGTTGCGTCTGTGGGAGCAGACGGTTCCTTTGCTTTTGACTCCATGCCCGTAGGCAAAATTTTACTTGCGTATGTGGCTGAAGTTCCGCAGGCCCGTTTCGATTTCATGACGACCATTGTTGGCGACACCGTCAAGATCCCGCCCCTTGAAAAACTGAGCCAAAACAACGGCTGGCTTACAGTCTCGGATTACCGTTACTACAACAATGCCGCCTATGCGGGAATTATGGTGAACGTCCCCGAAGGAATCACGGTCCCGCAGGTTGAAATTCTGCCGCAAGATACCACCGAAAAAGATACATCCGTCAAAGATACAACGGCCAAGGATTCGAGTGACATCGTCAAGGACACGACCGCAAGGGATACGAGCGAAGCTGTCGCCATTTCTTATGCGCTTCACCTAGATGGCAGCGATAGCTTGGCCAAGGTCTACAATAGCGACGGGACGGAAGCCGATCCGGATAACATCGATTATGTAGATGGTATTTCGGGCGAGGGAGTCTCGCTGAAGGTCGGACAACATATTGGTTTGGGCTATGTCGACCCGAGTGCCGGTGACTTTACCGTGTCGCTGTGGACGGTTTGGAATGGGTTCCGCGAAGGAAGCTTCTACCAGATTCTTTTCGCACAGAGGTCCAATTGGGCTGAATCCTTTGCTAGAATCCAATTGCAGTACGACTTTGCGGTAGGAGCCTTTGCTGCGGTGAGCGAAGCTATTAGTCCGACAGGGCTTGTCTGGCTTAGCGAACCGGGTAGAGTGCGGCCCTTGAATGAATGGGCGAACATTACACTCGTGTATGAAGACGGCAAGCTGTTCTTTTATGTGAATGGAGAACTTGTAAGTGATGAAAATGGTGTGCCGTTTACACTCAAGGATTTCTTGGACCCCGTGCCGTTCCGCATTGGCGGTACCGAAATCGCGAATGACACTTGGAACGGCGTTATCGACGAAGTGACCATCGAGTCGACCGCCCGCAGCGCCGAATGGGTCAAAGCCCAGTACGAAGCCCTAGCGAAGTAATCTGAATTGTCTTCCCGGCCTTAGACCGGTTAGTGGGCACTTGCAATTTATTGCTTATGTGCCCACAATCCTCGGAACGGGGAGACCTCCTTTTACGCTTAAAAAAATTGTCTTCCCGGCCTTGTGCCGGGACCTCCTTTTACGCTAAAAAAAATGTCTTCCCGGCCTTGTGCCGGGACCTCCTTTTACGCTTAAAAAAATAGCCTTGTCCGAAGACAAGGCTTTAAGGTTTTGAGTTCGTTACTGACGCCTAGCGCCCCTAATGATTACTCGTACTTGATCACGCCGGCCGGGCAGCTGTCGGCAGCGTCCTTGATTTCGCTTTCGTAAGCGGAATAGTCGACGCCTTCCTTCACCTGCATTTTTTCGGGAACGCTGAACACTGCGTCGCAAGTAGCTTCGCAAGCGCCGCAGGAGACGCATTCGTCATTGGATTCGTCCAGCCATACTTTCGTGATTGCCATAATATACCTCTTTGTGTCTTAGGTTGAATTTATATATGCAATATAACAAAATCTAGTTCTGTAAAAAAAGGAAAAGTTGAAAAATTACAAAAAACATTCAAAAAGGGATAATGAGGGCTTTTCCCTGTCTACTTCCTACTGCCTACTGTCTACTTTTCTAAATTTGTCTCCGTAAAAATAAAACGAGAGGAACTCGCTCACGATGAAAAAAGTGGTTGTAAAAATTGGTGGCAGCCTGGCAATCGACGAAGCCAAGCTGGCTGATTTTGTGTCGGCAGTCTCTACCCTCCCCGGTAGTGGCTGTCAGGTGGCCGTGGTTCACGGCGGTGGCAAGGACATCAACGAAAACATTGCCTTGCTCAAGGAACAACCCACATTCATCGACGGCCTCCGAGTCACGACCCCCGGCATCATGAAGATGGTCGAGATGACCCTCTCGGGCCACGTGAACAAGAAGCTTGTGCGCATGCTCCTGAACAACGGCTGTGGCGCCGTCGGTATTTCGGGCGTAGACGCGAACCTGTTCCAGGTGGTCAAGAAGCAGGGCAAGGTAGACCTTGGCCTGGTGGGCGAAATCAAGAAGGTGAACCCGGACGTCGTGACCGCGCTCTGGGGTGCGGGGTTTGTTCCCGTGGTAAGCCCGATTTCTATCGGTGACGGCATGAGCTGGAATGTGAATGCCGACACGGCTGCAAGCGAACTGGCTGTGGCGCTCGAGGCCGACCAGTTCGTGCTGGTGAGCGACGTGCCGGGCGTGATGGACGAAAACAAGAATGTGATTCCCGAACTGAGCGAAGCGGACGCCGAAAAGCTGATTGAGGCTGGCGTCATCTCCGGCGGTATGATTCCCAAAGTCCGCGAGAGTTTCAAGTCGATCCGACGAGGACTCAAGAGCATCCACATCGTGGGTTGGAAGGACGCGGAACATTTTGGCAAACAAATTAATGGAGATTTAAACTATGGCACAATCTTGCGCTAACCTGCTCGAACAGGACAAACAAATTATCGCGCCGCTCTACGGCAAGGCAGACATCAACTTTGTGGAAGGCGTTGGCTCTTACCTCTATGACGACCAGGGCAACAAGTACCTGGACTTCGTGGCGGGTATCGCCGTGAACGCGCTCGGTCACCAGAACCAGGCGATTAAGGATGCGGTTGTGGAACAGATGAACCACTTCAACCACATCAGCAACCTCTACCCGAACTGCCCGCAGATTGATCTCGGCAAGGCCCTCCTTGAAATCACCAAGTTCGACAAGGCCTTCTTCTGCAACTCCGGTACCGAAGCCAACGAAGGCGCTATCAAGTTCGCGCGTAAGTACTTCGCTCGGAAGGGCGAAAAGAATCGTCAGAAAATCGTGACGTTCGTGAACAGCTTCCACGGCCGTACATTCGCTGCTCTTTCTGCGACAGGTCAGCCGGCTATCAGGGAAGGCTTCGGCTCTATGCCGGGTGACTTTGTTCATGTGACTTGGAATGACTGCGCAGCCTTGAAGGCCGAGGTGGATGGCGATACCTGTGCCATCATGCTGGAATCGCTGGCTGCCGAAGGCGGCGTGATGACTCTCTCTGCCGAAATGGTGGCGACCATCAACAGCCTGCAGAAGGAATACGGCTGCCTTGTGATCGTTGACGAAGTGCAGGCAGGCGTAGGCAGGCTCGGTACTTTCCTCGGTTTCGAAAAGTACGGCCTGAATCCGGACCTCGTAACGCTTGCCAAGGGAATCGGCGGCGGTCTCCCGCTGGGTGCGGTGCTCCTGCGCCAGAAGATTGCCGACCAGCTCAAGGCCGGCGACCACGGTACCACTTTTGGCGGCAACCCGATTGCATGCGCCGCAGGTCTCGCTGTCGTGAAGCAGATCCCGGACTTGCTCCAGAATGTCGCTGAACGTTCCGCCCAGCTGAAGGCCGGTTTGACGAGCCTTGTGGAAAAGTACAGCTTCGCCAAAGAAATCCGCGGTGAAGGCTTGATTCTCGGTGTGGCTCTCGACGAATCCATGCCGGTGGGCAACATCATCGCCGCCGCCCGCGCAGAAAAGCTCATGGTGCTTAGCGCCAAGGGCAACGTGCTGCGTATGCTCCCGCCGCTTAACGTGTCTGCCGCGGAATGCGACGAAGCCCTCGCAAAGCTCGGCCGCGCATTTGCCGCTGCCGCCGCGAAGTAATAGTTGAACATTAGTTTTTCTTGCAGCCCGGCTCACGCCGGGCTTTTTCATTTTTTACAAAGTTTTTACAAAAAAAATGGCATTGGGCGGCCGAAACAAACGTGTTAAGTAATAGGGGCCTCCCCAAATTAAACACGAAAGGGAATATTCATGAATATTAAGTCTTTTGATGACCTTGACATTACCAACCCAATTATGTTCGGGCTTGTGTTCAGCAACAAGCACATTGCTCAGCCATTCATTGAGCACTTGCTGGATATCAAAATCGATCACCTGGAAACGCCAATTCCGGAGGCCGTTTTGAGCTACGACGCGGAACACAAGGGCGTTCGCTACGATGTATTCGCGCGGGAAACTAACGAAAACGGAGAAACTATTCGCTCTTTTGATTTGGAAATGCAGATGGTTGACACCAAGGAACTCCCGCAGCGTGCCAGGTACTACCAGAGTGTGGGCGACGGAGTCGCCCTTTCGAAGGGGGAGTATTACACCAGCCTCAAGGAACAATATGTCATTTTCTTGTGCCCTATGGACATTTTTGGACGCGGACTTCCTTGTTATCATTTCGAAAATAGGGCGAAGGAGGATCCGAACATTACTTTGGACGACCGCACTTTCAAAAATTTTTATATCTTTAAGAAGTACGAGGAATTTACGGATCCGGTTGTCAAGGCATATATGAAATACTTTGCGACCAGGAATGCGGACTCCCGTGAAACAAAAACCATCAACGACCAGGTGTCTTTTTACAAGGCCGACACTCTCATAAGGAACAAGTATATGACTTACGAATATGACCTTCATGAAAGCAAGGAAGAAGGCCGCGCCGAAGAACGTCGCGCAATGGCTGTAGTTATGCTTGCAGATGGTGAACCTATTGAGAAAATCGTCAAGTATTCGCGTCTTTCCAAAGAGGAAGTGCTCAAATTGCGTGAATCTGGTCTGGAAGCGGGTGCTAAGTAGTCTTTGCGTCCTAAAAACAACCAATGAAGGCTCGGCTTTTGCCGGGCTTTTTGCTGTTTTTGGGTGCCGCCACCCCCGATCCTCGGCATCAAATCTTACGGTTCTGTTACGAAAATGCTTGCTGATTGTTGCGAAAATGACGGAATTATTCCAAGTTGGAATACTTTTTTTGAAAAAAGTTCCCCATTCGCCCGAAAATTTTGTATATATACACCATCGAAATCTGTCTCGAAATGTGGCGAATTTCAACCAAAAACGGCAAATCTCGGTGCCGTGCGTTCAGAACAAAATAATTTTTTGAGACAAAAACGTGACGAAACCGAGAAAAAAGTTTGACAAAAATGCAAAAAATTTTGACAAACCTATTGCTTTTGGGAAAAAATGATTGTATATTAGAGACATAAACGAGTTGAACACCACTTACGGGACTAAAACTCAAACAAGTGTGTAACAAAACAACAAGGAGTACACTATGAAAAAGCAAGGTTTTACCCTTATCGAATTGATGGTCGTGATCGTGATCATGGGCATCCTGGCCGCCGTCGCAGTACCGAAACTGTTCGGCATGATCGCTAAGTCCAAGGCTTCCGAAGTCGGCCCCGCCGCTGGAACCTACGTGAAGTTGCAGGATGCTCATGCAGCAGAAACAGGTGCTGTTGGTACTTGGGCAGCAATTGGCTATATTGCTCCGGGTACCAAGACAAACTCTGAAAGCTATTCCACTACCGTATTTGATTATACCAACTCTTTCACTGGAGCAAATAACAATACGACTATGGTTGGCGCACTCAGTGCAGCAACAGAAGGCTGGAGAGCCACGACTAAAACCGCTTTGAACGATTGCAAAATCGCCAGCTACTGGTGGATTAAGTTCAATAAGACTGGTGACGGCGCTTCGGTTTCCTATGAAGCAGACGTTACAACGAGCGGTACTGCAAAGACCGATTGCACGTCTTTGACTGCAAACTTCACGAATATTGGTCATAACTAACCTTTAAAAGGTTGTTTAATCTGAAGGCTTCCAGATTCTGGGAGCCTTTCTTGTATAAAGAAAACTTCCGGCTACGTCGGAACGATTTTTTATTTCTATACGTGCGTGTACCTGCATGCCGCCAGTATTGCGTGTTACACCCGAGTATGAATAATTGCTGACAAGCTACTTTTTACAAAAAGAGCCCTCCTAAGGAGGGCTCTTTTTGTTTTAGCAAATATTTAAGCGATTACTTGCCGATATTTTCAAAATTGGGGGTAAGAGCCTTGCAATCTCCATTGGTGGTGGCCACTGCTGCGGTGAAAGTGGCCTCGCCGGAAGCGGAGCCCGATGTGCCAGCAGCGACAGAAACAGTCCAGTTTTTACCTTGTGCGCAATCATTGAGTTTGGTAATGTTGCTTGCACCCCAAGCGTCCTCCATACCGCTTGCAAGTTCTACAGTGTTATTTTTCCATCCTGTGGTCGGCTGGGAATAAGTGAAGTTTGATGTTGTACCGTTTGTTCCTGGAGCGGCATAACCAATCTGAGACCAGTCACCGATGTTTGCTGCTTCTGACACGTAAGCCTGCTGCAACTTCACGTAGTATACGGGGAAATTAAACGTCTTTTACCCTACTCGTGTAGGATTTTCTGTGCTCGGTATTAGAGATGGAACTTGGTTGTTTATAGACTAATCGTACTTTGGGCTAAAATAAAGTGGTCGGGTTTTTCCGACAGGAAAAACCGGTTTCTTAATTGAACTTTTTTCCTTATGCGGCCG
>NZ_CAMGVQ010000080.1:0-13506 GCF_946062555.1 uncultured Fibrobacter sp.
TGCCGCTTGAGGCTAACGCCCCCCTAAGCAACAGCTCGAGGGGCCCTTCTTTTTATATACCGCCCCGTCTCGTGGCTGCCGCGTTAGGGATAGTCTCCCGGAGGCCGAGACTGCAGGCTCGGCGAGCGCAGCGAGGAATCTAACTCAAGAAAAAGGAAGAAGACCCTCGCATTGCGAGGGCCTTCATGGGGTTGGTTTTTGGAGGTATTCTTAGGAGTACTAAGACTTTTTTGAGAGAGAGAAGCTCGTTACGGCAGGGTGAACTGCTTCAGGAACGGCCAACCGACATTGCCGTTGCCCTGTTCGTGGCCTCCGCCCTGCTTGGTGCAGAGGACGACCTTCGTGCCATCACGGCAAGTGGAGTATTCGTCGCAACCGTCGGAGTTTTGGCTCGGAACACCGGTACAGCCGTTCTTCTCTGCCCAGAACTTGAAGTTCTTTTCGGCACCGAGGAAGTTCAGACCATCACCGTAGCCGCTATCGCCACCCTGGTATTTGCAGACGTTGTCGGCCGTGCCACGGAACATGATGATGGAAATTGGACGTGTCGGGTTGCACTGAGCGCTGTTCGTGGTGTTCAAGTCCATAGCGGCCGGAGCGACTGCAGCGTAGATGTCGGACATGAAGCATGCCACGTGGTTGCTCATGCCGCCACCCATCGAGAAACCGGCTGCGTACACGCGCTTCTTGTCGATGCAGGCGATTTCTTCGACTGCTGCGACCATTTCGCGAGAGAACTTCACGTCGTCATCGTCGGAGCAGCACGGACCCACGTTCCAGCCCGGCCCCATCTTGCGGGAGTCCGCGGACTTGGTGCCGTCGGGGTATAGCGAAATCACGCCTTCTTCTGCTGTAAGAGTTCTGTATGTCGTGCCGTTATACTGGCCTTCGCCGCTTCCCATAACCGGGTGGTAGTCCACAAACAGGGGAACCGGCTTGTCGCCCTTGTAGGAATCCGGGATGTACATGATGAAGGTGCGCTCCTTGCCGTCGACCGTCACGCTCATGTTCTGCTTGCCGGCCTTGGCCGTCTTGCCGGAGCAATCGACCGGTGTGTCGTTCGGAGTCTTGCTGCTGGAAGAGACGACCTGCTTTTCGGAAGAAGAAGATACGGTCGGGTTGTTGTCGCTGGAGCTTGAACTCGAGGGCCTTGCCATTTCGATGGTCACGCCGGTTTCGGTTTCGGCCTGCATCTGGTAGACAAAGTTGGCGTAGCCGTCAAGCGAGAACTGGAGGGATGGCAGCACTTCGCCTTCTTTCTTGAGCGCCTTAACGATGCCCTTGTCGGTTACCATAAAGGTGCTGTTGCGGTTGTCTGCGCTGACGCGGATGAACTTCGCGCCTTGAGCAAGCTTGCCCAAGGCCAGGGAGACGATTCCCTGGACGTTTTCGATGTTGTTCTTCTTGAGAACCTTGCCTAGAGAGTTGATTACGGACACGCTGAGAGACCGTGCATCCGCATTGTAGATGGTGAGCGTGTTGCCTTCCATGTGGAGGGCGATGTTCGAAGCCTTTACGTCCATAAGAGCGTTGATGCCGTCGCTACTGAGGCGGAACGTTCCGTCTTCGGCGCTGGTCGTTTCATAGCCACCGAAGTTAAAGGTACTGATTTTTACTCCACCGAGCAAACGACCGGAAATCTTGGACTTTACCACGCCATCAATGCTCCAGGCAAAGGCCTGGCTGCTTAAAAGACCGAGCAAAGCAATACTGGCGATATTTGCTATTTGGGGGTTACGCATAGATACTCCTTTTTAATGACACCCTTGCACTTTTATTTCTTTAATAAATTTACACATTTATTGTGAATTTACAATATATTTTGCGTAAAGTTTGTTAAACTAAATATAAAACTTACACAATTTCGTGTAAAAAGCGTTTTGTGAGCGCTTTTATTTGGGGAACGTGGATTTATTGTCCAAGGAAACTTGCTTTGACAAGGTAAAAACCACCTTTTGTAAGGTGCTTTTACCTGTGGTGTTCATGTTTTTAAAGGATGTTGGTTATGAAAAAGCTGTCCATTCCCTTTCTAACGGCAACAGCGGTACAAGCAAGTTCGCTTGGGACAACTTCGACAAGTGCGAAAGCGCCTACAAGTGGGCCAAGGAAAAACCGGGCGAACGCCACTTAAAGTTCCACGCTCTCGTTTGGGGCTCGCAGTACCCGAACTTCCTCTGCAAAAAGAAAAATCCGGGCATTACCGTAGAACTCACCAAGAAGTACATTACTGAATGGTTCGATGCCGTTGCCGCGAAGTTTCCGGACCTCGAATACATCGACGTGGTGAACGAAGCCATTTGGGCGGGTGACAACTATCACTCTGGTTACGGCAAGCCTGCTGCAGGTGCCGAAGGCCACAGCACCGACGATACCGAATGCGGCGGCTCCTACATTATCGAAGCCCTTGGCGGTGACCGCGTGGTGAATGACAAGCACCAGTACGACTTTATCACGAAAGCCTTCAAGATGGCCCGCGAACGTTGGCCGAAGGCTGTGCTTATCTATAACAACTACAATACGCTCTCCTGGCAGATCAACGAAGGTATCGAACTTATCCAGACCATTGTCAAGAACGGTCCTCCGGTCGATGCTTACGGTCAGCAGGCTCACGACTGTAAGGGCATGAGCAAGTCCGATTTCGAAAGCAAGATGTGGACTACTTCACCTTCGTGAAGGGCAAGGACGCAACCGATCCCGAACCGATTGTCGGTGACGATGACCCGGGCACGATTTCCATTGCAAATGTCAAGTTTGACGCGGGCAAGCTCCAGGATTACTACGTGTTCGACATGCAGGGGAACCGCCTGGGCCTGATTTCGGTCTATGGATTCAATGCCGCTGCCGACCTGCTCAAGTCTTCTAGCGCCATCAGGGCTTCGGGCATTTACTATCTGCGTAGCCGTACCACCGGCCAGATGCAGACCGTGAGAGTTTCCATGTATTTTTAAACTCAATACACCAAACAACGGGTTACGGGGCGAATACGCCGGAACTTGTTTCTTTTTGTTTACGACACCGTGGATATATTGTCCATGACAATCCGCCCTGATGGCGAAAAATCGGCCTTTTTTAGAAATAGATTTATAATGGTTTTTGGGATGAAACCATCAAAACAAAAAAAGGATGTGTGGTATGAAAAAGCCTCTTTCTACAACTACAAAAGCTTTGGTGCTTGCTCTCGCGGCGTCAACCTTCTCTTTTGCTGGCCCGGGTCTTGCCGATGGCGCTGCGAAATTCGTCGGAAACATAATCCAGGGTAGTGCAGCTCGCTCTGACTATACCACGCTATGGAACCAGGCAACTGCCGAAAACGGATGTAAGTGGGGCTCTGTCGAGGGCACTCGTGGTCAGTATAACTGGCGCGACTGCGATGCTGCCTATAATTGGGCAAAACAGAACGGGGGCCATTTCAAGTTCCACGCTCTGGTGTGGGGCTCCCAGTACCCCAACTGGTTGAACGGCCTTGACGTCGAGAATACCAAGACGGCGATTACCGCTTGGTTCGATGCAGTTAAGAAGCGTTATCCCGATCTCGAAATGATCGACGTGGTAAACGAAGCTATCCGTACGGGTAACAACAACTACCACTCTCCTTACGGCAAGAACAACAACATCATTCCGGCACTTGGTGGCGATGACGGTGGCAACTACCAGTTTGTTGTCACGGCTTTCAAGATGGCCCGCGAACGTTGGCCGGATGCAATTCTCATTTATAACGACTACAATACCATCCAGTGGAATGTAGACCAGGGTATTGACCTTATCAAAAAGATTAAGGCCGCTGGTGCTCCGGTCGATGGTTACGGCTTGCAGGCTCACGACTTGATGACCAGTGGTGGTAATGGTGGCGGCACCGGTGGTGGTGGCTACTGCATGAATTTCGATACCTTCAAGAGCACGATGGAGAAAATCCATAAGCAAACGAACAATATCCCCATATTTATTTCTGAATACGATGTCCCGAGTACCGATGACGCTATTCAGCAACAGTGCGTCAGTGAACAGTTCAAGTACTGGATGGAAGACCCGCATGTGGCGGGAATCACCTTCTGGGGTTATGTTTATGGTCAGACATGGTTGGATTGTAATGGAAAGGCGAATGGTTGTTCCGGTCTCATCAAGGACGGCAAGGACCGTTCTGCTATGACATGGCTCAAGGACTACCTCTCCAAGAACAAGGGTGTGAATGAAACGGGCCTTCCGACAGGTGATGTGGCTCCGGTCCCGCCTGAACCGCAGCTCCCGTTCAAGGGCGAGGCCTTCGCTGTTCCGGGTAAGATTCAGGCCGAAGACTTCGACATTCCGGGCAAGGGCAAGAACGAAGACGGTACGAGCAACGAATCCTATGGTGACGATTCCGAAAACCATGGCGATAGCGACTACCGTAAAGATACGGGCGTAGACCTGTACAAGAAGAGTGGCGACCGCATTGTCGTGGGCTACAACCAGACCGGTGATTGGCTGGAATACACGATCAACGTGAGCGAAGCGGGCGATTATACCTTCTTTGCGGCCGTTGCTTCTGCAAACAATACTTCTAGTTTCCAGATGTCCTTGGATGGTAAGGAACTCACCGACAAGATTTCTGTTCCGCAGGCATCTTCTGGTGAAGAAAACTACGACGATTACAACAAGGTCTCTGCCAATGTGACTCTCCCGGCTGGCAAGCACATTCTCCGAATGGATGTAACCGGCGACTGGTTCGATATAGACTACTTCACCTTCGTGAAAGGTAAGGATGCAACTGACCCTGAACCGATTGAGAAGAATGAAGATCCGCAGTTTGTTCAGCAGAACATTAAGCTTGACAACAATGCCCGTCAGGACTTCCACGTGTTCGACCAGAACGGTGTCCACATGGGTGTGCTCAGGGCTTACGGTTTCGATGCCGCCAAGGAAATTCTCAAGACTTCCAACGACATCAAGGCGTCCGGTATTTACTACCTGCGCAGCCGTACCACGGGTAAGATGCAGGCTGTCCGCATTGCAAAGTAATAGGTCGGTGTAGGCCTGTAGCAATTCTCTCTTTTACATACTCAATACACCAAACAACGGGTCCCGGGGCGAATGCACCGGGGCTTGTTTCTTTGTGGCGTAAAAAGAGGACTAGCCGACGGAGCAGCCAAGTTCGTCGGTAACATTACAACTCGTAGCCATGTTCGTAGCGACTTTACGCAACTCTGGAACTGAATTACAGCAGAAAACGAATGTAAGTGGGCCTCTATCGAAGGCTCTCGCGGCAAATTCAACTGGGGTGGTTTGTTTGTTTTTGTTGATATAATTAAAATAATTGACATAATTGATATGATGAAAACGCCGAAAATGGCGCGGATTTTTTGAAAAATCGTAGTTTTTTACCCTTGCAAGGTCGCGTTTTTTCTTCTAAATTTAGCGCAGCATTTCACGGGGCAACTCGGCCCCGGAATAACTGATAAAGGATTTACATGAAGACCATTACGGTAAACCCGAAGAACGTCGAACACAAGTGGAAGCTTGTGGACGCCGCCGATAAGCCTATGGGTCGCGTTGCCTCTGAAGTTGCAAAGCTCCTGATGGGCAAGCACAAGGCCATCTTCTCCCCGAACGTCGACACTGGCGATTTCGTGGTTGTGATCAACGCTGAAAAAGTTGCCGTTACCGGTAACAAGGCTCTGCAGAAGCAGTACTTCCACCACACCGGTCACATTGCCGGTGAACGCTGGATCAACTTTACTGACCTCAAGGCAAAGCACCCGACTGCACCGCTCGAAGCTGCCATCTGGGGCATGCTCCCGCACAGCGCTCTCGGTCACAAGATGATCAAGAAGCTCAAAATTTATGCCGGCGCCGAACATCCGCACGCCGCGCAGAAACCTGAAGTTGTAGAACTTTAAGAACGGAGGATACCTCTATCGCTACCGCAAAGAATAAGAAGATCTACCGTGGCACCGGCCGCCGCAAGAACGCCATCGCCGCTGTGATCCTGAAGCCGGGTTCCGGCAAGCGCACTATCAATGGTCGTGATTTCAAGGATTACTTCCATTCTGAAGTGCAGAACATGATCGCTAACCTCCCGTTCGCCATCCTCGGCAACGCGGAAGAATGGGACGTCGAAGTTACCGCTCGTGGCGGTGGAATCGCTGGCCAGATGGGCGCTGTCCGTCTCGGCATTGCCCGCGCACTGGTTGCTAACGACGCCGAAGTCAAGCCTGCCCTCAAGAAGGAAGGCCTCATGACTCGCGACTCTCGTGCCGTCGAACGTAAGAAGTTCGGCCGCAAGAAGGCTCGTAAGCACTTCCAGTTCAGCAAGCGCTAATCTGCGAAATTGCTATTACGAAAGACCTCCGCTTTTGCGGAGGCCTTTCTTTGTATAAGACCGCTCGCGCCCGTCATGCTAAGTATGTCCCCCGAGTGCTTGCTCTCGCCACCGCCCCAGCTTTGCGTTTGGGGCTTTGTGGCTCATGAACCCTGGCTCTGCCAGGTTTTTTCTTATAGGGGTCGTTTTCGAGGCGCGCTTCAGCATTTTTTTGCGGATTTTTGCCATACGTACCTATAAGATTAAAGTTTTGCCCCTGTTTATAGGTGCGAAAACGGTCAAATGGAGACTCTCGCAAGTATTGCGTTTACCTTGGTACCTATAAGTCTGTATGGTCTTGGTACGTTTATAGGTGTTTTTTTGCCTTTGCTACAGTGTAGTGAATGTTAATTTGTATGCAAAAATAAAAAATGTACCTATAAATCCTTTGCGGAAAGGGGGGGGGTATAGGTACGCCGTCCAAAAATGTTCTGGAAATGCACAAAAAAACGCTAGTGAAGCTTTAGAAATTGTCCGGCCTGTCGAACATGTGCGTGACGAACTCGGTCACGAGCGTCACGTAGGCGTCGTCGCTGAAAAGCGGCTTTTGCAGCAGGTCGATGGTTTCTTGCGTAAGGTTGCCGGTCCTTGCAAGTTCCGCGCCGCCGGCCTTGTACTTGTCGCGGAGCATTTTCAGGCGGCGCGGGCCTCCGCGGTGGTCGAGCGCGCGCATCTGCGGGCAGGCGATGAGTGTGTAACCCTCGTGTCCGAGGATAATGTCGAACTGCTTGCGGATCGGTTCGTAGACCACGTTGATGTCCATCCAGGCGCAGCTCGAAAGCAGGATGATTTTCTGTCCTTCTTTCTGGAACTGGAGCCCGTGCAGGTTCGAATTCAGCGCGTTCACGCCGTCTTTCAGCTTCTGGCCCATGTAGGGGTGCACCATTCCCACGATGCGGTCCATCAGGACCTTCATCTGTCCCGGCACACCGAACAGGTACAGGGGGAAGCTCCAGATGACAATGTCGGCGTTCGTGAGCTTTTCGCGCACCCAGGGCACGTCGTCATCCTTCATGAAGCAGCTGCCGTCTTCGCGTCCCCAGCAACTGAGGCAGCCGCGGCATGGCTTAATGTTCAGGCGGTCGATAAAAAGGTATTCACTCTCGTAGTCGCCGTTTTCTTCGAGCCCCTCCACGAAGGCCTTTGTCGGAATCAGGGTTCCGCTGCGTTCGTTTTTGGGGCTTGCAACCATTACGAGAATTTTTTTCTTATCTGCCATGTGTACAAATTTAGAAAAAAATATTTTTTCCATAAATCGTTTTACTAGTGACGGGTAAAAAGCGATATATGAATGTCCGGCGCGCAAACAAGGAGGTCCGCCATGTTCACTCTCCCCTCGATGTCCCAGATAATCGCATGGTTCGGCTGGGGTAACGGCATCGGGGCCGTTGCGGCCATTAGCGTTATTCTGACTCTGGTCGTCATCGTGGCACCTGTGATTGCGGGGCTTCTCCTGTATGGGCTGGAACGCGCGCAGGTAGAAATTATCGGGGCGGTGAACCGCGACTTCGCCTATTTTTTCGTGAATTTCTTGACGTTTCCCGGAACATTCGTGCACGAGATGTCGCACCTGTGCTTTGCCGTGATTACGGGGGCCGAAGTCGACGAAATCTGCATGTTCGAAAGCGACGGCGAACGCCTGGGGCATATCAGCTACTGCACGCGCGGCCCGTGGTTCATGGTGGCGGTGCAGCACGCGCTTTCGGCGGTGGCGCCCACAGTGGTGGGCTTTACGCTCGGCTACCTTCTGCTCCAGTACATCTTTAGCGGCGGCCATTCCGTGCTGGAATATATCGGGCTCTGGTACCTGGTGATTTCGCTGATAGACCATTCGACCATGAGCGATTCCGACCTGGAACACTATTTTCAGGGCGTGTGGATCTTTATTCTGCCGCTGTTCCTGCTGTTCTTTTGTTTCGGGTATTTTGGTTAAAGGTGTGGAGAGGTTCTAATGAAAAAGTTTCTGACAAAAGCGTTCTTCAAGGAATGTGTCCTGACTCTTTTGGCATTTGTCGTGGGGGCGATCATTGGAGCTGTTGGTTCGCTTGCGATCAGGCTGCTGCTTGACAGTGTAGAAATCAAGTGGAAACCGGAGCGGAATTATACGCATTGCTCTGCCACAAACGTAGATGATTACTATTTCCAGAAGCTTGAAACCTTCGTGGATCCGCGCGACAGTAACGAATATACGGTGCTCAAGTTCGCCGATTACAAGGGGTGCACCATGTCGGAACATGACTCCGGTTTTTTGGCGGGCGACACCGTGACCTTTCACCTGATGCTTGAAAATCTGCGTTACAAAACCAGGTGCAGCAAGTGCCTGGATTCTACTTGCGAACGTGGGCGCTACTACCCGTTATACGAACGTGGCCGAGTTTGCCCCGCTGGCTGGAGCATCGCGAGTGCCCATCAGAACGCTGCGCTATACATTGCCGGGAATGCTCGAATCCAATACTGGCCGACATTTTCTCCGATCAAGGTGATTGACCCGGAGGATCCGAGCGGACTGAAACGTCTGCGCTCCCGTTCGCATGACACCTGGGGCCTAGTCGATACCGTGGACTTGAACCTGTCCGGTTATTACAATGGCGAGAAAGGCGTCTTTGAATATGTGGATACCCTGAGCATTGTCTGGACGAGCGATGCCATTGCCTCGGTGATTGTGCCGAATGACACGACCTCGCGGCATTGGGAACTCTTGAAGTCTATTGTGGAAGAGGAAAGGCTTAAACCCGAGTACCTTTACCCCGTGCGCTGCATCCGCGTAGACGATCCGAAGCACATCATGGACAACCCTGAATCGGATATGATTTTATACTACAACAACATGCGGCAACTGCCGTATCTGTACAGGTGAGGAGGTACTAATTATGGACGCGGAGAGGGCGAGGAATGAGGATAGAAGAAAGATGTTAAAGAACTTGACAAAGCTTTGTGAAAAAGCGATATATTCTTAGTAGCAAAAGGAGAATGGTATGACAATAGCAGTCGGAATTTTGGGCGCAGTCCTCGGAATCGTAATCGGCATCCTCGTGATGCGTGTCAAGGGCGCGCAGCGGGATGCAGAATGCAAGCAAAGCAGTGCGGAACTTGAAACGCAAGTGGCGGTATTGCAGAGCCAGCTGAATGCGGAAACTGAAAAGCTCCATGCCGCCCGCGAAACCGCAGAAAATCAGCTCGCGGCGGTAAAGGCCGAAGCAGAAAAGCGCATCGCCGACGAAAAGGACGCTGCCGCCAAGCGCCTTGCGGCCGAAAAAGAAGAGGCGGAAAAGAGAATCTCCGAAGAACGGTCGCGGGCCGAAAAGAGGCTTGCCGACGAAAAAATGGCGGCCGAAAAGCGGCTTGAAACCGAAAAGCAGGAATTGGAACGCGTCCACCAGAATGCCTTCAACGAGCAGAAGGAACGCTTCGACGACATCTCGAAGCGCCTTGTGGCCGAGGCGAAATCCGCTACCGAAGAAATGCTCAAGCAGCGACAAAAGGACATCGCGGAATCTGGCCATGCGACCATGGAACAACTGGTGAATCCCCTCAAGGAAACCATCGCCAAGATGGAGCAGACCATGAAGGACAGCACCCTCAAGCAGGTGGAAACGAATACCTCGCTCAAGGATGCGCTGAGCCAGGCCATCGATTCGAACGCCAAGACCAAGCAGACCGCCGACGACCTGATCCGCGCCTTCAAGCACGACAGCAAGATTCAGGGCGACTGGGGCGAATGCGTTTTGGAAGAACTCCTGGCTTCGTTAGGGCTCCAGGAAGGGACCCATTTCGAAACGCAGGCGCCGCTCCGCGACCAGAACGGCAATCTGTTGGTGTCTGAAGAAAGCGGCCGCAGCATGCGCCCCGATGTAATCGTCCATCTGGATACGAAAAAGGACGTGATTGTCGATTCCAAGGTCTCGATGGCCGCATTCTTTGAGTACAACCGTGCCGAAGACCCTGAAGTGCGCAAGGATTGGCTGAAAAAGCATATCCAGAGCCTGGAGCAGCACGTGAAGGAACTTTCCGGCAAGAAGTACGAAAATTACGTGAAGGCGCCCAGGGAAACTATCGACTTTGTGATTATGTTCGTGCCCCGCGCCGATGCGCTTTGGCGGGCGCTGGCCGAAAAGCCCTCGCTCTGGCGCGAAGCCATGGAAAAGGGCGTGTATATCGCCGACGAACAGACCCTTTATGCGGCCCTCCGCATTATCAAGCTGACTTGGCGCCAGGTGCAGCAGGCGCAAAACCAGCAGAAGGTCTTTGAACTTGCAAACGAAATGCTCAAGCGCGTGGGCATGTTCGTAAAGCAGATGGGCGATGTGGGCAAGGCGCTGGACAATGCCCAGAAGGCTTACCAGAACGGAATGTCAAAATTCGCCGAGAAGGGACAGAGCGTGCTTACCACCTGCCGCCAGCTGGAAAGCCTGGGCGCAAAGCAGGACAAGAACAATCCGCTCCCGACCGAAATCGAGGTGATTGAGATGCAGGGCAATCCTGCACAGAATTAAAAGTGAAAAATCGTCTCCTGATACAAAAAGGTTCCCTGCCAAGCGGGGAACCTTTTTGTATAAAGCGAGTTGAATGCGCTATTCCTCGGCATTGAAACGTTCCTCTACAAAGTTAATCAATTATGCAATCCTTGATGCTCCAGAACCCCTTCTTATTGCTTCCGATGCGGACAATGAGTCCGCATGTTTTGAGTGTGTTTATAGCACGTTTGACCGTTATGACAGATATATTGTGTTGTGCGGCTATTTCTTGAGCGGTAATACAGTTTCGTTGTTTTATGGAATCAAAGACGAGACACTCCTTGTCTGATAACTTGTTTATGGTATCGTTTATGGTATCGTTTATAGTATCATTTGTGGTATCATTTATGGTGTCATTTATTGTATCATCTACCGTGTTTATGGTATCATTTACAGGGACATTTGTGGTATCACTTTTGCTTTTTTCTGTCCCTTTTCGTAGTAGTGTGGCCATGAAGTATCCTGAACCAGTTTGATATTGCACTGGAGTTGTTCCGGCTTCTTTGCAGATGTCTGCAATTCTCAAAAGGCCCGTTCCCCATTTTTCGACAATGTTCATCTTTTGAAAAATGTCGGCAATTTGCGTGTTACGGATGCTTGAATAACCTGCAAGAACCTTTTCTAGGGATAGGTCTCCGAAAATTCCTCCTGGATTCTGGAATTCGATACGGTCATCGAAAATTGAAATCTGAATGCAAGAACTATCCATGTAATTGCGGTGCATTACAGCGTTTGCCAAGAGTTCTCGTACGGCTTCGGGCGGATAGTCATATACGTCTTTGCGGTAGAGTCCCTTGATTTGTGCTCCCACATTGGTGTGCCTATAAATGAATTCAAAAGCTTCCTCAATTTGCTGGTAAATAGGTCCATCAAATTCTTTGCGGTCAAGGAATACGGAACGCGTTAAACCCTTGAACCTGGCGCACTGTATTTTGGCAAAGTGTAGGTCATTGGCGGTAAGAAGCCTGAACGCAATACTCGGGAGCAGGATTCCTTCGTGAACTTTAAGCAATCCCCAGCTGATAAGGTTTTCGATGGAAATCTTCTTTTGGTTAGTGGAACGTTCGGCAATGACCCGTCTCAGTTCGTTAATCTGTTTTTTGGTGGCCGGCTTTACGCCCCGTTCTATGATTTCGTCATAGGACTTGTGGGCGCTGTAGAGCATCATCTCTCGGATTTTTCCGAATTCCGCCTTTCGAGTGGTCGCTCCGACACGGATGTACACGCCATGGCGTTCACCCTCGGGCTTGAAAAAATAAGGAGAACAGTCGCCCTTGTTTATCTCTAGTACGACGACGGTTTTGTCTTCAATGGTTTCAATGTGTAGGTGCGGAAAAATTTGCGGAGAGCAATTGTCGCTAATTTCATTCGTAATCGAGTCCATAAATTTGAACACGTTTACTGACGGAATGCCTGTGATTTTAAGCGAGGAGTCTTCGACACCGAAAACTATGGTGCCTCCCTTGCCGTTCGCAAAGGCGATGGCTGTCTTCACCCATTTCTTAGGGTCTTCAGATAGTTCGTTCCCTTTGAATTCTAGAATTTCGGATTCACCTTTCTTGATGTCGTCTGCAGTCATTAGAGCCCCTGCGATTGCCCAACACGCAATCGCTTACAAACCAATGGATTGACTTGTATTAGCGTCTGCATTGCAGACGGTGCTCTACGTTGATAGCCACAGGGCCGGTTCCCTGCAGGGCAACTGTCGCGATTTGCGGATTGTCAAGTCCACAAAGGGCGACGACCTCAAGCAGATAGTGAAACTTCCTCCCCGGTTCGAATACGCTGTCAGAAGGATTGTCGGAATCTACTGAAATGAATATATAAACTTTTGCAGAAGATGGCAATAGGGCTAGGTGGGGGAAGAAATTTGCCGTAAAAAAATTCTATGATGACTTTACAATGCGGGTTCCCCAGAACGATATAAAGATAAACCTGTTCCCGGGAGACCTTTATGAAGAAGGACAATATCAACGAACGCTACAAATCCTTTGAAAAACGACCGGGCTCTCTAAAAAATGCCCTGGGCAATTTCAATAGGATAACCGAGGAAACTTACGCGGTGTTCCGTGATGTTGTTAAAGATCACTCGGATATCGGCAAGGCGTCCATTGTGATAATGGCGTCTAACCTAGCCTCGCACATAGTGAAGGCTGCCAATGACGAAAGCAAGCCCAAGGCTCGCCGGATTTATGAAATTGCGGGAATCATTGCCCCGATGTATGAAATGTTTTATGACCGCCTGACTCGGGAGACGATTGAGGACCTTGATGGGGAGATGGAGGGGGATGAGGGGTGATTCTCCTCCTAAAAAACAAGATAAAATGTAAAAAAAGACTTCTTTTTTTGCAAATTGAATGTAAATTTAGTGAGACAAGGCAATGCCTTTTGGTTCTGAACTAAGTGGCTTGCTGTGGGATGAAATAATTGTCTCAAACATTTTTTGATTAGGTATTATTATATGGCAAAAACAAATGTTCTTGGCTACCATGAAGTTGAAGAAAATTTGATGAAGTGGACTTCGGGAAGAGTATCTGCTGGAGAAATCGGTTATGGCAACCTCTAAAAATTACCCCAAAACGACTGTTTACAAATAAACTAATATTTGCTATATTTAGCCTCGTAACAAAACGAGGTTTTTTGTATGGACCAGCTCAG
>NZ_CAMGVQ010000081.1:0-13251 GCF_946062555.1 uncultured Fibrobacter sp.
TTATACGCAAGTTAAACTACAAACCTAAGTCGCGTTAGCGACGAAAATCCGCCAGTTATCTTGTTGGTTTATCTTTAGTGTATCTAAATATGCGAGGCGATTTTATGGCAAAATCGGTCGCAATATCAAGTGCTTCTTGGGCTACATTGCTTGGCTTAACAAATTTTATTGCCCCATTTTATGTAGAAAGCAATTTGCAAGATTATTCGGAAGAAGACCCTTTGGTCAAGTATGTAAATCCTGGCAAAGGAGAAAAGGGCAATATTTCGTATTTGAAAAAAATTTCTCCAAATGACAGTATACCTATGTTTAGACTGATGGGTGGGGAAAAGAGTATTACTTATTCCGATCCTTTTAAGAATGTAACTGATTGGACGGGATTATTTGTTCCAGAAGCACTTACTCAAACGATGATGAATTTCTTTTCGCAACTTGCGGAAAGTGATGACGTGATGAGTACGGAGGCCTTTGCCCTTGCATCTAAGGCGGCTACGATGGGGTTAGTTGTTTCTGCAGCGTCGCGAGAGCAGGGAACAAGTATTGTTCCTAAGGCGTCGAGCTGGGCAGAAAATACAGAAAGTTTGAGAAATAGTGTAGCCGATGTTAAACGTTGGCGTTTTGATGCGGCTCCGCATGCTGATGCTGAAGCCTGGCGAAATGTGAATGTGGTGATGACTGCGGTGAGCGCGGCGTGTATAGCGGTAGATGTTGCTTTGTCCTGGTTCGAAGGCGCAAGGATTGCGGCAAATGTGGCTGCCGTTGCAGGCTCCTCTGTAGCCTTGTCAAATATGCTTTTCTCGTTGCTATCGGAAGATTTGATTGCAGAAATTTCCGATTCGCATAACCTGCCTATTGACAATGTATATGACAATCAAAATACTTGGCGTGCAGATTATTCGAATACGGTTTCTCCGATTGCAGATTCTTTCGTAAACGATACGACGATTAATCCTCGGATTATGGAGGATTTCCTCTACGAGCGTCCGTTCGTGAACTTAGCTTTGAACGATTTGCATACACTGGATACTATTCAGAATGCAGGTTTGCGCACTAATCGATTATTTGAAGGCATGCGTGATTCCTTGACAAAACTACCAGATTCTTTGAAAAAAGATGTTGATACGCTTTCAATAAAAAGAAATCTACTTCGTGCAGAAGAAAATTCCGTAGCGAATTTGAACCGAAACTGCTTTTATATCGATTCAAAGAACGGAGTAAATTGTGCTATGGGTCTTTTCAAGTCGGCAAATGATTTGAATTCAACCCAAAAGGATCAGCCTCTTTCGGGTTTGACAACGCCGCTCCGCTTCAAGTCAGAGGCTGATTGGTCCAAGATGGGTGTGAAGGTTGATCGCTGGGAAAAAGTGGACGGACTTACCCCTGAAGGAAAGGATACCTCGGACTATGTCCCTATTCGCCATGTGGAACGTTATGAAGTCCCCGCGATTACCGTTGAAGACTGGATTGAAAAGTATTCCTTCGTGGTGGACGACCTGATGCCCCACCGCCTACGGCAAATTCGCATGAACTTCAACTACCAGGAGGAGATTGCCTGGGAGTGTGATGTGAAAAAGGATCCTGATGCGAATGACGCTTGCACTGTGTACAAGCGCTCCGGCGGCGGGGAGTGGGCGGTCGATTCCTCTGTCGGCAACAGCGGTCGCGTCAGGCATCCCGTTCAAAAGAACGGGATTTTCGATTTTGTCCCCAGGGATTACGGCTACAGCAACCTGTTTGCCATTCTCTACGGGGTAAGCTGTTAGTTTAGACGAATTTGTTGCTGCCTTTTTTCTATCTTTGGCGCATTATGGAGAGAATATGAAGAAAAGATGGATGAAGCTGTTGACGGTCCTTGCTTACATATGCATTTTGGGGTGCGGGGACAGAGTTGAATTTAAATGGGTAGGAAGGAACAATATGTCGATTGCCGGTTTCATAGACGATTCCCTGGTTGTCGCATACGATTGCAGAGGATGGCTTGAGACTACGGAAACATGGAATGGTGGTTATAGCGAAGATGAATCTTGCGGACATGACCGCTTGCTTGTTTTTAATTACCGTGTGCAGGAAGATGGCCCGCGTTGGAGTGATTCTCTTACAAACAAAAGTGGTGGCTACCGATGGTATCAACTGACGGATTCCATCTTTTGGTGCTGGGAAGAGAAAAATGTTCTTCTATGGAAAATCGGCGAGACTGCTCATGAAATGAGAATTTCAAGAAAGAACGAAGGATGCTCTCAAACATTTGAAATTAATCGAATGCATCAGTGGTTGGATGGAAATTTTATTGCATTGGGTGGTAATCTTTCTGCTGTCGGAGATAGTTGCCAATACGCTGTTTTAGATACGGTTGCGAAAACGATTACGTATAAGAGATTAAATGATGATTTAAAATGGATTGAAAAGTGCGATGATGTTCGGGCTTGGGGGGAGGATGTGTATTGCGTAATTCTTGATGACGAAGGAGAAAAAAGTATTGTTTTAAAAAATGAAATTGATACGATTCCTACTCCACGAAAATTCGCAATAGGTGGTTTTTGGGGTGATATGATTAAGTTGAGCGGTAATATTTGCAGGATGAATGAGGATAAAATAATCTGCTCTGATGTAATATGGTATGGTAACGAACTGAAGTTTTATCACAATGATGAAGTCGTTGTTGAATTGGAGTAATGTATGCCCAAAAGAATAGTTTTATTTTTGATTTTCACCATGATTTGTATGACATGGGCTGTACCTAAGCCGATGGAGTCTATCGAAAATTATAATGTACTCATGGTTCATGGTGCTTATGGTTCCGAAAAAGGGATTAAGGCTAACGCGAATTTAAAAGAAGCTGATTCGGCATCTAAATTTTTAGGTGATGCGACGCTTGGCTCGTATACTTCTGAGGATAGAATAACCAAGTGGATAGGGACAAATGTTTTTGAAGAGCCTGATATTGGGAAAAAACGTAATCCCGCTAACGCTTACATTTATAACTGGCGTTCGTTTACGAATCCTGCAAATTCTTCTTTGAATAATGCTCATGAATTGGCCGATAGACAATGGAATATAGCTGAAAATGGGGCGTCTCGTTTTGGGAAACGTCGAGCGCTTTTTGAAGAAGCTCAGGAAGTGAAAGCAACCCTTAGGGTCTCAAAAAATGGGAAAGATTCTTTATATGTTGGACAAATTGCATTAGATACGATCCGCCAGAACCCCGACCTCTACCGCCAACTGGCGTCCCGCTACATCCTCATCGGGCATTCCATGGGCGGCATCGTTTCTCGTGAGTATGTTCAAGGTGATTTCTATAACGGAGATGTGGACAAAATAATTACGCTGGACAGCCCCCATGAAGGGACTGGAGCATTGAACATGCAAATATATAAGGAAGCACGTGGTTGGACTGACGAAAAAATTAGGGGCTTGTTGATGAAGTCGATGGCTTCCATGACCGCAACTGGCATTTTGCTTGCTGTTATGGGAATGGAACCTGTCTCAGTTGAAGCAGGAATGTGCATAACCTTATTTTCCTCTGCGATTGCTGGTGGAGCAAGTATTCCTCTTACGAAAATCTTCTCTACAGAGGTTTACACTAAGGACGATTCTTTAGTCCATTATGTTGATCCATATCAAACTGGCTTCGGAACAATACGAAATTTGAATGCTTTGCCTTACGATGCTGAAAAGCTGCCGATGTTCCGCGTATTGGGCAGTAAAAACAGTATGACGTTTGGGGATCCAACACATGTGGATTATGGCCTGCTTGGCTCGTTGTATCTAGAAAATTTTTCTCTTCCAGTTCTCAACATGATTGGACAAATGGGTGGGGGAGGCGACCTTTCTACGATTTATGTGAACGCATTGACTGCGGGTATTGCAGGAATCGTAGGAATTCCTTTGATTGAACAAGGAAGCTCTTTAGTGACGGAGGCTTCGGGTTTGGGAAAGCATGTTCGCCTGCTTAATGATGAAAATGTAGATGTACGAAAAGAACAATTCAATGCGGCTGTACAAGCAGAAAGTAGTGACGGGGATTTTGCAACAGCGATGGGGATTGCATCTGGTGCGGTATTGGCTCTGGATTTTACCTTAGGACTTATTAATCCAGCTGCAGCCAAAGCTGCAAAAACGGGAATTGTTGGGCCTTTTCAGCAACTATGGGATTTTCTGTCATTGGAGGGGCGGTTGCGACAGGTTTTGACGATTTGGCCGAATCTCACATGATGCCTTTGTATAAGAAAAATCTGGAGAAATGGTTTGGCAACACGAATTCCTTTTCACTTGTTAATGCCGGTGGTTCGGAATACACTCCCTACCTGATGGAAGACTTCCTCTACGAGCGTCCCTTCGTGAATCTGGCACTCCTGGATTCCGCTACTTTGAACAAACTTCAGGGGATGAGTAGTTCGGATCGAAAGAAATCCACCTTGAATCGGAACTGCTATTATCTGAGCGACAGGGAAAACGCGAGATGCGCCGTAGGGTTGTTCGCCAATTCTGGCGATTTGAACTCCACGCATAAGATGCAGAGCGTGGCATCACTTTCGCCACTTCGTTTCAAGTCCTCTTCCGACTGGTCAAGGATGGGCGTGAAGGTGGACCGCTGGGAAAAAGTGGATGGACTGACCCCTGAAGGAAAGGATACTTCGAACTATGTCCCCATCCGTCATATTGAACGTTACGAAGTTCCCGCGATTACGGTCGAGGACTGGATTGAAAAGTACTCTTTTGTCGTTGATGATTTAATGCCTCATCGCCTCCGTCAAATCCGTATGAATTTTAACTATCAGGAGGAAATCGCATGGGAGTGCGATATTACCAAGCCTGATACGAGTTCGACGGCGTGTACAGTGTACAAACGCTCCGGTGGTGGTTCGTGGGAAAACCCCATTGTACTTGTGGACTCGGTGATGCAGGTGGATGAATCGGGAGATTCCGTGAAAGTTGAGCGAAAAACTACGATAGACAAGGTTCCCCACCCGGTCAAGAAAAACGGTCAGTTTGACTTTATCGCAACCGATTTCTATCCGAATCTTCTCGCTATCCAGAAAGACAACCAAAACACGGTCACGATTTCAACGGTGAACAAGATAGGCCTTTCGAATACGCAACGATTCTACTACCTGTTCAAGGCGACGGCGAACATGCTGGAACCCAAGTGGCCACTCCGTGGGGTCGCTCTCAATAAGATGAAGGGTTTCTGTTCGTATGCCAGTGCACTCGGCTACCAGGGATTCCGTGTAGTAGGCGCAAAGGATAAAATATTGACAGACTCTATGGGTACATATGAAAACCTTACCGAAAATGTGGATATGCAGATGGCCGTATCGGAATTTCGTGATGCGTCCGGTAAACTTCTGTATGATTCAAGCAGTGCTACATTTGTTTCGCAACAACCGGCTATTGATTTAACGGAAGGCTCGTATGTATGGAAGTATGCCGCCAGTATCGAAAATATCGAGTCACCCAGTTCGCATGCGGACACTTCGAATACTTACGAGGTTCCGTTCCGTATCGATAGGACTCCGCCCAAGTTTGAGGTCGTTCCTGAATCCCCGTTGATAAATCCCGATAGTACTCCATTTGTCGCACGGTTTAAGTGGGCTGATTCGGCCTTGGCAACACCGGATATACGCGCGATGCGCTGGACCTTGGAACGGGCTTCAGGGCAGTCGTCCGGCTCGACATTTGTGCATGTCTGCGATTTCCGCTCGCTTTACGAGGTGTCCACGCCTGATTTTGCCGTTGCCTGGAATGATAATTGTCGGGCCGAGGTCAAGAAATATGGAGACGGGCTTTATCGCGTCAAGGCGTTTGCCGTGGACTATGCGGTGCCTGACAGTAATGTTTACAAGAAGATGAACGGGCTTGTAAATGCCATTGCCGCAAGCCCGAATTATGTCGAACAGTCCCGTTGGCCGACTGTTGCTGATTCTGTAAACACTTCGATGGAATATGCCTCGTTTACGATAGATTCCCATAAACCCTCATTGGTTTTGGATAGTCCCAAATCAGTATTCACAGCTACGGCTGATTCCTTGCTGAAAATTGCATATGTGGTACATGACCAGTATTTTGGCCCGGATAGCACGCCTGTCACGGTCAGGTGGGACTTTGTACATGCGGCAGATAAGTCGAAGGCCGATCGTGCAGGCGACTCCGTCTGGGTAAAGAATGATTCGGTGGTGGGCGCATGGGAAGAAAGTGGCTCCATGCGCCTGGAGGACGGCTCCTATGTGCTTCGTGCCCAGGTGCGCGATGACGCCGGAAACGACTCTGTTTATGAAAATCTGGCGAATCTCCGTGTCGACAAGACTGTTCCCTATATTGAAAGTCTTGTGAGCTCCAGTCTTATATCTCCTGATAGCGCTACACTCAAGGTGAACGAAAAATTCGATGTGCCGTCGAACAGGTTCGGCGTGGATTGCCGTTACCGCATTCTTGGAGGCGATGCCGATACTAATTGGCATGACGTTCCGAGAGATTCCGCAAAACAGTATGAAAGGGTGTTCGCCCTGGATTCGGCGGTCATTGGAGTATCGCATGGCAAACGTTATTTAGAAGTTGCCTGTAAGGATGCTGTCGGAAACGTATCCTACCGTACGGATTTGTTCCATGTGGGGGGCCGTTATCCGACCATTACTTCTCCCGACGGTAGCGAAATGATAACCACGGCTCTTGTGGCGATAACAGGCATGGCTCCGCCATCGGGACGGTCCGATTCCGAACATGCTATTTTCCGTTTGCGTTATAGGAATGTGGATGGTCTCGTGCCGGAACATGCCGCTTGGCAAATGTCGCAGGCATATGTTGCCCAGGCGCTTCGCTCGGGAACGCAAAATGTGTCTCGTGCGGCCCAGGTGAACGAGGGTGTGCTTGGCTACATTGACCGCAGTACATTTGAAGGCGAAAAGATTGTCGGTACATACGAAATCGAGCTTTCTACTTGTACGGCGGATACGGCATCCTGTTATGCGGATACCTCCCTTTGGATTTCCGATACAATGACCGTTTCCTTTAACATGGTTTCCCATGAAGTGAATGATGAAAAACCTACGGTGAAATTTGTACTTCGTGTAAGGGATACGTTGAATCCGGTTTCAATGACTGTCGGGAAGGATTCGTTGGATATATCGCTTACGCTTTCGGGAGCCTTTAAGAACAATTACTTGATTCGTGTTTATGCCGAAGGCGACGACCATGTGGGAATATTTGAAAAATCTGTGTCAAAGGCCTTCCGCAACCCTTATTATGGTTTCCCTGCTGATACGGCGAAATCGAAAGGAGTCTGGTTCTATCAGGATTCCCTCGGTTATCATCTGAAATGGAAGGGACTCCCTGAAGGGGATTCCCTCAAGGTCTCGTTTGCTTCGGACAGGTTCGGGAATACTTGCGAGTCTGCTGCCGGTGGCGCAAATTTGGGCAGCTGTGTTGTTCGTGCGTCAGCTTTCAATTTTGTGGATCTGCCTACGGTAACGCGTAGTTACCTTGAAGATTTTCCGGAATGGATTCCTCCATCCTATGTGGATAGCGTCATGATACTGGCGGGAGATTCCGGACACATCCTGATGACCGCCGAAGCCGCATTCCAGGTGTTGTTTGTCCGTGATTTTGCTGACACGTCAAAATCAAAAATTCCTGTTTACTTCGCGAGTAGCGCAAAAGACGGCTTCTACTGGGGAGATCTTTCCTTGGTCAGCAGTGATACCCTCGATCCGCTTGTTACGGGATGGACGGTCAATCCGCAAACCTATGGACTCGGATTCAGATGGAACGGCCTCATGGCTACGGACGGTTATCTGAGTGCGGATAGCGTGAAAATTTTTGCCGAGGTGACGGAGAATATATCGGAAAACCCATATATCTACATTGACTCTGCCGTCATTGCCTTGGACAAGGCTCCTGCCGAAATTGTCCTGGCCAATAAACTTGCCGATTATGTCGTGTTGGTAAAGGATTCGGCTAGTGCCACCCTAGACGATTCTACACAGAACAAGATTGACTTTAGGCTAGGCTCCATGAATTTCTATTACGGGTTAAAGAATCAAGATGCCCATGTGGGAATAACGATCTGGAAAGGTTCAACACTGATTGCCGAATTGCAAGACAGTGCGACACTTGTGCGCGCCAAGGCTTCTGATTCAGCCTACCAAATGAAGTGGAATGGCAAGAATGATGACGGTAATGCATCTTTGAGCGCCGGAACATACAAAATAAAAATCAGTGCGGTCCAACTTGACGGTACGACTGTTCCGCCCAAGTATGCGACTTTCAAGGTGAAAACGGCCAAGAACATTCTGGACATGACTCCGGAGAACCCGAAGGATACTACGGGGAGAAACTCCGCGGTTTATGTTGCCGAGGCGTTCCTTGATTCTACGGGGGTTTACCGGTACGAGCCTATGGCTGACTATCGGATCGATGCCAGCGTACGGGGTTATCGTCTGCCAAACGAAGGCCTTAAAAATGAGATTCCTCTTTCGGGAACGGTCTCCGGGACGCAGGAAATTATCGGCTATGAACCCAAACGCTTTAGCCTTGCGCTCAAGAGGCATAGGAAAAAATTGGATTTGGTTGTTGTGTCGCGTCGTAAAGGGAAGTTGGATAAAATAACAGGGTCGGTATTTTGTGAAGAGACTGGAAATTACGATTTTGATAGTGTAAGAACGGATGTGCTTCATTTTGATTCTGAACACAGGGATACGACTGTCGCCTATATATTGAATTACGGGGGATCAGGTTATGGATTTGATGGCAGTAATGGGCCGGGAGATGGTACTATTGATATTGCGGTAATGACTGTGAGTGAATTTGAACGCCAATTTAAAACGCTTCCTTCGAGTGCTGCTGATTTTGAGAAGGCTAGGAATAATTCAGTCTGGAAATTGACGGATTTTACTGATGATAGTTCTGAATACAAGATTCCTGGAAATACTTCAAAAGGACTAGACTTGGGGTATAACAAAGATTTAGGATGTAATGTCGTTATGAAAGATTCTATTCTGGATTCTACATGTGTCTATGGAAAATCCGGAACTACGACGGGATATGATCCAAATAAGAGTCTTTTCAAGCTGTCGATTAAACCGAATGCGGATGGAAAGTTCTACTCGCAGAAGGGGAAGATAAACTCTCATTGTGGCGATGACGGCTGGCTTCGTTATACCTATCAACAAGTCAATGTCGTTTTTGAAATTCCGAAGGATGACTATTGGGATGCTCCTATCGGCATGGATAACTTGGTAAACCGTACTATACGTTTTGACCATACAAATAAGACCATCTTTGCTAAAAATGCTTCTTCACCGGATGGCTATTTTGCTGCGATGGATAACCTGGCCGGAGTAAAGAATGACGCTTACTATCGCGAGGTAAATTCTTATCACGATGGTTCCGCATTCGTCTTTGACAAGACTTATGGCTTGCTGACCCCGTTTGAAACTCAAAGTTTGCACTTCTTCCCTGCCAGTGTATTCGAAGGAGGTCTTAATATGTTCCTGTTCGCCGATGAGGACAGTAAGCATACTCAAGACGCCCGCTTCGAAATGAGGTTCTATGGAGGGGAAAACTCGCAGGATTACTTTGTGGCCAAGGCTATCGGATTGCCGGTTGTCGGGGAAAGTGAAGTGGCCTGTAATTATGACACACTGACAAATGTCCTGTTAGGGATGGGCGGCCAAAAATACTGTCAGATTGACCATGATAGTAAAACATCCAATATCAAGAGCACGCCTTACTTCTCAGGATATTCCAATGTCCAATTCTATGTCGGTCGCAACATGGTTTGGAGTGCCGAAACGCAGAGGGATACGATTCCTTATCCCGCTCAAGCAAATTGGCGTGATACGTTGAAGTCAAAAGAATGTAAGGATTCTGGCCAAGACTGGAAATTTGCGGAAAATGGCTCGAAGCCCTGTTATAAATACTATGACTTTGGGTCCAGAGTGCATTATTATTTCGCGGATTATGTGGACTCGGTTTGGACCAAGGAAATCCTGCGTACTACGAACGGTTCTGTCTTGTCTGACAGTGTAATCGCTAATCTAGCCAATTCTCCCTGGAAGATTACCCGTAATCCTTTGTCGTTCTCATTTGCACGAAATGTCGACAAATCTAGGATTGGTTCAAATGATGTGTCGGGTCTCAATGTAAAGCTGGATCCGGATATGTACGACGTGACGGAGCATCGCTTCTTTGCTCCGTTAGACTCGGTACGTCTTGTAAATAGTCAACTTGTTGGTGGCGGAGTCAATGCCCATGTGGATAATCTTAAGTCGGGGAAATATCCCTCATTGATTACTTTCAGCGGTGATGAGGATTCGCTCTATGTCAAGGCAACCACGTTTACAAAAAATATTGCCTATCGTAAGAGTAAGGACCCGTTCGCAAAACCGCTCGTGCGTCCCTTGCAAGATACAATACCTTTCTCTCGTTTGTATACAAAACCCGAGTGGGGACGTGAGATTGTCTTGAAATCTGCAAAACTTGTTCAACTGGATGGCTCTGAGCATACTCACTTTAATCTACTTGCCACGCCGAACGATTCGCTTCCGCTCTATGTCGCTTTCAAGAGGGCTGATTCTATACCGTTCCATCGTCTAGAAGAGTTTGTAGAGCTGTATGCATACTTGGAAGCTAACAGGATGTACAGTCTTTCATATTTGAATGACACTTCTTTTTACAGCATCAAGGATTCCATCGAGGTCAATACTGCTGGGTGGCGGAGCCTTGGCTGGTTCAATGTGAACAGGCTCCAGGGCAATACGACTTTCCTGCTTACATGGGGTGATAAGAGTGGAGCTTCTTATAACTTTAGCAAGTTTGACATGGTGATTGGCGCTAGAGCGACGTCGTCTGGCTCCAAGACGGTACAATCTCCGTTAGGAGAGGTGTCTGTCAGCTTCCCGACGAACTCGTTGGATGGAGACAAGGATGTTACGATACGTTCTATAGATGCCAAAAACTATCCGTTTGAGGTGTTCAATAACCTTGCCCTGAATGGGCCTATAATGGAGGCCCTGCCTCGGATGACGTTTGCGGATACGGTGAACCTGCCGCGTGTGCAGATGAAAATCTCTAAGGAGGAGATGGAAGCAATGCATACGTCTCCAGAAACAATAAAACTATACAAGGTTGACTTTACTCAGAAGAAATTTGTCCCGCTTGAAAATGCTCTTTACGGGTATTTGGATGCGGATGGTCACGCTCTTCTGAAAAACGGCTTTGCTTCTGATACGGCAGCGACTTGCTCAACGGCTACGGATACTCGTTGCTATAATAAAAATAAGGAATGGGCATATTTGCTGATATCGGCTGAAACACGGTCCTTCTCGGTCTTTACGGCTTTGGATTCCGCTGTAGCCGAGACGCCTGATTATTCGATTAAGGTCGTACCTGAAGTTGCCGATGTGGAAAATCGCCTTATTCTTGTTACGGGAATCTCCCGCTACAATCTCTACGTGGATGACGATGCTGTTTGGGCTAATCGAAACGACTCTACGCCTCCAGAGGCTCTTGCATATACCCTCGATTCGAATGGGTATGCGCATGTACAGCTTCCTTCGCGTGGAAATGCCCTTGATACGAACTATGTATTTGCGGTAGCTCTTTCGGAACCTGATACCAATGGCAATGTTTCCGAACTTCCTGCCGCTCCTGCAGTTGCACGTGCAATTACAGTCAATACGCAGTTTGCTTGTCATGTGCCACAGGATTCTCTATGGCTTGGCCTTGATAATGGCTATCTTGCATATGCGGCGGGGTGCACTCATCCTGGATATGGTATTGTCTCGCTTTATGCAGATGGAAAACTGACTGCTGAATTCCGCGGAAACATGCCCGACACGTTGGTTTATGACGGTCTTCTCAAGACTGGAGGAACCGATATCGGAAAAATTCCGTATGGCGTTTATGAATCTCGTTATGTAGGGGTTTCTGCGCTTGGCATGGATAAACAGATGGCTGGCCCCCGTATATATACGGATTCAGTGCGTCCTTCAATTGATTCGTTCAATGTTGCCGTGCAATCTGAACTTCTTGACCGTATTTTCCGTGTGTCGGCAAGTCTTTCCGATGCTGAATCTGGAATTGCTCGAGTAAAGATTACACCAGTGCTTGGCAACAAGGAGTTGAAGGTCATTGATGCCTTGCCTGATAGTGCCGGCTTTGTGAATGTCTCTTTGCGTCTTACTCGCAAGCAATTGACCGATTGCTCCGGTTGCAGGCTTTCACTTTCGTTCCGTGTCGAGGATTATGGGCACAATTATAATGTACGTGATTATTTCTCTGAAAACTTGTATCCGTTCCCGATGGAACTGGCGCTTTGGTACCCGGCATACGAGGGGTCTGGGAATAGGGTGCAAGAAATTATAAATGGGGTGCACAATCTTGATGTAACACGCATGAATAACAAATGGGGAAGCGATGTAGGCCTATATTTTAGTCAAAAAACCGATTATGCGGTTGGAAAAAATGGCACGGTCGATTTTGGCAGCACGAATTCTTATTCTTTCGAGGCCCGAATTAAGCCGGGGAACCCCAACGATAATGCTTGGCATGAAATACTCAGTTTTAAGGGCGTAAACGCTCTTGACATTCGCCTTTTGCAGAATAAGCGGGCCTTGATGCTTGTTGAGGGTTCGCATAACTGGAAAACGGGTTCCATCTTGCCGATCACAAACAAGTCCTGGTCACATGTTGTCGTTACGGTAGATTCGGATTCCGTGAAATTCTATGTCGACGGCGAATCGAAGGCTGCTCGTAATTCCGGGATTTCTCTAGAACGTGAAATGGAAGGTGTGTTTTCTATGGGCAAGGCGGGTAGCGAACCTTCCTATATCGGAAACATCGCGGATATACGCATGTATTCACGTGCGTTGACTGCTGCTGAAGTCGAGGAACTTTCGAAGCCCGTCACCGATGAGGGCGAGGCTTCCGATGTCATCGTCGTCGCCGTGAAGGACATGGATGCCGTGAGCGGATTCTCGAACGAGTTCTCCTGCTCCGTAGCCGGTAACAAGTACCTTGTGTCGGGCGATTCGGCGACACTCGCGATGTCCGTAATCGTCGAAAATGCTGCAGACTACAATGTCGTGTTGTACGCAAGGTCCGCGACCGTTGGCGATAAATCGATTTATGTCGGTGAATCAAATCTGCTGGCCGGGATGGCTGCCGTTTCCAATACCTGGCGTGCGGTGACTGTTTCTGGTGTGTCCGTCCATCTCGCGGCGGGTACGCATACGTTGACATTGAAGGTTCCTGCCG
>NZ_CAMGVQ010000082.1:0-13234 GCF_946062555.1 uncultured Fibrobacter sp.
CAGGGCCCGTATATGAAGAACCACCCGCTGTGCGGGTGGGTCCCTTTTTTACGTTTTAAAAGATGCTTTCGAAATTATATTTATTAAAGTGAAAAAAGTATATGCCAATTCACATAGTGATAATGTGGTTCTTGGTTTTACAATGAGGTGCGATAATGAATAAAAAAATCATGGGTCTCGCCATATTGGCTGTTTTGATTCTTGCATGCGATGATTCGTCGAATGCAGATAACGCTGCTTCCGAGTCTGGATTGGTTGATACCGATATTTCAAAAACGCACGGTGCTGGTACTGTGGTTGATACTGCATTACCGGCATGTGAAAATAAATCGCAAGATTCATTGAACGATGTGTCTTCTGAATCCTGGATGCCTCTTGATACAGTTGCATGGCAATCATCGGATACCGTGTGCTTTTATAATGAATTCCCATATAAGGATACCATTTGCTGCTTTGGAGAACGTGGAACGTGGCTACAACGCGATGAAGATGGAAAATATATCAATGTGAGCGGGGATTATAGCGTTGGTTTTGATTCCGACACACTTGCAGCCACAGTGGCGCCTTCCTCGGTTAATAAATGCTTGGCGACTATTGGCGAAGAACGGTACCAGGGCGTTAAAATTGGCTCGCAGGTTTGGCTCTCGGAAAACGCAAGAGGAAAGGGGCGTTGCCTGAATGACGATGAGGAAAATTGCAAGTTGTTCGGAACGCTGATGCCTTACGACAAGGCAAAGGAAACTTGTTCTGGGGAGTATCGTTTGCCCTCCTCGAATGATGTCAGTCGGCTGCTTTTCTCTGTGGGAATGGTAAGGGAAAGAGCGTTCACCAAGGATGTGTGCGGAGAACTTCCTAGTGAAACGAGCTATGTCAATGTTCCTTTGTTCGCGGAGTCGCGAGATTCCTTGAACGCTATAGATGCGTACGGGTTCTCCTTCCTGATGGATGGTGGAATATACGAAAAGAATTTTGACGGGTCGAAACTTGTCTATTCATCGGCTAGGACATGCTTCTTCTTGCTGTCCGATGAAAAATCTGATTATCTAGAAGCATTTTGCTATGATGTTAATGAGAAAAAAGCGTATGTTGCACACCTAGGAAAGGATGCCGAAGTATATGCGCGCTGCATTATGAAATAATGTGTGAATTTTTTTGATTCATGAATATGAAAAGGAACCCATTGGGGTTCCTTTTTAAAATTTGTTAAAGTCTCCGATTTTGTCGGAGATTTTTTTTACTTCTTGAACTTTTTCAAGATAGCTTCAGCCTTGCCGAACTGCTGCTTCACGGACTTGGGGCCCGTACCGCCTTCGATGTTACGGCGGGACACGCTGTATTCGAAGGTGAGCGTCTTCTTCATCTGCTTGACGTTCGGGACGCCGGCGCTGGCCCAGGCCTCATCAGAGAGGTCCGTGAATTCGAGGCCTTGGCGGGCGGCTTCGCCGACCAGGCTACCGACCACGTGGTGGGCATCGCGGAACGGCACGCCGGATTCGACCAGCAAGTCAGCGAGGTCGGTAGCCAGCAGCGCCGGCAGCATCGACCCGTGCATCTTGTCGAAATTGAAACGTGCGCTTTCCAGGGCTTCCTTCATCACGCGGAGAATCACCTTCACGTTATGGACGGAGTCGAATACCGGTTCCTTGTCTTCTTGCAGGTCGCGGCTGTAGCTCAGCGGCGCGCCCTTCACCAGCGTGTAGAGGGCGCTGAAGTTACCGAGCATGCGACCGGACTTTCCGCGGATGAGTTCCATGGAGTCGGGGTTCTTCTTCTGCGGCATCATCGAGGATCCGCTAGAGAAGGCGTCGTGCAAGGTGAGGTAGCCGAATTCGCTGGTACTCCAGTTCACGAAATCTTCGGCGTAGCGGCTCATGGTGTTCGCGATAATGGCGAGGTCGGCTTCGAATTCGAGCATCATGTCGCGATGGCTCACGGCGTCGATGCTGTTGGGGCTTACTCCATTGAATCCGAGTTCCTTTGCTACCAAGGCGCGGTGGTACGGGAATGCGGAACCGGCCATGGCACCGCTACCCAGCGGGAGTTCGCTGTGCAGTTCCTGGAAGTTGTCGAGGCGCTTCACGTCGCGGCTCACGGCAAAGAACATGCTCATCAGGTAATGGCTGAAGTAGATGGGCTGTGCCTGCTGCAAGTGGGTGTAACCCGGCATCATTTTGCCGAAGTATTTCTTTGCGAGGTCGAGCACCGTTTCCATCAAAGAAACTTCGAGGGCGCGGATTTCGGCGGCGCGGTGTCGCATATACAGCTTGAAGTCCGTGCAAACCTGGTCGTTACGGCTGCGGCCCGTGTGGATCTTCTTGCCGAGGGCACCGATGCGTTCGGTAAGCACGCGTTCCACGGCCATGTGGATGTCCTCGTCAGATTCCTTCCAGAGCGGCTTGCCGGCCTTGTAATCCTTGAGGATGCTGGCGAGGCCATCGCAAATCTTCTTGTAGTCGGCCTTGCTGAGCACGCCGGATTCCACCAGGCCCTTGCCGTGGCCGATGCTGCCTTCGATGTCTTCTTCGATGAGTTCGGCGTCGAATTGCAGGCTGAAGCTCAGGTCCACCATGCTCTGCGCCATGCCGCTAGCGAAGCGGCCTGTCCACATGTTGGTCTGGGTACCTTTCTTGGCTGAATTTTCCGATTTCTTTGCGCTAGTTTTTGCCATGTTTTGCCTCGTTAGATTTTAGGGAATGACAACCTAGAAGTTCTGGCCGTCCTGAATCATGGGAGCCTGCTGCACAGGAGCCTGTTGCATGGGGGCTTGCTGCATTTGCGGGTTGTTCTGGGCCTGAGCGGCGTTCAGCTGCATACAGTTGATCAGGTTCGTCCTTGTCTTGCCCATGACAAGGCAAGTGGTCTTGCGTTCGCTGTCCTTGCTGAACTTGGTCTTGGCGACAAGCTGGCCGTTGACGATGAATTGAAAGGTGCCGTGCTTCATGCCGGCGTGGCAGGAACCCATGACGTCGACGCGCTGGCCGAAGTCGTCGACAAAATGCCACTGAGCATTCTTGAGATGCAGGCCGACACAGTTGAACGGCGAGTTCTGCTGTTCAAATGTTTGAGCGCGGCTGTAGTTGCCACCGCAAGCAATGAGAACGGCGGCGATGCTGCCCAGGGCGAGAATCAGGGGAAATTTTTTCATTGTGTTACCTTTTCGTTTTGATGTTCTTTCTCTAAAACTTCTTTCATCTTGTCGGTGAGCAGAATGGCGCTCTTTGACATCGGCATATCCTTGTAGGGGGAAACCGGGATGCTCGGCAAGACCTTGAGATTGTACATGTAGCGTTCGGTCGGGTGGAACTGCAGCATTTTGTCGTGCTTGCGGAGCCCGATTTTTTCGTTACCGCCAAAATAAATCGGTACGACGTCCGCTTCGGCAAAAAGGGCGAAGCGCGCGGCCCCTTTCTTGAATTGCCAGGGTTCGCCCGGCCTGGAGCGAGTGCCTTCGGGGAAGATGATGAGGTTGTTGCCGTCTTCGATCATCGACTTCTTGGCGCGTTCCAGCTGTTCTTCGAAGGGGATGCTGTTCGGAATGTAGAGATTCCGGATGATAGCCGAAATGCAGGCATTCTGGACAAGGGCCCCCTTGACAATGCAGTTCGAGTTCGGGATGAGCGAGAAGAGGATCACCACGTCCAGGAGCGAGGGGTGGTTCGCGATGACGACCTTTCCCTTGATTCCCTTCAGCAGTTCGCGGTTCTCGACGCTGAGGCGCATGGCCCCGGTGACTTCGATATACTTGACGAAAAACCTGAAGAACAGGTTTACGAATCGGCGAGAAATCATGTTGAAGCGTTTTTCCGAAAAACCCGCGAGCACGTGGAACAGGGGAAATAGCGATGTCCCGAGGATCAGGCTGCTGATTCCGAATACCGCAAACGAGGATAGCTTCGAAAGCAGCCGTCGGATGTACTTGATGCGGCGAAGCATTAGCCTAACCTCTGCTTAATGAAGGCGATGGCTTCTTCGGCAGCTGTCTCGAAATTTCCTTCGAATGGAGTCTCGTCGAGTTCGCGGCCACCCTTACTTGCGTCGGTAGTCAGGCGGAGTGCCAGGGCGCATACGGCGTTCGGGTACGGTGTTCCCGCCACGGGAGCGTAGGTCTCGGGAATCTTTTCGTCGGCGAATATAAAGACGCGTTCCGTTTCGGAACCCGCCTTAAGGGCGGCGACGCAGTCCTTTAGGCCTTCGCGGAAAGCAGCCTTCCCGGAGAATACAGCCGAATAACCGGCGGTATTCTTTTCGAGAATCGTTGCGTTCGCGATCGACGCGTTGAAGACGGAGAGGCTGAAGTGCGCAGGCGAGACGTTCCCGGTATCGAGCAGTGCTTGAGAAATTTTAAGCTGCTGCGAAATTTCACCGTACTGCGAGGCGAAGGTCACCTTGCAAGGGGGTTGGTCCTTGCTGATGGCGGCATTCACGTAGACAACCATCTTCGACAGCTGGCTCAGGCGTCTGCGCGTAAGCATCGGCACGAACTTCACGTCGGGGAGCGGTTGTTCTTCGCTCGGGATAAAGTACTCGGCACGTTCAATATAAATCATTGTTCCCATTCCCAGCTTACGACTACTTGATCCTGAAACGGAGCAGCGAGTAGCTGTTCGGGCCAACGGTATGGTGCGCTTCCTTCAGTTCAAAGCCGGCGATTTCGATGGCGTGCTTCAGTTCTTCGAAGCGGTACATCTTGGAGTTGCCGTTTGCGATGCAGGTGAAGTAGAGCGACGTGGCCTGGAGCGAGTAGGCGGCGGCTTCAAAGCGCTGTTTGTCCCACAGCGGTTCGAGCACGTAGATGTCGGTGTCGGGGGCTGCGGCGGAATGGATTTTCGTGAGAATCTTCGTGATTTCTTCGAGCGAGAAGCAGTCAAGGAACTGGCTCATCCAGACGGCGTTTGCGCCCTTCGGGAATTCGGTGGTCTCGTCGAGCACGTTGCAAGGGATGGTGTCGATGCGGTTCTCGAAACCGGCTGCCTTTGCGTTCTTGTCGGCGACGGCGGTTTGGCCCGGGAGGTCGATGATGGAAACCTTCACGTTCGGGTTGAACTTGCAGCAGGCAATGGCCCACTTGGCGGTGTTGCCACCGATATCAAAGAGGCGTGCGCAGGGGTTGGAAAAGACGATGGGGAGCGCTTCGGGGAAGGCCAGGTCGGAATAGAAATGGTCAAAGCCGAACCAGCTCTTTTTCTGCTGGTCGGTCAGCTGAGAGAGACCCTGGTACACGGTCTTCCAATTGCCGAGGTGCTTGAGACCCGCGGGCTTGCCGTCGCGGATAGCTTCCTGCATGTCCTCGGCCCCCAGGTAGCAGATGTCTTCGGAAAAGTCCATGTTGACTTTCGTCATTTCGTCGCTCATCAGGAAAAATCCGATTTTGCCGAGCGTAAGCTTGAGATCGTCCTCCTTGGAATCCTTATGAAGCTTGATGGCCCCCATGCCAAGTCCCATTTCGATCAGGACGCCGACGCCGTAGAGCGAAATGCCGAGCTTTTGCGAAAGTTCCGAAACGGTGATGCCCTTCTTGCGGGCGCTGCAGATGGCTTCGAGAATCCCCATGTCTCGGAGGGCCTTTGCGGCGTGGAAGCTGAGGGGGGCAAATGCGATTTTCTGGGCTTCGAACTTGGCGTCTGTAGCCGAAATTTGGTCTTGATAGTAGTAATCGAACATAGAACTCTTTTGTTATTTAGTTTGTTTTGCGCTCAAATTTAGCAAATAATGTAAATTTATGTGGTTGACGAAACCGATTTTTTAATCTATTTTTGCGCCCAAATTAAGGGTTAAATATGAACGAATTAAAATCTCGTATCAAAGAAATGATCGTAACGGCGTTGGAACTTGAAGACGTGACCGCAGCCGATATCGTAGACGATGCTCCTCTTTTTGGCGAAAGCGAAAATGGACTCGGGCTTGACTCTATCGATGCTCTGGAACTCGGTATTGCCGTCAAGGAAAACTTCGGCGTGACTTTCTCGGTGGTGAACGAAGAAACGAAGAAGCATTTCTATTCTGTAGATACGCTCGCTGCATATATTTCGGCGAACATGCCTAAATAAGGGAGGATGAAATGGATAAACAAGCGATTTTTGATAAGTTGAAAGCCGCCCTTATCGAAGATTTCGAAATGGACGAAGCCAAGGTGACCCCTGAAGCCCGTCTCTACGAAGATCTCGAACTGGACAGCATCGACGCCGTCGACCTGATCGTGAAGCTCAAGTCTCTCTTGCCGACCAATATCGATCCCGAAGTCTTCAAGACGGTCCGCACCGTTCAGGACGTTGTCGACGCCATTTACAACTTGATTCAGAACGCGGATAAGAAGTAATGAAATCCGTGGCGGGGAAGGTCCTCTTTGCCGCCTTTTCGGTCCTTTACCCGGCTCTCGTTTTTTGTGGCCTTGAATTTTGGGGGCTTTCTCCCCGCCGTTTGAGCCTGATGCTCATCGGCCTTGCTTTTGTGCATTTTTTCAATGTCACGAAGGGCCGTTCCAAGGGGTCGGATGGCTCCCAGGATCGTGCGAATATCGTCAAAAACTTTGCGCTGGTCGCCCTCATGTTTGTATGCGGGGCGATTGCCTTTTTTGCAGACAATATATTGTTCCTCAAGTTCTACCCTGTACTGGTGAGCTTGAGCCTTTTGGCGTTTTTCTCGTTTACGCTCTGGAAAAAGCCGAGTTTCGTGTTCAGGCTCGCGTGCCTGGGCGACAAGAGCATTCGAACCTCTCCGTCCTGCCGCTTCGTGGAACGTTACTGCGACCGCGTGACACTCGTGTGGTGCGTTTTCTTCGTGGTGAACGCGACAATCGCCTTGGGCACCGCATTGGTGGGTAGCGACCGGATTTGGTCCCTCTACAACGGTTTAATCTCCTATATTTTAATCGGCATTTTGTTTGCCGTTGAATTCATGGTCCGTAAAATGATGCAAAAGAAGATGCAATCCTACATTCCCGTTTGCGATTTGCAGCGGGATAGCCGCCCCGACGGGGCCATCGTCTGTTTCGACGGGGCCTCCGAAAGGACTTGGTCGGAATTCGTTTCCGATGTCTCCAAGGTCCGCCGGTTCCTGGAATCGAGCGAAAACCGTCCGTGGATTCTCCATTGCGAGGACTCCTACTTCTTTATCGTTGCGCTCCTTTCGATGTTGCAGAGTGGCCGCAAGGCGATGGTGACGGCGAACCGCCAGGAAGCCTTTATCAAGGAAATCAAGAAGCCCGGATACGGTTTTATCACCGACACTCCCTTTGGCGATGCTTCTGCTGGTGCGGTGCAGATCCAGGACATTTTGAACGGACCCGAAGTCGAGACCTTGTGGAACAGTTTTGACAAGAATGCTGCCGAGATGGTGATGTTTACCTCGGGAACGACGGGCGAGCCGAAATCCGTGCCCAAGCGTTTTTCACAATTTGAAAATGAACTGTTTGAACTGGTGAAGGTTTTCGGCGATGACTGGGTGGGTCGCAAGGTCTACAGTACGGTAAACCACCACCACATTTACGGCCTTCTGTTTACGGTGCTACTGCCGACGGCGACGGGGCTTCCGTTCCGTAGACACCGCATCGACTATCCGAGCGAACTCGTTAGCCTGGCCGGTGAAAAGGCGGTAATCGCGTCGAGCCCGGCTTATCTGAAGCGCCTCGCTGCCGATGCCGAAAAGCCGATTGAGTTCAAGTATACACCGATTATCTATTCTTCGGGCGGCCCGCTTCCCGAAGAGGTGGCCCGCAAGTGCGAAGGCATCACGGGCTACTGGACCACAGAAATCTATGGCAGTACCGAGACCGGAGGCATAGCCTACAGGCAGTCCAAGAACGGCCCCGTTTGGAAACCGTTTGAAGTCTGCAAGATGAGTATTGGCGAAAACGACTGCCTGAACGTGAAGTCGAGCTACATTCTGGAACCCGAAGGTTTTACGACGGGCGACCTCGTGGAAATCTACGACGACGGACGTTTCCTATTGAAGGGCCGCGCCGATTCCATCGTGAAAATCGAGGAAAAGCGAATTTCTCTCCCTGAAGTGGAAAATCGCCTGAAGCAGACGGGCTTGGTACAGGATGTACGCGTGGTCCCGATGGTGGGGAGCCGCCAGTACCTTGCCGCGGCGATTGTGCTGAATGCCGAAGGCCGTGAAAAGTTCAAGGACCTGCCGAAACTCGAAATCAACAATTTCTTCAAGAAGCACCTGATGCAGTTCATCGAGAATACGGTGTCGCCCAAGAAGTGGCGCTACCTCGAGGAACTTCCGCAGGATACACAAGGTAAGATCAAGATGCGCGATATCCAGGCATTGTTCGGTATTCCCGAAAGCCCGAATTTTAAGATTCTGAAGATGAAGTGTGAGCCGGGGACGGTGACGCTCAAGTTCGTGTTCCCCGAAACCAGCGATTTCTATAGCGGACATTTCCCGGCGTTCAAGCTGCTTCCTGCGGTTGCGCAGGTGGATATGGTGGTGACGCTTGCTCATGCGCTGCTCGGGACGTCGCAGACCGTGTCGCGAATCCAACGCACCAAGTTCAGCTATCCGATTTTACCGAACGTTCCCGCGATTCTTGAAATGAGCTACAAGGCCGATGCAGGAAAGGTCGCTTTCTCCTATACGCTCGAAGAAGGCCGAGCCCTTTCGAGTGGAATCCTCGTTATGACGGAGGCTGCCAATGCGTGAGCCCAAGATGAAGCCTGAAGATATGAAGTTCTGCGCTATCGTGCCGGTGTACCGTCACGAGGCGACGAGCCGCAAGGTGGCGGAAACGCTGGCCGCCCAGGGACTTTCCGTGATTTTGGTTGACGATGGCAATACTCCCGAAGGTCACGAAATTTTGGTGCAGGTCGCAAACGAAGTCCCGAATACGACACTTGTGACGCGCGAAAAGAACGGTGGCAAGGGTGCCGCGGTCATCAGCGGCCTCGAAAAGGCCTACGAAATGGGCTTTACGCATGCCCTGCAAATGGATGCCGACGGTCAGCACGACGCGGACGCAATTCCGTTCTTTTTGAAAGCCGCCAAAAAGCACCCGTTCGATTTGGTGGCGGGGATGCCGCAGTACGATGGCACTGTACCCAAGTCTCGCGAACAGGGTCGAAAAATTACGAATTTCTGGGTCGCGGTCGAGACGCTTTCGCGGTCGATTCCCGATTCCATGTGCGGGTTCCGCGTGTACCCCGTAGCGAAGGTTTGGCCGGTGGCTAAGAAAATTCGCACGTACCGCATGGGCTTTGATATCGAAATCCTGGTGCGCCTGTCTTGGGCTGGTCTCAAGATGTATTTCTATCCGATCAAGGTGAAGTACCCTGAAGACGGCGTGTCCAATTTCCGCGCCTTTGGCGATAACGTCGAAATTTCCTGGACGCATACCAAGCTCTGCCTCGGCATGCTGATTCGTTCCCCGATAATTCTTGGTCGCCGCCTTTTTAAGAAGAAAAAATGAGCTCCGAGAACACACAATCGCAATAGTGGTATGAAGTAAAGGAAGTGGGCGGGGGTTTAAGATGAAACCATTCTTTAAACAAATTGTATTCATACTCTTCATCAGTGCGTTGTTCGCTTGGGCTCAATCCGACATTCTTGTAGAAGCCTTTGATGAACAATGGAACAATCCGAGTCAGATTACATTGCGACTGCGACTGACGAACTCGTCGCAAGACACTTTGACGAATGTACGGCTGCGTTATTTTTTAGGTCATGATGAAAATCGGACTTTAGAGTTGTCTCCTTACTACCTCACCAATGCAAATGTGTCGTTAGACACTGTTGACAATTATCTTGCGGTCAATATCGATATCCCACAAGTCACGCCTGGATTATTCCCCAACTCCAGCGGAATCAGTTTGGGTTTACGATATCAGGACAACAACATATTCCATAAGAACGGCAATTTCAGTTATCCCGGAACAGTAAGTTTCGAACCGACGTCCAACATTCCTGTATATGTGGACAATATGTATATGGCGGGGAACAACCCTGTCGGGGACGAAATCCCCAAAATTCATTTTTATGGGATTCAGCCTGAACCTTTTGGGGATCGTCCGGCTTGGGTAGAATTAAGAAACGATGGCCCTCTGGATGTTTCCTTGAAAGATTTTTACTTGAAAAGTTCTTCTTCCGACAGCTTGGCGCTTCTGAATGCTAAGTTGTTGGCCGGTCAAAAAATCAGAATCTGCAACACCAACGACATTCAAAAATGCCCGCAGGAAGACCTTGTACAGATTAGTGATTCGGTTGGTTTTAACAATTACGAAAATTTCAGTATTGTATGGAATGGAAATATATTGGAAAATATACCCTACGTTCCATACGAGGTCGATGAAATCTCGGTTGGTGGCGTGTACATAGAGAAAAATGGCGGCGTATTTTTCACGATGATGGACGGAATGTGGGTTGCACATCATTTTTATGATTTAGGATTTGAAAACGAGCCTCCGTCTCCGCAGCCATACTCAAGGAACACTGTTTCATATGGTAATGACCATGTTTATCGTTTTGCATGGCATTCGGTCGATGGCGTTCAGCAGTATCTCTTGACCGTTATCAATGACAATGATTCGATTGTCCACCAGCAGTTGACAAACCGCACCCATGTAGACTTGTACCTAGAAGATGAACATTACCTGTGGGGCGTCCAGAATGCCGATGGCGGTATTCCATCTGATAGCAGCGCCTTAAGGTCCGTGGTAAATTCGATTAGCAAAATAGATGCTGACATAGATTCCACCCACATGCTCCATGTTCCTGTCTATAAGCCTCGCAAAGATACACGAATGTTGGTCTTAAACTGGGGTAATAAAATATTAGAAAAAGGCTGGGACCGACCGAATGATAGTGACACTCTTACTGCAGAAGAAGAGTATCGATGCTGGGTGGTTGCCATTCAGATGATTAACACCTACTATGGTGGCAATTTGACGCAGGATGAAATTAAATTTCATGGGAAAACGATACCTTTTGATGGTCTTAAACTTGCAAATACAAAATATTATCGTAGAGGAAAGGATAGTATTTGGGCTCCATTTTTGTTAGGTAGTGATGGAGGCGGTGCACGGTATGAATCTTTCGCTACTCTAGCATGGGCGCTGAAAATCAATCCAGAAAGTATCAATGTTGCGATTAGTAAGGGTAAAGATGACGTTCATGTTCTAAAAAAGATGGATTTAAAACAATTTATTGATGAAAAGCGTCCTGTTTTAATCTCGAATGGTCATCATATGATGGTTGCGGATGGTTACGATTTTCATAATTCCCCAAACGATAAAATCCATCTGCTAAATGTAGGTAATGATGGAATTGCGGAATGGAGAAATTTTGATGACACGATTAAGGTTTATTATGCTCCGCCTCGCATTTATTCAGCCGTCCGTAATACAGATTTTCTTGTTCACCAAGATGACGATGGGGACAGCCTTGTAAATTTTGATGAGGTGTATAGGTTCAAGACTGATCCTGACAAAGTCGATTCCGATGAGGATGGCATTGATGACAAAACTGAAATTATGTCATACAGTTTGCGAATCCCTCAGGATTGTAACAGAATAATGGAGATAGGAAAAGGAAAAAAACGCGATTCGGAAAATAATCCTATTGATTCAACAACTGCCGAAGGGTGGTGGTATGCAGATTCTTCAAAAATAAAATTTGCCGATGTTGATGGTGATGGAATAAGAGCTGAATTGGATATAGATTCTGACCATGCCAATGACAACGGAACCTGGGATGGATTTGAAGATTTGAATCACAATGGAATTCTTGATGATGGAGAAACGGATCCTTACAATAGCTTAGATGACACTACATCAACCGTAGACATGCGTCCCTTAACAGAATGGGATATCCCAGATAGTTTAACAATTTATTCTATTGGCGGTATTTATATGAATGACCGTTCTAAATGCTATGATGGAGAAGACTATTGTAAAATCGCAGTTGAATCGGGTAAACTTCATTATGCAGTGTCTGTTGGGGTTGACTCTAAAATTGGTTCAATAATTAGTAAGGGCGGTGTTGGATTACGTAATAGGGCCTCTGTATTTGGAAACATAGACATATATTCGCTTCCTAATAATTATGCACCAATAGAAATGCAAGAATCAGCAAGTCTTTATGGGAATACATTCTATCATAATTATATGGATTGGCCTTATCGTGTGATTGATGGCGAGGAACATCATATTGATTCGGTGCTTGGAACTTCAGACCTTATCATTCATAGGGGACAACAAGCTACATTAAATGATGGCGACCATTACCGTTCTGTTCGAGTTATGTATGGTGGCAAGCTAAAGGTTAATCCAGGACAAATGTATGTTGGTAATATCCAGTTAGAATCTGGTAGCCAACTGGAATTTTTAGAACCTGGTAAAGAAACCGTTATCCATGCGGAAGGTACGTTTCTTTGGAGAGCTTCTCTTGTTAACGAAGCCAAGAATCTTGTTGCAAGGGGCTTCAAACTCATTCAGTATGGAGAACAGCCTGTATTTGTAGAAGGTGACTGGGCTGGCACAATTCATGCGGCAAGGGCTCAATTGATTTTGGGACAAACTGTCAAAAATGTTTATGGAAGGTTCCTTGGAAATGGAGTAACTGTTCATCAGAACACCGACGTTTATCGTGTTGACTTCAATCCAATTCAACCGGCATTAGAAATATCATTTAAGTAGGGGGGATTATGAAGAAGGTTCTGATACTGATTGTGCTTTTTGCAACATTATTGCTTTCAGCTGAGTTTGAAAATCCGAAGAGTGTTGTTCGCCCAGGGACAAAGTTGCGGTTCGCTCCAGATTATCTATCGTTTGAATTTGGCGAGTCGTGTTCGAAAAAATTTATTCAATGTTCTGATTCTGTTCAAATAGATGATGATGTTGTTTTTAACGGTATTGCTTTTTATTCATCAGTTGATACAAATTTCGTTGTATTTGTGGATTTCACTACAAATGACATTATAATACATAGTGTACAACCCTGCACAGGTTGTCTTTTCGGGGATCCCCTAGACGTTATTTTGAAACAGGAATTTCTCAATTTACAGGAATGGGGCGTTGTTCAGTTAACCAAAGACAGCGCACAATCTTTAATTGATAGAATGATTGAAATAATGTCTTGTGGATCCTACAGTATTGACGGCGTTTATCATTATCAAGATATGTTTTGTGATACCTCTACAACTTTTTATTGTTGTGAAGAACAAGCTGATGGAGGCGCAGCAATGATTGACAACTGGTGGACTTTGCTTCCTGATGAAAAACCGACTTCTATTTCC
>NZ_CAMGVQ010000083.1:0-13037 GCF_946062555.1 uncultured Fibrobacter sp.
GGGCAGACTCGGAAATGAATATATAAAATTTTCGCAAAGTGTGCAATAGGGGGAATATGGGGGAAAATAGAAAACCCCGCCTCAAAAGGGGCGGGGTAAAAACGGTAATCTTCTAACGATTGGCGTTCTCCATTATTCGACAACTAGTGTCGGAGAACTATTACAAACTTCGCTTTCATCATACTCCACACTAAATGTATAAGAGCCACTAGTAGAAGATGCTACAAAGTAACTACAAATAGTTTGATTTTTTTGTATCCATAAATCGTAACTAAAGTTGCCATCTGCATTCGTTCCCTTTAGCGTCGTTTTTGCATCAACCATATTTGGACCAACACAAATTTGCAGCTGCGTTCCCGCAGGAACAGGACCTGTTACGGTTTGTCCACCATTGTTATACTTAAAGAAACAATCAGCCTTGGGCCCCGAGATACAATTAAATGAGCCATTACACAACGATGTAGTATTTCCATGTGGAGTTATTTTGTAAGTATGGTTTCCTACAGTAGAACACGTAAAACCACCAACATCCACATTAGTCGCATTTTCAGCTATATCAAAATTACTCATATCATACCCATTTGAGTACTTACCAATACTATTATCAATCCATAAATCATATTTACTTGACACTCGCGTTGACGTAACCTTTATCTTTTGCCAAGCCACATCCTTTATAATATTTGCATCTACAGAACAGGTTAAAGATCCCGAAGTTGCAATACTGAGCGTTTGCTTACAATTTGTTGCAGCACCATTGAGCCAGACAACATATTCGCCACCTTCATTTACATCATATTGGCGATCATTTTGTTCTTGCACATTTGTGCCACTCGCAAACAGCACTCCATCACGGCGAATTTCATAAGAGCACTGATTTTCCTTACAATTCTTTAGATCCCAGCGGAACTTCGTAGTACTTCCCGTTGGAATCGTAGTTGCATCCAACCTGCAATTTTCTGCGCTCGGCTGAGTAACAGACACATCAGCTGAACACGCTTCAATGCCATTCAATTTTAACGTATATGTTCCCGAGGCCTTCACATTTATATCACCTGTCTCCCAGAACCACTGGTTGTACCGTTGATTATATGTCCCCTCAGCAACCTTCGTGCCGTTCGGGTCATTAAGTTCCCAAGTAGCATCTTTCAGCACTTTCAATTTTTCCACTTGGAATCTGACCTTTTCACCATAGACTCTTGACGTATTTGCAAATTTGCAAGATTGCGCAGTCCCAACAGCCCCGGTCACAGTCACAGTCTCCTTGCAAACTTCATGGCCAGCAAGTGTTACAATGTACTCATACTGTCCTGTGGCACTCATATTCCACGAATCCGAATAACCGTTATTCGACCAAACAGTCGTATTTTTTTTCTCCGTTCCATTCTCCGAAATAACCAAGTTTATATTTGCATTAGAAGGAGTGATATTGCTAACGCCAATGGTCAAATCTTCCCACTGTTCAACCGACGAAGGAATTTTACACGTTGCAGTCGGAGCGCTCACATTCAACATAGCTATACAAGAGCGGCCACCATTGACAATCAAGGTATAAGTCAACGAACCTGTCTTGGTCGGCGAGATATTCCAAACTTCATAGTTTCCACCCGTCCAGAACGACGCATTCGAGGACACTTCGTTTCCATCATCGTCTAAGAGTCGAACCGCTGCAGATTGATGCGTCCCACTAAAACTGGAGGCCCTGAATATCGTGCTTTGCCCAATACTAATGTTCTCATTGTCAAAGGCACAACGGCCCGCTTGAATTTCAGATTCCTGCGAGGTTACATCGTTTACGGTAAACGTTCCGCAAGTAACATCACTGAAAGGACGACTGGAATTCTTCTGTTTCATTTTGATTGTATAGGAGGCATCCTTCTGTAGCGGACTTTCTGCGGTATTCGCCTTGTTTGTCAATGTTGTATAGTTGGCAAAATTTCCTGTTGCATTATTTTCTGCCAAGGTAACATCCGCTTCAACAAGAACAACTTCGTAACCGCACTTTTCATCAGGGCAACCACTCAAGGAATAGTTTACCACAGGTATGCCTGCACCGACGATTACGGAATTTTTATTCAAACTACATTCAGCATTAATCGTCGAAATTGTATATGGATCAGTTACGCAGGGCTCAACAGACTGCTTATTATCATTTGACTGCATATTAAAAGTGAACACGTAGTTTTTCCCCGTATTCTCTGCATAGGGGTTGTCAGATGGCGTAAACACAACGGACGTTCGTCCCATAACATCGCTAAACGAACATGCGGTCACACCATCGCCACAAACCATAGGCTTCGGATCCATAGCCGACAAGCTCGCCGATCCGCCCGCATTCACTTCAATTTTGCCCGCTCTATCCGAATTATTGACTATCGCACGTAAAGTCCATTTATTGGTCGAAGAACTGAAGCTTGCATAGCACCCAGCAAAGCTCAGCACGTGAGGACAAGATGCAACAATGCTCTTGACCGTACCCTCGAGCGACGAACTCGGATTATAAACCCCGGCCTTTAATCCATCAGTCACATTCTGTACATAGACGCCGCCTACATGTTCAGGATCAAAGCCCTCAACCTCTGCAAATTCAGAAATGTCTAGAGATATGAGTCCATTAGCATTCGTCTTAAAGGACTTGCTATAGATTGGATCGCGTCCATATGTATACGAGTCCTCTTCTTGTCTACTAAACAGATATATTTCAATTTCTTTCTGCGTCGGGTTATAAAGTTCAATATTCAAAACAACATCGCGCAAATTCACTGTAGAAGAAGCCGCATTCCAGTATTCTCCTCCAGAGCTGCTGTTGTCCGTCAAAGTAAACACCGTTGATTCGGTACAGGGATTTTTCTCTCCGACCCAGAATTCACCACATTCCGCACTGGCATTCGCCCATTGGCGACTTTCATCACTAAAGCCACATCCTTCTACGGCAGCCTTCGCCACCCTATTTGATGTACCATGTGGACCAACAGCACTGAATGTGTAGTTTCCCGAGGTACATTCCTTAAACGAACCATCAAGGACCGAACCATTGCATGTCGCGTCATCGCCATTATAGTAGTAATGAGGAGTACAAGTATACGCCTGATTGAACCAAGCGGAAAGGCCCACCCACGGAACAACTTCAGCACCTTTTTCAATAATTCCACCAGGATACGCAGCCTTGAACGAGCACTTTACAGTAGGCGGTTTTTCCCAGCATTCCGCATTGTAGTCATCACTTTGCCAGCCAATCCCATAAAGTTCCATATCCGGAGAACTCAAACGGTATCCAACAGACTGGTGGTTCACCATATCTCTAAGTTCCTCGACACCATTCAAGTGTTCATCATCCAAAACAAACGTAGCCCTATAGGTCGTCGAGCTCCATGTACTCGGAATAACCGAAACAATAAGAGAATCACTATTGGTAAGGATATTTCTTAGCGAAGCACTCAGCAGGACTATCGAATTATCGTTAGCATACGAAGCCCTTCCATCATGATACAAAGAGGATTCCATGCAATTTGACGTTCCATCTATGCAAACTCGAGCAACAACATTATTGAACTCGTTCAAGAACACATTCAGGAACAACGCCTTTTTATCGGGCGACCAATTCCCTGAACGAAGCAAGAATCCAGAATTTTGCACAGCCGACCGTGCAATATTATTATTCCTGGCATCAATTTTCGGAATCTTAAATTGTGCCTTCAATGTTCCATAAAGTCCAGCCTCTACAGAACTCAATACCGTTACATCGTTCACTTCAGATTCTTTCTTATTCCTGGCAGAACTTCTAGAGAGTCTAATTTTGTCCGCCACAGCATCCAATTCTAGATCACTGATACTACCGTGCACCACTTTCCATTTTTCATTCGTGCCACAACTTGCACCAGAACATACACAATATTTCTCGCTCCCGCACGACAGCTGTTCCATCTTAAATTCATCAAAGAAACAGTGCTTGTCATTTTCGTTGAAATGCGCTCTAATATCTGCGCCACCTGTTGCCGTAAACGCAATCGTCTGTTGGTTCGCATTCGTAAGGAAGCTACATTCTCCCGATTCGCATGTCCAACGATTAAACTGTTTCGGACTATTGGGCAACGAAAGCGTCACCGCAGAACCGCGATAAACATCAATTGTACAAGATTTATCTGCAGAAGATATTTCGGAATAGGTACAAGTGCCTTCTCGTTTGTTTCCGTTACGGTCTTCGATTTCTACCTTAATAACCATTTCAGAAACATTGTCCGCCACTCCAGTAAAGCCATAAGTCAAAGTCTGCTTAATCGCTTTAAGTCCTGCATACAAGTAATGTTGACCATTAGGAGTCAATGGCGCTGCATAACTGTTATGCTCCCTAGGAATGATAATTTCGCACCCGCTTGGCGCCGTTCCTGCAGACAAACTTACGCTTGCATCGACATCACAGATCCACATCTGATTCGGCGTTACATTTTGACATTCACCACCAGTTGCACGCAAACTCACCCACGCACTCGCAGAATAGCAATCAGGAACTTCTAAGGAATTTGCCTTTTTCTGGAGCGCATCATCACAGCTAAATCGCTGGCAATAAGTTGCAAGGTTTTCCAATAAGACGTTCGCCGATGTCGCCATAAAGATTGTTTCTGTATTGTTGCTTGTTCCGGGAATATAATTATCACCACCAACGACCTGAAGTTGCAACGACCCTGTAGAAGCATTATTGTTAACGACATCAAATATCTGCTTGGACGCATCACCAGTCGCAATCGTCACAACGCAGGATGTCGGATTCGATGCGTTGTCACAGGCTACACCATCTTTAGGTGTAATTACCCAGCCGTCATGGCTTTCAGGTGTAATCGTAACTTTTACCGAGTATGACTGTGTCGCAGGACCATTAGACAACACCAGCGTCGGAGTTGTAGAGCCATTGTTATTTACTTCAACGCTAGTCTGTAAGAAGCCTATTTCAGTTGTATTTGCGAGGTTCCCTTTCACAATCAAATAAAACGGCACCTTACTTTCGGATCCATCAACAGAACCTGTTACCACACAAGTGTGGTAACCTTCCTTGATTAATCCACTAGTATTGTCATGGAGTTTTCCAGACGTTCTAATGGTACTTTCATCACAGGTGATGGAGCTCTGAACAGCAGGATGCCTACTATTCAACGCAACAAGTCCATAATAATCTTTAAGTTCACCAACAGGGTCTCTCGTTATGTAAATTACACGAGGAAGAACTATAAACGAGCCTCCCAATTCAAGTGTGTTTTTTAACTGCGATTCGGACTCTTTATTCTTGTACTGGGATTCCAACGAAATTTTCAACTGCGGAGCACTCGCCACATAGAACGAATCTGCAGCACCAAAAACACTAACAGAGATATCCTCACTTCCTGACGACGATGACGACGCCGGTTTGAGAGAAATCGGTGTTCCACAATCATCCGCATCTGCCGGGCACAGGACCCCACTTTCAATAAGATCATTAATCAATGGCTGATTAGTCGTAATCTTATCAATGGTCATCTCACTGACCTTTGCACAACCATCAGCCTTGGCATACACCGAGCCATGCAATTCAGCCGTATTATTGAATAAAAGCTTAGAAACCGTAGCATCGGTAAAAATAAAGTAATTATAATTTCCCGCAACAGTCGGTTGCAACGACCCGGTTCCACCTCTACGCAGGTACAGGAACACATACGAATCATTCGTCGTCGGCGGGAAAGAATTCTGTCCAGGATCATCTTCAAATATGATAATAAACTTTCCATTCAGCGTACCTTCAGGATCCTTTTTCCCTTCGCTGCGAACGCTAACCACCAAATAACCATTGAAGAGATTCTCGGAAGACAATCCTCCAGTAGAAAGTTCGGAATAGCAATTATTCAGTTTCGTAACAACGTCATTACTCCATGTCGTAATATCTGCGGCACATCCCTTGGACGCATACGGATGGAACACGTCATAAGAATTTTTCAAAACATCATCTACCTTATACTTAGCTCCATCACACCCCTGTTTTTTTGTCCAAATGGTATCACAAACCTCCTTGATTGTTTCGCCACATTCCAAATTGACAGGGTCCTGATTGCTCAGGGCTCCGCTTGTAATTTTAAACCATGAAGGAACCGAACAGAAGGGGCGAAGATCGTTTCCACTCGATATTTGATCTCGGCTGCAATACGGAGACCCAATAGCCAATTTTCGTTCGTAGCCGCAATTAACTCCAGTACAATTATAATTATAATAGGTATATCGATCCGTCAAAGAAACCGTTGTCAAAGCCCACGGTCCACTTCCTGTCGTGGTATAGCTTACATCCTGATAGTAAAACGGTTCACCCCCCACATAATATCCATAAATTGTTGACGCACCAAACCGGGGTATTCCCTGATACACGCCCTTCAAAGACTGCAAATCATTGCGCGTATAACTTCTATACTCAACATCCGTTTTACGAGTGTCATACAAGAAGAATTTATTCTCGCCGCTAGACCGTTCCCATTTGTAAGGAGTGTATTCAACCGCATTCCACTTTATCCATTCATCATTCCAGTCCCAGGTCCAATCCCAGCCTCCATAGTCCATTGTGGCACAATAAGCATAATTGCCGAATCCGAAACCGGAAAAGACCTCAGCACACTTTTTGTTCCCATTGCTATTTTGAGTAAAAAAGCGGTCGCTTGTACGCAACTGGGTATAGTCGCTAAAAGGACGTCCATATTTTATATACGCCGTACCGGTACTATCAGCAAAAAGGATTTTATTATACCTTTGATCAACATACTCATCATCTTCAACGCTATACTTCCCTGCATTCCAATCAAAGCTACCAAAAGCGACGTTAAACGGTCCCGGCAACCAAACATTTTGCTTCACCGTAAACGGATTATTCGTTCCATTCGAAAGCAACAAGGCATTTTCATCTGTACAAAAGTTTCCATGAATTACAGGAGCAAATTCACCTTGGCTTGTAGTCATAGTATCCGTAAGAAAAACACTTCCACCTATGTTAAATCCTGGATTCGCCTGAGATCCCATTTTTACATTGCCCCCAAAATATACGTTGCCAGATAGATTCGCCGTAAAATTGGAGGCGTTTCCAACAACATATAAATCCTGTCCTGTAAAGCCATTATTCGAGGACAGATTTCCTCCAATGCAAGCCGTTTTTCCGACATGTAAATTGCTTCCTGATAGTTCCGCATTGCCAGTCACAACAAAAGTGGTTGTCACCGTATTGGGGTTTCCTTTCCAGTTTCCATTGACCAACATTGAAGTCGGATTCATGTTACCATGGTTTTCTGTTGACCCGCCAAAATACGAATAATCAAAATCATAATGAGCCGTTTTCTTATCAGAAGGTATTTTCACCTTATACAAGCCATCTACTTTAAGAATAGCCACCTCGGAATGATAACCCATTCCGCTACGCGCCTTTCCCTTGGAGAGAATCTTTAACTTATAAGTAGTATTTTCCGTATTAACACCCGTAAGCCAAACATCATATTCCTGTCCGGCCTTCTTAAACTCCGCAAACTGATTATCTATTTTAATAGGTTTATTCTTATTTTCTTTAGACTGATACTCCCTAATCAAGGCACCAACATCATTTGCATGGTAAGTCATCCATGCACGTGTCGCCTGGATGCCAGCCTCAGCAGATTGAGACGCTTCTCGTTTTATCATTCGGCTCTGACTTGAAAACCCTTCACTGGTAATCCATTTCCATGTTGCCGTTGCCGCAATCGTCGCCATCAACATAAACAAAAGCACAGCGATCAAGGAAACGCCGGCTTTCATAGATTTTTCGGAGGCAAAGCCATTCTTAATGACGTTATATAAATTCGTCTGCATAGGAAACTCCTTGCTTAATCTCTAGGACCATTACTCGGAATGGGAATGACCAACTCTACGTTGCTTGTTTCACCCTTGTTGCCGTTTTTCACACCACGCTTTACGGACATTTGCAACTTTAGAGCCTTGACATTTTTCTTGTCTTGAATCGGAAGTTCAAGTTTGGATTCATCAAAACGGTAGTTTGAATGAAGTCCCCGTTTCACTTTAAGATTAGATATGGTCAAACTGCCATTTCCAACCACAGGAGAATACACCGCAAAAGTAAACGCAAGACAAACCCTTTTCACCGTATCTCGCACAGAGAAACGCATCACACGTTCAATGCTACTCGCATTGGAGCTTGTCGGCGGATAGAACATAAAATCTTCAATTTCAGCAGGTCTTTGTCCATTTAAGTCAATAAAGCCCACATGCATGTCGTCTCGCCCCGGAACAAACATTTGCATTTTTTCTGTTCCACCATCCGCACCATTTGTGGAATACGGAATCTTGAACGATATTTCGTATTCTTCCTTAGGCTTGAACGTAAAATTGTTCCCCGAACTAGCGCACAATCCGGCCCATGAAGACCCGCTGTTACCATCATTCAAAAGAGCAATCACTTGATGACGCCTTCTATTGTGTTCATCCAAAATTTGTCCATTCACAAGGTCATAGTTTGAGAAAAAGCCGCTTAACGTCACAGAAGAGCCGCCAGCACTCGTTGTAAGAGGTGCATAATCCTTTTCTGAATGTCGAGAGAAAAACCTGAATACATCGCCATCATCGAGAGGAAAAATTTGTTCCTTTCGATATTCCAATGTATCCGAATCGCTTCGAACACGAGGAATAGCCGGAAGTATTCTAAAGGCGCTAACCTCCGAAGCCATTATCACAGCAGAATCACCGATTGAGCTCCCCGTCGAACCTTTGGACGCACAGGGAGAATCTTCTACATCTGACGATTTTTTATCGATAATTACGCATTGTCTTTTCAGTTGGTACAAGGAATCGTTTGTTCCGGGAATTTTTCTCTCATATTCCAAGAACCAGGCGACTTCTTCAACAGCCTCATAATGTCCCGAAGTGTCGTAACGTACTTTTCTAAAAACCAGGCTGTCAAGCTTATTGCCATAAACCATTCGATATGAAGACGAATCTCGATTTTCTACAACCACATTCTCCGGATCTATATAGACCTCGGACATATGCGACACGTTGAAGACATCATTGCCACTTTCGACAATTTCGTCCAAGGCACTCTTTGCCCCCATCTGCGAGGCATCTTCCTTGAGAAGCATCGCTACGTTCTCGGCTTCTTGCGTAGCTCTGATCATATTGTCGGTGCGGATACGAAACTTGGTCGAATTACTAAAGGCTTCTCCCGCAACAACGACAATAATGCCCACAATCGCCATATAAACAAGCAGTTCCATAAGCGTGAAGCCGCACTTATGGGTTACCTCGAGGGAGCTTTTTTTTTTGAATAGATCCATCATCTGATAACCCCAGAAACTTTAATGGACTGAACGGAACTTTTAAAATGCCAACAGACTTTAACATCAAGACGTTTTGCATACACATGTTCAATGCTGTCGGAGCCCAAAAGCATTGATGAAGTTTTCGCTACGTAATCGGCATCTGGAGACACCGTAACGGTAGCGGTATATTCAACATTCATATCGTTTTCGATGGCACCCGGCTGACCTTTCCAGGTCCTAGATGTCACAATTTTATTCGGCAATCGAAGTCCCGGTTCACACGAGCAATATGTACCAGCATTTTCGTCACACTCCTGCATTTTATCATCAGAAAGTCCAGCTATACCCAAGGCGCCTAACGAATCAATAATGTTCTGCGCAACTTCCGTAGCACCATCACGACCACGGATACGCAACAACGCATCACGGTTACCCGATTGCAGGTTAAGAACCGCCATATAAAGGAAGCCCAATACGGCGGCGGCAACAAGAACTTCAACTATTCCAAAACCACGTTTTAACCGCGTATTTCGACAACAATTTAATTTACCATACACCTTCACCATAACACCACCTACAATTCCGTCCAGTTGGCCCAGCTGCTATTCTGGGTTCCATCGTTACCGGCTTTCCACATCGGAATTACCCTATTTCTTGTTCTGTCTTTACGAACAGCACCATAAATATTGTCACCGCCATACTGGATACAAATTCCACCTTCAGGAGGCGTTGCAGCAAGACCTAAACGAGGCTTAAAGGCTACTTGAGCATTTTGTCCAAACCAATCCGTCATAACCGACGGACATCCCGCACTCCGTTGAACATACTTCGCAGGGGATTCTATCGAATATTCTGCAACAACTCCATTTTTAGGCGACGAACAATCCTTTTTTTCATCATCAAGAACCACAATAACCGTTTGTGGAGACCCTGGATCAATCTTCATGCACAATACTTCATTACGCTGGCTAGACAAATTTGCCACGCGTTCCACGAAGGCTGCCGTATTCACCGCGGCATCCTTAATTCGGGCATTCGCGATGGCCCGCTGCAAACCGGCCACGCCCATAGCAGACAAAATCCCCATAATGGACACCACCACGAGGACTTCGACCAATGTATAGCCTTCTTTTTTTCTATGCTTTCTCTGCATGGGAGCAACATCCGTCAAACATTCTACCAGGAACACAACTACCCGAAACTAAAATAGCTTTTTTTTCCTCAAATGTATCAAAAAATTTAAAAAGCACCCGTTTTACGACAAAAATGGCTTTTTTAGCAGGATTTTTTATATTTTATGTAAAAAAATCCTTGTTCTAACAGAAAATGCCTTTTGATAAAGGAGTAAAATACATTTGGGAATCCCTTTGATGACCCCAAAACATTGATAATACAAGGATTTCTTTCTGATGAACAAACCGTGCACACCGGGGCAAAGCCCCGTTGAATCATGGAACCGTCTTTCAATTATCCAGCGTCATAAGAGCCGAGGAATCAAAGTCTGGTATCTGCGAGAAAATAGCCACGGACAGATCCACTACCGTTCCCTGGGCACAACAAACAAATCGGTGGCGCAACAATGCCTGCAACGTCTCCTTGTACTCCGATTTGCTCTTCCTTGGGAAAAACCCATTCCCAAAGACATGGGCTCCTTGGCCCAGGAGTTCGTTTCTAGACCATCGCTAAAAAAGGACAGTGCAGAACAATACAACCGAATCTTGGAACATTTTATAACATGGTGCCAAAACAAGGGGATTTATAATGTTTTTAAAATCGAAGTGGAAGATGCTCAAAAATATTATTTGGAACTCCACAAGAAATCTGCTCGGCAGCGATGCCGCGTTTGCGGGATTTTTCTTAATTGGGTTTACAAGCAAAACAGAATAGACCGAGTCCACCCTTTCAAGCTTATTGAATATCGCAAGACCGTTCGAACTGTGAGGGACTCGTGGAGTCCAGAAGAAGTACGGCGAATCGTCGAGAGCGCTCCTGACAAGGAATTACGAATGCTATGGGCTCTTATGGCTTATGCGGGGCTTAGAATAAGCGAAGCTTCCAACCTTACTGATGACAATATTCGCGGCAAATCCATTCTTGTGGTGGGAAAGGGAGACAAATTAGCCGTACTTCCCATAGGGAAAAGGCTATCCGAAGAACTTGCTTTATATGGTCCGCTTGGGTCTGGATTGCTGATCAGCAAACAGCGGTCTATCCGAGAGCTAAAAAAAGTATGTCAAAAGCTCCATATCGAGGGCTGGGTTGCAAACCATAAATTTCGTCACAGTTTCGCTTCCAACTTAGCCGCTCACAACTGTCCCGTGGGAATAACCATGCGACTGATGCGTCACAGTTCTAGCACCATGACATTAGACATATACACTCATATTCTGCAGGCGGATCTTTTGAAGTGGGTAGATGCAGTAGATGAGTAACCCTCTAGGGCCATAATCGATGCCCCCAAAATGCACACAGACGCGTAAAGCGCCTGTTACGGAGCCGTTCGGACATTCAAGCTATTTCTGAAGCCTCGGCCGGCACCACCTACACATTGACACTTACTCGCGGAACATCGTCCGACACCGACTATGCCACAGCATCTTGCGAGATTCGGTTTACCTCAACCACTCCCTCGTTCGATGTTCAGTGCAACAGTGGAAGCGGAAATACTATCGCAAACCAAACCAATGTGACGCAAGGCAGTACAGTAACAGTCACTCCCTACCAGGTAAGTGGTTGTAATTCCGACTGTTCCTATGACATTTCTCTTAACGGATCTTCCATTTTGAGTACGCCACAGAGTAGCTATGACGGCAGTAGCATCAATTTTACCGGGGCCAGCTCCTCGGGCAAAAAAGACTACACTCTTACTATTTACGACCCCACAAGCAGCGATTCAAAATCCTGCACATTCAGCGTGACATACGCAGATGGAGGGACCGATATATGTCATTGCGAGGATTACTGCGGAAATGGATGCAAAGACAATATAACAACAACAAATATTGATAACAGTTCATTTAATGGATGCCTATTCTTTACAAGCGTGTCAAAATTGCACTTTAACAATGGCTATAAAATTAATAATGTTGACAAGTCAGGACAGCTTTGTTGGGACGACCCCGCAAAATGCGAGAGCGCCTTATCAAGTATTGACAGAGTTGATGGCGGTTACTATTTGAAAGTTAACGATTGGGGTTATGTCACAATTACTGAGACCTACAATCCCTGCAAGGCGGAAGAATTACCAACAATAGTATGCCAAAGCACGCGCAAAGCCATAGCATCTAGAACAACCAACATCTCTATTACATCACTAACAAATTGCGACACAAAAAATGGTTGTAGTTTCACCGTGAAAGACGAGACTGAAACTGTTGCTTCAGGAAACATTAAAAGCGCAGGAAGAATTTCTATACCAGGTGCTACGGGAACCAAAAGCTACGTGGTAACCGTAACCAACTCAGTAAGTCAATCGGCATCATGCAACATTTCTGTAGCTTACGTTTCAGGAACAACCGTGAAAGCCAACGGAAAAAAATACGACATCGAATTTACGCAGGGAAACTGCTATATCGTCAAAATCAAAACTGGAGGAGTTTGGAGGTGTACAACGCCGTCACAACAAGCATCCGATGTTGTTATTGGAGAATTTAACGGATCTATAATGACAATTAATCAGAGGCTTCTGCAGTTTGTGTGGAGGGGTTGGGAGGAGTCTAAGCAGCGGTTTTC
>NZ_CAMGVQ010000084.1:0-12671 GCF_946062555.1 uncultured Fibrobacter sp.
GCCGCTTTCAGGCTATTTTTTTAGAAAAATGTTCCACACTTAGCTCAGAAGAGCCCTTTTTTGTAGCACTATTTGTAAAAAACCTGACGGAGTGTTACAAAAACAGAAAATTAATCCGTCAAGGGAGAGAAAAATGAGAAACCGTTTGACATCTAATCTTTTGTTCGGTCTTGCAGCCGCATCCTTCTTTGCTGTATCTGCATTTGCCCAGGATGCTGCTCCTGCCGAACACACTAACCCGGGCGAAGTCGCTGACGCCGCCGGTAACGCTCTCGGCATGCTCAAGGCTAGCATGAACGAAGGCACTTCGGAAGCCCAGATGGAAGTCAAGTACAATGGCGAAGTGGAATTTGATGTTTACACAGGCAATGTCTGGGCAGAAGATGACCTGAACCATTCCTACGCTTCTACCTTTGACCTGAATTTTGAAGTCAAGTTCAACGAAAAGTGGTCTGCATTCGTTGGCCTCGAAGCCGACGGTGAAACGACTGATCCGGCCGCCATTTACAACGGCGCCTATATTCAGTACCAGCCGGCTGATTTCTTCGCGGTTAAGCTTGGCGACCTGACTTTCTCGGAAGGAGCTTTCGTTGCCTACTATGACTACGACGATCCTGCCGATAACGCCGCCGGTATGAAGGAACACGATATCCGCGGTCTTGAAATTGACCTGGCTGGTTTCATTCTTGGTGTTGGCTTCGGTCGTGGCGATAACGACTGGGCTGACGAAGAAGGTGCCAAGGTATACGACGTGCATGCCGCCTACGAATTCGACTATGCCGGTCAGCACTTGCGTCCGTATGTAGACTACAAGAGCTTCCAGACCACTCAGCATAACGAACTCCATGCCGGTGTAGAAGCGGACCTCTCTCTCGGTGGCTTTGGCTTCAGGGCTGTGTATGGATTCCATGCCGACTACCTGGGCGACGATGGCGATGTCGTGGAAGGTCAGGATTGGACTTCTACCGCTCACGCCTTCTTGGTTGAGCCGACCTTCGAAGTGGGTATGTTCGATATCAAGACGACAGCCTTCTATGCCATTGTTGACAGGGGCGATGCCGCCGAAGATGCAAGCGATCTTGACAACGGCGAAATTCCGGAATACTTCTTCGTGTATGCCGAACCTGCCTTCAAGCTTGCTGAATTCATCAAGTTCGGTATCCCTGTGGAATACCACACGCACACCTTGGATGATGACGACGAAACTGCTGTAACGTTTGATGTCGGTGGCCGCATCTACATCACTCCGGTCGAAAACCTGGAGATCACCGCTTTCGGCATGGTGGATGTCGCCGTGCAGGATAACGAAGACGACGATGCTCTGCGTTTCGGTCTCGAAACCGTATTCAGCTTCTAATTACTTCATAGAATGCCCAATAAAGGGACTGTGGCTGTTTGCCGCGGTCCTTTTTCTTCATTTTTTTTGCAACGCGAGCGTTCATTGCCAACATATGTTTAGCTTGCGCCGGGTAACAGCGCAGTCTGTCAAATAAGAATCTATCAAGACTTGGTATGGAATCCCGACTTCTTTTGCCATTTCCTTGAAATAGTCGATAGTATTTGGATTCAGTCTGATTGTAACCTGCTTAGTTTTACGCTTTTTTACCCCCGTTTCTCGCGTATTAGCTTTTACTAATTAGCCTCGGCTTTCTAAATTTAGCGTTGACTAATATATAAGGTGTGTTTTTCGACCAATCGGAGCCGTCCTATGGAACAAGTAAAGTTAAGCCAGAGCCTTGAAGACTACTTGGAAATGGTGCACATGCTGCGCCTTGCGAACGGGATTGCCCGTGTCCGCGACATTGCGGCGGCGCTCAAGGTGAAGATGCCGTCGGTGGCCAAGGCGGTAATCGAACTCAAGAAGCAGGGCCTTGTGACGCAGGAGCCTTACAGCGGCATCGAACTCACGTCGGAAGGGGCGCTTGTGGCGTCCCAGATTCTGAACCGTCACATCCTGCTGAAGAGCTTTTTGATCAAGCTTGGTATCTCCGAGGCGATTGCCGACAAGGATGCCTGCTGCATGGAACACATTCTTTCGGCGGAGACTCTCGAGAAAATCGAGGAATTTGTGAACACGCCCAATGAATCGGCGAAAAAGCCGAACGCCGCTAAATCTAAGAAAAAGTAAATCGTTGGTGTATGAATAACGAACCGAAGTTTTCGGAACTTAAAAAAGGCGACAAGGCCGAAATTATTGGATACAACACGGGTGATTCGCAGTACAAGTCCAAACTTTTATCAATGGGGCTTGTGCGCGGCGTGGTGCTGCAGGTCTTACAGGTGGCTCCGCTCGGTGATCCGGTCGAGGTGAGCGTGCTTTCGTACAGGCTTTCGCTCCGCAAACAAGAAGCCAACGTGCTCAAGTTGAGGAGAGTCTGATGCCTATCGAGAAAGAAGTTTTCACGATTGCGATTGCGGGCAACCCGAACTGCGGAAAGACCGCACTGTTCAATTCGCTGACCGGCTCGAACCAGATTGTGGGCAACTGGCCGGGCGTGACTGTCGAAAAAAAAGAAGGCCAGTTCAAGCTCGACAACCACACGATTCGCGTGGTGGATTTGCCGGGTATTTACGCGTTGTTTGCAAACTCCGAAGACGAACGTGCCGCTCTCGATTACCTGCTCAAGGGCGAAGCGGACTTAGTCGTGAACATTCTGGATGCCACGAACCTGGAACGCAACCTGTTCCTCACGAGCCAGCTGATGGAAAAGGGCGTGCCGATGGTCTTGGCGGTGAACATGATGGACATCGCGGCGAGCCGCGGCATCCATGTGGACCTGCACAAGCTCGAAGAAATCCTCGGCGTGACGGCGATTGGCCTCACGGCGGTTTCGCCCAAGAGCTGCGAAGGATTCGTGAACGACTTGCACAAGCTGCTGCATAACAGCCGCGAACTTCCGCTCCCGAAGGCGGTCAAGCATTCCGAAGTCCTCGAGAAACTGATTGAAAAAATTGCGGTGCCGCTCAAGCCCGTAGCCGACAAACTAGGGGCAAGCCCGCGCTGGACGGCGGTGCAGTACCTGGAGCATAGCGGGCGAGTGCTGGAACTTGCCGACGAACTTGGTGTCGAAATCCCGCACGACAAGATTGAAGAGGACTTGGGCGAAGAGGTGGAATTTGCGCTGGCGGATTCACGCTATTCCTATGCCCGCGATATCGCCAAGGTGGTCATCCGCGACAACACTACCAAGCGCACGCGAACTGACAAGCTCGACAAGCTGTTCCTGAACCGCATTTTGGGAATTCCGCTTTTCCTTGTCGCCATGTATCTGGTGTTCTGGTTTGCGGTGAAGGTCGGCAGTGCGTTTATTGATTTCTTCGACATTTTGTTCGGCGGAATTTTCGTGGACGGCATGACGGAATTGTTGATGAAGATTGGCGCGCCGGGCGTTGTCGTCGCGCTGTTGGCGAACGGCATCGGTACGGGCATCCAGACGGTATCGACGTTCATTCCGGTCATCTTCTTCATGTTCCTTTGCCTTTCGTTCCTTGAGGATTCTGGCTACATGTCGCGTGCGGCGTTCGTGGCGGATCGCTTTATGCGGTTCCTCGGCCTCCCGGGAAAGGCTTTTGTGCCGATGATTGTGGGCTTTGGCTGCTCGGTGCCTGCGCTCATGGGCACGCGTACGCTCGAAAACAAGCGCGAAAGGTTCCTTACTTTGTTCCTGGTGCCGTTCATGAGCTGCGGCGCGCGCCTCCCGGTGTATGCGCTATTTGGTGCGGCGTTCTTCGGCGAAAGCGCAGGGACGCTCGTGTTCGGAATTTACCTGACGGGCATCGTGATTGCTCTGATTTACGGCCTGCTCTTGCGCCATACGGTTTTCATGGGCAAGGAATCGACATTTATCATGGAACTGCCGCCTTACCATTTGCCCAAGGTGCGCAACCTTTTTCGCCACGCATGGCTCCGCCTCAAGGAATTCGTTTTCCGTGCGGGCAAGGTCGTGCTCATTATGGTGACGGTGCTTGGCTTTATGGGCTCCGTCGGCACAGATGGAAGTTTCGGTAACGATAACAACGAAAAGTCGGTGCTGAGTGCCGTGGGTACGGTGATTACGCCGGTGTTCGAACCCTTCGGCGTTGAACGCGACAACTGGCCCGCTTCGGTGGCGCTTTTTACGGGCCTCTTCGCGAAAGAGGCGATTGTCGGAACGCTCAATTCGCTGTATGCCATCGAGGGCACGGGTGATGCTAACACTGCCGAAAAAGCGGGGGAGGCCGACGCGTTTACTACTGCCGACGCGACTCCGGATGAGAATGTGGCCCCTTCGACAGGATTAGGGACCTTAAAGGACGCTGCCCTTCGACAGGCTCAGGGACCTGGGTCGTCATTTAGCCTCAAATCAACGGTGAAGGAAGCTCTTGTGAGTGTCCCCACGAACCTGGTAGAAGTCTTTACTTCGATTGCGAATCCGCTGGGCGTCAAGGATGCGATTGATGCTTCGGCAGGCTCAGCAACCGAAGGCGGCGAAACCGAAGGCGCGTACAATACGATGCCGGCGCATTTCAACCTCGGGCGTTTCCAAGTGCTGGCGTATCTGCTGTTTATATTGCTTTACGTGCCGTGCCTTGCCGCCATGGGAACCGCCTTCCGCGAACTCGGGCGCTTCTATGGAACGCTCATGATGGTGCTCCAGACGGTTATCGGCTGGAGCCTCTCGGTACTGTTCTTCCAGGTGACCTGCGGGCATTCCGTCGCATTAATCGTGACTGCACTCGTGCTTCTCGCCGGTGTGGTCGTCGCGCTCGTTGTCATAGGCCGCGACCAGCGCAAGAAGAAAGTATTCGAGTAACTTCGCGTATGAATCTGAATCTGGAAATATTTTATATTTTCGCCCCGACCTCCAGACAAGATTCCGCATGGTACATTTTTTGAATAATTTGAAAATTTCGACAAAGTTGGCTGTTTTTGCCCTTTTGGTCGGATTTTCGCTGTCTTATGCGATTACGTCTATTCCTATTAATGGCGTCAAGGCTTCGGCCACTTTGCCTGACTTGGGACAGAGAAATTTCCGTCCCGAAAATATGGTCATGAAAAAGAACGTGCATCCGTTCTATCAGGTTTGGGGCGCAAAGTACAAGGATAAGCCTATTACATTGGAATTCATTGTTGAGGCGCAGCGTCTTGACGTGATAACTTTGTTCAACGGGTACATGCGCGATTCCTCGTTCTATACGAATTTCAGTCTTGCGAAGAATATAAAGATTTACCAGAACTCGACGGACAATTTGGTAAGGTCGCTCACGCTCTCCAAGCCGAAGTGGGGTGGTTTCAAGAATCCGCATCCTGACATCATCGTTTTCGAAAAGCCCCTGCAAAACGTGTTCAAGATCATTATCGAAATTGAAGACATTTATCCGGGTAAGGCGTGGAACGATGTGTGTATTGCGCTCGTTAAGTTTTGGGGGTTCCCCAGGTTGCCTCGTAAGCTCAAGACGTCGCAGCTGACTGATCCTCGGGATGGCCAGAGCTACAGGACGGTCAAGATTGGGGAACGCGTGTGGATGGCCCAGGATTTGCGCTATAAGACACTAGACAGTCGTCCTTTTACAGATTCTGATGCGCCTAATTTGCGTTTGCCTGCCGATGCGGGACTCGAATATCCTGAATCCGATATTGAAGGAATTTGTCCCGAAGGTTGGCGCCTTCCGACGGAATCTGAATTTGTCAACTTGAAAACGGAGTTTCCTGAAACATCTACACTCGATGATTTCTTTGCGGCGTCATTCCGCAGACCAATTTATTCCATTCGTGAAGAAGATACTCCGGGGCGCGAGCAGGGCTATGCAACGGATGTCGAGGAATTTTTCTATCCGACCGATGTCTACGAGTTGAATTTTTCTACCTTGACGCGCCATTACTATGACAGTGAATGTTCCGAAGAAAGTAACGAAAAGTTTGCCTTTTCGTCGTACTGGACTTCGGATTCAAAGGAAATTCCCTTGTGGCCTGACGAAGACGGAAATGTCGAAGTGAAACAGTTGCGGTTCTATCGTTTTGGCGGTACCGATTATTGCGAAGCGATGCTTTGCCGCGAAGATTTCCACTTTGTCCGCTGCGTGATGGAATAGTTTTTCGCTAAAAAATTTGAGATAAATTATCTTCGCTACAGAATTTATTTGTATCTAATGCGAACAACGCAAAATCCGCCGGCTTTCACCGGCGGATTGCATTTTGAGGTTCTGTATATGAATTTGGGTGGGGCGGTCAATGTTGTTTAGTAGATGAACTGGCATTTGACTGCGCACCTTTGACGCGCAGCCGATGTTGTTTAGTAAATAAACAACATCTCACGATATTTCGGCAACGGCCACTTTTCGTCGGGCACGATGCTTTCGATCTTGTCGACGATGATGCGGAGATTTGCCATGGCGTCGAGGATCGCTTCGTGCTTGTCGCCGAGAGCGGCTTCCATTTGGGCCACAGCGGCTTCGAGTTCCTTGAGCTTGTCGCCGAGTTCGCAGGCGTAACCGTCGACAGCGTAGAAACCCTGGGTCTTGGCCATTTCGTTGGTCTTGAGGGCGTTGCTGTAGGCGCAGAGCACCTGCGGAAGCACCACGTTCTTTGCGATATCGAAAGCAATCTTGCCTTCAATGTGAATCTTCTTGTGGTAATCTTCCATGTTGACTTCGTAACGGGAGTCAAGTTCGCGCTTGTTGAACACACCGTACTTTTCAAACAGGGCCACATTTTCTTTTTTATTGAGAGCCTGGAGAGCTTCCATGGTTGTGCGGATGTTCGGGAGGCCGCGCTTGGCTGCTTCTTCCACCCATTCGTCGGTATAGCCGTTGCCGTTGAAAATGACGCGCTTGTGTTCCTTCACAATCTTCTGCAACAGGTTCTGGAGTTCTTCGTGGAACTTGTCGGCAGAAACATTGGCGAGCTTGTCAGCGATGAGGTCGAAGGCTTCGGCGACAATGGTGTTCAGGATGACGTTCGGTTCGGAGCAGCTCTGGCTGGAACCCGGAGCGCGGAATTCGAACTTGTTGCCGGTGAATGCGAAGGGCGATGTACGGTTACGGTCGGTAGCGTCGCGCGGGAGCGGCGGCAGCGTGTCGGAACCGAGCTTCAGGGCGCCTGCCTGCTTGCTGGACTTCGGATCGCCCTTTTCGAGCTGGTCGATGACGTCGGCGAGCTGGTCGCCGAGGTACATGGAGATGATTGCCGGAGGAGCTTCGTTGGCACCGAGACGGTGGTCGTTACCGGCGCTAGCGACTGCCATACGGAGCAAGTCGGCGTGGGTGTCGACAGCATAGATGACGGCACAGAGCGTGGTGAGGAAGATGGCGTTCTGGTGCGGGTCCTTGCCCGGGTTCAAGAGGTTCGTTTTGCCGTAGTTCACGGACCAGTTGTTGTGTTTGCCGGAACCGTTGATGCCGGCGAACGGCTTTTCGTGCAGCAGGCAAACGAGTCCGTGGCGGTCGGCGACCTGGCGGAGTACTTCCATAATCTGCATGTTGTGGTCGCAAGCGAGGTTTACTTCCTCGAACATCGGGGCAAGTTCGAATTGGGCAGGAGCCACTTCGTTATGGCGGGTCTTGGCCGGAATGCCGAGCTTCCAGAGTTCCTTTTCCACATCGTTCATGAAGTTGATGATGCGAGCCGGAATGCTACCGAAGTAGTGGTCTTCCATCTGCTGGTGCTTTGCCGGAGCGGCTCCAAACAGCGTGCGACCGGCCTGGTACAGGTCAGGGCGCTGCAGGTAGAAACGCTTGTCGATGAGGAAATATTCCTGTTCGGCACCGAGAGTGACGGTGACCTTCTGCTGGGCAACGCCGAAGAGACCCATGAGACGGTCAGCGGATTTCTGCAGGGCCTGAATAGAACGGAGAAGCGGAGTCTTCTTGTCCAAGGCTTCGCCGGTATAGCTACAGAAAGCGGTCGGGATGCAGAGGGTGGCACCGTTGCCGTGGCGCTTGATGAATGCCGGAGAGGTCGGGTCCCAGGCGGTGTAGCCGCGGGCTTCGAAAGTAGAACGAAGGCCGCCGCTCGGGAAAGACGATGCGTCCGGTTCGCCGACGATCAGGTTCTTGCCGCTGAAGGCGAGAATGGCCTTGACGCCTTCGGGTTCGAGGAAGGAGTCGTGCTTTTCGGCGGTGGAACCGGTAAGGGGCTGGAACCAGTGCGTAAAGTGGGTGGCGCCGCGGTCGATAGCCCACTTCTTCATGGCGTGGGCGACTTCGCCGGCGATGCTCGGATCAAGCGGTGCGCCGCCATCGATGGTGGCGAAGAGCTTCTTGCAAATGTCCTTGGGAAGATATGCGCGCATGGCCTCGGCGTTGAAAACGTCTTCGCCGTAGAAGTCGATGTTTGCGGGTGCTGCGGGGAGGTTTGCGCCGGCGTTTTCGCTGGCGATTTCCTTGATAGCTTTTAATCTGTATTCGTTGCTCATGGCAATCTCCTATGAATTTTGTTTTCGGTGCCATGAATGCAAAAATCGTGCCAAAGATGTAAAATGCTCAAAAAATGTTAAAATCGCGCGTTTGACAATGCAAACTGCCTCATTTACACAAATTAAATTACATAATTTGTAATAAAATTGCTGAAATTACATTTTGTGAAAATCAGGCCGGTGCCGTTTTTTAGGCAATGAACATCTTTACGCCGATGCCGATGAGGATAATTCCTGCGATGATTTCGGGAATCTTTGTCTTGAATCGTTTGGCGGCGTGTCGGCCGATTTCATACCCGAGAACGCCCATGATAAAGCTTGCAAGTGCAATGGCGCTGGTGGCAAGCACCATGTTCGCGTTCAGGAATGTAAACGAAATTCCGACAGCGAATGCGTCAATACTTGTCGCAACTGAAAGCAGCAAAATGTTTGCGATCGTCAAGTTTTTCGCGGCAATCTGTTCGCCTTCCGCTTCGCCTGCGTCACCACGGACAGCGCCCCAAATCATGCGCCCGCCCAGAATGCAAAGGATGGTGCAGGCGATGGGAGTGCCCACGGAATTGAACCAGCGCTCGGCAAAACTCCCGAGAAAGTACCCGAGCAGTGTCATGCCGCCCTGGAAAACTCCAAAGCTAACCGCCTGGAGCATGGCGCGGCTGTACTTGATTCCTTTCTTTGAAAGTCCCGTGGCGATTGCGACGGCGAAGCAGTCCATTGCCTCTACAATCGCGATAATGATGATTTCGATAAAGCCCATTCTCTAATCTGTCATGCCCGTCGGGTCCTATCGGCCTTTGGCCTCCAGGATGACAGGGCATCTCCTTTATCGCGTAAATTTATACCTTCCCAGCAGGTCAAAATATCTTGCCTTCGGTGAAATCTTTACGGCCGGACGCTGCTTACGAATGGCCGTGGTGGCGTTGGAATTTACAAAGAAGAATTCTCTCAAATAGTATCCGGTAGAAGATTCTTCTAGATATTTAAGCTCATATCCGTTATCTGTTTTGATGTATTCTATCGTTTCGCGAAGATTAGTTTTTCCATCACGCGTTTCGTATTCATAGCACTTAAAGTCGTTTGACGAATCCCCAACGGTGAATGTGATTTCGTGTCTAGGAGCAGTTGTGTTATAATCAAAAATTCGTTTGTCGTATAAAGTGTCGTTAGAAAAAAATATTTCTTCAAAAGAGTCGTATTCATAAGTGTAAGAAGATATGTATGAATGAATCTTTTTCGTTATACAGGTGCCTTCTAAAGAACCTTTGGAATACTGTTTTTCAGTAAATATAATGGTATCCCCTGATGATTCTTGAGTTATGATGGTTTCGGATGTATTTCCTTTGAGTGCACGTTCGTCTAAATTCCAGTAGTAATACGAAGTATGAATTGATGCACTATCTTTCATCGGGTCCATAACTAAACTGTCAATTTTCCCGTTAGTGTAATATATTTTGTGAGACCATTCGTTTTTATGGGTGTAGTTCTCTACAAAATACGAGGAGTCGTGATATGCTTTGTCTTGGGTAATGTCCAAGCTTCCTTTGCTGAGTATAAAAATTGCTTCGGTGCACGTATTCGCTGCTGCAAAACCCGCCAAAAGCATTAAGCAAAATAAGATTTTTTTCATTTGTGTCTCCTAACGTAAAGATAAAAAATTATATTGTTTTGTGGAAAGAATAAAGGATGGCGTTTTGAAACTGCGTGTTGCTGTCATAGTCTTTATTTCGGTGTGTGCACTTTTTGCGGTGGATGCGTTCGTGCTTCCGCCGGTTACTCCCGAACTCAAAAAAGAGGCGCAGGACTATTATAATAATGAATGTAAGGGGTGTCATCGCTGGGCGCGCAAGTTTGCCGCCCCTCCGATGCACGACAATGTGGCAAGTTATGCCGATAAACCGGAAAATATGGTGCGATACCTGATGCACCCGACTCCGCAGCACCCCGACGAGTGGCCCGCCATGGAAATCACTCAGCTCACCGAGGATCAGGCGAAAATGATGACGGCCTGGCTCCTGTACATCCTCAAGAACCCCGATGACCCGGGGAGACCCAAGTAAAAGCGGCCGAAGCCTCCCAATTCTTTTCATTTTCACCCTTAACAAAGGGAGTAATTTTTTTTAAATTTGGCGCCGTCCTAAGAACGGAGTGCCCATGCCCAATATTCACGCCAAAGAATCCCTCCGGAGTTTCCTCGCTGGCGTCAAGACGACCATCACCCCTGAACTTTTCCGCACGGTACGCAGGGGCTATAGCAAGAAATGCTTCGTCAGCGACCTGATGTCGGGCCTTATCGTGGGCATTCTCGCGCTTCCGCTTGCGATTGCGTTCGCTATCGCTTCGGGCGTGGGTCCGGAACAGGGCCTCTACACGGCCATCATCGCGGGCTTTGCGATTTCTTTCCTGGGCGGTTCCCGTTTCCAGATTGGCGGTCCCACCGGCGCTTTCATCGTGATCGTTTACGGTATCGTGAGCCAGTACGGTTACGACGGCCTCGCTTCGGCGACGCTCCTGGCCGGTATCCTCCTGATTATTTTCGGTCTCGCTAAATTCGGGGCCATCATCAAGTTCATTCCGTTCCCGGTGACCGTGGGCTTTACCGCCGGTATCGCGATTATCATTGCGCTTGGCCAGGTGCCGAACTTCTTCGGGCTCCGCTTTTTGGCGAAGGACCCGGCCGATGCCGTGGGTAAGATCAAGCTTTATGCTTCTTCTCTCGATACCATCAACATTTATGCTGTGATTGTGGGCCTCGTGGCGCTCGCCGTCTGCATCTTGTGGCCGAAGATCACCACGAAAGTCCCCGGTTCCCTGATTGCCATTATCGTGGCGACGGTCATGGTGAAGGTTCTCGGCTGGGACGATCCAATTACGGGCCACGGCGTGGTGACCATCGGCATGAAAAACCACATCCCCAGCGGTTTCCCGATGCCGCACCTGCCGAACATCAGCCTCGAAATGATGCAGAAGGTGTTCCAGCCGGCTTTGACGATTGCTATTCTCGGTGCCATAGAATCGCTTCTTTCGGCAGTGGTGGCCGATGGTATGACATCAACCAAGCACCGTTCCAATACCGAACTTTTTGGCCAGGGTGTCGCGAATATCCTTTCGCCGATTTTTGGCGGTATCCCGGCCACGGGTGCCATCGCCCGTACGGCGACCAACATCCGTAACGGTGCCGTGAGCCCGATTTCGGGCCTGGTGCATGCGGTGGTGCTTCTCCTTATTATGCTCGTGCTTGGCAAGTATGCCGAAATGATTCCGATGGCAGCGCTTGCCGCCGTGCTTTTCCAGGTGGCTTTCAATATGTGCGGCTACCGCAGCTTCATCAAGATGTTCAAGGCTCCCAAGAGCGATGTGGCTGTGATGCTCGTGGCCTTCTTCCTTACGGTGATTATCGACCTTACGGTGGCGATTGAAGTCGGCGTGCTCCTTGCCGCAGTGCTCTTCATCAAGCGCATGAGCGATGTTGCCGAAGTGGAAACGGTGACCGAAGCCCTCAAGGAGGACGACGAAGAAGCCGCCCACAACGACCTCAGCCGTCAGGTGCCGAAGGGCGTTGCCGTGTACGAACTGGCCGGTTCGCTCTTCTTTGGTGCGGTGGACAAGTTCAAGGATACCATGGCCCGCATCTCGGACAAGCCGAAGATTCTGATTTTGCGCATGCGTAGCGTGTCGAGCATCGATGCTGCCGGTATCCAGATGATCGAGGACTTGTTGAACCGTTGTAACCGCGAAGGTACTCAGTTGCTGCTCTCTGGCGTACATGCCCAGCCGGTGGTGGCACTTACCCGTGCAGGCGTCCTTAAGCAGCTTGGCGAAGAAAACGCCCTCGGTAACATCGACGCGGCCCTCAACCGTGCCCGCGAACTCCTCGGCCTTCCGATTGTCGATACCTCGCACGAAGTGCAGCAGGCTCCGACGGTCTCTTGGGAAAAGAACCTCGACAAGCCGTGGATGCCCGAAGAATCGAATGCCGCTGTGGCCGAAGAAACTCCGGAAGTCATCGCCGAAAAGATGATGGACGAACCCGTCGTCAAAATCGAAGAAAAGTAATCCCGCGCACCGCAGCCTGTCATCCTGGACCCTCGAAGGGGGGACGGGATCCAGTGCGCCGCAGCGTGTCATCCTGAGCGGAGCAACGGAGTTGCGAAGTCTCTTTGACCACTTAGCGCTTTAGCGCTTATGTGAGCATGATCCCCCTTGCGGGGAGAAGGATCTCTTGTTGAATATACCGGAGCAAAGTACACCGTGAAACCGGAGTAATGGAAACCGGCGTAC
>NZ_CAMGVQ010000085.1:0-12486 GCF_946062555.1 uncultured Fibrobacter sp.
AGGGCAGGGCCCGCATATGAAGAACCACCGGCTATGCCGGTGGGTTCCTTTTTTATTCATATTTCAGAATTCGGAATTCAGAATTGTTTTGGCGGCGATGCCGCGATTGTTTTAATTCTAAACTCCGAAATTTGAATTTGCTTATTTGATGATTAACATAGATTCGTCCCAAGCTTCTCGTGAGACTCCGCACCTATGGTGCGGGAGGAGGGCTTTATGCCCTCCGTTCGTCGAACGAAATCGTTGTTATTAGAGATGCGCCAGCCTATGGCTGCCGCAGCTCTTAACAAGGATTTGGAGGCGAAGCAAAAATGGAACCTTTTCAGGTTCCATTTTTAATCTCGTTATATGTTAATCGTTTATTTAACGATTAACATAGATTCGTCCCAAGCCTCGTGCTTTTCGAGGCCGAGGAGGTTCGCGGTCGTTGCAGCGATGTTCGACAGACCCCAGTCGCCTTCCTTGAGGCCGAGCTTGCCGCCCGTTACGTTATCGTAAAGGATGCAAGGAACCTTGTTCAAGGTGTGGCTGGTCTTGGCCTTGAAGGAACCGTCCTTGTTGACCTTCGGCATGCCGGTCTTCTTGTCGATTTCGTACATTTCGTCAGCGTTACCGTGGTCAGCCGTGATGATAGCGACACCACCGAGGGCGTCAATCACCGGGAGCAAACGGGCAAGGCCGATATCCACCGCTTCGATAGCCATCGTAGCTGCGCGGAAGGAACCGGTGTGGCCCACCATATCGCCGTTCGGGAAGTTGCAGCGGAGAGTCTGGTACTTGCCGCTCTTCAAGGCTTCGATCATGGCGTCGGTGATTTCGGCAGCCTTCATCCACGGGCGCTGTTCGAACGGAACAACGTCGGATTCGATTTCCAGGTAGGTTTCGCCGTCAAACTTGCTGGAACGGTTACCATTCCAGAAGTAGGTCACGTGGCCGTACTTCTGCGTTTCGGAGCAAGCGAACTGCTTCACGCCGGTTTCGGCAAGCCATTCGCCGCTGGTTTCCTTGATTGCCGGAGGCGGAACGAGGAAGCGGTTCGGGAGCTTGAGGTCGCCGTCGTACTGGAGCATGCCAGCGTAGCAGACCTTCGGGAAGCGCTTGCGGTCAAATTCGTTGAAGGATTCTTCTTCGAAGGCGCGGGTGATTTCGATGGCACGGTCGCCACGGAAGTTGAAGAACACCACGGAGTCGCCGTCGTTGATGGTACCGACCGGCTGGCCGTCCTTTGCAATCACGAACGGGGGCAGGTCCTGGTCAATGGCCTTGGTTTCGCCGCGGAGGGTTTCGATAGCCTGCGTAGCGTTGTCGAAGTAGCGGCCTTCGCCCAGCACGTGGGTCTTCCAGCCGAGTTCCACCATCTTCCAGTTAGCGTTGTAACGGTCCATGGTAATCTGCATACGGCCACCGCCGCTAGCAATGCAAACGTCGAATTCCGGGCTGCGGAGTTCGTCGAGGAACTTTTCGAACGGGCCAACGTAATCGAGGGCGGAAGTTTCCGGCACGTCACGACCGTCGAGCAAAATGTGCACGCGGACCTTCTTGAGGCCTTCCTTCTTGGCCTGGGCGACCATGGCCTTGAGGTGGCTGATGTTGGAGTGGACGTTGCCGTCGCTGAAGAGACCGATGAAGTGGAGTACGCTGTTCTTTTCGCGGGCGTTGCCGGCGATTTCCTTCCAAGCGTCGCGGCCGAAAATGTCGCCGGAGTTGATGGCGTCTGCAACGAGAGCTGCACCCTGGTTGTAAACCTGGCCAGCACCGATGGCGTTATGGCCAACTTCGGAGTTACCCATGTCTTCGTTAGTGGGCATACCAACGGCGCGGCCGTGAGCCTTCAGGAGCACGTTCGGGTACATCTTGAAGAGGTTGTCGAGAGTCGGGGTGCGGGCGGCCTTGATGGCGTTGCCTTCGACCTTATCAGTGATACCAAAACCATCCATCACGATGGTTACGACCGGTCCCTTGATGCCGGGGAAATTGGAAAGCTTCTTGAGCATAGTTTACTCCTGTTAAATTACGGGAGTAAATTTAGAAACTTTTGCGTAAGGCGAGTGCAGCGACAAATGTGTGCATAGCGAGAAACCACAAAAAACTCCCCGTATGTACGGGGAGCCTTGAAAAGCCTAGAAGCTAGTGTTTACTGGACCTTGTAAATCTTGACCTTGAAGGTGTAGTAGCCGTTTTTGTCGGGGAAGCCGCTGTCGTAAACGGCGAACGGATAGAATCCAGCTCCGGTTGCAGCGTCGTATGCGGCGGTCTTTGCCACATAGGACAGTCCTTCGCCATTTTCAATCAAAGTCGGGAGGATCGACTTTTCGATCGAGCCCGCTCTGAAGTCGCTCAAATAAGCAGGACGGTGGTTGACGTCTTCGGGCCACATGCCGTTACCGTAGTCGTCGTTGCTAATCGTGAGGAACGTGACGCCTGCGCCTGCATTGGCGGCGACATCGGGTTCGCTCTTGGAGCCGGACTTTTCAAAGACGATGTCTGCAGCTTCGGCGGGAACCGCAGTGCAAGTAGCGAGGCTGACGCCGCTGATGTTTTTATCGGCCGTAGAAACCGTCACTTCACAGGGAGTCATGACAATTTCGTCGGAACCCGGATCGGTGGAGGCGGAAGATGCCGGTTCCACGTTCTTGCAGAAGAATTCAGTCTTGGCTTCTGCGTCGAAGGGGATTACATCGGTTCTAAAGAAATCCTTGACGCCGTCGTTTGCGATGACCTTCACCACAAGGCTGTAGTCGTCGCAGGTAAAGATCGGGTCGTTCAGGTTGATCTTCACAAATGCAGACATTTGGGAATTGAGGTCGATTTCGTTTGCTGTCGGAACGACGGCATTGTTGTAAATAACCTGATACTCGACCTTCTGCTGGGCGGAGTTCATGATTTCGAGCGAGATGCCAGTGAACTGCAGATTTGAAGAATTTTCGTTGGTTGAGTCGGTGCGGTCCAGTGTGTAGCGACCCTTGAAGCGGAGCGTGTCGCCAGACACTCTGGAGTCCAGTCCGTTGACAGAAATATTGGCGTCGTTGTTTTCCGGAATGACGATCTTGTCATTGTTATTGTTGGAGGCATTGGTGCTGCTGTCGTCACCGCAGGCTACGAGACCGAAAGCGCCCATGGCGATAACGGAGCCCAGGAAAAGATTCTTAAAGTTCATGATTTTCCTCATAAAAAGTATTTCTGCCCTTGAAAATAAACAAAAATGGTCAAAAAAGCAACTGAAAATATGAAAAAAAGGTAAAAAGAACTAGAACTTAGAAGTTAGAACTTAGATTTTCTAGTAGAATAGTCTAAGATCTACCAATTAAGTTCTGCCATCTATCCTTTCATGCCGCGGATAATGTCGCGGAGGCGTGCGGCTTCCTCGAAATCGAGTTTGGCGGCAGCTTCCTTCATCTGGCGTTCCAGGTCTTCGAGCTTGTCCCCAGTTTTCGACCCACGATTCCCTTCTGTCATCCTCGACCCACGAAGTGGGGAGGGGATCTCATCGCCTTCGGCTTCAGGATGACGCTTCTGGGTGCTGCCTCGAGTCCCCTTCTTCTTCGTTTTGCTGCTCGGTTGGAGCGGTTCCATCGGGCGAATGCCGCCTAAGGTCCCTGAGCTTGTCGAAGGGTCTTCCCAGTCTGCGTCGACGGAATCGTCGCCGATATCGCCGAGCGGGTCATTAATCCGCAAATCGTCTTCCAGCTTGCGGGTCACGGACTTCGGCGTGATGCCGTGTTCCTTGTTGAATTCTTCCTGCACGGCCCTGCGTCGGGCGGTTTCGGTGATGGCCTTGTCGAGGCTGTCGGTCATGTTGTCGGCAAAAAGCAGTACGGTGCCGTTCACGTTACGGCTCGCACGTCCCATGGTCTGGATGAGGCTCCTGTAGTTGCGCAGGAATCCTTCCTTGTCGGCGTCGAGTATGGCCACCATGCTCACTTCGGGCAGGTCCAGTCCTTCGCGAAGCAAGTTGATGCCCACCAGCACGTCGAATTCCCCGGTTCGCAAGCCCCGGATGAGTTCGTGGCGTTCCAGCGTCTTGATGTCGCTGTGCAGGTAGCGCGCGCGGATGCCCGCTTCCACGAAGAAGTCGGTGAGGTCCTGCGCCATCTTCTTGGTGAGGGTGGTGACCAGCACGCGGTCGCCGTTCTTGACGACCTCCTCGATGCGGTACAGGAGCACGTCCATCTGGCCCTTGATGGGGAACATCTCGATTTTCGGGTCCAAAAGTCCGGTGGGCCTGTTAATTTGTTCGGTAACCACGCCGCCCGTCTTGGTAAGTTCGTAATCGCCGGGGGTTGCAGACACGAAAAGCACCTGTTTCGGGTACATGTACTCGAATTCGGCAAAGTTCATCGGGCGGTTGTCCAGCGCGCAGGGGAGGCGGAACCCGTACTGCACAAGCGTCGTCTTGCGGGATTTGTCGCCTTCGGCCATGCCGCCTACCTGCGGAATGCTCACGTGGGATTCGTCCACCATCAGGAGCCAGTCGTCGCCGAAGTAGTCGATAAGCGTAAATGGGCGCGTACCCGGGGCGCGGTTCTCGATAATGCGGGAGTAGTTCTCGATGCCGCTGCACATGCCGGTCTCGCGAATCATTTCCATGTCGTAGCGGGTGCGGCTGCTGAGTCGGGCCGATTCCAGCACCTTGCCTTCTTTGTCCAGCTCTGCGAGGCGCTCGGTCAGTTCCACCTGCATGCGCTGTAAGATTCCTGCGCGGCCTTCTTCCTTCGTTACGAAGTGCTTTGCTGGTGCAATCGTCATCTCGTCCATTTCCTGCGTGACTTCGCCGGTAATGATGTTGAAGCGCACGAGCCTGTCCACCTCGTCGCCGAACAGTTCGATGCGGAGGCCTTCTTCGTCATAGCTCGGGTGGATTTCAATCACGTCGCCGTGCACGCGGAAACTGCCGCGCTCCAGGCTGAAATCGTTTCTCGTGTATTGGATTCGCACCAGGTCGTGGAGAATCTTGTCCCGGTCGTAAACGTCGCCTTTCTTGATGCGGACCATCAAGTCGAAGTATTCGCTGGGGCTTCCCAAACCGTAGATGCAGCTTACGGATGCAACGATAATCACGTCGCGACGGGTGAGTAAATTTGCGGTGGCGCGCAGGCGGAGCTTGTCAATCTCGTCGTTGATGCTGGCATCCTTCTCGATGAAGGTGTCTGTGTGCGGAATATACGCTTCGGGCTGGAAATAGTCGTAATAGCTTACGAAGTATTCCACCGCATTGTGCGGGAAGAACGCCTTGAATTCCTGATAGAGCTGCGCCGCGAGCGTCTTGTTGTGCGTCAAGATGAGCGTCGGCTTGCCTACGTTCTTGATGACATTCGCCATCGTGAAAGTCTTGCCGGAACCCGTCACGCCAAGCAGCGTCTGGAACTGTTCGCCGCTCTCAAAACCTCGTGTGAGTTCTTCAATCGCTTTCGGCTGGTCACCCGCCGCCCCATAAGGGCTCACCAGTTCAAAGTTCGCGCGAGTCGGCGACTGGAACTGCTTGAGATGTCCCGGCAAACTCTGTTCGGGCGGTAGCGGCTTCGCTATCGGTTTCGCATACGGGTCGGGTGTAATTGTCTTGCGTGCGCGTGCCATGGAAATTCAGAATTCGGAATTCAAATTTCGGGGTTAAAAAGCGACGCGGTTTCTGCCGTTTTCCTTGGCGACATACAGCAGACGGTCGCATTCGGCGATCATTTCTTCGATCATGCCGATGCTTTCGCCCTGACGGCTAGCGAGTCCCAATGAAATTGTCACGGGGATAACGGTATCCTTCCATGAAAAACGGTGGCGTTCCACGGCGCTGCGCAGGCGTTCGGCGCTTTTCTTGGCGTCTTCGGGGCCGATTCCGCTTAAAAGCAGCACGAATTCTTCGCCGCCGTAACGGGCGAGCAGGTCGGATTCGCGCTTTTCTTCCTTGAGAATTCGGGCAATCTCCTTAAGGACCATATCGCCGCACTGGTGGCCCCAGGTGTCGTTTACGTGTTTGAAATGGTCTGCGTCGACCATTATAGTATGTATATAATAGTTGTTGCGGCGGGCGAGGGCGAGTTCGCCGAGGCTTCTGTCCATAAAGGTGCGGCGGTTGCTGATTTTGGTCAGCGGGTCCATGGTGGCCGCCTCGTAGAGTTCTCGGTCGAAGGCTTCTTCGCTGGCGTCCTTGAAGTCAACCTTCAGGACCATCTTGCCGATTTGCAGACGGTTGTGGTCTTCGAGCTTGCTTTCGGCGACGGGGCTTCCGTCGACGAAGGTGCCGTTGGTGCTGCCCAGATCCTTCACGGTGACGTCGATGCCGTCGAAGGTGAGAGCGCAATGCCTGCGGCTTACCAGTTCGTCGTCCATGCGGATGTCGGCGTCTTGGCCGCGGCCCAGGATGACGGTGCCCTTTTCAAGGGGAATCTGCTTGAACTGGTTTTGCGGGTAGAGTACAATCAGGTGCGGCCTCATCTTTGCGATGGGAAGTTTGATGGTGTTGCCGCTGGCAATTGTTCGGTCCATGTCCTGCATAAGTGCTCCGTTGTTCACTCAAAATGTAGTAAAAAGATGCAACTTGTGGATCCCCTCCCGCGCTGCCGCTTGGTCGAGGATGCCGTTACGGGGAATGTCCGGGAACTGTTCCTGTCGAGGATGACTTTAAGGGGAGGTGCGAGGGCTGTTCCTTGTAGGGGAGGCATTTTAATATACAGTCATCCTGGAGGGAGTGTGCGACCGACGGGAACCATTGTGGATCCCCTCCCGCGCTGCCGCTTGGTCGAGGATGACTTTAAGGGGAGGTGCGGGAACTGTTCCTTGTAGGGGAGGCATTTTAATATACAGTCATCCTGGAGGGAGCTGTGCGACCGACGGGAACCATTGTGGATCCCCTCCCGCGCTGCCGCTTGGTCGAGGATTCCGTTTCGGGGAATGTCCGGGAACTGTTCCTGTCGAGGATGACTTTAAGGGGAGGTGCGGGAACTTTTAAACTGTTTTGAAAACAGTTGTTTACAAACAGGGCTTTCTCGGTGTGATTTTATTCACTATCAAATGCGAATCCACCGTTTGTTTACAAAAATGAACGGAATTTTTATCAAAAATTACAAAAACAGTTGGCATTTTTCGCTAGAAAAGAATAAATTTGAGGGCGGTATGTGGCATTTCAAAAAGGCCGGTCTTTTTGTTATGCCGTTGGTAGGAAAAACTTCGATGGAAACTAAAATGATGAAAAAAACGAAAATCTCCATGTGGAAGTGGATTTTGGGTACCTGTCTGATTTTCGCTGGAGTGCAGAATGTTATTGCCGCCTGCGAAGGCACGCTGCATTTTAAGAAGCCTGATGACTGGACTAGTGTCTTTGTTACGATGAATAACATTGCCGCTCCAGTCCCGGCAACCGCCTTGAATGCGGCGACCGGTTTTTATGACTATGATTTGTCTGCTGCCAAGGGCGAAGCTCAGGAAATGACCTTCGGTCTTGCAAGTTCGTCTACAAATCCGTTGAACTACGTGCTCAAGAGCACTTGGAACGGAAAGTCCGCCTACGACCCGAACCTTCCGAAGAACCAACGTGACATTACCTGCCCTGGTGCCGGTAAGGATGTCTGGGTGCTCGAAAACCCGAAACAGGCGAGCAAGACCTTGGTTTCCTATGAGGAACCGAATATTAAGTACTTCTATATCCTGGTCCCCGATGACGAGGACTGGAAGTCCACTGTGCCGCAGTGGTCTCCCGATGGAACTTTTGAAAACCGCCAGCCGTTGAAGGTAGACCCCAACTTGTGCGGATGGTACTACGTGGTCTGGATGAACGAAGCCATGCCGGAAAACTTTATCATCTTCCGTGAAGACGACGAATCTCTCGAAGATGCGATTGGTGTCGATGGCTGGGGCGCTCCGCTCACGCCGTTCCCGATGAATGTTTTCTTTGATGCTTACCCGAATACCAACAAGATTTACTTTATTGCCGACCCGGAAAAGGCTGAAGACGAGGGTGTTCCTTCTATTTCTGAAACGGACCCCATGGTCGAAGGAAACTGCACCTATCAGTTGGCTGCCTTCCTTTACGATACCGATGCGAGCCTGCACGGCGCCTTTACTTGCGATGCTTATCCGCAGGCTGGAGCAAATAAGTGCTATGTTGCCACAGCTCCCTTTGGTTATGCTGGTGGCGGTGCCGCCAATACGGTTCCCTGTATCGGTGTGACTAAGGGAATTGTGTCTGAAAATTTGGATCCTTCTACCAAGAAGCCGACTTACAATGCCTTAAGCGGATGCTTTGCAAGTGCGGATGCCTTCAATGCCATGTTCGATGACACCAAGGGTACTAGCGTAAAGCATTGCCGCAACGTGACTTTCAGCCTCACCAAGGAAGGTATGTGGGAATATGATTCCTATAACGAACCGACCGGCGCCTTTACCATCCTGAACGACTTGGCTGACTCTATCTTGGCGGGGACTTGCACGGGTCTCTGTGCCCAGGCTGCGACCCCCCGTGAGGGTCTAGGGAACGTTGCCTATGGTCTTGGGGAAGGCCAGCCGACTAACACTGCTGCCCAGAATGCTACCGCGAACAATATCTCCGCTGCCGCTCAGGCTGCCCTTCCTGGTGTAATGGACTGGTCCGCCATTGATCCTGTTTCCGGTTTACCCTATATTGACCTTTATCCGGTGGCCAATGGCGAATTTGGTGACGGTACGCACCCCAACGTTTACGACAACTCCACCTGGGATCTGCGTATCAAGGGGAATAACAACCAAATGTTCTGCTTTGAATCCCATGCGAACTTCACCTACCGCGCCGGAATGCAGTTCTCGTTCCGTGGTGACGACGACATTTGGGTGTACATCGACAACAAGCTTGCCGTGGACCTCGGCGGTACCCACCTTGCCGCTCCGGGTTACGTGAACCTCGATCAGTTTACGGGGGCCTCGGGTGCGCTTAAGGAAGGCACAAAGTATGACATTGACATTTTCTTCTGCGACCGCCGTACCAATATGAGTAACGTGCGTATCAAGACGAACATGTATATCGTCCAGCAGACTGCTATTGCCTTGAAGGGCAATAAGAATGGTACAGAGACTTCGTACGACATTTGCTATTCCAAGTCGGGTGACGGTTCCTGCGAGGCCGCTGCGAAGGGGCAGTCTGAAACCCAGATCTTCTGTGGTCCAAAAATTGTTGATGCTGGCCTGCCGATTTCCTACACCCTCGTTCAGGGTGGCAAGATTACGGACCCGGCCGTGGCCATGCCTGAATTGGCTGCTTCCGGTATTACCAAGTTTGAAAACATTTCTGTCCCCGGTATTTACAAGGGTGGTATCGACTTGAGAAATCTGGCCTCTCCCTCGGTTGACAAGACCAAGGTCAATCTCGGCGCCGGCCGCTACACATTGTTCATAACCATCGATGGCAAGTCCAGGAAGGTCGCAAGCTTCCGTCCGAGTGGCGAAGTCGATGTGGTCTACGCCGATGGCGAAGCGGTCGATATCAACGACGATACGGGCGAAATCAAGAAGCTCGGTAAGTACAAGGCTGTGAAGAGCGCCATGGGTGGCGAATTCGTGCCGGTCTATATTTCTAATGTGGGCGAAGCGGAAAATCCGGGCCAGCCGCTGGTCATTCAGCCTATCGATGCCAAGGGTATGAAGTATACGCTGACCCCGTCCAGCAACTTGATGAAGCTTTATGAAAGAACGGTGGACGAAAACGGCGCTGAAACGTTCAAGAAGATCGCCTTTGGTGATTCCCGAGAGATTGGCGAAAGCGGTGTCGATACCGTCTACGTGACCGTGGAAATGGACGACCTGACCGAACCGAACAACCAGTTTACCGTCGGCGTGACCGGCAGGCCCAACACTTTGAAGATTAATTTCTACTTGCCGATTATCCAGTTCGTGTCCGCTCCGGATAGCACGGGTGAAGTTACCAACGGTGACAAGCCCGAAGCTGACGGCACCTACGACGAACGCTGGGTTGGCAGTATCTATGAACTTTACCTTGCCGTGCTTAAGCCGAACGACAACGGCGACTACTATATCTGCGAAGACTGTAACTTCACGATTCATAGGGATCCGAGAACTTCTGACTACATCACCTTCGCCGATGCCGAATTCGTGAACGGTTATGCAACGATTTCTATCGTGGCTACCAAGGAATACCGCTTCGATACTGACCCGACGATCCATAATCCGGGTATGATTGTTGCGGCCTACAATGACTACGTGTTCACGAACCCGGGGTATTCTCCGATTTACTTCCGCGAACCGCCGGTTCCGTCTCCGCGTCTTGCCGATGTGTTCGACGTTCACGGTGCTTCGCCCGAAGTTGAATTCAAGATTCCGGCCCCGTACTTCAGCATGAACCAGGAATACCTCGACGGTGTGGCTGACTCTGTGGCCATCTACTATCACCGAGCCATCCATAAGGACTCTGTGCCGACCCAGATTTGCGTGGTGTGGGATTCCACTTCCGCCAAGAAGCACAACCCGGTCGCAGAAGGATTCTCCAATATCTCGAAGGATACCGCGATTGTCTGTAACGCTCTTGTCAAGGTGAACAAGGATACCGATATCGACTGCTCTGGTGCCGGTGCCGACGGCTACTGCACCAACGTGATCAAGTTGAGCTCCAGCTACTTCAAGGGAGATTCTTCCAAGCTTTCTAATGGTGTCAAGACCTCCGGTAAGGGTAAGGTGATTTCTTACGCCGAATTCAAGGACAAGGGTAAGGACATCAAGCAGGGATTCCCTGGCGAGCTGACTGACCGCATGGCTCCTGTGCCGCTGCGTGCTGAAGTGCGTGCCATTAGAAAGGGCGACGAACTCAGCGACTTCGATAGCCTTGTGGTGATTATGTCTGAACCGGTCAGGATCGTGACGGACCAGAAGAAGAACGCTCTGGACTTCTACCTGAATTCCGCCGTGGATCTCTCCGAAGACAGCCGTTTCGTCTCTATCCTGAATAGCACTGTTGCCTCGGTGACCGGCGCCCAGGACGCCCTTGTGGGTTCTGCAAATGGCCAGGGCCGTATCAAGTACCAGTATATCCGTGGCAATGTTTCTCCGCACGTGGGTGACTTTGTCCGCCTCTCCGGTGACATGTCCACCATCTTCTGGGTCGATAGTGCCGATATCGCCGTGCCGGGTGCCGATACGCTCCGTGCCGCTGCCGATGCCGCATACAACTGGAACTCCCCGACGTCTTACAACGAGACCAAGCGTCTCCCGACACCGTGGGTGTTGGTGAGCGGTGAACCTGAAGTCAAGGTTGTCGAAAACAACTTTGCCAATACAGGAAACTCTCCTGTTGGCGAAAATGTCCCAGTCGTAACGGTGAATGGCTATTCTACCAACCTGTCGAAGAACGAAGTGATCGCTGCGGAAGGTGGCCGTCTGGGCTTGTTCGCTCAAGCGGATATGTACTCCCTGATCAACGACATGAAGGCTAAGGGCTTCAAGGACGAAGATCTGGATCCTGCAAAGATTTACTTCTCCTATGACCTGCAGATTTACACCAACCTGGGTAACTACGTGGCTGGCAAGAGTGGCAAGATCTTCTGCGACGACAGCAAGAATAAGGAAACCGACGAAAATGGCAAGAAGATTGACTACTTCGGCGGTAAGACCTGTATCGATGCCGGTATCGGTTCCAACTTCTTCATCGGCTGGAATACTCGCTCTGACAAGGGCCGCATGGTCGGAACGGGCGCCTACATTGTCAAGTACACGACCTTTATCAGACTCGATAAGGCCGGCAAGTACGGCAAGAAGGAAGAAACCTCGGTCTGGGGCGTGAAGCGTTCTCCGCTTCCCAATACGGACTACCTGAAAAAGGCTGCCAAGTAAATCCAACCGGAACTTAATTTCAAAAGGCCCCTACCTTAGGCTGGGGCCTTTTTGTTATATTTGCGGCATGCGAAAGATTTTAGCTGCTATGAGTCTGTGTGCCGCCGCGACGGTTGCGTCGTTTGCGGTTGAACCTACGGATTTGGATTCCCTGTTCCGCGGCAAGGAATATAGGCCTGTGTTGAGCGCCTCGCTGCGCGATTCCGCGACAAGCGAAGCTTCGGCGGTGCCCGGCAAGGCTGCCGCGAAGACGTCCAAGTCCGACGGCTACTATATGCTGCAGTTTGAATCGGTCGCCGATTTTGATGCCGCCCAGCGTCGCCGTGCGCAGATTTCTGCAAGTACCGGCTACGCTATCCAGGTGGTATTCGACGCGCCCTTCTACAAGCTTCGTGGCGGTGGATGGGGCAATAAGAAGGCTGCCGAGGACAAGGCCCGCGAACTTTCTGCTTATAACATTACCGCTTTCGTAGTGAAAGTGAAGTAATCGCAGCGAATCCGTTTATCTTTTTTCGGCGGAGGATTTCTCCTGAGGCCGAATGTTGAAAATTTAAGGGCCTGGATCCCCTCCCGCGCTGACGCTTGGTCGAGGATGACTTATACTTATACCGAAGGCCTGTCGCGTCCTTGCAGGCGAGGGTGACTTGTAGCGAAGTCCTGTCGCGTCCTTGCGGGCGAGGGTGACTT
>NZ_CAMGVQ010000086.1:0-12374 GCF_946062555.1 uncultured Fibrobacter sp.
CGCCGACGACCTCCAGAAGGAAGTGGACGCCCGCTACGCATTCTATGACGCCATGAGCAAGGATACGGAAGGGTTGATTAGCCTGTAAGAGGTATGAGGTCGCGACTTCGTCGCTTCGGGCGATGAGGTCGGCCTTACGGCCTTTGAGGTAAATTAGAACGCCCCGTCACTAAAAAGTGGCGGGGTATTTCTTTAGCAATTTTAGGGATTCTTTACGAATTCAAATTATCCAACAGCACCTGTTTACCAGGACTTTCCCGTTCAACACTTTGGAAGACTTCGCTTAACTTCGATAGATTTTCCAAAGTCTTTCTATCTGATTTCAAGTTCACGATGGCGTCAATCAACACCTTCGGTGTGATACTTTCCACAGGAACCATGTTGTTAATGCCGTATTTACGAAGCCGCATGGCATTGTCAATCTGGTCTTTACCCAAGGGAAGAATCAAGAATTTCTTGTTGTTATAGACACATTCCTTGATTGTGGCAAGACCACCGTGAATTAGGGCGAATTCTAAGTTCGGTGCCGAAAGAATCGCTCGCTGCGGGACCCAGCTGGCAAAGATAATGTTGGACTGGTTCTTAAATTCAGTCCATTCATAATCGTTTATTAGTTTCGAACCAACACCCAGAACCAAGCGATAGTCGTTCAACTCCGCAGAACGCATGGCCTCGCACATGCAATGGAATAGATGACGGGCCTTACCCTCGTAATCGAGAACCTGTGAACCGGCTGTTACAAAAATTAATTTTTTATTGCCTGCGCCTATTACAGTAGAATCTAAGACACTGTTTGTCGAAGAATTCAAATCCCTATCCAGAATGCAGGGTTCCACATAGTGAACTTTTTCACCAGGGTTGTAATGTGTGTATTCGTATTCGCGAGGAGAAGGAATCAGTTCGTCAAAATACTGTAGGTCCTCTACAAAATCTTCAATATCAATTTCAGGGTCTTGCAGCAAATCAACGGGATCCTCCCCTGCAGCCGCCTTCAATTCTGCATATCGGCTCAAATTCACCAACTTAAAAAATTCCGTCGGCGAAAAAGCCATCAAATTCTGTATTGCACGCATGGCTGGGTCTTCGCTGGGATGTCTTAAATATGTCGTGGTAATAACGACATTCACATCATAAATTTTGTGGATAAGCAAACTTTCTAAGGATGTAAAATAACCCGAGACGAGCAAGTCGGGATTGACATTTGTCATTGTTTGGTAAAAATGCAGAGCATCTTCATACAAGTCTTTATTTAATTTGTCCTTGTACCTGGCCAAATCTTCCCCTAACGTACTATATGCGATTGCCCAGATATGGTCAGGACGCCAACGTTCATTGGGGCTAGTGTGGCTTTCTGTTGTGTAGCCCAGCGGATAGATGTTTTCAAAAATCCGTGAATAGGGGAAAGAAGTGACCGCACCGTTAATGGCAATCGGGAAAGCTTTGACAACACCCTCGCAATCAACGATTCCCATATAATTAACGGTGTGACCGCTCTTGAGCATATCTTCTGCCCATTTCAACGTGGGTAGCCAGTGTCCCTGTTCCTTGTAAACATCGGGCCAAAAGAGAATTGTTTTGGGCATTTGATTACTCCTTACTCTGTAATGTTAATTTTTTAATAGGACGGGCTAAAAAGGGGTGGGGCATTGTTCTATTCCTTAATGCATCGAATTGACATATAATAAGCAGTCCCAAATGTAGTCCATCGAAAGTCTGTTCGATCTTCAATAATAGCTATTATATTTTTACTATTGTAAATAAAACCAAAGTATGCCACAGACTTTGCCTCGTTCTCTTGATCATTAAATCCACCATAAGGAGTGTAATATCCAGCAGGAATTGCTGCAAAACCTGACGATGTAATGGATTCACTAATATTCCAATAAGATGAATTCTGGATTTTCATTTTATCAATAGCTTTATCTCCTAAGAAACTGATTAGAGTCTCGTATTGCTTTTTTGTTGGAAGCGACCAACCATTTGGACAGAGTTTCCTGTAGGAATCTGTATCTGTAAATGTAAATTTTGATTCATATAATCTTCCATAAATAGAACAATCCCCTTCTGCTGTTTTTTTCCACTCGCCCCCGCCACACAATGATTTGCCCGCCCAAATTGTACCACTCGTATCTTTGGGTAAATAATTCAGATTTTGAGCCATCCAAACCTGTGAGCCTATTGTTACAGTTTTGTAAACTTGTCCATCTCGTAAATCCGTCAGAGTATTATTTACGACATCATAAACACTATTTAACGACGACGAACTTACTACGTTTATCTCGCTACTGCTAGATTCTACGATTTCTTCAGAACTTGATGATTCTTCTACTTTTTCGGAACTAGACTGCGTTGCCGTTTCGCTACTACTTGATTCAACATTGGAACTAGAGGAATCTATTTTCTCGCTACTGCTAGACATCTCCGAACTTGAAGATTCTTGAATTTCGTTGCTTGACGAAATCAGTTTATTATCACTTGATGACGAAACAACCACTGAAGAAGAGGATATTTTTTCGCAATTGGCTGGGTCTAGCACGTATGTTTCATTGTCTTCGCAAAGATAGAGTTTGGTTTCTTCGCTGCTACTAGATTCAACAGGTTTCTCTGAACTAGAAGAGGAATCGTCGTTATCGTAACCGGACGAACTAGATTGCTTCGTTTCACTCGCAATGACGCTGCTGGACGACGAACTGGACAACTCGTCACTATCACTACTCAGAATGACTGATTTAACTGACGAACTAGATTCTTCGCTTGCGCTCAGAATGACGTTGTATGAAGAGGATGAACTGGATTGCTTTGTTTCATTCGTAATGATATTGCTGGACGATGAACTTCTGCCAATAGCAATCCAGGAGCCGCCCTTGCAGATGTGTTCTACATTGCTATCAAACGGCTTGATTATCGTGCCCTCATTGGTTGCATCGCAAGGAATTTCTGAACCGTGAGAGTCTGAACTGTTCTCATTTGATGGAGAAGTAGAATTATCGCCACCACAGGAAACAATCAATATGGAAAGAAGTAACGAGTAGAGAATTTGCTTATACATTAATTGGTTATGCAAAGTCGCCGGCATCATAATTTTAATCCTTTATACAGCGCACAGCCATATATAGCCTATTTCCATAACTGCTATAGTGATAACTACTGACATCCCTGATTTCCAAAACATTATCCTCATACCCCCATTTAACAGCTATTGCGAACGATGCAACAGCAGTCTCCGTCTTCTCATTAGAATCAAACCCAGCTATTGGATGATAATACCCCGAAGGCAGCGCCGCGAAGCCAGATTCTTCTATTTCTTTTCTGTTTGGCCATAAATCATTGTCAGCTATTTTTAGTTTGTCATCAACATCATCACCAAGAAAATTTATTAATTGAGTAAATTGACTCTTATTCGGAATGGACCATCCTTCTGGACACAATCCATGTTTCAAAGTGTCTAGTCTTGAAAAATCTTCCTCATATAATCTACCATAAATACTACAATCGCCCTCAGCTGTTTTTTTCCACTCTCCACCACCACACAATGATTTTCCTCCCCAATTTGTTCCAGCAGTATCTTTCAGCAAGTAGTTCAGATTTTGAGCCATCCAAACCTGTGAGCCTATTGTTACAGTTTTGTAAACTTGTCCATCTCGTAAATCCGTCAGAGTATTATTTACGACATCATAAACACTATTTAACGACGACGAACTTACTACGTTTATCTCGCTACTGCTAGATTCTACGATTTCTTCAGAACTTGATGATTCTTCTACTTTTTCGGAACTAGACTGCGTTGCCGTTTCGCTACTACTTGATTCAACATTGGAACTAGAGGAATCTATTTTCTCGCTACTGCTAGACATCTCCGAACTTGAAGATTCTTGAATTTCGTTGCTTGACGAAATCAGTTTATTATCACTTGATGACGAAACAACCACTGAAGAAGAGGATATTTTTTCGCAATTGGCTGGGTCTAGCACGTATGTTTCATTGTCTTCGCAAAGATAGAGTTTGGTTTCTTCGCTGCTACTAGATTCAACAGGTTTCTCTGAACTAGAAGAGGAATCGTCGTTATCGTAACCGGACGAACTAGATTGCTTCGTTTCACTCGCAATGACGCTGCTGGACGACGAACTAGACAACTCGTCACTATCACTACTCAGAATGACTGATTTAACTGATGAACTAGATTCTTCGCTTGCGCTCAGAATGACATTGTTTGTAGAGGATGAACTGCTGTTGATTGCAATCCAAGAGCCGTCTTTACAGATGTGTTCTACATCGCTATCAGTTGGCTTGATTATCGTTCCCTCATTGGTTGCATCGCAAGGAATTTCCAAACTATGAGAATTTGAACTATTTTCAACGTCGGGACTACTTGAATTATCGCCACCACAGGAAATCATCAACAAAAGAGAAAATAAAAAGAAGATAATTTTCAGATACATTAGTTGCCTCCTTTCTGCGTTTTTCCCATTCGAGCAGTGTAACTTAGATGGATGATAACATCCTCAATCTTGGACAAATCAAGTGAATGACTGATTTCTTCGTCATTGTTTCTTGTGTTGTCAAAACCCGTGATTTCAAGAGACCATTTGGAATCAACGGCACCCGCCCCTTCAAAGGGCAAGAACTTGTCCGAGCCAAAGCGGAAATCAAATTTCCCTGATTCTTGATGAGCGGTACTCGTCGCCATGGTCTGTGTTCCGATACGATTACCAATTTTTTGTCCGATTCCTTTCAAATCAAGAAAATTCTCGGTTAAGGACAATTGTGCGTTCAAGTAATGTCCTCTGTAATTTGGAGCAATTATTTCTACTCGGACATCCCTAATTCGTCTAAAGTATTGATCTGGGAAGTCTTTAGAGAATAGGGATTCAGGAATGGTAAATTCACAACTTCCCTCTCCCTGTATATCAGTCAAAGGACGCTGTGGCTTATTCAAGTCATCATCCCCCTGTCTATATTCTAATTCCCACAAACTTACCGGCCTCGTTATTTCCAATTCGTTCCTGTCGTTTTCAAAGAAAGCCACTTCCATGGCATGCAAGTCGGCTAGGAGTTTTTCGCCGGCAAGCAAGCCACTATACAGGCCGTCCCAGTAACTGCCACTGCCCTTGATGAACGACTTGGCCGATTTGGGATTCTCTTCGGTATCGCCGATTTCAAAGTGGTAGCATTTTTCTGCTTTTCTGGCTACCTTTACTGCCAACTGGAAGAGTACCTTGTATATCTTGCCTATTTCGGTCTTGAGCCACTTGTAAAGTTCCTTGTTGGTGTACTTTTCGGACAGGTGCTCATACATTTCGTCCTTCAGCTCGATTTCCCTTTCAAGGTTTTCCACCTGCTTGTTGATGTAGTCAATCTTGATTTGGTCCACGAGTTTTTTCTTCTGGACGACTTTGATTTGGTTTGCCTTGGCGGTCTTCTGCATGGTCCAGGACTGCTCTGTGCGTTCCTGTTCGCTGAGGAACTTGCTGATGGCAGATCCTACCTGCTTCTGGGCGAACTGGGATGCCTTACTTTCGGCCTTATTGATGAGCATTTCGGCAATTTTAGAACCACCATAAGCAATGGAATCAAAGGATGGTCCACCAAGACCGTTCATGATGGCTCCAATACCAAGGTCAGGAATCTTTGCTGCCACGGAAGCGGCTTTACGTACACTTTCAATGCCTTCCTGGACTTTCTTGATGCCGTCCATGGCCTTTTCGTACTTGGTTTCCTTCTCGCTCTTCTTGAAGAATCCAGCCTGCTGTTCCTGTTCGGCCTGGAGGGTTTCCTCTTCGGTCTCGGTGGCTTCCAGTTCCCGTTCCAGTTCTGTCACTTCCATTTCGGCCAGGGTTTTCTGGAGCATCAAGGCGGTCTTTTCGTGGTTTACTCGCAACAGGGCCAACGTCTCGTAATCGTACTTTTCGAATGCAGAAAGCAAGTCCCTGCCCATCTGCTGAATATCGCGGACAATTTCCTTGGCTTTTTCCACCATCACCTTGAAACGGTAATAAGGCAATGCGGAGGATGCGTCGGCTAGGGCTTCGCTGATAGAAACTCCGCTCGCCTTTGCCTTTACAAGCATCGCGGGGTCGATGGGTGGTGCGAACAGGGCAAGAGTCCGCTTTACGCCTTCGATGTTCAGGCTGTTGCGGATTTTATAAAGCCTGTCGGCCACGGTATCCCAGTAGCCCATCAGGGTCTCGTTGCGCGGCACGTTGAAATAGAACATCATGCCTGTAGTATTGGCCAGTTGCATGGTCTTGCCAGGAAGCAGACGTTGAGGCGTCTCCTTTTCGCGGCACTTGCCGGTGAGCATGGTGTCCTCGTATGTAATAAAGGCATTGTTCATCACATCGTTGCCGTAATTTAGCAAATCTATGACCTTGAGTTTCGATTTATGTTTAGGGTCTGGAACTTCGGCACTCTTCGGGCCGAGAATTTCTGCAGCCAAAACATACATCTGCACAGCCAAATTAACCGATTCGGTAGTATCCTGAGTAAACAACTGATCACCTAGGCCTATCAAGGCATCAAGGTATTTCATCACCACATATTTCTGGTAGGCGACAGGCCTGTAACGGGCAATCATCTGCGGGTCAAAGGGGTCGTTTTTCCAGCGGTCCTGCAAAAGGAGTATGGCCTGGCGATCTGGCAGGGCATCGTGGGGTGTCGGGAATGACAAATCCGAAAGGATGGATTTATCAGCATCCTGGTTTGCGAAGAAGGGCAAGAACTTCCAATATTTTGCCCCCTTGGGCAATTCGCGGACAAAACGTTTTGTCCGTTCGTAGTTGGACAAGTCTATACGCGGGTCGAACACCAGTTGCAACCAGTTCAGGGCAGCCTCGTAATTCTGTTCCGAGAGCATCTTGTCGGCCAAGAGCATCGGCACGAAGAAGAACAGTTCCCAGTTGTAGATAGATGTTGCCGAACCCCAGCTGAAATCTACCGTTGCAGACGGGTACGGTTCCGCCACTAGTGCAGTGGGCATGTAGCTGTTTTCGAAAAGCGTCTGGGACAAGTCCCAGGCCTGCCAGTCCCCCGCCGTGTAATAGCCCAGATAGACACTGAAATAATAATTGTAGTAAGAATATGAATAGTAGTAGCTGTCTGAAACGGGCAAAGCTTCCGTTTCACGGTTATAGAGCCACTTTGTGCCGCCATGCACAAACCGCCTGTGGAATTCACTAGCTTGGGGATTGGAAACCTGTTCCACTCGGTAATTGGCGATGCTATTCGCCCCTGCACCACCATCGCCTGAAACGGTGCGAACCAAGTAGGTTCCCTTGGAGTCCATAAGGAAGAAGGGAGTGTCTGCATGCTTAACAAAGCCCATATTGACAGACAGTAGTTTGAACGGACCGCGTGTATTGTCGAAAATCTTCGTTCCATCTTGTAGAACCAACTGGTTAGATGAACTGTAGAACATATTGCCCACCAACTTGCAATTCCTTGGCACATGATCACTGACAAGTTCACCATAATGGAATGCGATACGGTTGCCTTCTAAATCGTACTGGTAACTGACCGATTCGGTTCCATCTGATGCCAAGGAAAGATTACCGATGTGATTGATCCTTTGTCCTTCCTCGTAATTTCGTGTGATAACGGTTTTCAGGATGTATGTGGTGGGGGATGCGTTGGCAGCATCTTCAGGTGTACCCACGGTTGGCTGGCTACTTGCTACCGGCACCGAAATAACAGTTTGTGTGTCCGTGAACTTGGGGAATGTTCTCCAAATTTCAAGGTTAAGTGTATCCGAATTATCGGATACATCGACAAAGAAGTATCTTTCGTCCAGATTCTCGTTGTCACCTAGAAGATAGTTCAACTGGTTTTCAGAAATGTCGTAAAGGGCTTGCTTGCTGACCTTTACGCTAGACCATTTAGCACCTGTAAAATAAGCCCACTTAAGCTTGATTTCCGCATAGTATTCTATGGTTGCCGTAGCTTTTTCGTCTGTGGAGGAATCTCCCTTCTTGCGTTGTCTCTGCCCCTGCACCACCTGCAGCCAAACGATATAGAGACGGCCGTTCAGTATTGCGGGCTGTACGGCTGCTCCATCAATTTCCAAAGGAAGTTCTTCCCACGGAGTCCAGCTTCCGCCGTACAGTGCCGTGGCCTCGTATTTGCGGTAATAGTAGGCGTGGGGTTCGCCACGGGTACGACCGACAATGTGGAGCGTGTAAAGGACTCCAGCAGCACTCCCGCCATCCTGCTTGCAAGCTCCAATGATATCTATTTCAGAGGTGTCACACACTTTTTTCAGGTAATCGCCCAGGGCTTCTGTCATGGCATTCTGGTCGTTCCCTATTTCGGCAAGGCGTTCCTCCAGTTCGAGGAAGAATGGTGTTTTGTCTTCACGCAGGTCGCCATCTATCCAGTTTTCGGGATAGAGGAATACCTTGCGATTCGCCACCCAAACCTGGAAATTCTTCATCCACTCCCATTGTTCCTTTTGGGTGTCATTTAGCGTGTAACTTCCTTCCAGTCCCATCAGGGCCCGTTGCACGAACAATTGGATACAGGACACGGCCTGAACTGTGCGTGAAATGGCCATGTCGGGTTCCATCTTCACGTCCATCAGGTAATAGGAGTATATGTCGTTTTCATCGACAAAGACCGATGGATAATAGGATGCCGTTCCCGGCATCTGGGAATCGTTACATACGACTGCGGCAAGGACATCCCGTTTCAGTTGCCGGATTTTATCGTTCACCCCCTGGATAAACTTGTTCCATTCCGAGTTGGTTTTAGTTTGACGTAAATTTTTTTCAAATTTTTCAACAGAGAGAGAATAGTCGACATCATTGGCGTCCAGCAACTTTTCCAAATCGCCCGGAAGCGTATTGGTCTTCTTGTAAAGATAGAGCAGGTCTGCAAATTTACACCATGCCGCAGGTGAGTCTATGTTCACGGACGTAATCAGACAACTATCTTTGTTTTGTTCATAGACGATTCCCGCCTTTGTAAACAACGCCACAGCGGACTCGCTTGAAATCAGGAGTTTTTTGTTGAGAGTTTCAAGGCGATTCAATTCGTTATACTTATAGACCTCTCCTAGAATCTGTGAAGACGCCGCAAAGGCGTAGACTACATTTTTTATCGTCTCGTACCTGTTGACATTGGCAATGGCAAAAGAAGACCAATTCCATTCAAAGCCCATATCTAAAGTTTGCGTAAACTGGTAGAGGGCCGCACAACGGAATATGTGATTGCAAAGATTATTGATTTGGGGATTTTCAGCAGAAATCTTCGATTGCCATACATCCCAGTCTGTTTCAGAATCATTTTCACTAGTGTGTAATGTTTTAAGCAAAGAAAGCAAGACTTCGGTATCTACTGAGAACTTTTCAGATAGAAGGGTCAAAAGGCGTTCCGCCTGTAGCTCCTCCGTCAGTTTTTCATAAAAAACGACTTCGTTTGATATAGCAGAATACCATGGATAATCCGATTCTTTACTAACAGAAAGATTCCAAAACAAGTTTGCGAATATCGATTCGATTGAATCTTTATAATCCTCTGTTATTTCTTCGGGCTTGTTCTTCCAACTGTTGAAAACGTCTTCCGCGTCTTCCCTCCCCAAAGACTTCATGATATTCAAAATCGAGGTTTCGTAATCTATCGCGGAGACACCATCGACTTCTGTTGTCGCCATACACTCGTCAATGGACGCCTGTATAGCGTCACCAACCTCCTTGGCAAATTCAGCAGATTCCTCATCCGCCATTGACTGGGGATCGAGAATCGATTTTAAGTCACTAACGGAAAGAGAAGATTTATTCAAGATTTCCAGTTCATCGATGGTTGCGTTACAAAATTCGCGACTGCCGAAACCAACAGGGAAATTAATTTCACTCAAGAAGAAATAATCGTCGACAGAAAGGCCGTTCCTTGAAATCCAGAGATTGTATTTGTAAAGGATATTCAGGCCAGTTTCAAGAGCGTCAGATGCTGTTGGATAGGTCTCTGGTCTCCAGCACTTTTGCAAAATCAAAAGGGCATCTTGAAGTTCGATTTCAAGGCAAATTTTGGCGGCTGTTGCAAGCTGGTAACGCAACTTTTCATTATTTCTTTTCGATTTGTCAAAATCACTGCCATATTCGTCAAACAGCGAATCAATGGCGAAAATGCTCTTGAGATCGGCAATTGTCAATGTAACTTTGTCAAGTAAAATCGCAGCTTCCGTCGCCGTCAAATTAAGCCGCGTTTTCAATTCCTGAATATCAATCAAACCATCCGGATTACAATCCCATGTCTTGGCAACGTCTTCTGTGCTCCAGCCCAAAGTGGCACGACGACGGACAAAAACGGACAGATTACAGAAAAAATCTTTCTTCTTGTTCGGGTCTTCGAAATAAATCTTATATCCGTTTACATCGGCCAGTTGGAATGATTCTGAATCGACATTCAGCGCCGCTCCACACCCGGAGAATACATCAGATGTGAAAATTTCCGCAAATTCCTCGTATGTAATTTTCGCCCTGTTCAGAACAAAGGCCAAATTACAAAGGACATTGAACCATCTTGTTTCAGCTTCAATTTGTCTTGACTTATCAGGGAAGAAAATCCCCTGATTTCCATTATCTTCCAATCCCCACAGCTTTGAAGGTTCGATTTGATTTTGGTCAAAATCAGTAGATAGAACGGCCTTCTGATTTGCTTTTAAAAGTACCGCATGATTTTCATCTAGATGTAATTTATGAGCAACCTGACATGGGTTCAGTGACAAATTATCAAAAATAAAAACGAGCCTATCTGCATAAAAATTTCGTGGAAGGCTTAACGGGAAATACCTATTGTCAAGCACTTGCATTGCAGATTTATTAATATCCAATTTCGAATCCCACTTGCACGGATCCGCCCTTAAATCCGCCACTGTAGCGTCATCAGGAGTCTGGTTGCAAAGAGGGATTGCCCGTTCTTGAATGGAAGTCCTATAAACAAGACTTTCCAACAATTCGACAGCCAAATCAATTGTAGGAAGAGAAACCTCCGCATTGGCCTTTGTCATTAGAAGATTCTTCACATCGGGACGTCGGCTAATAAACCGGCCGTATGCGTGTCCCTGCTTTAAGAATTCCAACAAATCCAATAAATAAGCGGACGCACTCAAAATGGACTGGTTCTGAGTTCCCGTATTTCTGTTGATGCGCCCGAATAGAGTTTTCCAGTTGGCGAAATTCTTGCTTTTCAAGCGACTTGTCGCCACATTGGACGTGCGGCTCAATTTTAGAAGTTTGGAAGCCTTAGGATTAGACGCTGTATTTGTTGCAGCGGTTTCGTTTGTTTCTTGCAGCCCTCGAGGTATCGAAATGATTGTATTGTCTGCTTCATTTAAACTTCCATGATACCGTTCAATGTCTAACGTAGCGTTTGCCACAAAATTTTTGGCAAGTCGATGGATATTTGTTGCTAGCTCCTTGTCACCCATGCCAAGGCCATGCTCTGCCACAAATCTTTCTTCATCCATCAGGGCAATACTAGAAGCCGATTCAAAACCATTTTTTATAAGATAGGCTATCGCTTCGGGATTATCGGTCAATCGATAAAGACGCTGTATAATCTTAATTTTCTTGATTTCGGTTTCGTCAGCTTCTGCCAAGGGACTTTGTGAATCTTGATTATGCTTAGCTAATGAGTTTTGCAGGAACAAATCTATGTCGGAACAATTCAGGTCAAAATCCTTCCAAGCGTCCGATTGGAGTTTTTGAACCAAGGCATTCCATGATTTTTCGTCATCATCTGTAGAAGAAAAGCTATTTTCAAATTTGGAATTTAATTCCGTCTGCGGAAATTTGGCCTTTAGGCGATCTTTCAAAGTTCTTACCGCAATTTGTTTTTGTTCCTCGGCAGTTGTGCCTGGGAACTGGTCAAGAGGAAGTGCCAATGCGACATCATGACACCAATATGAATATCGCTCTGCAGCATCATTAACCGCTCTACACCAAAACGCTGTAGTATTTGCGGAAAAATCATTTACCTGTTCATCATACTTTAGCAAGTATTCCAATTTCCATGCACCGAGTTCGTCATCTTTTGTAACATCTTTATCAAGTTTGGCGATAGGTTTATATTGACAATTTTCCGCATGGAGCAAAGTGTAGATACTTACTACTAAATCTGGATACCAATTGCAAAAATCTCCCAAATCAATCAGAAATTTCAAGTCATCAACTTCTGAAGACGAAAGAATGGAATTTGATTTTTCTTGCCTTTCTATTAAATCGCGATAATTGGATTCTGATTCAGTAAATTCATCAAGAAGAAGTTGAAGACGATCTTTAACAGAATTAAGACTTAGCAATGTCGGACGTCCTCTTCGTCCTTCTTTCTTTATTGTCCAAAAAATGGTTAAAACCCTGCACTTTCAGTGCAGCGACTTTCAG
>NZ_CAMGVQ010000087.1:0-11971 GCF_946062555.1 uncultured Fibrobacter sp.
GAACTTGGAATAAGGATAAGAAATTTGGAAAGCGTCGTGCTTTGGTTGAAGAAGCACAAGAGGTAAAGGCTTCTCTTAAGGTTTCAAAAAACGGAAAAGATTCTTTATATGTTGGTCAAGTAGCGCTAGATACGATTCGTAGAAATCCCGATCTTTATCGCCAACTAGCATCACGTTACATCCTTATCGGCCACTCTATGGGTGGAGTCGTTTCCCGCGAGTACGTGCAGGGCAATTTTTACAATGGAGACGTAGATAAGATAATAACGTTAGACAGTCCCCATGAAGGAACTGGTGCTTTGAATATGCAACTTGGTTTGCTATTATTTTGTAGTAAAATACGCAGAAAAAGTTTTAAGGAGAACAGAGTATGAAAAATCTGTTGAAAAAGCCTGAAATTGAAGGATTGTTTGCGATTTTGGCGCTCGCACTCGCGAGCGTAAGCATGTGGGGGTGTACGGACGACTCCTTCGAATGGGGCAAACGCTCTGATCCGAGGATTGTTTCGCTTGTAGATGATTCTCTGGTATTGCTATATAACTGCCGTTCGTACAGCGTGTGTCATGAAGGTGTTGGCCCGTTGGGTTATGATGAATGTAATGGAGGATGCGAAAATTACGGATTATTCCTTGCTAACTATAGAAAAAAACAATCTATATATTGGGGTGATACTTCGAATCTTGTCATTGCATTTATGAGTGGGTTCTATAGAGATTCTACGGTTATTTTTCTTAAGGATGACTATAGCGAATTTGGTTTTTGGAAAATAGGTGAAAAACCGAAATCAACAAAAAAAATGAAATGGAATAGTCCCTGTAACGGGTATGACGGCTACAATTTTACACGTTTTAGGCCGTGGATAAATGGAAATGTTCTATTGATTGGGGCTAAGGGATGTAACTATGCAGTTTTGGATACATCAACAGGAAATGTGAACGAACTCTTAGCGGAAGAAGATTTCGCTTGGCTTAAGGATTGCGAAGATGTCGTTTATTTGGATGGAGCGCTTGCTGGGCTAAAAAAGTCAAATTTTGGAGATGAGAAGGTTTGGCTTGTTATAGATGGTATGCTGATGGATTCTTTAAATCTGAAAAAGAATGAAGCTTATGTTGGCGATTATTTTGAGGGCGCTGTTAAATGGAATGGAACTATTGCGCAAGTTTATTTGAATTCGATGGATACAAGATCAAATTTATTTTCAAATCCCAAATTCTATTTAAAGGGTCTATCTGTGAATAAACATTTTGATAATCAATTTCCTGAAATTTGGATGAATGTATCCGCATTTGCGGATTCATCTGGAAAAGAAGTACTCTATAATGCGGAAGATTTATATGTGGTAGGAGAAAATTAATGAAACGTTTCCTTTTTGTTCTAATTTTTTTAACTCTGTATTCTACTTCTGTTGCTCTTCCTCCTCGTCCAATGGAATCTGTGACAAAATACAATGTTGTCCTTATTCATGGCGCAGCTGATTCATCAAGTGGATTTATTGGAAAGTGCCAAAATAATGTTAGAGATGCATATTCGTGGCTTGAATGGAAAAAACGCTATGAGACAACGAAAGACTCGTCGTGGAAATTAGGTGGTGCACCTGGAATGCTTGGTGGACCACACGAAAGAGATGATGGGCTTGTTACGAGTTGGTTAGATTCCGCCGTATTTGAGGATTATGTGTACAAAAATGGGAACCCTTTTGTCACTGACTCATTTACATCGTCGGTTATTTATATTCAGCGTTCTTTTGCAAATCCTGCAGAATCGCCCGCATATAACGCTCTTGAAATCGGTGATAGAACATGGAAAGGACCGGATGGTTGTTCTTCCCGTCGATCTTTGATCGAAGAGGCTCAAGAAATACGGGCACATGGACAGAATAATTTGGATTCCTTGAGATTGGATTCGTTGAAAAATACTTATCGTACTATTCCCTCACGAAACATCCTTGTTGCACACAGCATGGGTGGTGTTGCATCCCGTGAATATGTGCAGGGAGATTACTACAATCATGATGTAGATAAGGTTATTACTCTTGATAGCCCTCATGAAGGTACAGGGGCTTTAGCTATGCTTATTGATTTGGCTGATCCTAGGCCTACATCAATATTTGGTGGCGTGGAAACCTTTGCTCAAATCGCGGCATGGTCAACTCTGGCAATTGTACTGAAGCAGAATCAAATTGCAGCTATTGCTCTGCCTGTATCATTCCTTTCTAACTGGGTGGAGATTCTTGCAAAGTCTATTACGAATATAGCTTTAGATTATGGGTATAAATATACAGATCCCTTGGTCAGATACATAAACCCTGATACGGACCTTTTGGATGATATTTTTGATTCGTATGAGCCGGGTATAGAAATTTTGAGAAAAAGGACTAAGACGGATTCCTTGCCAATGTTTAGGCTTCTTTATGCTGAAAATGCTTTGACATTTACTGACCCTGGCAGAGGGTGGTATAATTCGATGGATTTGGTTATTCCTGATGGACTTACGGCTTCATTGGGCAATCTTTTTTCGCAGATTTCATCAGATGCTCCTGCTGGGATTAAATTTGGTAATGTCTTTTTAAGTACCTTGCTTGGAGCTGTTGCGGGCGTTTCTATGCAAGAAACCGGATCTTCCTTGATTCCGACAGAATCTGGCAGAGCGGACAATACGGAAGTGTTGTTAAGTCCAAATGTGAATGTGGAAAAAGTTGGATTAAATGCGGCTATACACGCATCGGAGTCTGCCGGCTCAAATATGCTAGTTGATGCTATTGCCTTGACTATTGCTGGTCTGACAGCCATAGATGTTGCGCTGTCGTGGAATCAGATTGCTTGCGTAGCTGCGAAAATTGGTGCTGTGACGGTTGCCGCAGGGAACATGGTTCCTCTAATAAAGGAGGTTGTTTTACCTGTGGCACAAGACTTTGTTGATTCCCATAAGTCTCCTGTGATGGCGAAATATCAATCGCAGTGGTTTGCTGATGCAAATACATACACCAAGATGAAGGGAGGAACTAGAAACGTTACCCCATTGCTCATGGAAGAGTTCCTCTACGAGAAGCCGTTCGTAAACTTGGGACTTTTTGTGTCGGATTCGACCTTGCGGACTGTAGAACCGGGGTGCTACTATGAGGCTGATGATGCAAACAAACAGCAACTTTGCGAGATTGGCCTGTACGGTGCCGATGGAAAAGTTGTTGCATCGAATGGGAAAAAGAATTATTCAGAGTTTAGAAAGGGCGATTTGAAATTCCATTCCGAATCCGACTGGTCCAAGATGGGCGTGAAGGTGGACCGCTGGGAAAAGGTGGATGGCTTAAAGCCTGATGGTAGCGATAATCCAGGTGGTGTCCCCATCCGCCATGTGGAGCGTTACGAAGTTCCCGCGATTACGGTCGAGGACTGGATTGAAAAGTACTCGTTTGTCGTGGACGATTTGATGCCGCACAGGTTACGTCAGATCCGTATGAACTTTAACTTCCAGGAAGAAATCGCCTGGGAGTGCGATATTACCAAGCCTGATACGAGTTCGACGGCGTGTACAGTGTACAAACGCTCCGGTGGTGGCTCTTGGGATAATCCTGTAATCATAGTGGATTCTGCGGATGTTAATGGACGCAGGGTAGAGACTAGGCGCGATACGATAGACAAGGTTCCTCACCCCGTCAAGAAAAACGGTCGGTTTGACTTTATCGCAACCGACTTCTATCCGAATCTTCTCGCTATCCAGAAAGACAACCAAAACACGGTCACGATTTCAACGGTGAACAAGATTGGTCTTTCCAATACGCAACGATTCTACTACCTGTTCAAGGCGACGGCGAACAAGTTGGATCCGGTATGGCCCAAGCGCGACGTGGTCCTGAATAAGATCAAGGGCTTCAAGGCTTATGCGAGCGCACTTGGATATCAGGGGTTCAAGGCGGAATCGGCGAAGGACGAGATTCACTACCTCTCGCTGGATTCCGCGAAGGTCTCGGAAAGACAGTCCATGGATCGTGAAGTCCAATGGTACATCGATTCGTCGCTGATTGCGTCCGGCGCAAGTGAAACCGGTATCGTCTACGATTCCTCGAGTGCGTACTTCGCTTCGAACCACGCCGACGAGAACCCGCATGAGGGCGAATACCTCTGGAAGTTCTTTGTCGATATCAAGAACATTGCCGACACCGCGTCCAAGGATTCCTCGAATACCTACGAGGTGCCGTTTAAAGTTGACAGAACCCCGCCCGCGTTCGCGCTCGCATCCGAGGGCGCTGTCGTCAACCCCGACAGTGTATCCTTCGCTGCACGCTTCTCGTGGACTGGGAATGGAATTCCCGATATCCGCGCGATGCGGCTTGCCTTGAAAAAGATGGACGGCGATTCCTTGAACCGTTGCAAGACCCGCGTCGCGGATTTCCCGGCAATGGCCGATGTGGCCTCGAAGGAGTTCGCAATACAGTGGAACTGCGTGACTCGTGATGCCATTAGAAGCAAGGGCGACGGGAATTACTGTATCGAGGCCTATGCCGTGGACTACGCCGTGCCCGACAGCGACGTTTACGGCAAAATGGTTGACCTCGTAGATGCAATCAGCTCCCATCCGGGGAGTATTGCGGATACCCTCTGGCCCGATCCGAACGACTTTGTTAATTCGTCTGTCGTATTTGACAGTTTCTTCGTGGATACGCGGGCCCCTGTAATGAGTGACGGCGCGATGCGGGGTAGTTCCACCTCGGCATCAGCCTATTCCGCACTTTCCAGACCAGCCCGGAACAATGCGTACGATTACGCAACCGAAGACAGTCTGCTTGAAATATCGTACAAGCTAACGGAATCCCTAGGCGGTCGCGACAGTGTTCCCGTGACCGTCGCCTGGAATTTTATCCACCAGGGCGATACCGCGAAGGTTGACCACGCAGGCGATTCCGTATGGGTCAAGGACGGGGATGCCGTGAACGGCATTTGGACGGAAATGTCCGGCATGCGTCTCGAAGACGGCGACTATGCAGTCCGCGCCCACGTGCGCGATGCCGCCGGCAACAGCTCCGCCTACGCGTTCCCGAAAAGGTTGCGTGTCGACAAGACCGCGCCATACATCGAGAGCCTGGTGAGTACAAAACTCGTCTATCCGGATTCTTTCAAGGATTATTCGGCGACGATTTCTGCCGATGAACGCCATGATGTAGCCACCAACCGCACCGGAATGCGATGCCATTACCGTATAGGCGGTTGCGGGAATACGACCGGCTGGAAACTGATTCCTACAACAACGTTGAAATATGACTCCGTGAAGTTCAAGATTGATTCCCTGGAAGGCCGTCATGGCAAGTGCTACCTGGAAGTGGCCTGTATCGATGCCGCCGGAAATGCAACCTTCAAGACGGACCTGTTCTACATGGGCGAACGGACTCCGGTAATCACCTCTCCGTACGATGAACGTGCGACTGCGAAACTGGTCTCCATTACGGGTATCGCTCCGCCTTACAGGCTTGCGGATTCGTTGAATACGATTTATCGGCTTCGCTATGCCAATGTCGAATCGCTTGGCGCAGACGGTGAACTTGTTTGGGAAACGTCGGGAATTTCCGTAGTTTCTGCCCTGCAAAATGACAAGTACCGGAATGTTTCCAGGGTCTCGCAGAGCAATGAAGCCGTTTTGGGATACCTCGACCGTAATCTCGGAAACGGGAATTATATTGAAGGATCTTACGTAATCGAACTTGGAACTTGCGCCGCGGATGCCGATACCGTTTGCATCAACGGGCCCGATTCCCTGTGGGTGACAGATACTGCGTGGGTTGATTTGGGAATGATTGATTCGGCGGGTGTAGAGCGCCATTTCGTAGTTACCCCGAAAGACAGCCTGGTTGTCGGCAAGGATACGCTGGATGTCTCCCTGCATTTGTCGGGACTGTTCAATAGCAGTTACATGATGCGTGTGTATGCCAAGGATGCCGCTGGCGTGGGTATGTTCGATGAATCTGTCTCGAAGGCCTGGCGCAATCCGTACTTCGGAGCTCCGAATGATACTTCCTCTGGCAAGTCCGTCGTGTGGTTCTATGAACAGGAAGACGGCTACCATCTTCAATGGAATGGACTTGCCGCTGGCGATACATTGGAAGTGACGTACGACTCGCTCGGCTTTGGCCATACCTGCGAGGGACCTGACGGGAATAATGCCCAAAATTGCGAAACTCGACAGCATGATTACGGTATGGTCGCCTTGCCGACATCGTCGGGGCAGTATTTTGAGGATTTCCCCGAGCTGCGCCCGCTTTCTTCCGTGAACAGCAAGATGCTTCTGACCGGGAACGAGGGCCATGTGGTGATGACTGCAACGGCGGCTTTCCATGTATCGCAAGTAAATGCGTTTGCGGATACTTTCTTGCCAAAAATGAAGGTCTATTTCGGGGAAAAGGAAAACGACGGTTTCTACTGGGTAGCGGACGGACTCGTCAGTAGCGATACGCTCAACCCGCTGACGGTTGGCTGGACCGTAGATCCGCGAGCGTACGGAATCAGTTTCAGGTGGGCCGGTCCCGAATCGGGAAGGTTCCCGGCGGAAGGAAACATGACGGTCTATGCCGAAATTACCGAAAACATCGCGAACAACCCGTATGTAATCAGGGATTCGGTGAAGGTTAAGGTAAAGCTCCCCGAACTCGAGATTGTGCTCCCCGATACAACCTTGCCCGATTTTACACTTATGGAAAAGGATACGGCGCTTGTCTGTGCCGACGAAACGACACCGGATAGCCTGTGTGAACGGCGTGCTTTCAAGCTTGGTTCCATGGTGGCGAAATATGGCGTCAAGTACAGGGATGCCAAGGTAATGGCGTGCATCGTGGATGCCTCCGGTGCTTGTATCGCGGTGTTGCAAGATACGACGGAAATAAAGCGGGCAAACGTGAGCGACAGTGCCTATCAAGTCCGCTGGGATGGAAAGATAAATGGAACCTCGGTTGCGAATGAAGGTGTGTATACGTTGAAAATAACGGCGACTCCTGTAGATTCTTCCAAGGCTCCGCCCCCGGCAATAGCGACATTTCGTGTAAAGTATGCAGAAACCATGAGGGATCTGTCCCCCACGTATCCCAAGGACACTAACAATACGGTTCCGGCAATCTATGTTTCCGAAGCCAATCCCGATTATGGAAATCCCGGAATGTACCGGTATGAACCCACTGCGGATTATCTGGTCAAGGCTAATATAGGTGGGTGGAAATTGCCGGATTCTTCGCTTGTTGACGGAATTCCTCTGAAGGGCGAAATTTCGGGAACGCAACAGATTCTCAAGTACGAGCCGAAACGCTTTAGCCTGGCGATAAAGAGACATAGGAAGGAACTGAAATTGGTTATTATGGCAAAACTGGATGTTGCAACAGTATATGCCAACTGTTATGGAGAGGGTGTTCATGAAGATAATGATAAGCGAATATTTTATTATCTTCGAAAGTTTACGTTTGGTGAAGCCAATAGAACAGCTTCCTTTGATATTAACAAACATATAGGCGATATCGGCAGTGGCAGAGGGTTGTCGGGAAAAAGATATAACTATCTAACCCTTTATGCGTTCCTTGATAATCAGGTAAAAGAATATGCCAAAAAAGATGGAGTAGAAACTATTCCCATAGATACGACCCAGATAACTCCTGTATGGAGTAAAACATTTTCTTTGCCTATGCAGTCAGATGATAATAGATATAGCAAAGACACTGTTCCATTTGTTTTTGAACAGGCTTTTGTCGGTTGCCTTGTTGTGGATGATAGTACAACCTGTGTTTATGGGCCTAGTGATAATTTGAACAACACTAGTGGATATGACCCCAACAAGAAACTGTTTAATGTGTTTTTGAATCCTATTGATGGTGTTTTTTATTCCGGTATGGGTGAAGTCCATAATGATTGCGGGTTTAATGATGTTGAACGTAATGAACGGATAAGGTTTAATCTTTCTTTGGAAATCCCCGATTCTGCCTATTGGAACGCCCCGTTCGGCATGGATAACCTTGTAAATCGCACGGTCCGCTTCGACCATACGAACAAAACTGTGTATGGTGATGCGAACGGTTATCTGAAAGCCCTTGATTCTTATGGTCGTATCGGCGTCGGTACCTATTACGATGGGAATACGTGGAAAAAAGACAAGACCTATGGACTCTTGACGCCCTTTGAAGTCCAGTATCTGCCGATGTACCCCGCTTCGGTAATGGGTGGTGGTGAGAATACGTTCCTGTTTGCTGACGAGGATTCGGCCCATATGCAGGACGCCCGCTTCGATTTGCACTTTTATAGTCCGCGCGATGATCTTGATTATTTCCAGGTTGCAGTTGTTGGTGGGGCAGGGTTACAAGGTTGTACCCCTACCGTAAATGCAAATTTCAAAAGGAATGACGACGCTACTAGTAAATGTGTCTTATATGCAACAAGCAATGACATGGCTGTAACGAATACTCCATATTATTCAGGGACTGATTCCGTTGTGTTCTATGTTGGACGTAACAAGGCTCTAGGAACAGTTACTGTTGATTCAATAGCCTATCCTGCTACGGCAAATTGGCAACAGCATGTAAAAGACTCCTGTGAAGTCTCAGGCGAAGAATGGGAATTTACGGACAACAGAACTGCACCTTGCTATAAGTATTACGACTTTGGATCGCGTGCGCACTACTATTACGGCGATTATTCCGACTCTGTATGGGCAGCCCGAATGATGCGTGGCGATAGTGTCATAAAAAATATGGTGAACTCGCCTGAAATCGCAAGTGCTAAATCGCTAGAAGCTCTTTTCAGGGATAGTGTCGATGTCTCGAAATTCGGGGACAAGAAACTTGAATTCCCTGTCCAACTTTCATCGCGGAACTTTGATGCCGACAGCAGTCGATTCTTTGTAAAATTCGATTCCATTACAATGGTGCTCAGCAATCTTGTCGGTGATAAGGTTGATGCCTCGGTAAGCAACTTGGGGGTTGATTCCGCTAAGATTTCAGGTGGTATTTCGTCAATTAGGTTGTCCGCTACCAATGACACCTTATATGTCAAGGCCGATTCGCTTAAGGAAGATACAATTTACCGGAAATCTGAAGATGCTCTTGCGATAACACCTGTGCGCCCGAATAGCATAGCTTTGTCAATGAAGCGCCTGTATAAAAATGATGACGAATGGGTGAAAAATGTTGTTGTAAATTCTGCTGTGTTGGAACAACTGGACTCCAGCGCTCACTCCCATCTGAATATCAGTGGCCAATTCCCGGATTCCTCGGATATGACCATAGGATTTAAGTCGGTCGATTCCATCGAGGATAAACGCCCCAAGGAACTTGTCGAACTGCGGGCATACCTAAAGAAAAACTACACATACGATGTGGCTTACTTGAATGATACCGCCTTCTATGTCATTCCTGGTCCCATGCTGGATTCTATCAAGTGGAAAAACGGTGTGAAACTGGATAGCAATGATGAAGAAGGCTGGTATCGCTTGGGTTGGTTCGATGTGAACAAGTTGCAGGGGAATACGCAGTTCCTACTCCTTTGGGGAGATAAGACTGCATATAATTTTGCTGAGTTCAAGATGATTATCGGACGTGCTGTGGAGCCGACAAGTGGCAATACGGTCAAGTCCCTGTTTGAAGAAGCCAGTGTCACATTCCCGAAGAATTCGGTCGATACCGTCAAAAATGTCACGGTCAGAATAGTTGAGGCGTCGGACTACTCGTTCGAAGTGTTCAACAATCTGGCTCTCAAGGGCCCGATTGTGGAAGTCTTGCCGTCAATGACATTTGCCAACACTTCCGCTCTTCCGCGTATACAGATGAAGATAAGTCGCGAGGAGATGGTGGCGATGCGTGCAACACCGCAGACGGTAAGGTTGTACAAGGTGGATTTCACGGGCAAGAGGTTTGTTCCGTTACAAAATGCTCTCTATGGGTTCCTGAATGCAGACGGAAGTGCCGTTATGGATGGAACTGACACTTTAAAATGCGACGAAAGTAATAAGATGACAAAAACGGATTGTGCAGGGAATGACAGTACTTGGGCCTACCTGCTGATTTCCGCCGAGACAAGGACCTTCTCCGTGTTTACGGCGATGGCTTCCGGCATTGCGGAAACTCCTAACTTCAGCGTGACTGTTTTGCCTGAAATCGCCTCGACTACGAATCGCACGGTCCGTGTGGACGGCATATCGAGATTTAGGCTGTATGTAGATGATGATTCGCTGTGGGCTAACCGCGGTGATGCTACTCCGCCCGTAGAACTCGCTTTTACTGCGGATTCCAACGGTTTTGCCCGAATTGCCTTGCCTTCTCGCGGTAAGGCCATTGATACCAGCTACGTGTTCGTGGTTGCCCTTGGCGAACCCGATGCGGAAGGAAATATGGAAGAACTCCCTGCAGCTCCGGCAGTGGCTCGTGCTTTGACTGTGAATGCGCAGTTTGCTTGCTCCATTCCATCCGATTCGTTGTGGCTTGGCCTTGACAACGGCTACATGGCATACGGCGCAAGCTGTACGCATCCGGGTTACGGGCTGGTATCGCTCTATCGCGAAGGAAAAGTCATAGCCGAAATCCGCGGCGAGATTCCCGATACGGTAATCTATGACGGTTCCAAGACTTCCGGTGCATCCGGCTTGGGCAAGATTTCTACCGGTGTCTATGAATCGCGCTACGTGGGCGTTTCTGCTCTCGGTATGGATATGCAGATTGCCGGTCCGCGAGTCTATACGGATTCTCTACGTCCTGCCATCAGGAACCTCTCTGTGCAGGATTCTTCCGAGGTTCTTGACCGGATCTTTACGGCGACTGCGGATGTGTATGATTCCGAGTCGGGCATTGCCCGCGTGGTCGTGACGCCGGTGTTCGGGGGCGATACGTTGCGTGTCATGAACGTGGTGCCAGATTCTGCCGGTCATGTGTCTGCAAGTATCCGTATTTCCCGAAAGCAGCTTGCCGAATGCACCGGCTGCTACCTCTCCATGGAAATGCGTGTGGAAGATTATGGTCATAACCATGCGGAACAGGGGTATACTTCCGAAAAACTTTACCCGTATCCGACGGAACTTGCCCTGTGGTACCCTGCACGTGAAGGTAGCGGTAAAATTACGCACGAACTGCTTGGAACGGGTCATGATTTGGACTTGAGAAAAGTGAATAACCCTTGGGGCAGTGATGTCGGCTTGTATTTTGGCAGGGGTACAGATTTCGCATCCGGCAATGGCTTGGTCGATTTCGGGAGTACTCCTTCGTACTCTTTCGAGGCACGAATCAAATTGGGCTACGGCAATCACGAATGGCATAATATTCTTGGGTTTGGGGGACCTGGTGGACTCGATATTCGCCTTATGCAAAATGAGCAATCCTTGCGACTTGTTGAAGGTCCGTTTATCTGGAATTCTGGTTCAATACTCCCTTCACAACAAAAGTCTTGGGCGCATGTCGTCGTGACCGTTGATTCGGCCCATGTCAAGTTCTATGTCGATGGTGAATTGAAGAAAGTCCGGGATTCCGGAATTTCACAGGAGCGAGAACTGGAAGGCGCGTTCTCCATGGGCAAGAACGGTAGTGCCCCGTCCTATCTCGGGAACATCGCTGACATCCGCATGTATTCGCGTGCGTTGACTGCTGCTGAAGTCGAGGAACTATCGAAGCCCGTCACCGATGCGGGGGAGGTTTCCGATGTCATCGTTGTCGCCGTGAAGGATATGGATGCCGTGAGCGGATTCTCGAATGAGTTCTCCTGCTCCGTGGCTGGCAACAAGTATCTTGTATCGGGTGATTCGGCGACACTTACGATGTCCGTAATCGTCGAAAATGCTGCGGACTATAATGTCGTGCTGTACGCAAGGTCCGCGACCGTTGGCGATAAATCGATTTATGTCGGCGAATCAAATCTGCTGACGGGGACAGCCTCCGTTTCCAATACCTGGCGTGCAGTGACTGTTTCTGGCGTGTCCGTCCATCTCGCGGCGGGTACGCATACGTTGACATTGAAGGTTCCTGCCG
>NZ_CAMGVQ010000088.1:0-10582 GCF_946062555.1 uncultured Fibrobacter sp.
CGGACAAGTACATACCCTGAGCGCTCGCTCTCGCAACCGCCCCCGGTTAATACCGTGGGCTTTGTTGCTCACGGCATGTTGTTATTCGGAAATAGGAATTAAAAACGCCCCGGAAGTAAAACTTCCGGGACGTTTTGCTTTATGGAGGAGAACAAGATAGGAGTACAAAGTTTTAGTCACTAGTCAATATAAACACCTCGTAAACTATCGACTAATAACTAAAAGGGCCTTATTATTCCGCGGCAGGCGCATCGGCGCGGGTCAGCAGGAGCTTGCAGTAGCCATTCTCGACCACGACGTTTTCGGGGGCGAGATTGACCTTTTCCATTTCCCAGTTACCGGTGGCCCAATGATCGCGGTTCAGGTCCGTACCTTCGAAGTCATCGGTCCAGGCTTCGGTAAAGGTCTTGGTCGCCGTGTCGTAGGAATAGACACGTACGTAGTCAATCCACTGAGCCTTCGGAGCATCGGCAAGTTCATCGCCCGTAAATGTACCAACCCAGCCTACGCTCTTGGAAGCCCAAAGGTTGAAGCGGAGCGTCTGATCCTTCGTGAGGAAGGCTACCTGGTCCGCATCGGCATGAGTGCCGCGGGTAATGCCCAGCGTATCGCGACGGATTTCGACACCATCGATTTCCCACGCCACGTATTCAGGCGTCCAGGTCATCGCAAACAAGTGGAAGCTTTCCGTGGCATCGAAGCCGAATTCATGCAAGGGTTTGCTTTCGGACGAAGTGTTCTTCGAGATAGAAGGTACTCCTTCGCGGGTAATGATGTTGGACTGCCACATCGTGCCACCCTTACCGAGAACTTCGATATCGATTTCGTTCCACGGTTCGTCACCTTTCATCCAGGAATTGTCGTAGTAAAGGAACATGGAGCTCACGGAACCCGGAATCGAGACCATCTTCATGCAGGCTTCGTAACGGCCATACTTGAACTGTTCAACACCAGAAAGTTCAGCGCCATAGTAGGCGTAGGTTCCGGAACTGGGCACAACCGCATAAGTGGGTTCTGCGACCGGTGCGCGAGTTGCGCTAAGGCAAGCATTCACAGAAGCCGTCGGATCAACCGGAGTTTCAACAACATCGGTGCCGGGGACAGGATCCGTGCCCGGAGTCACCGCAGAGTCGATACCCGGATTAACGACCGAATCAAGGCCGGGATTTGCCGGATCCGGACCGACCTCCGGAATGGTATCCGTAGCAGCCGGGATATCGGTCTTGGGAGCGGAAGGGCCGCTGCTGTCATCGGAACAGGCGGCGAACAGGCCAAGCGCTACAATCGGGAGAAGGAATTTCGTCTTCATAGTGTACCTCGTTTCTTTGTTTATAAATATACCCCTTTTTTCTCAAAGGGGGTAGTCAACGAAGCACAATTTTATTACATCTGTATCAACAGTACTATAATTTATCCCTTAACGGCTTCGCCCATACTGAACATCGGCATATACATGGCAATCAAGAGGCCACCGACGGCGCCACCGAGGAACACGATGATCAACGGTTCCATCATGCCCACCACGGCGTCCACGGCAGCGTCCACTTCTTCGTCGTAGAAGTCCGCGAGTTTCAGAAGCATACCGCCCAGGTTACCGGTCTTTTCACCCACGCCCGTCATCTGGATCACCATGGGCGGGAAAAGTCCCGTTTCCTGCATCGGGTCGGCAATACTCTTACCGCCCGCGATACCGATTGCAATCTTGTTAATCCCCTTTTCGACTACTTTGTTCGTGACGGTCGAGGCCACCACCTTCAAGGAATCCATGATGGACACACCGGCATTCAGCAAAGTTCCAAGCGTTCTCGAAAAACTAGCGGTCGTCGACTTGATCTGCAGATCCCCTAGTTTAGGCATTTTCAGCATAAGGCCGTCCCACGCAAACTTTGCTTGAGGCACGCGCATAGTGACCTTGAAGCCTACAATCAAGACAATCGCTCCGATAAACAGGAACGCACCGTTATCACGAATAAAGTCAGAAATGCCCATCACCGCCTGTGTTGGTGCCGGAAGTTCTGCATCAAGGGCCTTGAACTGTTCCGCGAATGTCGGCACCACAAAGGTCATAAGGGCGATCACCACCAAAATGCCCACGATAATAAGCATCACCGGGTAAGTCAAAGCCTTTTTCACTTTACGTTTCAGACGTTCCTGGTTTTCCAAGGTTTCTGCCAAACGAGCCAAGATACCGTCCAAGATACCACCCGCTTCGCCAGCCGCCACCATGTTCGTATACAGGTTGCTGAAGACTTTCGGGTGCTGCGCCAAGGCGTCCGCCAACGACGAACCGCCGTTAATGGACTGCGTGATCTTGTGGACCACATTCTTGAGTTCCGGGTTTTCGCACTGGTTCTCCAGAATGTTCAAGCACTGCAACATAGGAAGCCCCGCCGAGCTCATCGAAGAGAACATACGGGTAAAACGGGCAATTTCGGCAGGCTTGATACCCGAACCGATCTTAATCTTGATTTCAGTCGGCTTTTTCTTGAGGCTGACAATAATCAAACGGCGGCGCATCAACAGCGCTTCGGCTTCGGCCTTGTCCTTCGCCTCAATCGAGCCTTCGAAATTGTTGCCCTGGCTGTTGGTGGCCTTGTATAGGAATTCTGCCATAGGTTAAACGCCTTCCTTAACAAACAACTGTTCCAACTGGTCCGGACTCGGAGAACGAGCAAGGGCGTCGAAACGGTCGACCTTGTGGTTCTTCACCAAGTCACAGAGACACATGTTCATCGTGTTCATGCCGAACTTCTGACCGATTTCAATCATCGATTCAATCTGGTGCACCTTGTCGTCGCGAATCAACGCACGAATACCCGGAGTCACGTTCATCACCTCGTAAGCCATCACACGGCCACCGCCAATGCGCGGCATAAGCGTCTGGCAAATCACGCCCTGCAGCACGAACGAGAGCTGCGTACGCACAGTCTGCTGTTCACCCTTCGGGAACGCGTCGACCACACGGTTGATGGTCTGCACACAAGAGTTGGTATGGAGCGTCGCAAAAGCCAAGTGACCGGTTTCAGCAATCGTCAAAGCCGCACGGATTGTTTCAAGGTCACGCATTTCGCCGATAAGCACCACGTCAGGGTCCTGACGGAGCGCCATCTTAAGAGCCTGGGCAAAACTGTTGGTATCGCTACCGACTTCGCGCTGGTTGATCATACACCCCTGATGCTTGTGCAAGAATTCGATCGGGTCTTCCACCGTCAGAATGTGGTCGTGACGTTCCTTGTTGATTTTGTCGATCATGGCGGCCAAGGTCGTCGACTTACCCGAACCCGTAGCCCCCGTCACCAGCACGAGGCCGGAAGGACGGGTCGTGAACTCGGCCATAATCTTCGGGAGGCCGAGATCCTTAAAGGTCTTGATTTCAAGCGGAATGATACGGAGCGCAAGCGCCACGCAACCACGCTGCAGATAAGCGTTCGCACGAAAACGCGCGAGGTTCGTAATACCGAAAGAAAAATCACATTCCTTCTGCTGTTCGAAAGTCTTCTTCTGGCCTTCGTTCATCAGGCTATAGGTCATGCGCATAGTTTCGTCCGGTTTGAGCTTGTCCTCGCCAATGGGGGTGAGCTTGCCGGAAAGACGAATAAGGGGAGGCGCACCTGCAGTAATATGCAAGTCGGAGGCGCCACGCTGGACCATTTCAGAAAGAAGATCTTGAATATTGTATGCCATGCTAAAGAATATAACTTAAAATGGGTCGATTTTTCATTAAAAACGCACATTTTTTTCGAAAAAACACTATTTTGTTATCTAGAATGAAACTTGGGCGAAAAATAACCTCTTCTCGAGGCGTTTTTGGAGTGACCAGCATGCTGCTATTGGCATTTGCAGCCCTATTTTCCGCATGCGACCAAGGGTATTTCCAGGCCGCGCCCACCAAGATCCAAGACTTCAGGGGAAAGCTCCTCGACGGAACCATCTCTACCTACCAGGCTGAAAAAGGAACCGTCACGCTCATCGCGCTGACCGCCTCGTGGTGTCCCGGCTGCCGCGCCGAACTCCCCCTCCTCAAACAGCTCGATTCCGAATTTGCCGACAGGGGCTTCAAGATACTGATGGTGAACGAAGACGACTCGCCGCGTATCGCAGCCAAGTACAACAAGGCTGCAAAGATTCCGTGGACCACGTTCCACTGGAACTACGACATGATGAACAAGCTAGGCAACCCGGGCGTCATTCCCGTGACCTATCTCGTGAACGCACAAGATAGCATCGTGAAAATCAACGTCGGAGAATTCGACGAAAAACAGATGCGAAAGCTGATAGGAAAGCTAGTAGACAGTCGGAAGTAGACAGTCGGGAGTCTTTCGAATATCAAGCGATCGGGCTCGGGAAGAGGATTACGTCCTTAATTTCCTCTTTTCCCATCGCGAGCATAAACAATCGGTCAAGACCGAGCGCCACGCCGGAACAAGAAGGCATCCCCGATTCAAGCGCCGCCAGGAAGTTTTCGTCAATCGGCGGCAAAGGCTTATTCATGCCCCGGCGGATTTCCAGATCCGCAGCGAAACGCCTGCGCTGCTCGGCCGCATCGGTGAGTTCCGTGTAACCGTTGCAAAGTTCCACCTGGTCCACAAACAGTTCAAAACGACGCGCCCAGGTGTAGCCGTCTTCGCCCACGTAGGTCTGTGCCAGCGCGGCCTGCGACTGCGGATAATCCAGAATAAATTCGGGGCCGTTCTTGGCAAGTGCGGGTTCCACCGCAAACACCATCAGGTAATCCCACCAGTCCTCGCGAGACATCGCCGTATCATCTACCGGCAGCGGAATATCGCTAGCTGTGCAGGACGCAGCAAATTCTTCGCCCGAAGCCTTCAGCGGATTCACGCCCGCGTAATTTTTGAACGCATCGATCCAGCGCGTACGGCGTGCGTTAATGGGCTTGCCAATAATTTCGGAAACAAGCGCTTCCACCTCGTCCATCAACGTTTCTTGCGGCATACCCACACGGTACCATTCCACCATGCTGAACTCGTTGTTGTGGTGAGCACCGAATTCATCTTTGCGAAAAGACTTCGTTATCTGGAAAATGTCTCCGAAGCCCGCCGCAAGCAATCGCTTCATGTGGAATTCGGGACTGGTCATCATAAAACGCTTACCCTCGACTTCAAAGTAATCCAGCTGAGGGTCGGTACCGCCCGCGTTCGAAAGTGTCGGCGTTTCGACTTCAAGTACCCCACGGGCAACAAAGAAAGCGCGAACCTTGTTCATCAAGGCTTGACGCTTTACCCAAGAATCACGACTGCAAGTAGGAGCGAACATAATGTGAGGTGTGAGGTGTGAGGTGTGAAGTGTGAAGTGTGAAATTATCATTTCACATTACACACTACACATTAGTCACCGTTTACCACGCAGCGAACGGAAAGCCAGAAGTTCTTATCCACGGGAATGGACGAAACTTCTTTGTCGGTACTGAACATGGAGCGTGCAATACCACGGCCGTCGCCCACATCCTTGCTCGTCCAGAAATAGGCACCTTCGCCCATAATCACCGAGATGCCGTTCTTGTTGGCATAGCCGCCGAACATGGCCGTAAAGGCATAATCATCAGAGCCGTTGGTACGAAGGTGTACCGCAGCCTCATTTGCGCCACCCGCATATATTTCGAGCATTTTCCAATCGTCGTCCGTTGCCAGGCGAGAGCCTTCGGGACAAGCGACCAGAGCCGCATCCTGCGTATAAAGGCGGCCGTACATCTTGCAGCTTTCTTCTTCGCGATCGTAACACATCGACTTTTCTTCAATCGCATAGTTCAGGTTCTGTACAAACCAACGGGTACCATTGATTTCCTTGACCTTATAAGTCTGACCGTCACGACTGTCGACAAACGATTCAAATACCGGGCAACGCGTTTCAAAGCCCTTCAAAGCGAGCATCGAATCAACTTCTTGCTGCCACGAGGCGCAGAAACGGAAAAGTTCGCCGCCAGGAAGCGCCGTAGAATCGGCCTTGTGCTTGTCCGCCCAGCGAGACACATAATTCAGGTTGACGACTTCGCTATCGGGAATCGAAAGTGTTCGCGCACTTTTCTGTATCATGGCCGCATACCTTGCGGCCGCAGACTTCTGCGTTTTCCAATACCCTTCAAGAAGCCCCTTGCGGAGCTTTTCATATAGCGGCGAAGGAACAGACACCTTGATCGTCGTATCGATATAATGTTCCGGATTCGTTTCGCAAAGATCCGCGCGCACGGTATCCTTCATATTGAGTGACTGTTCAAAGCACTCCTCTACGCAAGCTTCGCGGGCCTTGCCCTTTTTCTTGGGGCATACGACCCACAGGCTCGTATCGACAGAAACCTTGACCGGTTTTGCATAAGCCTTCGTTTTAAGGGCCACGTTCAAGACTCCATCCAACGCATCGATGGCCTTGGTATTACCGCTTTCGCTTTCTAACAACAGGTACGAAACAACTTCGGTACAGGCATCCATCGCCTTGGCATTCGCACAGACCTTGGTGCCGTAACCGTATGAGAACTGGGACTGACAATTTGAGAAGGACTCGTAAGGCATTGCCTTGAATATTTTTTCGTAAACTATGACAGCTTCTTCAGGAGAAAGCTTGCCGCAATAAATTTCTTCGGCGGCCCCCTTTTTTACGATTTTCTGGGCCGCGGCAATATCGCCGTTATCAATAGCGTCACGAAGTTCCGGCTGGGCAAAAGCGTTAGAAACGCCCAAGGCAAGAACTCCCAAAAACAATACACCACCAAGAATTTTCATTTTAACCCTCACAAAAAATTCCGGTGTAAATATAGAAAAAATGGCAGTAGGCAGAATGCAGTAAGCTGGACTTAGTTGATTGATCTTAGAGACGAAAGAATGTTCTAAGTTCTACAACCTCTACACTATAACAATCAATAAATCCAGGCTATAACGTTAATTACTATATTTGGGCCCATGATTGATGCAAATATTGATGCAGAAAAAATCCGTAGCGAATTTCCGATGCTTGTCGCAGGCGATAAAGGCGCCAAGCCCCTCGCCTTCTTGGACAGCACGGCAACCACGCAAAAGCCCGCGTGCGTCATTGACGCGATGGACGACTTTTACCGCGAGCACTACAGTTCCGTGAAGCGAGGCGTTTACCGCCTGAGCGCCCGCACCACCGAAGCATTCGAAGCCACCCGCAAGAATGTCGCAAAATTTATTAACGCGAAGACCGAAGACGAAATCGTGTTCACCCGCGGCACCACCGAAAGCATCAATCTGGTGGCGTGGAGTTACGGTCGCAAGTTCTTCGAAGCGGGCGACGAGATTCTGATTAGCGGACTCGAGCACCATGCCAACATCGTGAGCTGGCAGCTGGTCGCCGAAATGAAAGGCGCGAAAATCAAGGTGATTCCCGTTTTGGACAACGGCGATTTGGATTTGAGCAAACTCCCTGAACTTTTGAATGCGCGAACCAAGATGGTGGCCGTCGCCCACGTGAGCAATTCTGTCGGTACCGTGAATCCGATTGCAGAAATCATCAAGACCGTTCGCGCCGCCGCACCCCAAGCGAAAGTTTTAATCGACGCCGCCCAGAGTTCCAGCCACGTCAAGATTGACGTGCAAAAGCTCGACTGCGACTTTCTCGCCTTCAGCGGACACAAGATGTACGGCCCCACAGGCGTAGGCGTACTCTACGGCAAGTATGAAGTTCTCGACAGCATGCCCCCCTGGCACGGCGGCGGCGAGATGATCAAGAACGTAACATTCGAAAAGACAACTTACGCCGATGTTCCCGCCCGTTTCGAGGCTGGCACGCCCATGATTGCCGAAGTCATCGGGCTCGGCAAGGCCATCGAATGGATTAACGAGAAGGGCATCGAAAAAATCCGCAAGCACGAAGAAGAAATTACGAACTACGCGCTAGAACAGCTCGCGCAAATCCCGCAGGTGAAAATCTTCGGGAACCCGAAGGAACGCGGGGCCCTCATCAGCGTAACCCTCGACGGCATCGCCGTCAGCGACGCCGCCATGATTCTCGACGAAGAGAACGTTGCGGTGCGTAGCGGGCACCACTGCGCCCAACCCGTCATGGACCGCTTCGGCGTTGACGCCACGCTTCGTTTGAGCTTCGGCGCGTACACCCTGAAGCGCGACATCGACCGCTTTGTCGCTGGCATCAAGCGCGTTCTCCGACTCTTCGGTTAACCGGGACTCGTATGGGAATCGAGAAAGGCATCTTTAACCGCACATCGCTCCTGCTCGGGGACGACGTGATGGGCAACATCTACCAGAAACGCGTCATCATCTTCGGTCTCGGCGGAGTCGGCAGCTGGTGCGCCGAAAGCCTGGTGCGTTCCGGCATCAAGGAACTCGTGCTCGTCGATTCTGACCGCGTGTGCGTCACCAACGTGAACCGCCAACTGATGGCCACCACGAAAACCGTGGGGCAAGTCAAGGTGGACGTGCTGAAAAAACGTCTGCTCGAAATCAACCCGCACGCCAACATTGTCGCATTGCAGGTCATCTACGAAGAAGCGAATACGGACAAATTCCAACTGGGCACATTCGACTACATCATCGATGCCATCGACAGCCTCGAAAACAAGATGCAGTTATTGTGGCACGCCACGCGCACCAAGGCCACGGTATTTTCCTCCATGGGGGCAGCCCTCAAGATGGACCCCACACGAATCAAGGTCGCCGAATTCTGGAAAGTCGCCGGTTGCCCGCTCGCCCGCGCCCTGCGTGACAAGTTCAAGAAAAAGAAAATGGCGCTCAAGAAAAAAGTGCTGTGCGTCTACAGCGACGAACTCCTGAAAAACCGCGGCAAGAATTCCTCGTGCGGAACGGATGCCTGCGTGTGCCCCAAGGTGCGCCACGAAAGGAGCGAAGCCGAACTCCAAAACGCAAGCCTGATCAATCACGAATGGTGCAGCAGCAAGGCGCAAATCAACGGCACCATGGCACACTCCACCGCTATTTTTGGATTCATGATTGCGGGCCTCGTGATGCAGGACATCTACAAGAAGGCATTGGCCAGCGCGGAGTAACATGAAATTCCTAATTCAGCGAGTATTGAACGCCCAGGTGGATATTGCAGGCGACACTGTCGGAAAAATCGGCAAGGGCTACACGATTCTCATCGGCGTGGGCGAAGAAGACTCCAAGGAAATAGCCGACAGGCTTATCCGCAAGATGCTTGCGCTGCGCATCTTTGCCGATGAAAACGGCAAGACGAATCTCTCTATCAAGGACGTAGACGGCGAACTGCTGCTCGTCTCGCAGTTCACGCTGTATGCCAACTGCAACAAGGGAAACCGCCCCACCTTTAACGGCGCAGGCAACCCCACGCTCGCAAACGAGCTCTACGAATACATCATTGCCGAGTGCAAAAAGGAAATTCCCGTTGTTGAAACGGGACGCTTCGGCGCCGATATGCAGGTGAGCCTCGTAAACGACGGCCCCTTCACGATTATGCTGGAATAGGCATTCCGAAACTAGAATTCCGGCATGCTGAAATCGCCGTAAAGTTCACGGCCGTCGAACACCCAGACCACCATCTTTTTGCCATCCAAGAAATCCGAACGATCCTTGAACAAGGTCGGTCCCAGATTTCCCCCGCCGATACGACTGCGGGTAAACGTCTTAATCCCTGTCGCCTGCGCAATGTACGCTCCGATATTGGAAGAACTGTCCCAACCAAAATCGGCATTGCTATCGCCAATTACCACAATGGGTGCATCTTTGGACCCACGGTAGCGTTTCCCTTCCGCATCTACCGTCTTTAAAACCTGCACATCGTAATCAGGGTAAGAATTGTACTTCAGGTGATAAAGATTTCCGGTACCAGGAACAACCGTATCGCGCAGGAACCATTCCTCCCTCGGAACATCCAAGTCCATCTCGTTGATGGTATCGGCAATCATCTGTGCAAGAATCTGCCGACCCGCGCTGGTATAGTGGCTTTCGTACGCTTCGAACATAGGCGTTTCCCCGTTCTTTTCGAGGAACTCCTCTACCGCATCGACAACAACAATGCCTTCGTCCTGCAACGCATCTACCCATTCTTCATATTGCGGGGCAACTATCCCACCCGCCAATTCATCCGAATAATGTTCAGCCTCGATTTGTAATTTGTCTGGAACAGGCACCACCACCAATTTGATGCCGCGCGCTTCCAGCGAATCGTTGAAGGCGACAAAAGAATTCAGGTTTTCTTTCCAGTCCACCACCAAGTTGACAAGACTTTCTTGCAAGAAAATCCAGTCGTCTACACCACTTACCGCACAGCGGGTCTCTTTCAGTTGCCCACCGCATTTTTCAATATCGGCTTCAATCTGTTTCTGAACTTCCGGCGGGATTTCGGGGCGCAAAGACCACCAAGCCGTGGCAAGCATCGCCGCCACCGTCGCAAGCCCTAAGACAATTCCCAAACATTTCCTAATCAACATGGCAGTGCCAAATGTAGATTTTTTCAGACTCCTTGGCAGAGACCAGACGGTCTTCATACTTCGACAGATGAACTGTTTCCATACAAAAGGCGACAATTAATGTCATTCAGCATTTTTTATTTTGTTCCACCTTCCCCCTATTGCACACTTTGCGAAAATTTTATATATTCATTTCCGAGTCTGCCC
>NZ_CAMGVQ010000089.1:0-10274 GCF_946062555.1 uncultured Fibrobacter sp.
TTGATCCGCTATCGACTGCACCGATCACGGCCGACCCGCCAAGAATCGTCGCGACGAGGCTTCCTTCGACTGCCTTCGCGGATGCCCCTTTGCGCGCCACGAAGAAATCGGGAATGTCCCTTACGCGCCGCGCACTGCGTACGGCGATTGCAATCAGGAATACCAGGTAAACGATGAGGGCGATGTTCATATTATGCGACCATAAGAAAGCTTGTCATTGCGGGGCGCCTTGGGGCGACGCGGCAATCTATCTTTAAATTGCCCTGAAAATTTAGAATTTCCGGCTCGCGATGAACATGACGGCCTTCAGCTCCCATTCGCTGTCAATCTGTTTCTGCAGCACTTCTTCGGTAGAGGGGTAGGGCTGGTTTTCGTAGACGCGGTCGCGCGAGATGTTCACCATGAGCATGCCGTTCCACTTGTCGCTAATCTTGACGGATGCCATGGGGGTGATGCTTACTTTCACGAATCCGGGATTGTAGTCCTTGTACCTTTCGTCAAAGTCATATTCGTGCTTGAATCCGCTCGCGTTCGCCGAAACCATGGCCATGGGCACGCGGCTAAAAGGCAGCATGTAGATGAGTGTCCCGCCGTACTTGTACTTGAACCCGTTGACCGAGTTTTCGTTACCGGCTTTCCAGACCTGTTTGTCGTCGGCTCCCGTGTAGGCGGAATAGGTGAGCTCCGCGGACCCCTTCAGGATGATCTTCGTCCAGTCGCTCTTGGGGAGGAATGCAAGCAGCGGAATTGTCAGCGCCGAATGGTAGGTCACGCCGTAGGTGTATTCCGTGAAAACGAGGTCCTGCTCGTAGTCCCGTTTTTCGGGGTTGTATACGCCCATGAAGGTTGATGCTTCGCCGTAGTTGATGGCCGTTCCCAGACTTGTCTGCACGCCCAGTTCCAACAGGTGGATCAGTTCGACGGATGCGTCCAGCTTGATTCCGAAACCGGCAAAGTTCACGTTGCCTGCCACAAGCCCCTTCAACGAAAGCGCCTTGCCGTAGTCCTGCTGGAGCTTGAGGTTGTAGCCCCAGGCGGGAACCGCGGATGCGAGGAAGGGCCAGTCGTGTAGGGATTCGGAGTTCTTCAGTGCATTGTGCGGAAGGACGATCGAGACGATGGAAAGGATATTTTCTGTCGTGACCTTTAACGTGTTGCCCTCTGCCGGGGCGGCGCCGTTATCCGAGGCGTTCTTTGCCTGAGTACTGTCGGTCGCCGGAGTTTCGGCACCGTGTTCGTCCGCGCGGGCAAACGCAGTGCAAAGGATCCCCGCGCAAACCAACTGGGCCAAGAACCGTAACGACATATTAGAAAAAATATAGATAAAAAGCGAGTACTGACGACAGGAAGGGGGAATTTTTCCGGCGAGTTCGGCTATTTGGAAGACGGAATGCCGGTTGCCCCTTGATCCACAAAATTTGTATATTCTTCGCAAAGAGGTTTGTATGTACCGTTTTTCGCATTTTTTTGCCGCGTTTATTATTTGGACAGCCTTTTGTGCCGTGCCGGCCCTCGCCTTCGATGTCTCGGTGAAGGCGAACGTGGATAACGCCCAGGTGTTCGTGGGTGACATGTTCAATTATGAAATTCAGGTGACCGCTCCCGAAAATGCCGTCGTGGACTTGCCGAGCTTTGTCGGAAACCTCGGAAGTTTCGAAGTCAAGGAGATGAAGAACGAGAAGGTGGTCGAGGGCATGCCCAAGGGAACCGCGAAGTTCGTGTGGTATGCGACGCTTAACACCTTCGTGAGCGGCGATTTTCTGATTGCGCCGCAGCAGGTGAACGCTGTCGTCGGTAGCGACACCGTCAAGGTGAATACCGACCCTGTGGCCGTGAAGGTCTCGACGCGTACTACCGGCGAAGAAGACGACATTCTGGAAGCGGAAGACCCGCTGGACGACCCGAGGCTCCCGCAGTGGATTTACGTCTTGCTGATTGTCGTGGGGGTTGCGCTCCTCGTGTTCCTCGGCTGGTTCCTGCACAAGAAATTTGCGAAGAAGGGCGAGGCCCCGAGGCTTCCGCCTTACGAAGAAGCCGTTCTCGCACTCAAGGAACTGCGGGCGAAAAATTACCTTGCCGAAGGGAACCAGGGCGACTACTTTATGGCGCTTGGATTTATTGCGCGCCGCTACATCGAGCGCCGATTCGAGGTGGACATTCTCGATGCGACCGTGGCCGAACTCAAGCAGCGCATGGCGCACGTGGCAGGGCTTCCGCAGGCCTACAAGGAATCGGTGGTGACGCTTGCCGTCGAGACCGAACCGGTGAAGTTCGCGAAGATGAAGCTCGAAGGCGAACGCTGCCGTTTCTGGGACGAATGGGCCGACCGCCTACTTGAGGATACGAAACCTACGCCAGAAGAACAACAGGCCGCTCGCGCTCAAAATAAGTAAAGTGCGGATGTTTACAGGTGAGCCCATTTCTGTGGATTGGATTACTGTACGAGTCCCGTAAATAAGTGTATATTGGGGGTACCACGGGCAAGGTTCGCTACGGGGTTAATTGAGGTTTTTATGAAGTTTGCAATTCTCGGTTGTGGGCATATCGCGACAAAGATGGCCGCTGCGGTCAAGACTCTTGAAAAAAAGGGGATGGGTGTCGAGGCGTATGCGGTCGCCTCGCGTTCCTTGGAAAAGGCCCAGAAGTTTGCAAAGGATTACGGATTCGGTCGTGCGTATGGCAGTTACGAGGAACTTGCGAATGACCCGCAGGTGGACTTGATTTATGTGGCGACGCCGCATTCCGAACATTACCAGAATGCGCTACTTTGTCTGAACGCAGGCAGGAATCTGCTTGTCGAAAAGGCGTTTACCGCGAATGCGCTGATGGCGTCCGAAGTCGTTGCGCTTGCCGAAGAAAAGGGCGTGTTCCTTTGCGAGGCGATGTGGACGCGTTTCCTGCCTGCGGTGCAGATGGTGAAGGACTGGATTTCGGCTGGGAAGATCGGTGAGGTCGAAAGTGTGGAGGCCGATTTTTCGATGCCGCTCACGCATATCGAACGCCTGCGTAAGCCTGAATTGGCGGGCGGTGCGCTTCTGGATTTGGGAATTTATAGTCTCACGTTTGCGGACATTTTCCTGAATGGCGACGGTACGAACCATATTGTCAAAACCGAGACGAAGTGCGTCAAGTTCCCTACGGGTGTCGATGCGACGGACTGGATTGACTTGACCTATAAAAATGGCCAGGTGGCGCATCTCAAGACCTCGATGGTGGCGCCGCTCAAGAACGAGGGTGTCATTTACGGTAGCGAAGGTTTTATCCGTGTGCAGAACCTGAACGACATGGTGGAAATCCAGCGGTTTGATGTTGCAGGAACGCTGGTGGAATCCGTGAAGCCGCCGCGTATCGAAAACTGCTACGAGTACGAGGTGCTTGGCTGCAAGGCCGCGCTGGAGAAGGGTATCAAGGAATGCCCCGAAATGCCGCACACGAAGACGATGCAGATGATGACGCAGATGGATGGACTTCGCCAGACATGGGGTGTATCGTACCCGTTCGAGCTTTCTCCTGGCGAGGTGTGGAACCGTAGCGGCGACAAGTCGTTTCTCGAAATCTTTGACATCGAGACGGGAAAGTCGGAATTGCTCGACAAATTTGACCGCGTGATTGAGGCGCCCAACTGGAGTGCCGATGGAAAGTTCCTTACTTTCAATAGCGAAGGCCGCATCTATAAATATGAAATTTCGTCGGGCGAAATCACCGAAGTGCCGAGTTACTTTGTAGACAACTGCAACAACGACCATGTACTTTCGCCGGATGGCGAGGGGCTCTACGTGAGTCACCATACAAAAGAAGACGGGCTTTCGCGTATTTACAAGATTTTCTTTGACGGTCGCATGCCGGAGCTGGTGACGCCGCTTGCCCCGAGCTACCTTCACGGTATCACTCCCGATGGCAAGATGCTTGCTTATTGCGCCGAACGGAATGGCGAATATGACATATACACCATTCCTGCCGTGGGTGGCAACGAAACGCAACTCACGACAGCTCTCGGCTTGAATGACGGTCCCGAATATGACTGCGATGGTGAATACATCTGGTTCAATTCGGTGCGCACCGGCCGTATGCAGGCTTGGCGCATGAGGGCCGACGGTTCCGAACAGACGCAGATGACGTTTGACGCACACTCAAACACCTGGTTCCCGCATATTTCGCCCGACCGCACGAAGGTCGTGATGCTCGCCTACCACGAACGTGACGTGCGCCCCGGTGAACATGTTCCGAACAAGAATGTGGAAATCCGCCTGATGACCGGCAGCGATAAAATCGGCTGGAGCGAGCCGCGTACGATCCTCAAGCTGTTCGGCGGCCAGGGAACGATCAACGTGAACTCGTGGGCCCCCGACAGCAAGCGTTTCGCGTACGTGAGATATTCCAGGTAGGCGACCCGATTATTCCGACTTGGAATATTCATGGACTGGTCTGTGTAAACTTTGCTTTGTATTTTGCGTGATGGACGGATGTTCGTCCCTTTATCAAGGAGGTCCATCATGAAATGCGCAAAGTTAGTGATGTTTTTTGCCCTCGCACTTTTGGTTACCACATCTTCTGCGGCGAGGCTTGTCAAGTCTAAACTGGGCGACATCGATGTCACTTCCGAAAAGGGCGGTGGCAAGGTGGTTTGCACGGCGAGTTTTAATGACGAGCTTTCTATCGTGAAAGAAGCTGATACGGAAGTATTGGTCAAGGGCCGTTGCGGGCAAGGATGGGTTGCCAAGTCTAAGGTCGAATATGTGGCTGCGGGTCCTGGCGACAAGGTCTATAATATGTCGGAATTCAATGTGCAGGCCTGGATCGACAATCCTACTTGATTGCTCAATAAATTCTCCCGAAGATTCCTTCTTTGCTTCATTCCATGCTTTTTTAAACCTGGCTTTTTCCGCTTCCCGTCCGGCAATTTCCTTTTTTTCAATATCAATCTTTTCAATAGTTTCTTTTAGTATATTATCTCCGTTTTTTATTAACATTGGATCATAATTGGAAAATTCCGACCTCAAATAAAGGCCATTTATCGCAACACTATCAAAGCACGGGTATTTATTCATTTCAGGAGGAAAAATAATTCTATAATCATCGTTGATTAAAAATGTTAATGTAGTTCCGTCCTTACACCCTGTATTAGGCATGTCTCCTTTTATTTCAATAGTTATACCATGACCTTTTGCAGGCTCCTTAAGCCACATTTTAAAAATATAAACTTCTTTATCCTTCCAATACCAGGCCGTTCCTGAGGGTGTATAAAGATGACCTTTAAAATCATAATAGGATTCTGAACTATTACCGCTTTTAAACCAAGACAAATTTAACGAATCTTTATTTTGAAATAAGATATTGTATTATCTAAATATTGAGATAAAGCGGTTGATACTTTTTCCCGAATCCATTTTTTCCCTTTGCAAATCCTGCTTTTTTTTGTTTGACAAAGCCTCATTACACAACGTTGATGGCTTGTCAATGTATAAATGTTTTTCAGGTTTTTGAATTGTATTATACCAACAAGAATACAAAACCTCATGAGGATGCGGTTCTTTCAACAAGTTTTCTCGCGTATACTCTCTAGAATATTTATCTTCGCAGGTATAATCATCCGTTTCATGATATGTACTGTTATAGGTACATTTTACCACCTGTGCGTTAGCCACAACAGTTAGCAATAAAAGTAAAGGAATGGACCATGCATTTCTGATCAATTGAAATATATATTCCTTTTTCAACAAAACAGGTAGGGGTATGCGTAGCAGAACGGCTCCGCAATCGCGGAGCCGAATGACTTGAAAGTCTAGACCTGCTTACTTAATCGCACGGCTTGCGGAAATGATTTCTTCAGAAACGCCATTCGAACGCAGAAAATCTTCAATCTTAGAGATGCGAGCCTCGTTCTTTTCGCGTTCCTGCAGGGCGCCTTTTTCGATACCCTGCTTGATTCCTTCGTTCACGTAGTGTTCAGCGAATGATTCGTAACCCTTGTTTGCAATGGCTTCAGGACTGTCCATCTTGATTTCCTCGCTCTTGTGGGGCCACTTCCAGAAGAAATACGAAAGCGCCTGCTTGATAAAATCCTTTCCCTCGTCGGTATTATGCATCTTGAGCAGATGCTTTGCTGCCTCGGGGAAGGTGATTTCGAATTTCCTTTCGTCCCAAATATACTTCATCGCAGTGAGAGCGACAAGAGTAAACGGCGAAATATTCTTCAATTCTGCATCGTCGATGCCGTGCCCCACGTCCAAGAATTCCACCTTGAAGGGAAAGCCGATGTCGCGATAGTATTCAGGATAGTTTGCGAAACGTTCCTGGGCAAGCGGATTCCACTTGTCCTTTCCGTTGTAGACGATGAACGCGATTACGGGAACATCCTTCTTGCGTTCCAGGAAAAGATGGTGGTAATATTCCGAAATCTGGAGGAGTACGTTATCCTTGTTGGTGGACTTGTGTTCAGCAATGATTCCCACATAAAGCCCCGTGACGCCACCGGTCTTGATATCAGCCTCAAATACAAGGTCTGCGGAGCCGGTATGCTTGTCATTAGAGAAGTTTTCCTTCGTGCCGCGAAGTGTCTTGAGGTCAATGGTGTCGAGGAACGCCTTAAGCGAGGAATTGTGACGCGAGAACAGTGTCAGGAGTTCCGCCATACGACGGGGCTCTGCAAAGGCAAAACGCAAGAACCGATCATGGGTGAAATTGCTCTCACTATCCTTCACGGAATCGACGATGACATTAAACTCGTGGGCGATATCGCGAATAACGGAATCCGGTGTTTCAACAGAATCAGGAGTTTCCGGTGCCACACCGAAATTGCTGTCCGCAATCGGCGTATTATTTTCAATCTGCGTATTTTCGGACATAAAGATATCCTTTCCGCAGACGGTCGCCTGCGGATTTTAAGGTTATACATAGGGGCTAGTTTCTAAAAAAGAATGCCCTTTTCTATAAACACGCAGGAACGTGAAAAAATGAGAATATTGATACCCTGTTTTCGGGAAATATAAGGTAAAAAGTTTTTTATCTCCCCAAGAATTCCTTGACTGCGTCTACAAAGCGCTGGCCGAATTTTTCGATTTTCTTCTCGCCGAAACCGAATACGTTGTGTAGGTCGCCTAGTGACTGTGGCATTTGTGCGGCGAGATCTTTCAGGGTCCTGTCGGAGAGTACGACATAGGCTGGCCAGGAATTTTCGTCGGCGATTTGCTTGCGGACTTTCCGCAGAATTTCGAATAGGGCGCTTGTCTCGTCGCCTCCATCGGCCAGCCCGTTCCATGCTGCGGTTGTTCCGCGGCCTTTTGCGAATTTGCTGCGTCCGCTTCTTGCCCTGCTTTTCGGTTCGCTGTCCTGCCTTGCCTCGACACTTGCAGCGAGCGCGAGTTCTGCGGTCTTCTTGCCGAAAAGCACCTCGTTTCCGCTTTCGGTAATTTTGAGGTGGTTGTTTTCGTTGTAGGCGATTTCGATGTAGCCCAGTTGCAGCATCTGGAGCAGATAATCGTGCCAATGCTTGAGAGTCGTCATTTCGCCCGCACCGAAAGTTTTCAGCTTGTCGAAGCCGTTCTTCACGATTTCCTCGCTGCGGGTTCCCTTGAGAATGTCCGCTGTCATCGTGAAACCGATGCGTTCGCCGGTGCGCTTGATGGCCGAAAGTGCCTTTTGCACGAGGATGGTTCCGTCGAATCGTCGGGGCGGATGCTTGCAGATGTCGCAGTTTCCGCAGTTGCTGTTGCCGCTTTCGCTGTTTTCGCCGAAGTAGTTCAGAAGAATTCGGCGGCGGCAGATTTGCGATTCGGCGTATTCCTGCATCCGGTCAAGTTTTTCGGAATTGATTTCCCGCTGGCCACTGTCGTTCACGAAGCTGCGGAGGGTTACGATGTCCTGGAAGTTATAGAACAGCACCGTTTCGGAAGGGAGTCCGTCACGGCCCGCGCGGCCGATTTCCTGGTAAAAGTTCTCGATGCTTTTGGGCAGATTGTAGTGAATCACGTAACGGACGTTGCTCTTGTCGATTCCCATGCCGAATGCGACGGTCGCGCACACGACATCGACGCGGTCGTTGATAAAGTCCTCTTGCACGGCGTTGCGTTCGTCGGCGCTCATTCCTGCGTGGTACGCCTTGGCCGAAATTCCAGCGTCCACAAGTTGTTCCGCGACCTTTTCGGTGTTCTTTCGCGAAAGGCAGTAGATGATTCCCGATTCGTTTTCATGCTTCGAGATAATGGAGAGAATAGCTTTCAGCTTGTCCTGCCCCGTGTAGCCGCGACGTACGTCCAGACTTAAGTTCGGACGGTCGAACGAGCTGACGAAAAGCTTGAATTCGCGCAGGTTCAGTTGCCGAACGATGTCTTCTTTCGTCAACTTGTCTGCGGTAGCCGTCAGCGCCATAAGGGTGGCGTCCGGGAACATTTGGTGAAGTCCGCCGAGCTGCGTATATTCGGGGCGGAAATCATGCCCCCACTGCGAAATGCAATGAGCCTCGTCGATAGCGAACAGCGAAATATTCAGACTGTGCTGCATCCACGAAATTTCACGTTGCAGACGTTCTGGGGAAATGTAGAGTATCTTTGTTAAACCCGATTCGCACCGTTGCCGGATAGCCTCGTTTGCGGATTCGTCGTTGTTGCTGTTGAGCGCGTCCGCTCCGATTCCGTTTGCGTTGAGTGCGTCCACCTGGTCTTTCATTAAGGAAATCAGAGGCGAAATCACCACCGTGGTTCCCCCGAAAATCAGTGCCGGAATCTGGTAGCAAATCGATTTGCCGCCCCCCGTGGGCATCAGCACCAATGCATCGTGATGTGCCACGACATGCTCGATGATTTCTTCCTGCATCGGGCGGAAAGAATCATAGCCAAAGACGGATTTCAGTATCTCGCGAGCGGCGGACATAAGGGCGTTTGCGGTATTGCTTGGCAGCTTTTGTTGGATGCTAGTTTATTCGCAGGTGAAACCTTGCAGTTCAAGGCCCGCGCGCATCTCGCCGTAAGTCGAGGTCCGTTTCATATCCATCGCCTTCATGAATCGACAATCGTTGTCGATATGCATACGGAACCCTGTCATGGTGGGCTCCACCTCTCCCTTGCCGCTTGCACGCACGTGTTCGATCATCTGTTCGCGCCTGTCGCTCATTTCTGGTGGAACGAAAACATCTGTCACGATGTCGACATTTTCGATTTCGGTGGCGCCGAATACGAACGAGATGGTCACCAGGTTCTTTAGTCCGTTGAATTGGCCGGGTGTTTTGCAAACAAGGTTCTTCGGAGAATTTTTTGCTTTCTTGGCTTTGACGGGCTTGGCTGCGTTCTTATTGGGCGTGTACTGCAAGGCCGCGAGCAGTTCCTCTTCTTTGACTGCGCCGACCAATTTATTCACAATTCTGCCGTCCTTGATGAGGAAAAATGTGGGGAAGGCTTGAATCGGGAGCGATGCTTTGATTTTGTCGATGCCCGGTTCGTCGATGCCGACCGATGCGATCTTGATGTCGCTGTAGTTTTTCGCGATGCTAATAAGCGTCGGAATCATGATGAGACAAGGCGGACAACTGGTCGAAGAAATTTCCAGGATGACCGGCTTCTTGGATTGCAAAATCTCTTTTTCAAAGTTGCTGTCGTTCACTTTGACGATTTTAATGTCTTCGTAAGCCTGTGTATTTTTAGTGGCGGCATTTGCAACCTGCGCCGCGCTTACGTTGGTAAAAGTACCTGCAGCCAGTGCCATCGCGCAGGAAACTGCCGCGATGTTCGCTATAAAAAATTTATTCAGTTTCATGGGGAATAATGTAGAAAAAAGCGATGTCATGTAGCTGTCATTACATTTTTTTTTCAAAATTTTGCAACCAGTTGTTTGCACGATTTACACTGCTATTTCGTAAAATTGAATTCTATTTGATGAAAAGTTAGAGCTCTTGCGCATAATGAAGAGTGAGAGTATATTAGGATTATGACAATAGAATTGTTATGCAAAGAGACGATAGCTCACTATCGTCAACGGTTTCTCTTGATTCACGAAGGTCATGTGTGGAACACCTTGACTGATTTGGAATTTCTGAAGAAAATTGGAGCTGCCAAAATCAATCCGGACAATGGAAAGGTTTATCCAACTGCGGCAGGACTGTTGATGTTCGGCTATGAATCGGAAATTGTGTATGTTACTGAAGATGTGAAAAAAGTCATTTGTGCTAGATGGAATAACGAGAGTGGATAATACGCCTACTCATAAGGCTATCCGTGAAATACTCTTTCTATAGGGTACCTCTAAAAATACATTCTTTTCCTGAAGATGGGCTTATTTGTCGT
>NZ_CAMGVQ010000090.1:0-9545 GCF_946062555.1 uncultured Fibrobacter sp.
CTGCACGCTCACATGGCCTCGGCCTTTGGCCGACGAATGTTTGCTTTGCGGCCAGGCTTTCGCCGTGTCTGCCGTTACCCCCTCGCCTAAGGGGACACCCCCTAAAACCCCCGGATGTCACCCCGGACTTGTTCTAGGGTCACCTTTCCATCCGAGAAAACGCTTAGCAAGCAACGCTCCGACTCAGCCTGCTCCGCACGCGGACAAATTACGGCCTTCGGCCTTTACTGTCCGCTTAGCGGCCAGTCATTCGCCGTCGCTTTAGTGCGGGCGCGGTTCAAGAGCTTCAGTAGCGTGCAAGTGAGTGTCGCGACAAAAGGATGCAAGGCGAGATAGCGCAAAAAACTTGTTTTTGCATTATCGAGCCGCAGCTACGGACGTCGTAGACGTCAAAACGCTTGCGTTTGGGCATGACCGAATGCAGCCGTAGACGCCTTTAGGCGTCCATCTTGTAGTTGTTAACGCGCTTCTTGGAATTTTTCATAGATTTCTTGTTTTTAGACATAGGTTCTCCTTAGGACATGCCCCTCACGCCCTAATTTTATTGTTAAAATTTTTGTAAATTGACTAGTTTTCTGTTAACGAGTTGTTAGCGTCCATTACACAACGGATTGAACGAAATGTTCTTCGTGTTATATCGGCACCTGACAAATCAGCATTGTTTGAAACAGAATAAAAATACACTGCTTTTGCAACATTACTTTCCAAAGCAGAAGGCATCCAGAACGCAGTATAAACGCCTGTTTGCAATCGCTCTGTTGGAATAATAGACATTCCGGTTCTGTTATATCCCGCATAATCTTCCCACAAAGCTTTTGAACGCAGGTCCCCCCCAGCATAAAGCCATTCTCTCTGATTCATAATGTGCCAACCATCAGGGCAAATTCCCTGCCAAACAATGGTCCTCATCTTTTCGGAGTTTCTAGCAGAATCAGCATAAGCCTTGCAAGCATCATTACTGCTAACTTCAACAGAATCGCAAACCTTGGGCAGGTTCATCGCTTCAGCCCAAGTGTAAAGGCCACCAAAATGGTTATCACAAAACCATTCGTCATCTACATAACACAACTTTTCTGTCACTTTGTCATCAAATTTTGTCGTGCCACGGGGGACAATCTTGCCATAATTCAAGTTTTCAGCCATTACATAAAAAGTCGCATGACTTCCAACATCATCGGTGTAACCATGGAATTCTATATATTTGTACTTGTGACCGTCTCGAGGATCTTCAAACTCTAGATACTCTCCGTCGTAGCCAGCAAAAAGGCTATCTAAATTAGGGTGTTCCTTATTTTTTTCAATTGCAGCGAGAGAATCAAGGGAGTCTAAACGAGCCTTTCTATATTCTTCCCACTCATTATTTTTACATATAAAGTAGTATACGTAACCACCTCCTTCGGAAGATGAAGTGTCACCATCATCACAACGATGGAAAATCAATTCGCTACTACTCGACTCAACAACACTCGAGCTACTATTCTTTCCGCTTACGGAACTAGAGGATTTCTCTTCAATCGAGGAAGAAGACTTATCCTTGCCGGAACTCTTTTGAGAAGACGAGGATTGGAGATCCCCGCTCGAGGCGGGGATGACAGAAGACGAAGAATCGTCGCCCGGTTCCGGCGAAACAGAAGAAGAGGATTCATCGCCACATGCTGCAAGCAGGGCTAGGAGAATGGACAGGGCCAATAACATGCGAAGCGAATGCCGCGGCAGGCTGCTTGCAGACTGACATGGCTGAGCTGATGCTGTTATGCGCTTGCGCAATGCGTTAAAAATCTTCACAGAAGACCTCCGGTTATAAAAATCCCACCAAACTAAACTCATGTGCAAATATAGACAATCTAATCTAGACTTCTAGCAGTTCTCGACCGATTTTATGGATTTCGTCACAAATCATTTTTTGACGTTCTGGTGATGGGTGCTTTGAACCGTTCATATATGCGGCCATAAGGGATTGCTGAATCCCTAGTCTGCGGGCGACTTCTGACATGTTTAAGGGCCTTAGTGCGGTAGATAGTCTAAGCGGAAAATTTTCAGGATCGAAAATGGAGTCGTAAGAAATATCCTCGTCAAGGGATTCCCATCGGAGTCCGCCAAAGGACATTCTAAAATCAAGCCTCTGTTCGGGAGAAGCCTGTTTTAAACGGTCGAACATTGCAAAAAATAGTGTTGCAGTACGCCCGTCTTTTGCGGTAAGGCGTAGCCCTTCGTTTACCGGTTCAATTTTTTCAATGTCTTCATGGTACATTGTTACTCCAGATTTTTAAAATACTTGACCCATTCATTTTCAAAATGTTCCTTGTTTTCTTCTACAATCGATTCTGCGAGTTTCAATTCATTGTGTCTCATTCCCTTGCTGTCTACAAGTTTAACAATTCCTCCTTGAATTTCAAACTTTGCAAGACCTTCGTTGCTTTCTACATGGACATGAACGGGTTCGTGTTCTCGAGAATAGAAGAAAAACCTTAGGCCGAAAACAGTGAGCAAATTGGGCATGTAGCCTCCTTTAAATATAGGATATATTTTTATATCCTGCAATGGTTAAACATTTTTATAGGGGAAGTCCCTCTTCTATACACGCTTATTTGACGCTTTTGAATACCATTCCTACTTGTAAAATTTTTATAACGCGGCGGAGGTGCGTGATTGGGGGAGTAGGGCGCTTGATATTATTTTTCTATGAAAGCAAAACTCGTTTTATTACTATATTACGACCATGCTATACGGTATTTGTTCTGATATCCATTCGAATGCGGTTGCCTTTGAAGCGGTTATTGCTTCTATGAAAGACAACAACGTCGATAGGAAAGTTTGTCTTGGTGATTTAGTGGGTTACGGTGCGGATCCTGATGAATGCGTTCGTCTTGCTCGCGAAAATATGGACATTTGCATTATCGGCAACCACGACAGCGTGGCGATCAAGCATGAGTCCAGCTCCGGGTTCAACCCGTATGCCAAGCAGGCGATTGAATGGACCCAGAATCATTTGTCCGACGAATCCGTCTCGTTCTTGAGGACGCTCCCGTATATTTGCGAAGAAAACGATATTTGCTTTGTGCACGCCTCTCCGCTTTCGCCCGCGGACTGGGTGTACGTGACCGAGCTCGAAGACGCCCTCGACGCTTTTGAACATTTCAAGGGCCGCTACTGCTTTGTGGGCCATACGCACAGTCCGGTGATTGTGGCGAGCCGTCCGAACGCCATCCCCAAGATTCTGGATGAATACGAATACACTATCGAGGACACGGAACGCCTGCTGGTGAATGTGGGCAGCGTGGGGCAGCCTCGTGACCGCGACCCGCGTTCTTGCTGGTGCCTGCTCGATACCGAGACCAAGTGCGTGCGCCTGATTCGCGTGGAATACGACGTATACCAGACGCAGGAACGCATGAAAAAAGCCGGCATGCCGAGCTTCCTCATTGATAGGTTAAGTGTGGGAAGGTAAAATAGACGAGAGAACGCCGTTTCACGGCTACAGACTAGAGACGAGAGATTCGCTTGATGGTGTTTTACGGGTTGTGGTGAAAAAGAATGTTTATATTGTCTTTCGTCTCTTGTCTAGTATGTTTTCCTCTCGTCTTTCGTCTCTCGTCTCTCGTCTAATATGAAATGGGTTCTAGCAGTTTTTGGTAAGGCGGGTTCGCCGTTCATTGCCGACGAGGTCGACAAGTACGTGAAGCGCTTGCGTGGGGGAGTGTACCCGCTCGAAGTCGTGGAACTCAAGGAGTCCAAGATAGACGACCGCGTGCAGGCGTTGGCGCAGGAAGCTGCCCTTTTTGACAAGAAATTCCCGAAGTCGGAATACAAGCGCGTTATTTTGTCTGAAGAAGGCAAGCTGATGGCTACGGTTAATCTGTCGGACACCTTGCGTGACCGCTTTCCGGGAAACATCGTGTTCTTGATTGGGTCGGCGTATGGCATCGACGAAAACTTGAAAAAGACCGCCGACTTGCTTCTTTCGCTTTCGCCGCTGACTTTTACCCATGACCACGCCCGCGTGCTTTTCGCCGAACAGCTTTACCGCGTGCAGATGGTCATGCAGAACCACCCATACCATCATAGGTGAGTTGATGACCGCTCGCGCCCAATCAAAAAAGTACATACCCGAAGCGCTCGCTCCCACCTAAAGGTAGCCATGTACACTAAGGCAACAAGTTGCCAAGTGTCCAAAGGTCGCCAACACGACTCGTTAATACGAGTCGCTTGTGGCTCACAGGTGACCGCTCTCATCCACTAAAGGAGGCGTCATATTCTCAAGTTCAAATATGAGTGTATACGCTTAAGTCATCCTGGAACCGAAGGTTCCGGGATCCATAAAGCTTTATCGGTAGGCTATGCCTTAATCGTGAATTGAATTCTTGAGGCTTTCAATGAGGCGGGCGAAGCTCGGGTCAGTCTCCATTTCCTTCTTCACGCTCTTGATGGCGTGAACGACGGTGGAGTGGTCCTTGCCACCAAAGCGGGAGCCGATGCTCTGTAAGCTAATGGGGGAGCATTCGCGCATCAAGTACATGGCGACTTGGCGAGCCTTCGAAATTTCCTTAGTGCCGCGGCCCGATTCGGTCAGCTTGGCTTCGGGAACTTCGTAGTGCTTCGAAACGGTATGCAACACGGCGTCAAGGCTTACGCGGCGACGGAGCGTCGGTGCAATTTCAGATACGACCTTCTGCGCAATGCTCATGTCGATATCGTGGTGCATCAGGCTTGACTGCAATGTCAACTTGATGATAGCGCTTTCGAGGCAACGCACGTTGCTTGCGATGCTTTCGGCGAGGTAATGCAACACTTCGTCGCTGATTTCGAGGTGGCGTTCTTCGGCCTTCTTATGCAGAATCGCTTCGCGCGTTTCGACGTCAGGCGGCTGAATGTCGACAGTAAGACCCCACGAGAAGCGGCTCACGAGTCGGTCAGAAAGATTCTTCACTTCGGCGGCGGGTGCATCGGATGTGAGGACAATCTGCTTTCCTGCCTGATGCAGCGCATTGAAAATCAGGAAGAATTCGTTCTGCGTCTCGTATTTGCCAGTCCAGTTCTGGATATCGTCAATCAGCAGAATGTCGACTTCGTTCTTGTAGAAGTCGGACATTTCCGTGATACGCTGTTCGCGCAGGCATTTCATGTACTGTTGCGAAAAATCTTCGGAGGTCAGATAGCATACGCGCTTGGTCGGATCTTCTTCGAGAATGTAGTTGCCGATAGCCTGCAGCAGGTGAGTCTTGCCGAGACCCGAAGAACCGTAAATAAATAGCGGATTGTACTGAGTGCCGTCAGGATTCCTTGCAACGGCGAGAGCGGCGTTGAACGCGAGCTGCGCCTTGTCGCCGGGAACGAAATTTTCGAAACGGAACGATCCTGAAAGCGGAATACTCGGCTTCAGGAAATCCTTGAAGCTGTTGTTCGCCTGGGGAGCCGGTTGTGCGACAGCTTCCTGCTGCTGGAAATCGAATTCCTTGGCCGATTCGTCGTGAGTCACTTCTCGCCAGGCCAGGCGGATGAGTTCCTTATAGGCGGAATAGACTGCCGTGTCCAGTCCGGAAGGAACAGAGATCGTAGCATGGCCGGTCGTCTGACTGGTAAGCTTGGTCTGTGCAAAATAGGTCTTATAAACCGAGTCCGAGAGCATTCCACGGAGGTAGTTCAAACATCTTTCCCATTCAGCTTGCATTTCAATTCCTCATCCACAAAGGCTTGCAAATCTATCCACAATTAGGTTGTCAAATTTAGAAAAAAGAGGCGCGGTTGTTGATAAGTTCAACTATTCGCTGGCAATGATTAAAAATAGAAAAACAGACTGCCACCGTAAGTCCATGATACTCAAACAGATAAAATTGCATTTTTCCGTATAGTATAAAGCAGGGGAATGGCGAGAAAAACCTGTTCTTCCGATCATCTAGTTTACATAATCCGCATTATCGGCAATTAAGATGCTGGATAAGGGGAGGGGCGCAACGCGACGACTACCCCTTGGAATAACTATCCCAATGCATCCTTGAACGCCTGGTAATTCGTTATTTCGTTGCCCCAGTAGAACACGGCGAATTCAACAAGGTCAAAGGCTCCCTTGAATTCTTCCATGAGTTTGGCGTAAACTTTGGCGACAACTTGCGACAAAACAGTCAATTTTGTTCTCGACAGCCACATCGAGAATTCTACGACCGCGTTGCAGGTGTAGCCGCTCTAGTTCCGCATCGGAAACCGGTTCGGCATGCCGCAGGTTCGGTGCCGCGCAGGTGATGACGTCCACGTCGAAGAATCTGTTGCTGTCTAGACGTTCGGGATAGTCCGTATCGCTCTTGATGACCTTGACACTGGGGGTATAGATGCAGCGGTCCGTGTAAAGCGGATTCTGGCGGCTTCTGTGAAAGTCGTAGTAATTCGTCAGAAGGCTTTTTTGATTCAATACAGGGTAGAGCGTTGAACAGCGGCACAGGCTTTCTTCCTGAGCAGAACTCCCCCACACGACTCCTCCTCCGGGATTTGTAGCCGAAGCAAAATTTAATACACCGATGCGCTTGTCCGGATTTTTTTCGTGAATCAACCCTGCCGCTTCAAGGGTCCTGTGGTTGGTGACCGTGACCTGTGTCTTTTTTCCGAATTCGGGGCGGTTAAATTCAATATTGTCGTTAAAATAAGTTCGGGTATAAGCCCTGGAGGCCTTGATGGATTCCTGCAAGTCCTGTGATCGCATCATTTCTACGGAATCCTTGAATATTGTCGACAGGCGAGTCCTGCGAGCTTCGCGAGCGGATTCTCCCCTGCTCATTCTGTATTGATTGTTCATATAAACTCCATTTTTTATAAATATATCGTCTTTGTGGCTTTTTTTGTAAAATCGAAAAAAATTTCAAGCAGACTTTGACAATCTTACCCTTTTGCCTTGATATATATGGTATCGCGGAATTTTGGTAGAGGTTCTTTTTGTATATTGTATAAAAATGAGACGAATTCTTTTATCTATTATCCTTTTTTTGATGACGGCCTTGATGATGGACGGTTGTGCCGTTACCCAAAAGTTGTCTGCTGCCGATATCCTTTCCAAGACGGTCCTGGAATTTGACAATTTGTCGCTTGATTCAGCCTCGATAAATAAGGATCTTTTCCCGAAGTCCGATGATCTGAAGAAAAGCTTGTTGCCGAATCCTCACGTGATTGCGTTGGTGCAAGATTTTGCTCGAGGAATTCTAGAAAAAGAAATCGGCAAGATCCATTTTACGGCAACGTTGAATGCCAAGAATCAAGGTAACGACACACTCTGGATTCGTGGCCTGATGGCGAACCTGGTGCTAGATACTTTGATGGAACTTCCTGTGGCGCTTCGCGATTCCGTAAAGCTTGTCCCCGGCGACAATAGAATCGTTCTAGTAACGGAAATGCCGATCGACCGCCGTATATTTCGGTTGATGGATGTCAACGTCGTCCATATCGTGGGGCGTATGGATGTTTCGCTCAAGGAACAAGAAGAGGCTTTCACGCTAGATTTCGACCAGGAGCGTAAAATAAGCCAGGAAGAAAAGCAGGCGCTTGCCGACAAGGCGCGTACCTCAGTCCTAGACAACATCGTGAGCGACTGGGTAGGAGCGATAAGTTTTTAGACGTTTGAATGCTTTTTAGCGAGCTTCAGACGAAAGATTTTAACTAACAACTCAAGACTTAGACCAATGACTAAAAGAACTTTTGTACCTGAAAATTTCAATGTAGACAATGTAAAAGATGTCGAGGCGCTTTATCAGAGATTGCTTGACGAAGATGTTGCCAACTCCCCCAATGCCCTGCGCTCCTGGATTTTGAAATGGAGCGAACTGGGTTCGGTACTTTCGGAAGTTTCTTGTCGACGCTATGTCGCCATGACTTGCAATACCCAGGATGAAGCGGCGGCAAAGGCTTACGAAGACTTTGTCACCAACGTTGACCCGATTTCGAACGAATTCAGCGACAAGCTCAATAAGAAACTCATGGCGCACCCGGCCAAGGACAAGCTGAAGGATGAATTCGGCGTTTGGTTCCGCAGCGTGCAAGTTTCTCTGGACCTTTTCTCCCCCGCAAACATTCCTCTTGAAACTGAAGAGACGATGGCCGTTCAGGCCTACCAGAAGATTACGGGCGGCATGAGCGTAGAATTCGACGGTGGCATCAAGACGATGCAGCAGTTAGGAGCCTACCTCGAAAAGACCGACCGCGACCTTCGCGAACGCGCATTCCGCACCATGTGGGACCGTCGCTTAAAGGACAAGGATGCTCTCGACGAATCCTTCGACAAGTTGTTCAAAATCCGCAACAAAATTGCGAAAAATGCCGGCTGCAGGGATTTCATCGACTACATTTTCCTTGCCAAGTGCCGCTTTGACTACTCCCCCGCCGACTGTAGGAATTTCCATGAAAGTGTCGAAAAACTGGTGCTTCCGCTCCTCAAGGAAATCTACAAGAAACGCGCCGACAAGATGGGCCTCAAGACGCTCCGTCCGTGGGATCTCTCAGTCGATCCGCTGAACCGCGCTCCGCTGAAACCGTACAAGAGTGGCGATGAACTCATCGAGAAGGTCGACCAAATTTTTGAATCGATTCACCCGCAGGCGGGCAAGTGGGCCCGCGAAATGCAGGCGAAAAAGTTGATCGATCCGGATAGCAGGCTCGGCAAGGCTCCGGGCGGCTACCAGATCGGTTTCGACGAAAGCCGTCTTCCATTTATCTTCATGAACTCTGCCGAAACGGACCGCGACATCTACACGCTGCTGCATGAATCGGGACATTCGTTCCATCAATACGCTCTTGCGAACCAGCCTATCCTCGCCTACCGCGATGTTCCGTCGGAATTTGCCGAAGTCGCGAGCATGAGTATGGAACTGATCGGCATGAGTAACCTCAAACCCTTCTACGGAGACGATTCCGAGGCAATCCGCCGTAGCATCGAAGGTGAGCTTGAGGACGTCATTTGGCTGTTCCCGTGGGTGGCAAGCATCGACAGTTTCCAGCACGAACTGTACAGCCGTCCGAACCATACCGCGAAGGACCGCGAAGAAATCTGGAAGGGAATCATGGACCGCTACGATGCGGGCGTGGACTACTCCGGTTTCGAGGCGGTTCGCAACAACCTGTGGCAAAAGCAGCTGCACCTGTTCGAGTGCCCGTTCTACTACATCGAGTACGGGATTGCACAGCTCGGTGCGCTCCAGGTTTGGGCGAATTTCAAGAAAGACCCGAAAAAAGCCATCGACGACCTGTTCAAGGCCGAAAGTTTGGGTGACAGCCGCCCGCTTCCGGAGCTTTTTGCCGCTGCAAATATCAAGTTCGACTTCACAGCAAAGACGATCGAGCCTCTGATGCAGGTCGTTTGGGACGAATTAAACTAGACGAAAGAACGGCTTTTCGTGCCAACAGATGAAAGACTAGAAAAAAATGCATTTTTTTCGTAAAAAAGCCCCAAAACGGTTGACAAACGAAAAATAAAATGGTATATTTGGCGCACATCCTGGAGGGATGGCCGAGTGGTTGAAGGCGCACGCTTGGAAAGCGTGTTTACCTCACGGTAACGAGGGTTCGAATCC
>NZ_CAMGVQ010000091.1:0-9206 GCF_946062555.1 uncultured Fibrobacter sp.
CGATTTCCCGGAGCATGCCTGCGTATTGTCCCTTGTTCATAAAGGGCTCCTTGCTTATAAAAAGATTGATAAGTTGTGGTCTGCAGACGGTATACTAGAGCACTATCGATTGCTCAAATCGCAATCGCCTACAAACCAATGAATTGACTTGTATTAACGTCTGCTTTGCAGACGGTGCTCTACGTTGATAGCCACAGGGCCGGTTCCCTGCAGGGCAGGGTCGGCTTATTGTCAAGATCGCAAAGGGCGACGACCTCAAGCAGATAGTGAAACTTCCTGCCCTGAATAGTACTGAGTCAAAAGTCGCAGTTTCAAGCTTGCCTGAAACGATGACCGAGACTATTGTACGGACGCCAACGGCGTCATTTTCTCGGTGTCAGCAGGATTGTCGGAATCTACTTGAATCAATATAAAATTATGTACAAAAAAGGCAAGTCCAAAAACTTGCCATTAAAACTTTTTGATTTGACTGAATTATGGGGCAGGCTTAAGCTTTGGGCTTGTTGCTTTTTACGGCGTTCCAGACCATGTAGCCGATAAAGAGGGCGCCGAAGGCGAGGAGGGCGATGGCGAGCTCGGAATTGTATTTCTCGATAATGTCCTTCTGGCCGTGGGCGAGGTAGCCGAGTCCCGCAAGGACGCAGTTCCAGATGGTGGCGCCTAGGAAAGTGTACAGGGTGAATGGAATCAGCTTCATGTTCGCGATACCCGCCGGGATAGAAATCAGCTGGCGGATTACGGTGATGAGGCGGCCCACGAACGTAGAAATGGCTCCGTGTTCACGGAAGTAATTTTCTGCCTTTTCGAGCTTCTGCGTGTCCAGCAACAGGAAATGTCCCAGACGGCTGTCGGCGAACTTGTAGATAATTGGTCGACCGAGGAACTTGGCGAGGAAGTAGTTGATGTACGCCCCGACGAGGGCGCCTGCGCTTGCGGCGATGACAATCAGCACGATGCTGAGCCCCGAGCCCGGCTGCAGCGCCTTGTAGGCGGCGGGGGGCACCACGAGCTCCGACGGGAATGGAATGAATGAACTTTCGACGGCCATCAGGAGGGCGATGGACCAGTAATTCAGATGCTCGTTATACCAGTCAATAATCTGGGTGTAGATTCCCGTAGATTTGACCGGGACCGCTTGGGCGACTGTATCGGCTACGGTGGGCTCGGCGAATGCCGCTACTGCGAACAAGCTAATAAGTGCTAAGGCGAAAAATTTTTTATTCATGAGACCAAATATAGAAAGAAAAAGAAACCCCTGACGCGTTGTCAGGGGGGTATCAAAGGTTTGTCGAAAAGTCTTATTTTTTCTTCTTGGACTTTTTGTTCTTTTTCTTGGCGGCATTCTTGTTCGCCTTCTTGGAAGCCTTCTTGTTCTTGGACGGCTTGACTTCTTCCTCTTCTTCGTCCTCGGCGACTTCTTCCTGCTGCACGGACTGTTCCGGTTCGCTGTAGGTTTCGCCCGTCTGGTATTCGATGATGGAGTTCTGGCTGTTCGCCTGGTTAAGGGCGGCCTTGGCCTCTTCCACGTACTTGCCGTCCGGGAAACGCTTCAGGTAAATTTCGTAGTCCTTCATGCGGTTGCCAGCCTTCACCAGTTCAAAGATGCCTGCTTCGGCTTCGTCGCGGAAGGCTCCGTTCGGATTGTCGTTCAGGTAGGTAAGGTAAGCCTTGAAGGTGTTCTGTGCCTGGATGGCGCGGAACTTGTCGTATTCGCCGAGAGAACGCAGCTTGGCTTCGACTTCGGGCCTACGCGGGGAGTCGGGGTAGTACTGCAGGAACATCTCGAGCATTTCCGGATCGTTGGAGGCCATGACCTGGTCGAAACGGGAATCTTCCTGGCGAACCTGGTATTCCTTCAACTGGACCTTGCCGCTGTCGAGAGTGGAGTAGAGCTTTTCCTTGGTGGCGAGGTCTGCCGGGTGGCAGAAGGCGAGGAAACTTTCGAGTACGTCCGCAAACTGGGTGCGGGTGTAGGCTTCGCTCATGTCGGGCAGTTCGCCGTTTTCGTCAAGGTAGAAACGGTAGTCGCGCTCGATGGCCATGCAGTCCCAGTCGCTGAGCGTATCCTTGACTTCGCTGTACTTGCGCAGGACGTCGTCACGGTCGTGGAGGTTGTAGCGCATGCGGCGGTCACGGCGACTTTCGCGGCCGAAATCAAGCGAGAGCTCGAGGCCTACGCGTACGGGCCACTTGTAGGAAATCTTGTCGAACTTGAGGTCGGAGTACGGGGACGGGCTTGGGCTGTTGTCCTTGTCGCGTGCCTTGATGTCTTCGTAGGGGAGGAATTCCTTGCGGACATTCACGCCAATCTTGAGGTCGACATCCTTGAAAATCTCGGTGATGCGGTATTCGAGCGCGCCGGAAACGAATCCGGTCTGAGCCATTTCGGTATGCTGGTCGGTATGACCGCTGTAGTCGTCGTAGAAAGAGAAGAAGTGGAATCCGAATCCGCCCAAAACGCGCAGGTCGAGGTCCCCGATTAGGTTGAAACTGAAACCGGCGAGCACGGAAGGTGCGTAAGTGAGGAACCAAAGTTCACGGTCGGTCTGTTCGCCCTTTCTGGTCTTTCCGCTCTTGGATTCATCCGGGATGGTGTACTTGGGATTGTCTTCGATGGTGCCGAACTGGAAGGAGTTTACTTCCGCACCCAGCCAGAAGGTAAACGGGATGTCCGCTTTCCACAGGGGCGTGATCAGGGGCGACCACAAAAGACCCAACGAAAGGGGGACGGTAAGAACATCTTTGTCAAGTCCGTCATCGAGGAGAGTCTTGCTCTTGTCGGTCTTGAAATTCAAGAAGGCGGGTTCACCCTGCAGGTACAGCTGGGTACGCCAGTTGGATCGTTCAAAATCGGCCGCATACGAGGCGGCCGCCAGTAAAGACAAAATGGCAAATAGTTTACGCATCATACTAAATTTAAATTTTCTAGGGCGCTTCGGGAGAAAGAAATTAAAAAATAAGGGTTTTTTAGGTGTTTTTGGTCTAATATCAGAAGTTCAGGATGAATCCGACACCCAGTAGGATTGCTCCGGCTCCAATCAGGGAGCCTCCGATGATCATCTTGCGGTCGCCCTTGTCGACCAGATCCCTGTTTTCTTCGATTTTTTTCTGGTAATTTTTTCCTCCCGAGGCGGGGCGTCCCAGCTCGTTCTTGACGGCATCGGCATCGTCGTAGTCCAAGCTGGCGAGGTATGTAAACAGGGCACCGAGAAGCAACGGAGCGATAGAGGTGCCCATCAGGGTCTTTCCTAGGCGGTGACGCTTGCGGATGCTTTCCCATTCGTCCTGTACGATTTGCTCCTGGAGGTTCGTGATGGGAGTCAGGGGGATGTCGATGTCCGTGATTTCGGTGGGCGAGGCGAATACGGTCACCAGGGTGTCACGGTAACCGACCTTGCGAATTTGCACGGTAGAAAGGCCTGGCTCGAAGATGGTGAATTTATTCGGAGAGTATCCGATGGGTTCCGACTTCGGCGTAATCGGCGACGACCCTGCGTATATTTCTGCTCCCGACGGAATGGTCGTGATGCGGAGTTCGGGTTTTGCCTTCTTGAGTTTGAGCGAAAGCTTGGTGGTGTCACCCGGTATCGGCCTAACAGCGGACTTGGTGCTCCATAGCTGGCGGTTCACATTCCAGTAGGCGTACAGGACGATTTTCCCGGTGTCGGCCGTTGCAAATGTACAGGGGCTCTTGCAGATGTCCTCTTTGCCGTGGATGGCAATGTTTGCGCCTTCGGGATCCGTTTCGATATGGATATAGCTCTTGCCGTTTACAGTCGGCTTGGAGGGGGAAACCTTTTCGCCTTGGAGCGCCTTGATGAAATCTTGCAGCTTGTTGTTTGCCATGGCATCGCTCAGGGAGCGGATTGCGGATAAATTCATCTGGACCGAGGTTTTTGCGCCCTTGACGGTGGAATCGTCGAAGACGAAGAGCGACGCCTGCACTGCCAGTGAATCCGGCGTGCGTGCGGCGGTGATGCGTCCGGTGTAGGCGGATGCGGCCTTGTGGGCGGAGAGTGAATCGCGGATGCAGGCGATATCGGGGCAGCTCATGAATGCGTCAGGCCTAGCGACCGTGACGGGCGTTCCCGATTCCTTGATAAGCTTGGTCATCAGGTTGTCCAGCTGTTCGGCTAGCGCAGAGTCGGAGCTGCGGCGTTCCAGCGGAATGTAGATATGCTTGCCTTCGACGGAATCAAGGTAGGTGAGGATTGGGGCTGCGTTTGCGTCGGTTGTGTCTTGTAGAGTTGCGTCGCGGGCGATCGTATCGCTGATTGTGGTGTCGGCCGGGATGCTGTCGGTGCGGACAGAGTCTACGTTCTGGTTACTGCTTGCAGCGTGGAGAAGGTCGGCTCCCTGCTCGTCGGTAATGCTCTTGAAACGGTTGGCGGGAATGCGTACAATGGTGAATTGCCCCTTGATGGACCCCCCGAGACTGACCGTGTCGTTCTGAATGCCAAGGAACTGCGCCGTCTGTTTTGCGCCGGTCACCAATTCAACGGTAGCGCGGACGCCCTGGAGTTCGTCTGCGTAGGTCGCGAACGCCCAGAAGAGTACGAAGGAGAGGATAAACTTTTTCATGGCCGACCTAGAATGTTAATATGAATCCGAGGGTGAGGAGCGAGGCGCCGACTGCAAGACCGGTATACATAACGGACCTGGAGGTTCTGGCCTTGTCGCGGTAATCCTTGAAGTCCTGCTCGTTTTGACGGAAATGCCTTGTTTCGGCAATAGCCGAATTCTGAAGGGAGCTCTTGCAGTCATTTGCTTTGCTGATTTCGTATTGGCTTACGATTCCCGCGATAGCACTCACGGCAAAGGGGATGACCGACGAGAACATCAGGCCTTTCCCGAATTTTTTGCGTTGCCTCTTGGACAGTTCGCTTCTCTGTTCGCTGAGGATATCCTCGTCCAGGGCGCTGCGTTGCGAGACGATGAGGTATGACGTGTCCCTGTCGGAAAGCTTGACCCTGATGGTTGTGTCCGTAAATTCGGGGTGGAACAGTGAAACGAGAATTTCACCTTCAAGAACTTGGTCGTCGTTCAGCGGGATAAAGGCGGGCGAGACGAAGTCCGGATCCTGCGTATGATCTGGGCGCGTGTCCTGAACGTAGATGTCGGCCTTGGATGGAATAGTCGATACGTGCAGCACCTTTTGGGCAAAGGCGATGTTTGCAAAAAGAAGGCAAATGGCGATCAGTCGGAACATTAGAAAATTCCTCCTGAATACGGTCCCGTGATGGTATAGTAACTTGACTTGTTCTCGATAAACCAATGCATTTGCGGGAGTGGATTGCGCGCATTGTCTTCGCCAAGAATTTCAACTTTGCAGCTGAACTTGCACTTGAATCTGAAAAGGAGTGTAGGTGAACGGAAATCGCTTGGAATGGTGTCGCCGTCAACCAAAACATTCAACCGAGAAGCGTTGATTCCGGAACCGTCGTCATAGACTAGGTACTGGATGGAATCGGCGGGAGAAATCGTATCGAGGAAGGGGGATATCTGGGGGGCGACCTTGTCCGTAAGGAAAATCGTGTCGAGTGTCTGAACCGTGTTTGCGGGGATGTCCACCATAACGCTTTCGGCGGTATATTCCTTGCGCAGCGATTCCTTGACCAGGATCTTGAGTCTGGATTGGGCCTTGACCTTTGTCGTGACGGTGTATGCATGTTCGTCGGAAGGGTGCTTTTCTAGCGTGTCGCCGTCTGCGGAAATCAGGTAGACGTTTGATTCCAGGAACGCGTTGCTCTTGAACCTGGAGTAGACGACGGGAATCTTGATTGTCGAGGAGTCGTTCAGGATCTTCGTTGAAAAATGGAATATCTCCGAAGTGTTCTGGTACACCCTGCCACTGGCGCTCTGGGTGAGGAGCTTTAGTCCCCAATACAGGGTAAAGGAACTGTCCCTTGTGATGATGGCGGTAGAATCGGGATTGATGGGGCCGAGAAGTGAACCGCCAAGTGAAATTTTTGCGTTACAGTCGACATTGCCTACGGCATGGTCCCAGACGGAATCGGGATCGCTTGAAATGAAAATCTGGCAGATGGATGTTTCCCAGGGGTCGTGTCCCTGGACGGACCAGCGTAAAGGAATCTGCTGGCTGGAAGTCGGTTCTGCCTGGTTGTAGCCGTTGTACGGGAAAAGAAGCGTGATTCCGTTGGGTGTGTTGACGTGGACTCTGAAATCGTTACGGAGTGTGTCGCCGTAAAGGTCGACGGTTTCGAGAGAGCCGGCGAAATCTCCGGAATTGCTGAAGGTGTAGCGGAAACTGGGCAGGTTGAAGTTGTCGTTTTCGATGTTCCACGAACACCCCCCGTGATACTGCTGTAGGGTCTCGTCGGTGAAAATGGCTTTGCCGAGGCCGTAGGCCGCATAGAACCGGACGGTTTGCCCTTGCTCCAGGTACAGGTCGCCGAGTGCGTCATTATTGTTGACGATGTCGCCGGTATAACCGTCGGCGACGGCGTAGACGAATTGCTGCAGGTGGTTCGATTCGCTTGCCAGGTGGTCGTCGCCGCAGGCCGAGAGGAACAGGACCGCATAAAGCAGAATGGAAAGAATCAGTCTATTCACCGAAAACCTCCGGCAGGGTCGTGTTCGGCTTCAGATAAAAGTTTTTACTGATTCTGTTGCCGCTAAAGTCGATGGCGGTGATGGTGATAATCCTGTAGGTCCAGCTTCGAATGTCCTTGTCAAAAGGAATTTTCAGCAGGTTGTCCGATAATGAAAAGTCTTGCACGTAACGGTTCTCGAAGAACACGCTAATCATGGATTCCGAAATGCCGCTGCCTGCATCGTAGACTGCAAAACGGAGCGTGTCCGCGATGGCAATCGTGTCGCTCCCTAGCGGGCTTGTGATGGCGGGCGGTTTGTTGTCGTATAGGCGGATGGTGTCAAGTTCCAGAACCTGTTCCCCGTGGAGCGAAAAGCGTGAAAGGATGGTCGAAAAATCGGGATGTCCCGGAATGGATACGCGGAGCGAATAGGAGCCTTCGGCAAGGGGGGCCAGGCTGAAATCGGTACTGTCGCTCTTGATTTCCTTGAGGGGGACCATGTTGCTGTCTTGTAGGAGAAGCTGGTAGGTGAAGGTATCTCGGTCGGAATTGGTTATTAGGTGGCCCATCACGGCGTTTTCGCGGGATGCACCCTTGACATAGAAGTATCCTTCGATGGTCCGTTCCGATTTTTGGAGGAACTGGTTTTCGGCGGAGACGCTCCAGTAGTACTTGTGGAGTGGAGTGAATCCGTTGCGGTAGATGAAGTTCGCCTGATTGAGGAGCGTGTCGACCATGATTTCGCCTGTAGATTTCCAGATGACGAAATGGTAGCTGATTTTGCTGATGGAATCGGATGCGGTGCTGTTCCAGGCAAAGCTTAGGGAAGAGTCGGGTTCGATGCTCTGGGTGCCACAGGCGGGAATGAAAAGGCTGTCATCTAGTGCAGGGGGATTTGCGACGGTCACGGAGAGTGTATCGCTCAGGGTGTCGCCGAAGGAATCGACAAAGACGAATACGACTTCGTGGACGCCGAGTTCAAGGATGGTGTTCCGGAAACTGAATTCGTTTGCAAACGGGTTTCCGTCAAGTAGCCAGAAGTGTCGCTTGTGTCCGATGGATTTGGACGGGTAAACTTCTGTAAGGAAGATGAGGGAATCGCCCGGTCGGATTGTGTCGGACCTGACTTTGGCGACAGAGGAATCGAACGATGCCGTGAGGAGGGCCTTGACCGAAATGGGTTCGCCCGGTTCGGAACTGTCGAACAAGTAGCGATCGGAATCGCTGCAAGCCCCGCAGACAAGGATGATGAGGCCTAGAAGGAACAACAAGAGGGAATGGTGTTTGCTGAAAGTCATTTGCCCTCCAGCGTGTCAAGGACAAAGAAGGTGCGGGCCGGAATGGAATCCCTGTCGCCACGTGAATCTTCGACGATGACCCTGAAAATGTGTTTGCCTTCGCCTAAGCCGGATTGCCGGATATTGTCGAGTTCGCCGAGGGTGTAGGATTTCCCGTCGATTTCAATGGTGCTGAAAATTCTGTCGTCTTCATCGCGGTCCCAGGTGTACCAGGTGAACAGGAACGGGGTATGGCTGTTACCGTAGAGGGTATCGCCATTGGCTGGAATAGTGGTATCGCTGATTTCGGGCGGAGCGTTTACGATGACCGTGATCTGTTTTTCGAGCCAGTTTCCTTCGTTGTCGATGATTTTGACATGGTCGGGAATGAAGTTCTGCACCGTGAACGGGGACGCCGTCATGACGGTTGATACGGGGTAGCTGCGACCGCTGTCCAGGAGGTCTTCGTCGTTATACCAGTAATACCGTACGTTGTCCTGGTAGGCGTCCGGTACGACATGGACGACCAGGGTGGCGGAGTCGTTGGAATTGATCTTGAGCGGGTCAAAGGTGTTCTCGCCGGACTGGTGGACGTAAACTTCGAAATCCTGAATTTTGGAGGAACTGTCGGGTAAATCGGGAATGTCGCTGCACGCACCTAGACATACGCTCAGAAGGGCGAAACCTGTCAAGTTTCCGTAAAAGCAAAAAACACGCAGAATGGATTTACCGAATAAACTCACGGAATTAAAGATAACTATATTCGTTCACATGAGTACCGAAAATTTTGAATATAAAACCGCAATGGAGCGTCTGGAAAACATCCTGGAACGCATAGACAATTCCGAGATGGAAATCGACGAATTGGCCGGGGCCGTGCAGGAAGCTACGGAACTTTTGCGGAAATGCAGGCAAATCCTGCTTTCGACGGAAAAGAACGTGCAGGAAGCGCTTTCGAACCTGGACGGCGAAACGGAAACGGGTGCCTGATAATGGCTGAAAAGGCGTCGGAAATTCCCCTGAATGCGGATGTCCCTGCCATGGAGGTTTCGGGACTGACTGTGAAGTTCCCGATGCGCGGAGGCGTGCTCGGTAAAGTGCAGCGCTATTTTACCGCCGTGGACGACGTGTCGTTTACGCTCCCCCAGGGGAAAATCCTGTCGGTGGTGGGGGAATCCGGCTGCGGCAAGTCGACTCTCGTAAAGTCCCTGGTCGGGCTCGTGCCGATGGCATCGGGTACTTTTAAACTGTTTGGCGAAACCGTCTGTCGGGGGAAGGTGGCTGGACCGGCTGCTTTGCAAAAATTGGAAGGTTTAGCTACGCAAAAGTTGGGTGGTTTGGCTTCGCAAAAGTTGGGTGGTTTGGCTTCGCAAAA
>NZ_CAMGVQ010000092.1:0-8224 GCF_946062555.1 uncultured Fibrobacter sp.
CCGTTTTTAGGCTATTTTTTTAGAAAAATGTTCCACACTTAGCTCAGAAGAGCCCCAAAATCTCATAATTATCTAAAGAATCACCTTCTGGGAAATGAAGTTTACAATTTTTATACATCTCATTTTTGGGATCGTATAAAAAATTAGACAGGGTACTTTTCCCTACACCATTTAAGCCATATACAAGATTGACTTTTTTATCCGTCTCTAAACAAGTTGCCTGTTTGTACGACGCTACACCATTCATTTCTATTTTATCAATCATAAATCATTTCATTCCTTTTTCATTGTAGTTAAATTCAATTCCATATCCAAACATTGCTTCAAATTCTGAACAGACATCGTTGGCTGTCCAGGAGTTCTATCTCCAGAAACATCTTGAACAGACCATTTTGGGTCTTTTTTACGGTCATTCAGAAGATTTTCATTCGCCATATAAGCTTGATGAATAAAGAAACTTTCTACATCGGCAATAATATCATTGTCATCTTTAGCATCTCTACTACTTTCTTTCACAATAAAAAAGAGCACAAGTTTCGTACGCAAAGATTTATCAAAAAAAGACTGCAATTTTCTAATCTTATGATCTTTGAAACATTCGTTTTTAAATGAGTTTACCGTCATCCCAACATAAATTGGTTTAAACCCATGGCTAACTTTATTTGCAAAAATATACACACCTTTTTTTGATGAAATATTTTCACTATAATCAACAGTTGTCCAAAAATCATTTATTCTACTTGTATTAATTTCTTTTCCTTTCCTATTCGGAGTATCTACATTTTTAAGAGGAACTTCAAAATACCCTTTTACAATAAAATTTTTCATTTAACTTTTTTCCCTTTTTAGAAATTTTTCTTTTTTGCAAATTACCTTTTCTCGACCGCATCAATTTCTTCCGCATCGGTGATGCTGTAGAGTTGATAGACGAGGGTGTTGACTTGGGCTTCTAATTCTGCGGTATCTTCGCCGTTTTTCTTGGCAGCGATGATTTCATCGGTGAGGGTGGCGAGTTGCTGCAGGAGTTCTGCGTTGTTTAGGGGAATGCGGAGGTTTTCGAAGTAGGCGATTTGCAGTTTGCGAGTGCCACCGTTGAGGACAGGACAGTTGTGCCATATCCAGAATTTGCAGAGGCTAGAATTGAATATGGCGAGGAAGGCTTTGAGGAGAGATCCTTCGACAACGCTTACGCTCCGCTCAGGACACTCAGTTTCGTTCGCAATGGCGTTTTCTTTTTCGACAATAAATAAATTATTGTCATTGGGATAGACTCCGTTTTCGTCATACGTGAACGGAAACGCCGTTGTTATATTCGGAAATATAATTTTGGGACGAGCAAGTTCTTTATAATACCCAATTTGGTCCTGCGTTTCAAACCATTTGTTGCTGGTTTTCTTGCGAGCCTTGATTTCTTCGCCGTTCACAATGTGCTTGGCACCGGTCTGTTCCAACTTTTCGATGCCAAAACTCAGCAGATGATTCTTGATTGCCGGGTATTGGTCGATATCAAGATTTAATGCCGGAAAAGTTCCGATAAGATACTGGTCTTCTTTTTCCGTCACCCAAGCGTTAATGTCTCGGCCGCGAAGCAGGGGCTTTATGAGTTCTTCGCTCTTGGGGTCTTCGGCAATGAGTTTTTCTCTCGTCTTTCCGTCAATAAAGAATGCGTCGTTGAAGCCGGTCAAAATGCCACGATAAATTGAAATCGGCATATCCTTCAGAGCCGTGCCAACATTCATTTTCTGCAATACGGAATCGTGGAGTTTGTTGCGGATACTCCATTCGCTTGCTCCGAAATTTTCTGCCGGGAACTCGAATGTCGCGGCATTGACTTCTTTTTCAAATTCGCCGTGATAGTTCTTGCTGTTCAGCGAGCACGCCAAAACGGGCATCTTGTCGCCGGACTTTTGCGATACGAAAATGCACACGTAAATGGTCGCATCGGCAAAGAACTGGACATCGCCAAAGTTGAGAATTTTCTTGAGCGAGGTCTGGCTCATGAATTGTCGCAGTTCCTTGCCGTAATCCACAAGCATCCATTTGTTCGGCATGATGAACGAGAAATATCCGTTCTTTTTCAGCAGGCTATAGGCTCGTTCCACAAAGAGGCAGTAAAGGTCTGCGGATTTGTTGTAGCAACTGTAATTTCGTTTGCTGTAAACGTCGCTCATCTCGCCCATGCTCTGGAGCTGCACATACGGCGGGTTTCCGATGATGGCGTCAAAGCCTGTAAAGCGACCGACCTCGTCAAGGATTTCCGGGAATTCGAACATCCATTCGAGCGAATTGGAAAAGTCGATGGTGTCGCCCGCAGAGCCCTTGTATTCCTCGAACATTTCAATCTGCCCGTCTTCAACCATTCGGCTCTTGAGCGATGCAATCTTGTGCCGGAGCATCATCTTGGAGCTCTGCGACTTGCCCGTTTTGTATTCCTGCACAAGTTGTCTGTATTCAATAAGGCAATTCTTGAGGCTATCCCGTTTGCGGTCGGCTCGTTCATCACGAGTAAGATAATCCGCAATCAAGCGCCCGTTCTGCACGGGGTATTTGGAGAGCAGCGAGTCGCCGACTTTGATATTGATGTCGATGTTCGGGAGGGTCTGGAGTTGTTTGTAGCCGCTTTCTTTGGTGTAGTAGGCGTTCTTCAGGAGTTCAATCCAAAGGCGTAAACGGCAGATGTTCACGCTGTTGGGGTTCAGGTCAACGCCGAAAAGGCAATTCTCGATGATGCGGCGTTTCTCGTTGAACAGGGCTTCTTGATACCGCTGGCTTTCTTCGTTGCCGGGCTTGTATTCAAACGGTTCGCCCTCGTCATCAACAACAGAAAGTTCGTCGTTATCCACTTTCAAAATCAGGTCGCGGCGTTTGATGCGTTTGCCGTCTGCATCGCACAAAATGTTCAATTCCGATTTGATTGCAAGCAGGCGATTAAGGGCCGACACCAGGAAATGCCCAGAGCCCACGGCGACATCGGCAATGCGGATGTCATCAACAATTTCATTCGCTTCTGAAATGTCTTCTATCTTGTCCGAGACATCTTCCAAATTTTCGCATTTCCAGGACTTTTTCTCGTTGAACTTCTGCACCACCGTCCGTTCCAGCACATCGCGGGCCATGTAGTCGGTGATGAACCCTGGCGTAAAGAAACTGCCGTCTTTGTAGCCGTTGATTTTTTCGAAGATGAGTCCGAGAACCGACGCGTTGATGAGCGTCTTGCTCGTAGAGGTCACGCCGCCTTGGGCATCGCTAGCAAAGTTGTACGCATCGAGGAACTTGAAAATGTAATCCAGATTCGGGAGCGTGCCTTTTGCGCGTTTGCCGCGTTCGTCCTTCAGGACGGTCTTGTTGAAAATTTCCATCTGGGCATCGGGAATGCCGCGGATTTTCAGGTGTTTTTCGTCTTCGGTCGGTTCAAACAGCGAACTGTTCAGGTAAGGGACATTCGGGTAACGCTTGAGCACGTCTTCGTCGCGGTCCTCAATTTTCTTGCCGAGCACCTTGAAAAAGAAAATATTCAGTTCGTCGAAGTTCGCTATTTTGTCCGTACTCATGAACCGGTACGATGTATCGCCCTTTTGATACATGAGGATTTGCGATTCGACAAGTTTCAGGAACAGCAGGCGGTTCACCCATGTGATGCAGAGACGGAGCGCCATCGCCTCGCATTCTTCCTTGTTCGGGAAATCGTCTTCGAGCTGGTAGATTGCACTTTCGAGGAGGCTCGCCTTGTCGCGATTTGCGGGCTTCTTGCGTCGGATGACTTTCTTGCTTCCCTTTTCTTCTTTTACTTCTTCGAGGCCGATGATGTGCAAGAGTTCCGCATAAAAGTTGCGGTCGAGGCTGTTGCTATCGTTTGCGAAAGGCTTCGCGAGAAGGGTTTCCGGGGAGAGGAATTTGTAGAGAGGGAGGAACGGTGTGGAATGTGAAATGTGGGATGTGGAATGAGAATACTCATTGTCATTCTGGAAGCCCGTAGGGCTGATAGAATCCATGGACCCTATCGCCTTCGGCTCCAGGGTGACATGTGACTTTTTTAGTTCTGGGGCAAGCGTCCGCATTGCATCTGCAAGGCTGAAATGCACGACGTTGATGTCGCAGGAGGCGAGGAAGTCGTCGATGGCGGGTTTCGCGATTTCATTGTAGAAATCGGAGGTTTTGTTGCCGCTCATCTGATTCGCCTTGAATTTCAGGAACTGATCGTATATCGGTTTTGACTTGTTCCCAAAATAGCGGATAAAGTCTTTTACGTCGAAGAAATACCATTCGTCAAAATTCGTGATGGCGAGCCACTTGATTTCGTGATTGCCCGATTGCACGTATTCCAGCATAAAGTAATAGACGAGTTCCTGCAACGATTTTACGTTCGGATGCTCCGCCGAAAACATTTCCGCCGCATTCGTCGGCGATTTCGCTTCGATAATCACCGCAGGCTTTGCACTTGCCGTATTGCCGTTAAAAACGCACAAGTCTATCGGGCGGTTGACCTGCACCGAATAATCGGGTTCAAAAATCTTGCGTAAAAAGTTCCAGATTTCGCCCTTGTGGTATTCTTCGTCCTGCGCAGTGTTCCGCTTGCTGTAAAGATTCTTGAGCGAAAGCTTGAAATCCTCCATCTTTTCGACGGGGACAGGGAGCTTGAGAAACGCGGAATTGACGGACTTTTTAGGCGAAATGAACTTGATTGACATACAAGGGAAATATACCCTTTTTTGAAGACAAAAGATGGCAATCCTAAGGTTTTTGAGGCAAATCCCGTTTTTTTTGCAGTCGGGGCGTTACGGCCTTTGACCACTTAGCGCTTCAGCGCTTATGTGGGCATGGCCACCTTTAGGTGGTGCGGGAGACCTTCCCCTTCAAAATAATTTTCAGAAAAAACTCGCGGGTCTATTGACAAACTGGATTTTTGAATTTATATTGTAGTGTACAAGTGTATAGTCTTTGGCGTTTTTTCCGCTTGTATGCCAGAGGAGTTGACGATGAAGAAAGATGTTGCGGCCAGTGCGGCCGGGGCCGTTGCGCCGAAAAAGCCCGAATTTGCCCTGATAGACGAGGATTTGCTCAAATCACGGATATATACCATCCGCGGGGTAAAGGTGATGCTCGATGCCGATTTGGCGGAGATTTACGGGTATAGCACGAAAGATTTTAACAGACAAGTCAAGAACAATATTGAACGATTTGCGGAGGATTTCCGATTTCAGCTGACCAAAAGGGAAGTTGAGGAATTGCGGTCAAAAAAATTTACCGCAATTACAGATGCAAATGACGCTAAAGATTTGCGGTGCAAAAATTGCACCGCAAATATCAGCACAAAGAGCCGTTCCAATCCCTACGTTTTTACGGAACAAGGCATTTACATGCTCATGACTGTGTTGAAAGGCGATTTGGCAGTACAACAGAGTATGGCCCTCATCCGTCTTTTCAAGCAGATGAAGGACTACATTGCGGCAGAGAACGCGCCGGATGTTTCTGCGGGGATGGTCGCCTTGGCGACGCAGACGAGTCAGAACACGCGGGATATCGCCGAGATTGCCACGGATGTCCGCACGCTTTCAAGCAAGGTGGAACGGAACGAGAGTTTTCTCCAGAAGGTCATGTCGAATTTCATCGACCCGAGCACCTTCAAGCACTTCTTGATTCTGAACGGGCAGCGGCTTGAGGCCGATGTCGCGTACACGCAGATTTACGGCTTGGCAAAGAAGTCGGTGCTGATTGTGGATGACTACCTGGATGTAAAGACTCTCGACTTGCTGCGGTGCGTGGCGAAGGGCGTTTCGGTTAGGATTTTCAGCGAGCAGCACGGGCGCACTCGCCTGACCGAAAGCATGCTGGCGGACTTCAGGGCTGCCCGCCCGGATGTTGAACTTAGCGATGTTCGTGCCACGGGAAACGTGTTCCACGACAGGTACATCTATCTGGATTTCGGGACCGACAGCGAGAAGCTCTTCCACTGCGGGGCATCCTCAAAAGACGCGGGGAACAAAATCACGACCATCATGCAGCTGGAAGATATCGCGGGGTATCGTGCACTGTTCGAGAGGCTACTGCGAGAGGGGAAACAGAAGTTTTTTCAAGGAACCAATCGCTAAAGTGGTTGTCAAAGAATACTTGACAACCACTCAACACAATGCAAATTTTGACCGAAAAAAAATCGTACAGACCTATTGACAATTTGTAGCCAATTGGCTACATTGTAGGAGGGCGAATGCTTCAAATTAAGAAAACGGAATATTTTTCCAAGTGGCACGCCAATCTCAAAGATGCGCGCGCCCGTGCGAAAATAAACCTTAGAATTGAACAGGTTAAACTAGGTAACTTTGGAGATTTCAAATTTGTTGGCGACGGAATATACGAGATGCGCATTCACTATGGGCCAGGATACCGCATCTACTACACGAAAAAAGACGACATCGTTGTGCTGCTACTAGCAGGCGGCGACAAATCGACGCAACAAAAGGATATCGACAAGGCAAAGGAGTTGAACAATGAAAAAAAGTGATGCAGAAGTTTCTGATTTGGATGTCGCAGACCTTCTTAAAACAGAGGAAGACGTAAAACTCTTTTTGGAAGAAGCCCTTGCCGAAAATGATCCCGTCCTCTGGCAACAAGCCTTAGGAGACGCAGCCCGGTCAATCGGAATGGCAAAAATCGCCGAGTCAGCGGGACTGAATCGCGAAAGTTTGTACAAGGCGCTAAGAGAAGACGCGCATCCGAGATTCGATACCATCATGCGTGTGCTGAAGGCTATGGGCTTAAAACTCTGTATAACGCCCTGTACAGTCGCCGAGAAAAAGGCCGTGTACAAAGTTTAACTCCCAGCACTAGAAAAGCTGGTATTATGGATCGCGGATATATACCATCCGCGGGGTAAAGGTGATGCTCGATGCCGATTTGGCGGAGATTTACGTTTACGCATCCGGTTGTTGACCGTCGTGCGCTTTCCATGCGCATTCCGTCACTTGCATATCCGTAAATCGAGCCGTGAAGCTGGAATTTTCCGAGCTGCATGCATATATGCCAAACCGAATTTTTCCGGCTCCTTCGAGCATGTGGCAAATCCGCATTTGAGAAAACTGCACCCCGTCTCGAGAACATTCTATGCAGTAGTCATCTTCGCGCCTGCTGAGCCTATACCACATGGATTTTACATCTGCAGAAATCGCAGTCGTCGCCCAGTCTGAATACCCGCGGTATGTCACGACAGAACCCAGGTGCTGAAATTTTTCATTCTCATATTCGACCGATGCCTTAAGCCAATTTTCCGAATCCAGATACAGCGCCACCCCGCACTGGTCGAAGCGACGATGACTTTCGGAAAAATCGGTTTTGACGACAAAGGAAAAGAACTTTTCTTCTGTTTCCATCTGCAGAACCGGAGCGTTATCGTTTCTGAAATGATAGTAGGTCCTTTGCCAAAGGTCCGTATGCGGAGCGGTCACCATTTCGACGCATTCCTGATTGATGCTGTAGTTCCGGGGTTCCCTGACCCATTTCATTTTAGAAATATCAAACATTTCTGTAGCCTTTGAATTTGTTTCTATCCGAATTTATTCCAACATTTTTCCAAGTTCATACACCTGCTGCAAGGCATTTTCCCCGACATCGCCTTTGTCCTTTGCGCCACGCACGAGCACGCGGCCCATATCTTGCAACTTGAAAAACTTGAGGCAAAGTTCATACTGCGTGAGGATGCCGTCGAACAGTTCCGGGAGCGAGGCGGCACCGACCAAGAGCAAGGCCATCTTGTGGATGTGGAACGTATCGCGGATCGGATTGTGGAACCGGTCAATGACAGCCTTGAGTTGCGCACTCAGACCATAGAAATACACGGGAGACGCAATCACGAGCATCTCGGCAGCTGCGGCTTTTTCGTAGACGATTTGCATGTCGTCTTTCTGGCAGCACTTGTGGTCTTCGCGTGCAAAGCACGAATTGCACCCGATGCAAGGATTGATTTTGTAATCGTGAACAGAGACGACTTCGACATGGTGCCTTGGCGAAGCGCCCCTTACGAACGCATCCACCAGCAAATCCGTATTGCCGCCCTTGCGCGGGCTACCCGAAAGAATCAGAATGTTCATACCTAATCCACTGCGATATAGTTTGTTGCTATAATCTATAAAAACAGCTAGAGATTGCCAAGTCCTCTCGCCCAGCGCCAAGACATTCGGCGGATTTTCGTCGCTAACGCGACTTAGGTTTGTAGTTTAACTTGCGTATAAAT
>NZ_CAMGVQ010000093.1:0-8116 GCF_946062555.1 uncultured Fibrobacter sp.
TGAAAGTCGCTGCACTGAAAGTGCAGGGTTTTAACCATTTTTTGGACAATAAAGCTAGCCACCATCGCCACTAGAGAAGCGACCAGCGTACTCGTCAAGTACAGTAGCGCCACCCGACCAAAGCGGCGATCCAAATGAGACTTTCCGGACGCCAGCGAGCACACGATCAGGATAAAGACCAGTACCGGAGCGACCGCCTTGAGAGCGCTTACGAACAAAGTTCCAAATTCACCGATCCATTTTTGCGACGGAAGAATTACTCCCAAAAGTGAGCCCAAGACAATCGCAATGGCAATTCGAAGCACCAAATTGGCACTATTGTATTTTTTTATTAAAGCCTTCAATGTCATCTTAAACCTCTTTTGGGGAATGTAATATAAATATAAATTTGCCCTTTTTGCGAGAAAAACGCAAGTGTTGCAAAAAAAGCGACGCTTTCAACGATTCTTTTTTTTCGGAGCCGTCCCGATGAACTAAATTTTGCGCGGAAATGTTTTTAACGGTGCTCACATACCTGGTCATCGGCCTTTTGGTCGTGTTCGGACTATTCTACATAGCCCTCGAGGTGCGTTTTTTCCGCGCACTCGGCACCGTGCGCACCGGAAACTCCGATGTGGAACCTCCGCCGCAGGTGAGCATCCTGATTTCGGCCCGCAACGAATCGGCGGGCATCCGCGCGACACTGGACTCGGTGCTTGCGCAGGACTACCGCGGACAGTGGAACGTGTGGGTAGCTGACGACAGGAGCGACGACGATACGCCGGAAATTTTGGCAGAATACGCCGCCAAGAACCCGCGACTGCACGTGCTGACCATCAAGGATATTCCCGAAGGCGTGAGCCCCAAGAAGCATGCGCTTTCGAAGCTGATTGACGCCTGCGAAGGCGAAATCCTCTGCCTTACCGATGCCGACTGCATCGTAAAGCCCTCCTGGGTTACGGGAATCGTAGCCGAATTCGAACCGGGAATCGAACTGGTTGCCGGACATTCGTACATTCCGACGATTCCAGGAAAATCGAGCCTGCTGATATGCATGCAGGCAGTAGAAACCCTGATTTACCGCGTGGCAGGCACCGCTGGGCTCGCCATGCGGCTCCCGCTTACGAGCACCGGCAACAACTTAGCCTACCGGAAGAGCTTTTTCAAGAGCGTGCACGGGTTCGACAACGTGATCAAGATCCAGAGCGGCGACGACGACCTCTTGATGCAGAAACTCGCGGCCGACCGCCCCTGGGCCATGCGCTACTGCATTGCAGAAAGCACCTTCGTGACCACGAACGGCAAAGAAACCCTCAAGGAACTCTGGGAACAGCGCAAGCGCTGGGCTTCGAAGACTATCTATTATACACCTCAAATCGTGTTTGTGCTCAGCATGGTTTTCCTGTTCCTGACCATGCAGTGTATCGCGGCGGTACTTTCGCCGTTCAGTTTCGAGATTTTTATCGCGACACTTATCGCGTTTGTCGCCAAATGCATTGGTGATTTGGTTTTAATACTCCGCGGGCTCAGGATATTCAGGCAGGAGCACCTGATCAAGTGGTGCATTCCTGTAGAATTTATCCACGCCCCCTTTACCGTGCTGGCCGTGCTTTTTGGCTTGTTCGGACGATTTAAATGGAAATAACGATGGCAACTACGACAAAAAAAGCAACAACGACTAAAACGACCGCAACCAAGACCGCCGCGAAGAAGACCGCGACAAAGACTGCGACCAAAACGGCTTCTGCTAAAAAGACGGTCGATGTAGGCGAAGGCAAGACTTTAATTATCGCCGAAAAACCGAGCGTAGCGCTCGACCTGGTGCGCGTACTCGGCCAAAAGAACTTCAAGAACGAAAAGACCCACTACGAAAGCGACACCACCATCGTGAGCCATGCCATCGGCCACCTGGTCGAAATCGCCGACCCGAAAGAAATCGACGAAAGGTACAAGAAGTGGGAAATGAGCACGCTCCCCATGCTCCCCAAGGAATTCCCGCTGGTCGCAACGCCTGCCACCCGCGGACAGCTTTCCGCCTTAAGCAAACTCATCAAGCGCAAGGACGTGACGACCATCGTGAACGCATGCGATGCGGGCCGCGAAGGTGAACTGATTTTCTTCTACATATTGCAGTACGTGCTCAAGGGCAAGTTCACGGGCAAGTCCATCAAGCGCCTGTGGATGCAGAGCATGACCCCGGCAGCCATCAAGGATGCTTTCGAAAACATGCGCGACGGCGCCGAAATGGAAAACCTGAAGGCAGCAGCCCTTTGCCGTAGCGAAGCCGACTGGCTGATAGGCATGAACGGAAGCCGCGGCCTTACCGCCTACAACAGCAGCATGGGCGGATTCCAGGTGACCCCGTGCGGACGCGTGCAGACGCCGACGCTTGCCATTATCGTGAACCGCGAAGAAGAACGCATGCAGTTCGTGCCGCAAAAGTTCTGGACCGTGGAAGCCGAGTTCGACAACGACGGTAGCCACTACCAAGGCAAGTGGTTCACCGCCAACAAGGAAGATGGCAAGGACAAAATCAAGCAGATTTTTGACGAAAACCGCGTAAAAGAAATTCTCGCCAAATGCAAGGGCAAGGCCGGCACCGTCGAAGAAACGTCCGCGCCCTCGCTCCAGAAGTGCGGCCCGCTGTACGACTTGACGACCTTGCAGCGCGAAGCGAACAACCGATTCGGCTTTAGCGCGAAGACGACCCTCTCGATTGCGCAGGCCCTGTACGAACGCCACAAGGCGACCACCTACCCGCGTACCGACAGCCGCTGCCTGCCCGAGGACTACGTGGCTCCGGTGAAGGCGACCCTCGGCAAAATCGAAGGCCCGCTCGCCAAGTTTGCAGAAACCGCACTCAAGAACAACTGGGTCGTGAAGACGCCCAAGGTGTTCGACAACTCGAAGATTTCGGACCACTTCGCCATTATCCCCACCGGCGTGATGCCCTCGGGACTCACCGAAGCCGAACAGAAAATTTTCACGATGATTTGCCAGCGATTCATCGCTGTGTTCTTCCCACCCGCCAAGTACGAAAACACCACCCGCGTGACGACCGTTGAAGGCGAAACCTTTATTACCGAAGGCAAGGTGCTGATTGATCCGGGTTTCAAGGCCGTGTACGGCAAGGACAGCGACGAAGAATCGAACATCCCGGCACTCAAGGGCAAGTCCGTCAAGACGGTCGCCCTCGAAGAAAAGGAAGACTTTACCAAGCCGCCTGCACACTACACCGAAAGCACGCTGCTTTCGATGATGGAAAGCGCCGGTAAGTTAGTGGAAGACGAAGAACTCCGCGACGCCATGAAGGAACGCGGACTTGGAACGCCTGCAACGCGCGCCGCCATTATTGAAAAGCTCGTCAGCGACAAATACGTGGTTCGCGACGGCAAGGACATGATCCCGACCGCAAAGGCATTCGACCTGATCAAGGTGTTGAAGGCTATGGATATCGAAGCGCTCACCAGCCCGGAACTTACCGGCAACTGGGAATATAAAATGGAACAAATCGAGAAGGGCAAGGAAACCCGCGAAAAGTTCATGGAAGGCATCGTCGACATGACGCGCACCATGGTAAAAAATATCAAGGGATTCAAGGAAGAAAGCACCACCGGCGAAGCCCCGTTTAGCCCCGTGAACGGCAAGAAGGTCTTTGAAACCGTGAGCCGCTACACCACCGAAGACGGTATCGTGATCCGCAAGATGATTGGCGGCAAGCGCCTTACTCCCGAAGAAATCACCGAACTCCTGACCAACCGCAAAATCGGCCCGCTTACCGGATTCCGCAGCAAGCGCGGCGCCGAATTCTCGGCCGTGGTGATTATCAACGACGAAAACAAGATTGAATTTGTATTTGACGAAAAACCCGAAGAAGTGGAAGTCGGCGCCGAAGTCGGCAAATCACCTGTGGACGGCGCCGCCGTGTACGAGACAATGACCGGCTACGTCAGCGAATCCTACCTGAAGAAAGAACCTAGCGGCATTACGCTTCCGAAGATTCTTCTGGGCAAGGAACTGACGCTCGACATCATCAAGACATTGCTTTCTGGCGAAAAAACGGCGCTCATCAAAGGTTTCCGCAGCAACAAGACGCACCGGAATTTTGACGCCTACCTGAAGCTCGAAAAGGGGAAAATCAAGTTCGAATTTCCTCCGCGCGAATTCAAGCCGAGACGCTTCGGAAAAAAGAAAGCTGAGTAAATTCGGGAATTCGGATTTCGGAATTCAGAATGAAATTTAATATAGTACCAGTAATCGTTTTTCTGGCAATGTCTATTCTTGTGCGGGCGAAGGATTCTCTGCCTGACGTGAAATTCGTTCCGCTGAATTCGCTTACAGAAGCTGCGGTGAATCAAGCCACGGAACCTGCGAGCAGTTCAGCAACAAGCGCGTCGTATACAGCCGAAGCCTTACCGCAAGAAGATTCCGCGCAAACACCTTACGGACTCCCCCGCGAGCTTATGCCACTGTGGGATTCGCTCAGCATCAAGCAGAAGGCCGCACAGATGGTGATGGTTTATCTCACCTCGTCGCAGTTCATTATCGAAAACGAAATTGGCGGAGTGCTTATCACAGGCCAGCACCTTCGCTCCGCAAAACGCTACCTGAACACGATGGCCGAAATCGACTCCGGCCTAAGAATTCCGCTCGTTGTCGCCACAGACCAAGAAGGCGGAATCGTCAACCGACTGGCATCTTACTCCGATACATGGCGAGGCATTCCCAGCGCACAAGAAATGCGACGCATGGATTCGACAGACATCCACTCGCTCGCCAACAAAATCGGAAGCGCGCTGAAAGAACTCAAAATAAACATGAACCTCGCGCCCGTTCTTGACCCTTCTAAAGACAGCCGCGGCAAAAATTCGTTCATGGAAGAAAGCCGCCGTTCCTGGGGCAACGACACCACCAACGCATTCAAAGTAAGGGCGTTCGTCAAGGGCATGAGCGAAAACGGAGTCGTTTGCGTATCCAAGCATTTTCCTGGTTACGATTCCTGGACCAATAGCGACCATCAAATTGCCGTGAGTTCGACTCCTAGAGCCAAAATCGCAAAGAACGTGGAATTCTTCAAGACGCTTGCCAACGATATTCCCGTGACCATGATGAACAGCGTGAGTTTCGTGCGCATATCGAGCCGCCCCGCCGTATTCGAGCCGAAAATTGTCAAAATGGCGCGCGATATGTCTCCCGAGACAGTCATATTGACCGACGACCTGTGGGGTGTCAGCCTCCGCGCCTGGATTAGCGGTAACGAACGTGTCCGCAACAAGAACTACCCCGCCAAAGATTTTAGAAAATTGGTGCGCACTGCCTTGATGGCAGGCAACGACATGTTCATGATTACCTACTCGTCAAAAGCGGTAGAAATGATAAACTATCTGGCCGCACTATCCAAACAAAGTAAATACTACCGCCAGCGTATTGAAGAATCCGCCGCACGCATTCTAAAAATGAAATACAGGGCGGGAATCATCAAGTAAAAGGCGCGAGCACAATCGCCCCAGAAAACTTACTTTACGCTTCTATTTCATTGACTGATGGTACATTAAGCTTTTACATAAAGCGCAAATTGTAAAACCGGGGTCACCCGAAAGTAAAATATAGTTCACGAAAAACCTTTGGGCTCACCCCCCATTTTTCTATATTATAGCTACTAATTAGAACAAGCAACCGAAAGTCTCGGCAGTCCAAATTTATGGCGTTGGAAGGTCGAGCAAAGAAGGAAAACATGAGCGAAGCATGGAATGGCTTTACCGGCGGACTCTGGCAAGAAGAAATCAATGTCCGCGACTTCATTCAACGCAACTACACCGCCTATGAAGGTGGCAAGGAATTTTTGGCAGGCCCGACAGACGCCACCGAAAAGCTCTGGGATGAACTCCAGAAGCTGCAGGCCGAAGAACGCAAGAAGGGCGGCGTGCTCGATATGGACACCGACATCGTTTCGACGATTACGAGCCATAAGCCGGGCTACATCAGCGAAAGCCTCAAGGACCTGGAAAAGGTCGTGGGTCTGCAGACCGACAAGCCGCTGAAGCGCGCCTTTATGCCGTTCGGCGGCATCAAGATGGCCGAGGAATCCTGCAAGCAGTACGGCTACGAGCCGAGTGCAGACCTCCACAAGATCTTTACCGACTACCACAAGACCCACAACCAGGCCGTATTCGACTGCTACACTCCGGAAATCCGCGCCGTCCGCAAAGCCCACTTGCTGACCGGTCTTCCGGACACTTACGGTCGTGGCCGTATCGTGGGTGACTACCGCCGCGTAGCCCTTTACGGTATTGACTACATCATCCAGCAGAAGCAGAACGACCTCGCCCATGTGGGTGACGGCACCATGACCGACGACGTGATTCGCCTGCGCGAAGAAGTCGCCGAACAGATCAGGGCCCTCAAGGCCATGAAGGTGATGGCAGCTAGCTACGGCTTTGACATTTCGAAGCCGGCTATCAACGCAAAGGAAGCCTTCCAGTGGCTCTACTTCGGCTACCTCTCTGCCATCAAGACGCAGAACGGTGCCGCCATGAGCGTTGGCCGTATCTCGACCTTCCTCGACATTTATATCGAACGTGACCTCAAGAACGGCGTGCTTACCGAAAGCGAAGCCCAGGAACTTGTGGACCACATGGTCATGAAGTTCCGCATGGTCAAGTTCGCCCGTATCGAATCTTACAACCAGCTCTTCAGCGGCGACCCGGTGTGGGCCACCCTCGAAGTCGGCGGTATGGGCCAGGATGGCCGCCCGATGGTCACCAAGAACGACTTCCGTTTCTTGCACACTCTCGAAAACATGGGCCCGTCTCCGGAACCCAACCTCACCGTCCTCTACACCAAGCGCCTGCCTGAAAACTTCAAGGAATATGCCGCCTACATCTCTGTGACGACCAGCTCGATCCAGTACGAAAACGACGACGTGATGCGCCCGGTTTGGGGTGACGACTACAGCATTTGCTGCTGCGTTTCTGCAACGCAGACCGGTAAGGAAATGCAGTTCTTCGGCGCCCGCGCAAACCTCGCGAAGGCTCTCCTCTACGCCATCAACGGCGGCAAGGACGAAGAAGGCGGCCTGGTGCCCGGCATGCAGATCGGTCCGGAACTTGCCCCGATTACGGGCGACGTGCTGAACTACGACGAAGTGATGCACAAGTACGACATGATGCTGGAATGGCTCGCAGGTATCTACGTGAACACGCTGAACCTGATCCACTACATGCACGACAAGTACTACTACGAAGCCGCTGAACTTGCCCTTATCGATACCGACGTGCGTCGCACGTTTGCAACGGGTATCGCAGGATTCAGCCACGTGGTCGACAGCCTTTGCGCCATCAAGTACGCCAAGGTTTCCGTGGTCCGCGGCGAAAACGGCCTCGTGAAGGACTTCAAGATCGAAGGCGACTTCCCGAAGTACGGCAACGACGACGACCGCGCCGACGAAATGGCCGTCTGGCTCCTCAAGGAATTCATCGCGAAGATCAAGAAGCACCACACCTACCGCGGTGCCGAACCGACCACGTCGATTCTCACGATTACCAGTAACGTTGTTTACGGCAAGGCCACCGGCGCCCTCCCCGACGGTCGCCCGGCTCACGCCCCGTTCGCTCCCGGTGCAAACCCGAGCTACGGTGCCGAAAAGAACGGCCTCTTGGCCTCGCTCAACTCTGTCGCCAAGCTCCCGTACGAATACGCGCTCGACGGTATCAGCAACACGCAGACCATCAGCCCGAACGCGCTCGGCCACAGCGACGACGAACGCGCCCAGAAGCTTGTCACCGTCATGGACGGTTACTTCGCCCAGGGCGCACACCACCTGAACGTGAACGTGTTCGGCGTGGAAAAGCTGCTGGACGCCCAGGCGCACCCGGAAAAGCCCGAATACGCGAACTTCACCATCCGCGTTTCCGGCTACGCTGTCAAGTTCCTGTCTCTGACTAAGGAACAGCAGGACGACGTCATCAGCCGCACCTGCCACGGCGTGTTATAAAACTGAACTGGCTAAAAATAAGTCGGTACTTACTCTACAGCCAGTTCTCTCGCAACCGCCCCCGGTTAATACCGGGGGCTTTGTTGCTTACAGAAGACCGCTCGCGCCCAATCGGACAAGTACATACCCTGAGCGCTCGCTCTC
>NZ_CAMGVQ010000094.1:0-8111 GCF_946062555.1 uncultured Fibrobacter sp.
TGTCATTGCGAATCGTCGAAGAGGACGAAGCAATCTCCACGGCACTCGAGGAAGACAGTTCCTCAATTTCCGTATCCTTGGCAGAAGCACTGTCACTATCGCAGGCGACAAGCATCGCAGACAGGGCGAATGCACCAACAAACAGTTTCGTGAGTTTCATGGAACCCTCCATTAAATCTATTTCCCGCATATATTTAACAAAAAAAGTCCGGCAAGCGAAAACACCTAACCGACCTTGGAGGGGGCTTGCACGCACGCATGCTAGCCCCGCTCGCTCTAGCGGCATAGCCGCTTAGGCGAGCCTGCTAGTCCTTTACACAACGAACGGAAAGCCCGTAGTACTTACTGTAGTAGTCCAGGTACGCGTAGTCGCTGCCGTAGTACAAGTACATGTAGTACGCGTAGTTACTACCGTACTCCGTAGAACTCCAGAAGTACGCGTAGTTGCCCTCGCCGTAGTAATTCCCAATGCTGTTCCTGTAGCCGGCAGGCAACGCCGAGAAACCGAAAGAGTCCTCATTGGTGATTCCGTCATATGCAGCCCAACCAGTCTGCGATTTGAGCTTGGCACCGGCTGTGGATATACCGCCCACTGCCGTGAAGAGAGTGTTCCATTCATCGTAGCTTGGCAAGTGCCAACCCTCGGGGCAAACTGTTTTTGCTGCCGCCCAGGTGTAAAGCCGGCCGTATTTTTCGCAGTATCCAGCGACACCGTCGTAACACCAGCTCTTTCCCTTGAGACTTGCGGTCGTTACACTGTCGGCATAGTTCAGGTTTTCGGCCATCCAAGTCTGCTCGCCGATGACCACCGTCTTGTAGGTCTGGCCGTCGCGTAAATCTGTCAGCGTTTTAGCTGTTGCATCGTAAACACTGCCAGCGCTTATGTTTTCAGAAGAACTGCTGGACTGCGTCGTTTCACTCGAAGAAGAACTTTCCATGACACTCGAAGAAGAACTCTCTATGGCACTGGAAGACAAACTGTCATTGCGAATCGTCGAAGAGGACGAAGCAATCTCCACGGCACTCGAGGAAGACAGTTCCTCAATTTCCGTATCCTTGGCAGAAGCACTGTCACTATCGCAGGCGACAAGCATCGCCGACAAGGCTAAAGCACCAACAAACAGTTTCGTGAGTTTCATGGAACCCTCCATTAAATCTATTTACCGCATAAGTTTAGCAAAAAAAGTCCGGCAGGCGAAAACACCTAACCGACCTTGGAGGGGGCTTGCACGCTCGCGTGCTTGCCCCGCTCGCTCTAGCGGCATAGCCGCCTAGGCGAGCCTGCTAGTCCTTTACACAACGAACAGAAAACCCGACGTACTTATCGTAGTCGCCCAGGTTCGCGTTGCCGCCGTTGTAGTACAAGTCCATGCCGTACGCGTAGTCACTACCGTACTCCGTAGAACTCCAGAAGTTCGCGTAGTAGCCCTCGTAGTAGTAATCCCCAAGGCTGTACCTGACGCCGGCAGGCAACGCCGAGAAACCGAAAGCGTCCTCGTTGGTGATGCCACTAAACGAAATCCAGCCTGATGCCGCCTTGAGCTTCTGACCCGCAGTTGATTGGCCGCCAATCGCCGCGAATAGGGCATTCCACTCCGTTTGATTCGGCAGGTGCCAGCCTTCGGGGCATACGCCACGCACCGGATAAGTCGGCGAGCATGTTTTTTCATAGCCGCAGCCCTTGCCGTTTGTACTCCACGTGCCAGCACTATCCATGGCCGCAGCCCAGGTGTAAAGGCGGCCGTACTTGGTGCAGTTGGCGGAGTTGTCGTTGTAGCAGTCGCTGTTCGCGGTTCCGTAGTTGAGGTTTTCCGCCATCCACGTCTGCGTGCCGATGGTCACCGTCTTGTACGTCTGGCCGTCGCGGGGGTCCGTGAGAAACCCTTCGGCAAGCTCAGGGTCCTTGCTGCTGGACGACTGCGAATCCCCAACAGAAGACGATGATTCCGACTTTAGCGAACTCGACGAAGTCACTTCGTCAGGCTCAGTGACCTTGCCACTGCTCGAAGAAGACGATTCAACAGCCGGTTCATCATTCTGCCCAGCAGACGCCGACGAACTGTCATCGCACCCGACAAAGGCAAACGCCATAATAAGCATGGATCCTATCGCCGCCTTGCGGCTCCCACCTTGGTGGCCATGCGCACTAGGCAACAAGTTGCCAAGTGCTGTCCGCCAGGATGACAGATCAAGAAACATCTTCATAAACGCCCCCAAACAATGTTTTTCTAAAGAAAATGTAATTTATTTTCACACCAAAAAAAACGAAACAAACCCAAAGCCTTTTTACATCTTTTTCCGTAATTTCGCTCATCCGTTCGTTCCAAGCCGTTTCTTCCTCTCCGCGCGAGCAGCCTTAATTTCCGCTTCAATTTCTTCTTCGGTCAGATTGTCCACCCCATTTTCATGAGCCTGACGCTGAGCTTCGTGCAAAGCAGCCAAAAGCCCCGTAGGGTCATAAACAGCAGAATTATCGTTAACCATGTGGTTTCCTTTGTTCGGTGTAATGATATTCATAAAATCACGGGGAGAAACAGCAAACCCACAATTTGGAAAGTGTTTCAAGTTTCCTGTTACAAGATAAGCTCCTTTATCTTGATGAGCCCTAGCCACATCATAAAAGACAACATCATCGCTATCAGGGAGTTCTATACCAGATGGTGGAACCGGCTGATTTATCGCAAATTTTATAGTATTTCCGACAATATCATTTATGGTTTCCTGCATAAATGAAAATTTTGGACGAGAAAACACCTCCCAATACTCGCGAACTATATTATCATCAACAAGAGGGACAAAGCGCCTTTCAACAACACCCCTAAAAACAGAATAAGGAATAGAAAACTTATTATGCACAAGAGCTGCAGAAATTAAAACATTCGTATCGAGCACAGCAAAAATCATTTTTTCTTCCTCTCCATACGGGCAGCCTTGATTTCGGCTTCAATTTCCTCTTCGCTCAGATTCGCAACGCCATTTTTATACGCCTGTTCCTGAGCCGCATGTAACGCATTCAATAAATTAATGCCATCCTGTTTTGTAGGTGAGGGCATCCCCTTCACCTCAAACGGAATTCCGTTTTCGACAAGAGCACGTTTGAAAAAGATGCGCACAGCCGTGGGTATATCCATCCCAAGGCTTTCAAACAGGTCGGAAACTTTTTTTTTCAAATCATCTTCAATTCTTATTTGCAAAACCGTCATCGGCATACAGACCTCCTGCATTATCATATCAAAATATATTCAAAATAACTGCAAAAAGCAATACTTTTGCATAGAATCACTATTTTTCGTTCTTTTTTCTCCCCCCTCACCAAAATAAATTATACCATTTGGTATAATACCAAATGGTATAATTTATAAATCTAGGCTGAACTAATGGAAATGTAATATATTCAGCACCCATCATTATTCATATCAATTTTGCAATAGTTTCTGCATTTTTCATACGAATAACGCAGCAAAACTCACAATTTTTGCACCAATAAGGCCAAAATCGTGTTTTTTTTAGCAATTTAGCATCCACCTATCCAAAAAGGCCATCTGCTCGGCGGTGTGGAACCAGTGTTCGCCGCCGTCCATTATGGTCAAGGGGGCTCCGATTTTCTGGGCGAATTCGCGCATCGTTTCTAGCGAGGTCAGGTTGTCGTTCGAACCGTACAGAATTTTTGTCGGGACGCGCCACTCGATCGGATTTTCACGCACGTAGCACAGGTATTCCCACGAAAGCGTTTCGCCGAAATTCGTCGGCACCGTTTTCTTTTCGCGAAGTTCCTCTTCGGAGACATCCGCCCACGCCATCATGTTGCAAATCAGTTTTTCCATGTTGACTATCGGCGAAATAAAGTACGCCTGTTTGACAGGCTTATCGGCCAGCGCATTCATCGAAAAGAACGCCCCGATGCTATTCGCTATAAGGGTCACTTCGTCATAGTCCGCCAAAACAGAATCAAAATATACCGGGAATTCCTTCTTGGCATCCCATGGCGTTTCGGCCTTATAATCAAACCCGAGAACATCAGCATTCGGAAACAAACTCTTGTAATGCAGCGCCTCGTCAGCGTTTCCGCCCTTTCCATGCACGTAAATAACAAGATTTTTCATTTCCTACCCTTCAAATTTCCAGCCGCAATCGTTGTGGTAGACCATCTGGCGGGTCATGCCGCCGTCGATGCAGATGTTTTCGCCGGTGATGAATCCGGCCTTTTCGCTTGCGAGGTAAAGCACCATGTTCGCGATGTCGAGCGGATTGCCGACGCGGCCTGCGGGCTGCTGCGTGGCATCGGGGCCTTCGTAAGTTTTGAAATCCGTGTCGATCCAGCCCGGCGAAATGGAATTCACGCGCACGCGACCCGCAAAACTCACGGCCAGCGCATGGGTAAGGGCCGCTATCCCGCCCTTCGCCGCCGTATAGCTTTCTGTTTGCGGTTGGCTCATGCGGTCGCGACTCGAAGAAATGTTTATAATGCTCGCGCCCACCCCGAAATGCGGTGCGAAAAGTTTCGCGAGGTAGAACGGGGCCGTCACACCGACCGCCAGCGCGTAGCTGAATTCCTCGTAACTGCACTCGTCAATGCCCTTCATCAGCGGGAGCGCGTTATTCACCAGCACATCCATGTGCCCGTATTTTTCGATGACGAACTGCGCAAATTTTTCGAGGACTTCCTTCTTGGAGAGGTCCCCCACAAAGCAGGGATTATCGCGGATGTCGATGTAGGCGACCTTCGCCCCCTCTTTCTCGAATTCACTCACGACAGTTGCACCAATCCCGTGCGCCCCGCCCGTCACCACGACCACTTTATCTTCAAACGATTTCATGTAGGTAAATATACCATTCCTGTTCATTCCATGTGAACTGTTGACAACCATAGGCGACATATTCACATGTAAAAAATTTTTCTGTTGATAGCTGCAACCACCTGTTTGCAAAATCAAGAGGCTTCTCGTTTTTTGCGGATTTTGTTTTTAGCTTTTTCTTTTTACATGATATAAAGAAAAAATCTTGACACAAGGAAAGAATTTTCATATATTATGAAAGTAATAACAAAACCAAAAATTCTAAAAGCCGTAAGGCTCATGCCCCAAAAGGAGCAAATACTATTCGTCAAACTAGTCAAAGATCTTGAAGAGAAAGGTCCTATTCTACCTAACTGGCCTAACTACAAGAAACTCGTTAAGACAAATATATACCATTGCCACCTATCATACCATTGGGCAGCATGTTGGATCGAAACTGTAAAAGGAATTGAACTGGAGGTCACCTATGTTGGAAGCCGTGAAAATGCGCCTTACTAGCAAAGCCAAAAACGGGACGATTTTCACCTTTGAAGGGAAAAACATTCCCGACTATCTTGTCATATTCCTGAAGTCAGCATTCCCTTATGTGGAAGAAGTTAAAGAAACTGACGAAGACTATGTCGAAATTTCAAAAACCGATTGGTTCAAAGAAATGGAGTCCAAAACCACTCCAGCAGAAAGTTTGAAACTTTTGCGAACCACCTTCGGTTACACACAGCAACAATTGGCCGATAAGGCTGGCATCACCAAGCAACAGGTGTCCGCCATGGAACGAGGCAAAGAACCCATCGGACGCAAGATGGCCCATCGCCTCGCAGACGCTCTCGGAACCAGCTACAGGAACTTATTTTGGTAGACAGCCATGCTCCTGTTTTTCGATGTCACAAGAGATGCCCCTGATTTCCGCAGGTCAAGGCGCTGTACGAATCGGCGTTCCCGGCGAACGAACGCATCCCGATAAAGCATTTGCTTGACAACAAAATCAAGCGGGAGTTTTTGGCGTTTTTGATGGAGATACTTTCTGCGGATTTTCAAATTCCATTTCACACGGGCGACATCACGAACATCGTCTATTTCGCAGTCGTTCCAAAACTGCGCAGCCGCGGGTACGGCTCGAAAATTCTGCAGGCCATCCGCAGGCAACACCCCGACACGCGCATTGTCGTCGATATCGAAGTCGAAGAAGATTCCAAGGACGCCGAAGAACTTGAACGCAGGAATCGTCGCCGCGACTTTTACCTGCGCAACGGCTTTGGCTCCTCCCCCGTCGATTACGTCTGGCAAGGCGAGCACTACCGCCTACTCACCGCAGGCGGCACCGTCACCGACAAAGAATTCCGCGATTTCTGGAAAGAAATTTTGAAGGATATTCCCGGAGCGAAGTACCCGTAAAAACTTATAAGGGCACTTCGCACAATCTTTTCTCAATTTCCTCAATAGAGGGCATTGTGCCTTCAACCTTTTCAGGGTAGAATTTTTCCAATTCATATTCCGAAATGCTGATAGGTTGCGTACTTGATTCCAGTGCGTACTGTGCCTGCACCTTGTCCTTTTCCTTGCAAATCAGCAGACCGATTGTCGGGTTGTCGCGCCCTTCCTTTTTAAGGATGTGGTTGCATGCCACCATGTATCCGCCCAGTTGCCCGATATCGGCAAATTCAAAGCGCCCGATTTTCACCTCGACAACGACATAGCAAGAGAGATTCAGGTTGTAAAAAAGCAAATCCATGAACTTCTCCCTTTCGCCTACCATAATGCCATATTCTCTGCCGACATAGGCAAAGCCCGTGCCCAATTCCACAAGAAAACGGGTAATGTTGTTCAGCAAACTATCTTTCAGCAGTTTTTCGTTGTAGCGGCCCGTAATACCCGTAAAAGCGAAATTGTAAGGATCCTTCGTCAGTTCCTGGGCCAAATCGCTTGTTTCGGCGGGGAGAGTCCGTCCAAAATTCGTCAACGCCTTTCCCTGGCGCTCGTAAAGGTCACTTGAAAGCGCATTCAAAAGGGACGAACGGCTCCAGCCATTTTCTACCGTCTGGCGGGCAAAAAACAGGGCCTTTTGAGGATTTTCCTTGAACTTGTCCATTAAGACAACGTGATGTCCCCATGGAATTGAAAAGATGTCATGGGCAATTTGCTCAACAACTTGTTGAGTAATTGGAAAATCTTCCTTTTGTTCCCCGATCTTGGGTGCATTTTCCAAATAGGGGCGATACATAAGATAAAAGTTCTTCATGTACAGAATGTTCGTGGGAGAAAAACAAGTGGCACTGGGAATCTGAGCCTTTAAGTCTCGGCTCAGATTCTTCATGAAGCCGCTGCCCCATTTGCTTTCAGCCTGCTTGGTTACAATATCACGCCCCAATTCCCAGTAGTAGCGCAACATTTCACTATTTACCTTTACCGCCGCCTTGATTTGGCTCTTGCGATAACGGGAAGAAAGTTCCTTGACCCAGTGAATGTAATCCTTGTCCAAGATGTTGATAGATTTTTTCGACATTGATATCCTCTTTAAAATGGTTGCACAACGGTGCGAATACACCGTAAAAACGACGCACTATACGCCCGTTCTTTTTTGTTTTGTAATGGAGTTTCCACGATTTGCGTGGAATGGGATGATCTTGCAATTCTGTTGGCGGGGGCTCTCTCCCCTAAAGGGGACCATGGCCCACTAAGTGCTAAAGCACTAAGTGGTTGCAGCCCCGGCGTTACCTGTCACTCTTTCGAATGAACCCGAGTAGGGTATTTTCCTACCAGCTATCCAACAGGACCGTCAAGAAGGTTGATGGGCCCCGCCGCGAATGCACGTACGGACCGAATGGTCTATGTCGACTGTCGCGAGGATTATCGAATTACAATTGTAATATAAACAAATGCGTACTCTCAGTCAAGGGGCACGCCGCTAGTTTCAAACCACCAGAGTTTCATCTTCTTCAAGAAATCCGCATCCAGTGGCCACCCTAAAGCATCGGGGATTACGGAATCCACGGCGCAATAAAGGCTCAATGCCGTCCGACGACGAATCGCCAATTTAATCGAGCCCCGCTCCACGGTCTGCCTGCTGAGCATCACCGACAGGGAATTCCTGGAAATCTACAGCCACTTCGGCAGCACCAAGGCTCCAAAAAAATGGCCCAAAAGTCAAGAATCTATCCAATTTTTCTGATTTTTTCAGCGTCCAACCGCTTGCGAACCCGCATAAAATAAGGTATATTCAGAAAGTAGGTCTTATAGGGGCTCTTTATGAGCCGAGGTAAAACAAAGAATGCGCCACTACATGAAGAAAATGTGGCAATGGCGTGATTTATGTAGCCG
>NZ_CAMGVQ010000095.1:0-8085 GCF_946062555.1 uncultured Fibrobacter sp.
ATCCTGTCGCCGAAGGGAACCTCTGGAAGATTACTCCTAAGGACCCGTCCAAGCCGACGCTTTATTACTCGCAGAAGAATAAGCGCGTGATGAAGATGAATGTGGTTGTGAACGGAGCCAATTCGGTAAGTGAATTCGAATACTGCGACAATTCATGTCCGCTGCCGGGAACTCTCAAAAAGGTGACTATAAAGACGAATGTTCCCCAGGGCGGTGAAAGTACAGTTGTACTTGAAGTGCTAAGGGCAAAGCAAAGGCATTTGCTGCCGATGAAAATGTTCGATGTAAAATAAACCTTCCTTGATTGCGTTTCGCGTTAGGGATAGTGACCCGATAGGGCGGAGACGCGCAATGGAGATCCCCGCCTTCGCGGGGATGACAAGTGCGAGGCTCCGTGAGCGAAGCGAGTATAGCCCGACCCCGCAGGGGGAACGCCAATAAAATAAGAAAGCCCCGACTCGATGGGGTAGTGAACAACGAAGTGTGAACGAGGGGCAGACTTGCCCCTTTTTTATAAAACTCGCACCTCACACCCCACACCCCACACCTCACCCCCCACACCTCACACTTCACACTTCACACCCCACACCTCGCACTTCACACTTCACACCTCACGCCTCACACCTCGCACCTCACACTGTCTTCTGTCTACTTCCTACTTTTACTATATTGCTCCCTGTATGTTAGGTATTGAACAGAAAAAAGGAAATGACGACAACCTGTGCGGGCGCATGATTGCCTACGCCAAGATTTTGCCGAACCCGGACGAACGGGATAGCGGCACACCGTTCGATGACATGATCAAGAACGGGCTCTTGGCGCTGGAAGGTGATTTCCGCATGTTCTCACCGCGCGTACCTAGCAAGAAGGCGCTTGACCGAGCTGTCGATGACAAAATCAACGATATGTTGGAATCGATGCAGGCCGATGGCGTGGAACTCCCGTCCGATATGGATGTGGAACAGATGCGCGAACGCCTGCATGAACTTTCGAGTATGGAAGTCATCCCGATTCCGGCGAAAATCGGTAACTTTACCCGCGAAGAAGACATTCTCGCCGAGGATGCCGATATCTATTATATCGGTGAGTTCATTGGTGCGGGGCAAGCTCACTTTTGCCTCACGACGCTCCCGATTTATTACCAGGCGCGTTTCCGCGAACAGGCTCGCAAAAAAGAAATGGATTTCTTGAACGATGCTTTGGAACAAATCGAGTCGGGCGCATTCATGGATACCGAAGACTTGCAGAATGATTCCGAAGAATTGTTCCCGAAGGGGCTTACATTGAACACCTTCATGGGCGATTTAGGCAAGCTCCTGAATACGCGCGTGATTCCGTTCTTGCTTGCGCTCGAAACTGAAGAACAGTATAACGAACAAATTAAGCTGTTCTACGAATTTATGAAGGGCTATCCGGTTCAGGCTGATGTCAAGCTGATAGACCTTGCGCTCCGTGACTTGCGCGAGAAGCGTGATTCGTCGATGGCTCGCAAACTGCTAGAACTGGGCTGTCAAAAGATTGACGCCATCTACAACGAAAATCCGCAAAAAGCCCGCGAAATCGGGCAAGAAATTGCGAAGTTCGCACAGTAATGATATGCCGGACGAGTTCCGGCTTATTTGCTTGTGTTTTTAGTGAAATTTATTTTTTAAGAAGAAATCCCGCGACAGACTTTTCTTTTACGAAAGTCTTCTGGGCTGCGGTCTGAACGTCTGCAGCAGAAACTTTATTGAGCCGGTCAGCCCAATTCAGGAAGATGCGGTAATCGCCGAACATTTCGTACCAGGCGAGCATGGTCGCCACATTTTCCATATCGGTCAGGCTGCGTACGAGCCCGGCGTAGGCGCGGTTCTTGACCTTCTGAAAATCTCGTTCGGTCACGGGTTCGGTCTTGAGCTTTTCGAGTTCTTCCCACACGATTTTTTCGACTTTCGCTGGGTCTGCATCTGGCCGTATGTTCACGGTGACACCGAATTCCGAAATGTACTTGTTCGGGCTGTTGCTGGCACTCACGCTCACGGCAAGTTTTTCTTCTTGTACCAGGCGCTTGTAGAGCCTGCCGGAGCGGCCGTTCAAGACACCCTCGGCAATGTCGAGCGGATAAAGAATGCTGTCGCCGACTTCAGGTGTCTTGAAGGTCAATGCATACATGTTTGGGGCATCGGGACGTGTGACCGTTAGCCGTTTTTCGCCGGCCTGTTCGGGGTCACGAATCGTGAGTGGCGGGAACGCTTCGCCGGTCGGAATCGGGCCAAAGTATTTCTTGACCATTTCCATGGTTGCGGTCGTGTCGAGGTCGCCTGCAAGTACAAGGATCGCGTTGCGCGGCTTGTAATACTTGCGGTAATGTTCGTCGGCCATTTCGCGCGTCAAGTTCATGATATCGCTTGGCCAGCCGATTGTCGGCACGCGGTACGGGAAAGCCTCGTAAATCATGGAATTGAGTGTCTCGATGAACCGGCCTGTTGGCTTGTCGTCGTAGCGCATGCGGCGTTCTTCGCGCACGACCATGCGTTCGGAATAGAACTCGCGCAGCACGGCGTTCTGCATACGGTCTGCTTCGAGCCACATGAAAAGTTCAATCTTGTTCTTCGGAAGCGTCACGATATAGGCGGTCATGAGATCGCTGGTGAAGGCGTTCAGACCTGTGCCACCGGCGGCCTGGTAAGCGCTCCAAAGTTCGTCCTTCACAAAAATCTTGCGGTGTTCGTTCACCACGGAATCGTGTTCGGCGGAGAGTTTCTTGACTGTTGCCGTGTCGCCCGCCAGAATTGCCGGGCGGATCAAGGCTTGCAGGCTATCTTGAGTGGCCATAAACTTGGCGTCGGCAATGCTGTCGGTTATGCCGACTTTCTTTGTGCCCTTGAAAAGTTCATGTTCCAAAATGTGTGCAAGACCCGATTTTCCCGGAACTTCGTGCACGGAACCCGTCACGTAGAACAGACGGCAACTTACCGTGGGGGCCTGCTTATTCGGATGCAGAAGCACCGTGAGCCCGTTGGGCAAAACTTCCTTGTGTACTGTCAGGTTGACTTGGGCCTCCGCCGGAGTCACAAACATCAATGCTCCCGCGATACATGCTACAAGGCTGGAAATTTTTCTTGCGAATGTTTTCATAAGTTTGAATTTAGTAAAATCAAAAAGGATCTCTACTTATTTCACTTTTCTTTCGTCGTACGGGTCGATGTGCACAAGCGCGTCGACTACGTTTTCTCCCGCCTCGATCATACGGCGTTCTACTTCTTCGGCCAGGTCGTGTGCGGCCAAGAGCGTCATGTCGGCAGGGACAACGACGTGCAAATCTACATGTAAATCAGAACCCACGTAACGCGTGCGGAACCCGTGAATGCTAATTACGTTCGGACAGGCGAGTGCAATATCCTTTAGCTTTTGGGCCACTTCGGCGCTTGCGCCTTCGTCTGCCACACGATGGATTCCCGGCCATGCAATTTCAAAGCCCGAATGCAGAATGAATACAGAAACGATAATCGCGCCTACGGAGTCTGCAAACCAAAGCGTCGGACAAAGAATCCCGAACAAGACTGCAATCAAGACCGGTATGGAACTGTAGGCGTCGCTCCTATGGTGCCAAGCGTTTGCTTCGACGGCCTCGCTGCGTATGGCGCGACCTTTCGCCCGGGTGTAGCGGAAAAGCGCCTCTTTCACGATGATTGAAACTGCTGCCATGATCGCCGCAATCCATTCGGGGTGCGACTGCTCGCCGTTTATGAGAGCCACGACGGCATTGTAACCGAGCCCGAGGCCCACGGCGCAAACAGCAAGTCCGATTCCGACCGAAATCAGAGTCTCGAAACGCCTGTGCCCATACGGGTGCTTCGCGTCGGGCGGCGAATTCCAGAAACGGGCGCCTACGATAATCGCTATGTCCGTGATAAAATCAGATGCGCTATGAATGGCGTCGGCGATAAGTGCCTGAGACCCGCCAAAATAGCCTGCTAAAAACTTGCCTACCGACAAGGCTACGTTCCAGCCGAGCCCCACCCAAGTGACGCGGCGGACCTCTGCGGAATCATCTTTTTTTGCGATGCGTGTCATAGTTTAGACGAAAGAACGGACCTTCGGTCCTACAGACGAGAGACGAAAGAATGACTGAAGTGTCATCCTGAGCGTAGCCTGTAGGGCATAGTTGAAGGATCTTGGATATAATATAAAAAAAATGGGAATAAACTCTTGCGAATAGGCAGCCTTTTGTCGTTCAAGCGCATCTAATTATTCGAAAAAGGGCGAGACTTTCTATTTTTAGGTTGCGTTTATGAAAAAATTCTTGAAAATCTTCATCATCCTCGTGATTCTTGGCGCTATCGCTTATGGCGTCAAGATGTTCTTTTTTTCGGCGAGTGCTGAAAATGCCGCAGGCCCGCTCGTAAGCGTGAAGGTCACGCAGACTACGATTTCGACAACGATTTCGGCGACTGGTACGTTGGAACCCGTCGACCAGGTGGAAGTCGGCACGCAGGTGTCGGGTGACATCGCGAAAATCAACGTCGATTTCAATTCCAAGGTCAAGAAGGGACAGGTCATTGCCGAACTCGACAAGTCCAAGCTGAAGGCCACGCTTACGCAGGCCGAAATCGCCTACAAGTCGGCTGAAAACGATTTTAAGTACAAGGAATCGACCTACAATCGCATCAAGAAACTTGCCGAAAGTAATTCCGCCAGTGCCGTGGAACTCGAAACTACTGAATACAATATGAATTCGGCGAAACTCTCCGTGGAACGCAGCCAGAACGAAGTCAACCAGGCTCGCCTCAACTTGAGCTACGCGACCATCAAGAGCCCCATCGACGGCGTAGTCCTGAAGCGTGCGGTAGAAGTCGGCCAGACGGTGGCCGCCTCCATGAGCACTCCTACTTTATTTGTGATCGCCAGGGACTTGAGCCAGATGAAGGTGATGGCCGATGTGGACGAAGCCGATATCGGGCAGGTCAAGCAGGGCCAGAAGGTCTCCTTTACGGTTGATGCTTATCAGAGTGACACCTTTAATGGTATCGTGCAGGAAGTCCGTCTGAACCCCACGATCACAAGCAACGTGGTGACTTATACTGTCGTGATTACCGCCGAAAATCCGGAACAGAAGCTGCTCCCGGGAATGACGGCGACCTGCACCATCGTGACCCAGGAAATAACCGACGCTATCGCGATTCCGGTGAAGGCGCTCAAGTTCACGCCCGCCGACGGCACCCCGATGGCAGAACCGCCCAAGGGAATGCGCCCACCGCACGAATCTGACGACAGTTCCTCCGTGAAAGATGGCCTCGCCAATGCGGATTTTAACGCTGGCGATGTCCCGAAAGGCGACTTCAAAAAGGGTAATCTCCCGCCTCCCGGCAGTTTCCTCAAGTCTTTCAGGAAGCGCGCTGACGGCAAAAAGCCGAGCGGCAACCTGGTGTGGGTAAGCATCGATGGCATGGCCGCCCCTCGCCCAGTCAAGACCGGCATCAGTGATGGCGTGAACATCCAGATTCTCAAGGGCCTTTCTGTGGGAGATTCCGTGGTCGTTAGCCAAGAAACCGTGGCCGCCACCAAGGAAAAGCCTGCGGCAAGTAGCCCCCTTATGCCTACGCCTCCGGGCCGCAAGAAAAAATAACAGGTACATTTTTACTACCTTATAATCATTATGAGTGAAAATTGCCTTTTCTGTAAAATCATCAAGGGTGAAATCCCTTCCAAGAAAATCTACGAAGACGATGACGTCTTTGCTTTCTACGATATTGCCCCGCAGGCCCCGGTGCACTTTTTGGTAGTGCCCAAGCGCCACATTTCGACCATCATGGACATGCAGCCTTCCGACTGCGAACTGGTAGGCAAGATGCTTTACCGCGCCCAGCTCATTGCCAAGGAGCTCGGTATCGAAGAATCTGGTGCTCGTTTCGTATTCAACTGCAAGGCCGACGCTGGCCAGACGGTGTTCCACATTCACCTGCACGTGCTTGGTGGACAGGTGATGGGCTGGCCCCCGTTCCCCAACACTTAATTCAGAATTCAGAGTTCAGATTTCAGAGTTGATTTTCAAAAGATTCCGAAATCCGAATTCTGAAATCCGAACTTATGATTAAATCTCGTTGCATTACGTTGCACCGGTTTGCGTACAGCGACTCTAGCTTTATCGTGAAAGCGCTTACGGAAGAGTGTGGCGTGGTGAGCTTTATTGTCAAGGGCGCAAAACGAAAGGAATCCCCGTTCAAGGGGGCGCTTGATCCGCTGACGTTGTCGGAGGTGGTTTTCCGGCAGAATCCTTCGGCGGAACTGCAGTTTATCAAGGAAGCCTCGATTATCAACTGGAGAGAAACCTTGCGGGCCTCCCTTATGGAGCTTGCTGTAGCCCAGGTCATGGCCGAAATCGTCTTGCGTTACGCCCCTCAAGGCGTGCCCTTGCCAGATGAATTCGCCCTGCTGGATAGTGCGATTTCGCAGCTTGACCGGTCGACTCCTGCTGAGGGTGTCTTTGCCAAGTGGCTGCTCGATATCAGCGACCTGTGGGGATACCATCTGGAACTGGGTGTATGCAGCCGCTGCGAGAAGCCGCTTGTTGAACCGGCGGCAGATTTTTTCCCTGAAACGGGAGCGCTTCTTTGCAGACATTGCTTGGGTGTGCAGAGCGCAAGGGCGCGCCAGGAAACGCTGAAAGGCCTTTGGGAGTTATATCTATGTGAAAAAAACGGCCTTGATGCTCCCCAAAATCTGAACGGTCGCGTTTTTGTGGAGAATGCTTTGCTATCTTATCTACGCAATCACATCGGATTCCTGAAAGAAATCCATTCCCTTTCATGGCTACAGGAGGTTCGTAAGTTATGCTCAGCCCAATCGACATAAAGAACAAGAAAGCTAAAGGCGAAAAAGTTTCGATGATTACCGCCTACGACTATGCTTTTGCCCAGATGGCAGAGGCGGCAGGTGTGGACCAGATTTTGGTAGGCGACAGCCTTGCAAACACCATGCTCGGCTACAAGAGTACCCGCGAAATTGGCATGAACGAGATGCTGATTTTTGTGGCCGCGGTTTGCCGCGGGGCTCCGAACACCCACGTGGTGGCCGACATGCCCTATTTGAGCGACAAGGACCCGCAAACGGCATACGATAACGCACGCCGCTTTATGGATGTGGGAGCTTCTTGTGTCAAAATTGAGGGCACCCCCGCGGGCGTGCACGAATATTTGCTGAGCCACGACATTCCTATTTGCGCTCACCTTGGACTTTTGCCGCAGACGTCCGAAAACTTTAAGCAGAAGGGCCGCACCGAAGAAGAAGCGGCTGCAATTATCGAGGCGGCCAAGTACGTAGACGACCTGGGTTGTTTCGAGATGGTGCTGGAACACATTCCCGAAGAGCTCGGTACCAAGATTACCGGCATGGTGAACGCGGTGACGATCGGTATTGGCGGCGGTAAGTTTACGGACGGCCAAGTGCTCGTGATGCACGACGCCCTGGGTATGCACCAGCGCAAGTTGCCTCCGTTCGCAACGAAGTTCGTGGATATGTTCAGCCTCGGTGTTGAAGGATTTAAGAAATATATCGACAGTGTGCAGAATCCGAATAGATAAAGTTCGCTCGTATCTATTTGATATTCTTCAAGTTACGACTTGAAATCTTTTTCTTGACAGAAGGGTTCCCGATTTTTTTCGGGAATTTTTTTTGTTGACAAAGTGGTGGCCTGCGTGATTTTTTGAACTTTGAACAAATTAATTTCAACATTGTTCACCGAAAAATATTCTTTCTATAATCATTTTTTTTGTAAAAAATGAAATTTTTTTATTTTTTTTGAAAAAAAGTGTTGATTATTTGTGAAAATAAGTTATTTTATGCACAGATAATTCACAACATAACCATAAGGAAGAAAAAATGGCTACAAAGACTGCTACAAAGACTGCTACAAAGAAGCCGGCTGCTGCAAAGAAGCCCGCTGCTGCTAAGAAACTCGCTGCTGCCAAGAAGCCGGCCGCTGCCAAGAAGCCGGCCGCTGCCAAGAAGCCGGCCGCTGCAAAGAAGCCGGCCGCTGCAAAGAAGCCGGTCGCTGCAAAGAAGCCGGTCGCTGCAAAGAAGCCGGTCGCTGCCAAGAAGCCGGTC
>NZ_CAMGVQ010000096.1:0-8023 GCF_946062555.1 uncultured Fibrobacter sp.
TGAAAGTCGCTGCACTGAAAGTGCAGGGTTTTAACCATTTTTTGGACAATAAAAAACAGTTCTGATTGCTGTCCTGAAACTGACACATTGTTGTTTGTTGTGTTTATCAAAGCAGGCAGCATGGAAACGATTGTAAAAACAATCCATAAAAGAATGCCTGTGATAGAAGCGTATATTTCACGTTTCCTCCATACTTGACGCGAAAAATCTTCTTCAACTCTAAATTTATTGAATCTCCAAGCTCCAACAAATCCCCATATTGTGCATAAAACAATCTGCTGAATTATGGCCAAAGATAGAGAATCTCCGATTATATGGGTTGTTATTCTGTTTACCAAGCCAAGGAGTATGCCCCATCCTAAGATATCAACGCCAGCACTTTTCCAGAACTTTAGATCTTGATGGACCTGATTACGGTGGAATAAAAATGCAAATACGCCACCGAAAGCGTATCCCCAACTGAATATGATTCTATCCATTGTGAATCCTCCACTCATGATTGTAGCGAATTAATTGAAAGCCTAGTCTAAGCAAAAGAACTTTATCTTCTAAAGGTTGCTTTTACTCTTTTTGAATTTAACATATAAGGAATCCATATACACGCGAGTATAATCTGTCTAAAATACAAATGTGCTCCCTCATAAAAATCTCCTATATTCACTTCCGTTGATATGAACAAGTACGCTGTTGCAAAATAAAGTATTGGGAAAATAAGTTGTATAAAAATACTCGCTATAGTCACCGCAACATAAAATTTCGGGAAAAGTTTCTTTTTACAAAAGAATAATTTTGACAAATAGCAAATTGCAGCAAATAAAACAACATCAAAGGCAATCGCAAAACCATAAACAATTTTATAACTCGTATATTGCAAAACCATTTGTAAGTCGAATGATGCTGTAGCACGAAGTTCCTCATGCAAATTATAAGCTTGCAAAAAGGGAGCGACAATCATACCCAAGCCAACAAAAGCAAGGACTCCCTTAAAGCCCTCTAATTTTGAATCTAAGTTGGAATCGATTGAATCTTTTTTTTCTATTGGTTCATGATTGCACTTTGGACAAGATTTCAAATACAACGGTATTGCAGAACCACATTTTGGACAAATCATATATCACCTATAAGTTTAATTATTTCATATAAAGAGAATCATTGTACAAAGAATCAAGTTTTTCCAAAGCGACAATCGCTTTTTCTTGATATTTTTTCAAATTATACACCACATCTTCAGAATCCAAGATAAACGGTTCGCTTCCATCTTGAGGATATATTGTATCATTTTTCAAATATTCAGCAATCAAGCTATTTTGTTCTTTAACAATACTATCTTCAAGCATCTTTCTCTGGTTTGATAGCACAATTTTACGTTGTTTCATAGAGCTAGCTAAATCTTCGTAGTACAGAATTTTATTTGTTACAGTTCCATTCCAATCAGGTGGACTCAACTCCCATAAACATTTTTTATAAAGTTTTTGGAATCTCTGATGAATATCCTTATTTATTGGCAAAGTTCCTTCCCACATTCCATCAAAAACAGTACCAATAAATTCAGAATCAGAGGGTGTTAAAACACAGGATGAATCATTTTTTATTTCATTCAATAAATTTTCAATTATAGAATCTTGATGTTTTTCAGTTAAATCCGACATTATAATTGAATCATCAAAGACTAAAGAAGAATCGTATAAAGAATCCAATTTCGCCTGAATCGTTTTCACAATTTCCTTTTCATTTTCAAGGGCTTTTTCAGCAACCAAGGAATCTACCAGATATGAAACTCCATTTTCAATGACCAAATCACCATTGAGGACTTTCTCTAGATTCCTATTTTGCGCTTCAAACAAAGCCTTTCCCAATTTCGCACGTTCATTTGAGACAACCAGTTTATTTTGTTTGATTGTTTCGACCATATCTTCGTAATACAAAACATTTAACCTGAGTTGTTCGCTCCAATCTGGTTTTTCTAGCCACGAAGGACACCTTTTTCTTATTTCATTAAAGCGCTCATAAACATTCTTTGTAACAGGCTCTAACTTTTGATATATCCCGACAAAAACATTTCGTGCGAACAACGAATCATCGGCATTCAAATTGCATTCCAAATTTTCAAAAGAATTATTTGCTGCTCCACCCAAGTATTTTTCTGAATATAAATGGCTCATCGTTGTTTTGGACGGAATTAAATTCAAAGTTGCAATAGAAATTATTCCCGCAGTAACAATTGTCGATGCAAGTGCCACTAGTTCATCTCTTAATTTACCATTATTATTTTTTATTTGGAAATAGACAATAAACACAATTGATGCCGCCGGGACACCGACATATCGGCATTCTAATATTGCTGCAGCAAACAAAACAACCGCGCAAAGAATTAACCAACGTCGTCTATAGGACCTTCGATTCCTAACAACTGTTATCAAAAGTCCGACAGCCGATGCATAAGCAGATGCCTCACCAAAAAAATGAAAAGTATGCTCATTCAATGAATCTTTGATTAAAAAAGGAGCAATTATCAATGTCAGAACAAACTGAAATAAGAGCAAACCTATTGTTACATAAAAATCCCTTATACCAGACCCTGGCTTAACTTCTTCATCAATTGGTTTGTTTTGTTTTTCCACTTTACCAGCAGAATGTTCTGCCTTATATTTTCGATATTCTTGTTCTTCTTTTTCTAAATCAAAAGACATATACACCTACACTAAAAATTACGACAGCCCCAATTGGTGGCTGCGAATTGATTGATACGCATAACTAATGGATTCTTCGAGCTCCATGTAATCAGGAATGTAATTCAACACAGATTCTTGCGGAGCAACAATTAATGCGCTTTCAGAAACTTCTGCCATAGATACATTTAATGATTGCAACCTAACTCCTAATGATGGATGTGAATCTGTCGGATGGACAGTATGCATCTCTGCAATATTCTCAAGAATTTGGGGTTTAGCATATGACGAACAAATGTCCGCAAAAAGTTTACAAGTGTTTTTATAGCACTTTCCTTCTTTTAACGAATCCGTCGCCAAATCCTCCAAATAATCCCAACAAGCCGCAAATGCGTGTACCTTAACAAGAGCAGATGCAAAAATTCTAGACGATGAAACTTGTGCACCAACATTATCCGCCACTAATTCTCGTTCACGACTCAGTTTTGATTCTGCAACAGAAAACGAATCGAAAAAATAACTCAAAATAGCCAATGCAGGCATAAGGGCAATATATTTTGCACCATCACCACCAATAGACAACAATGAATTTATCGAATCAGCGGTACCCCTATATATAGGGAAAAATTTTTCACTAAACTTTGTGTCTTTTCCTATAAAGTGTCCTAATTCATGACCTATTATCGAAGACACTTCATCCTTCGCAAGAATTTCGCACAAAGACAGAGAACAATAAAGAGTCCTCCCCTTCAATGTTCCATCAAGCGTTATCACATCTGCTTCAGTGACAAAGAAATTGGGTTCAAGCCCAACAACAATATGCTCAGGTTTGACCGCACTAAGTCGATCAACAATTTTATCAATGTAATTCCATAATTCAGGGGCTTGTTCTCGTGTAACAGCCCGTCCAAAAACAACCGTTTTTGCTTTTTTCACAATTCCAAAGATGTTTTTGACAATCGCAAACGCACCACTCACAGCACCAAGCCCAATCATAAAGATGAGACCAACATGAATTCTATGAGCAAAAACAGATTCCCCATAGTAAATTATCCCTATAGCCAAAATGGCATATATTGCAACCAAAGCTATAAGCGTCAGAAGAGTTAAATAAAGTCCAGGTTTAAAAAGAAGAACCATTAAGTTTCGATTGACTACTGATATTTTTCCCGCAAACCATATTAGTGCAAGCAATATCAAACCAACACCCCCCGATCCAACAGATGCTAGCAGAAGAAGATTTATATTACGATTCGTCTCACAAATCGAGTCGTTTGAATTTTCACAAACATCTTTAAGAGTAACTGAATCAAACTCATTCGGTTTTGCATCAGGATATTCTTGATATAATACTTCACGCAGCTCTGAATTAAAATGATTCTGAATAGCAAAAGAGACACCAAACGCAATGATTGGAACAATTAGAACATAAACAAGCAGTAGAATGTTCTTTTTCATGGAGTCTCCTTTGGGCACTACAAATTTAAGACCAGTGCTTTAAGGCACTTGCCTTATTTCAAAAGAGATTTTCCGCATATAAAAAAGGGCGTGAATCCGGCTCATTGCGTTCTGAGGTTCCACTACGACCCTACTTCCAATAAGCGCGAACGACCCACGCCCCGATTGGGACGTGAGCGTTTGCCAGCTTATTCTCGAAGTTTGGAATTTAGTGGATTACAGAACGGAGAATAAGAACAAATGCTCAAAATGTCAACACGGCATTAAACTTATAACGCTCCTCTAAAAAGTTTCATAATTCTAATATAACTCTTTTTACAACAAAAGGGAATCCTTAAATAGTCAAAAAAATTAAAATAGCGCAAAAAAACGCTAATTGAGGAAACTCCGAAAATCCAAACAGGAGCTAGGGCGGGCGATTGAAGCCCGCATGGAAGGGGTAGCGGAAGACCCGACTGGGGTGGGTTATACGGAAAACGCCCACTCTTTTGAGTGGGCGTGATTATAAGGGTTGGGTCGGGGCTGAAGCTAGGGGGATTCTTCCCCCTCTCCCCTAATCCTTAGATTTCTTCAATGCTTGCGTGGTACTCCTGCAGGCTCTTTACAGCTCCCTTACCGGACTTAGCAGCGGCGATGCCCTTCACGGTGTTGTACGCACCGGCAAGCGTCGTGATGTAAGGAACCTTGTACTTGATGGCGGCCTTGCGGATGGCGCTTTCGTCCTTGATGGCGTCGCGCTTTGCCCACGGCGTGTTGATGATGAGGTTCACCTGCTTGTTCAGGATGATGTCGAGAACGTTCGGGCGGCCTTCGGCAATCTTGTTCACCACTTCGCACTTCACGCCGGCCTTCTCGTAGAACTTGGCGGTGCCTTCGGTAGCGTAAATCTTGAAGCCGAGCTTCTGGAATTCCTTGCCGATTTCGATGGCCTGTTCAGACAAGTTAACCTTATCGGACAAGCTAATCAGCACGGCACCTTCGTTCGGGAAGAAGGAACCTGCGGCTTCCTGGCTCTTGTAGTAAGCGAGGGCGTAGTCGTCGGAGAGGCCGAGGACTTCGCCGGTGGAGCGCATTTCGGGGCCGAGAACCGGGTCCACCTTCGGGAACTTGTCGAAGGGGAACACGGCTTCCTTGGCGCCGTGGTGGTTGAACTTCTTGTCCTTGAGCTTGAGGTCTTCGAGCTTCGCGCCAAGCATGAGGCGGGTCGCGAGGCGGGCCCATGGAGACCGTTCGGCTCTTTCGCAAATATGAACCTACGATATCGCCTCACTCTCGCCTTCGACGACTTGTTAAGACGAGTCGCCTACGGCTCACGGGCGTGTTACAAACCTTGGAGACCAGCGGCACCGTGCGGGAGGCACGCGGGTTCGCTTCGAGCACGAACACCTTGCCGTCTTCGATAGCGTACTGCATGTTCATGAGGCCGCAAAACCATACAAGGCGAGAGCAGCGAAAATGCTTGCATTTTCATTGCCGAGCCGTATGGGTTTCTGAAAACGTGGAGGGCTTCAGCAATCTTGCGGGTATAATCCTTGATGGTCGCGAGGTTTTCCTTCGTGATGGTTACCGGCGGGATAATGCAGGCGGAGTCACCGGAGTGGACACCGGCAAGTTCCACGTGTTCCATCACGGACGGGATGTAAACGTGTTCGCCGTCGGAGAGGGCGTCGGCTTCGCATTCCAAAGCATTGTGGAGGAAGCGGTCGATGAGGAGCGGACGATCCGGGGTCACGCCGACAGCCTTTGCCACGTATTCGCGGAGCATGTTTTCGTCGTAGATGACTTCCATGCCGCGGCCGCCAAGCACGAAGCTCGGGCGGATCATCACCGGGTAGCCGCCAATCTGCTTGACGCAGGCGAGGGCTTCGTCGATGTTGGTGGCCATGCCGCTTTCCGGCATCGGGATGCCGAGCTGGTCCATCATCTTGCGGAACAGGTCGCGGTCTTCGGCGATGTCGATGGAGTCAATGCTCGTACCGAGAATCTTCACGCCTTCGTCGGAGAGGGCGCGGGCGATGTTCAGCGGAGAAATCATTTGGGCGTTCCCGCACATATATGTGCGGTCGGGCTATATTTTAGGGGCGACCACCTTCGCTTCGCTCGTTACTCGCCTCCTAAAACGAAACCTTGCTCCCGAAAACATCAGGACGAAATCGCCCGCAAGTCTTCGCCCCAAGGAGTCACTATCCCTAACGCAAAGAATTATTCAATAAGCCTATTCTTTATTTCAATAACATTAGCGTTGTCAAAACCACTATAGTTATAAATAGACGCGACAATTATTTGATGATCTGAAAAATCTCGTTTCAAAACATTTATCATCAATTGAATATTGTCTCTATCGACTTCTTTTCCACTTGGAGAATCCAACATTATCGGCAATTTTATATTTAGGTATTTTTTCACCGCAGCGATATAAGCCAATTTAAAAGCAAAAACTGTTTTATGTAACACAGCTCCAGAAAGTTCTTTTAAATTCGAAGTGAATATATAAGAACTTGAAATTTTTTTATCGCCACCCAAATTTAATTCCGTTGCATATTTTATCATTTCCGCAGAAATTTCAAGCGGGACACTATTGCTATTTTTCGTTCTTTCAGAAATTGACTTTCTAACATCTGTCAATTCTTTATGAAGTTGATCTATTTTATTTTTTATAACAACTGGGTTCAGAGGCAATTTTGAAATTCTATTATCAAATTCCCTTAATATGCTAGTGTCATCAAAAAATGTATTTTCTTCTTTTCCAAACTTCTGTTTCCTATATTCCTCTAATTCTTTTGATATTTTTTTAAATTCGGTTGAAATAATCTTTCTTTTGGCAACAAGATAATCTACGGAATCATTTAAGCCAACAATTTTGTCCTCAGTTACCTCTATTTCTTCTTCGCCCACTAAAACTCTTAGCCTAATATTTGAAATAAACTTCTTAAATCTTTTATTTTCACCTAAAACCTTATCAACTTGTTGGAGTTCTCTCTTTTTTTGTTCTAATTGAGAGACAAGAATATTAAGAGAACTATCAACAGAATCATCATAGTTGTCAGGTACTATTTTACCACTATCTTTTTGTATTTTCTCTTTATAATCAGCGACATTATACATCTGCCTATATTTACTTAATTGACCTGAAAGAATTTTAGCTTTACTAAGCAATGATGAACAATCAACGCCCGATATTCCGCGAATAAAACTTTCTATATTGAACCTGATATTTCCAACAACCACGCCACGATTCAGTAAGGTCCAACCTTTTTCTTGGTCAACATAAAATGTTCCCAATAAGTTTTCAAGAACTTCAGCATTTTGAATTCCAAATATAATCTTGTGAAGTTCTGTCTGCTGTTCCGGCAAAACAAAAGTTATCTCTTCATTTGGTTTTACAATTTGAATTGATTGTTGAGAATGTCTTGACAGAGTTATTTCTTCTCCATCATCTTTCCTGATAGTCAACAAAGATTCATTTTTCGAAAAATTTATCCCCTTAGTATTCGGAATATTGAATCCCAATGCAAACAACAACCATCTCATCAAGGTTGTTTTACCTTTAGTATTTTTTTGACTGTATATTAAATTTTCTTGTGCAGAAAAATCAATTGTCCGAGAAAAAAGGCCTTCTTGTAAGGCTAGTTTTAGAAAAATCATAAATTCGCCCCCTTTTTTATACGGTCAACATCATATCGATTAACAACAATCAAATACAAAATGATTTTCGTTAGAATATTATTTTCTTCATTGTCTTCAAGGTTTAAAACGCGGAGATATTGTGCACAATAGTTATTGGCAAAATCTCCACACACCGTAGTTTCATGATTATTTCTTTTAAAATCTATAAAATCAGACGCGAATTTTCACCGTCAATGCGACTGATATAGGTTGAATCGGGAAGAAAAAAA
>NZ_CAMGVQ010000097.1:0-7983 GCF_946062555.1 uncultured Fibrobacter sp.
GCTCATGGAGATGATGAGGCCGGAAACACCGTCGAGAGCGTCAAACTTCGGAGAAAGAATGTTTTCTTGAGGTCGGCCTTGCCACCGCAACCAATGAGGGAGAGGGAAGCTGCGCAGAGGAGAAACGCTGCAAATTTTTTCATGATAAAGTCCTCCTAATGGAGATTTTTTTAGAAAACGACATTGTTTTCTTGACGGCACAAGATAGGAAAATTGTTTCAAATAGGAAACTTTATATGAATTAAACTATAATATGTTGATCTTAAACAAAAAAATCCCTCGCATACGCGAGGGACTTAAGTTCTAGACGATGTTTATCGCTTACTTAACCTTCAGAGCGCCGCGTTCGAGCTTGATGGTGAAGTTGGTGACGTCACAAACTTCGCTGGGACCCCAGTACTGGATCGGACCCGGGTAGGTGTAGGATTCAGTCTTGGCCCAAACTTCGCGGTTCTTGGCGAAGAACTTGAACGGAGCACCGTCGAGTTCCACGAGAGCCTTCTGGATCACCGGCTTGTCAGCACCGTGACGACGTTCGATGTTCATCATCATGGTGATAGGAATGCCACCGGCAGTCCACTTTTCGATACCCTTCGTGAGGTCGCGCACAGAGCTCATGTAGCCGTTCATCTTGTTGAAAGCGAGAACGGAAGCGGTGTAGCCCAGGCTGTAGCAGTAGTCGGCGTCGAAGTTCGACGGAGCTGCGCAACGGCCTTCGTAACCGAAGAAGTGGTTGAGGGCGCTGAACTTGCCCTTGAAGTTCTTGCGGCTCTTGAGTTCCTTCTTCACCATTTCGATGATGAGCTTTTCGGTTTCGATGAGGGAAACCTGCACGTTGCCGTGGCTGTCGCGGTCGAGCATCAGCTGGCCCTGAGTGGTGGCGGGGAGGCTCTTGAGGACTTCGGCAGAAGCCTTGGAAATCCAGTTGCAGAGCTTTTCAACCTTGGCGGCAGTGTCGAGGCCGACCACATCCTTTTCGTGGTGGGCGAGGGCTTCGGAGAGTTCGGAAATGAGCACGCCGACATCCGGGATGAATTCCAGGAGGCCTTCCGGAATTAGGCAGACGCCGAAGTTCTTGCCGTCAGCAGCACGGGCAGCGACGATGTCTGCGACGTACTTGATGACCTGCTTGAGCTTCATCTTCTTGGCCTTGACTTCTTCAGAGATCAGGCAGATGTTCGGATGGGTCTGGAGAGCAGCTTCCAATGCGATGTGGGAAGCGGAACGGCCCATGAGCTTGATGAAGTGCCAGTACTTCTGAGCGGAGTTGGCATCGCGCATGATGTTGCCGATGAGTTCGGAGTAGGTCTTCACAGCGGTGTCGAAACCGAAGGAGGTTTCGATGTATTCGTTCTTAAGGTCGCCGTCGATGGTCTTGGGGCAGCCGCAAACAACGCAGGAAGCGCCGTTAGCCTGGAAGTATTCACCGAGAACAGCAGCGTTGGTGTTGGAGTCGTCACCGCCGATGATGACGATAGCGTCCAGCTTCTGAGCCTTGGCAACAGCCATGCACTTCTTGAACTGTTCTTCAGTTTCCAGCTTGGTACGGCCGGACTGGATGATGTCGAATCCGCCAGTGTTGCGGTAGGAGTCCATGATCTTTTCGTTGATCACGATGAACTTGCCGTTTTCGAGGCCAGACGGACCGCCGAGGAAGCCGAGGAGCTTGGAATTCTTGCTGATGCTCTTGATACCGTCGAAGATACCCGCAATCACGTTGTGTCCACCAGGAGCCTGGCCGCCGGAGAGCACCACGCCCACGTTCAAAGCCTTACCGGCAGCAGCCTTGGTAGCCTTCTTCATGGAAATGTACGGTGCACCGTAGGTGTTCGGGAACAGAGCCTTGATCTTGGCCTGGTCGCGCACGGATTCGGTTGCCTTACCCTTGTTGAGAGTGACCTTGAGAGCGCCGTCGCGGAGAGCGGCGGGGAGTTTCGGCTGGTAGGCCTTGCGGGCCTTGCCGAGAACGGACAGATTGTCAGCCATTGTTTCTTCCTTTGGTTAGAAGTCCACAGAATGTGGACGGGTTAAAAAATCTACAGCTCAAATATATAAATTCTACAGGCTATAAACAGTATATGCAACTGAATTCCTGCTTTTTTACATCTTGTGTGAATATTGTCAATTTAATGAATGATAAAAAAGCCGGTCTGTCCAACCGGCAATTTTAAATAAAGTAACAAAAACGTCTTATTTGAACGTTGCCGTAATGGTCATTCCTTCAGTGGGTGTGACCAGGTGGGGATTTTCGGTAGAACCGTCACTCCAACCAGCGAAAACGCGACCTGCAGCAGGTATTGCAGTAAGCATCATGGAATTCCCGCTGAAGAATTTTCCGCGATAGTTGCTGTGAGGCAGGCTCATTCCATCCACCTGGATGACTCCGCTACCATTTGCGGAAATGGTTACGTTGATTTCTCCGGATAGGCCGAAGAATTGTGTCACTTCCTGCTTGAATGTTTCGGTGCGGGTTCTTGCAAAGTTCAGCAGGTCAGATCCATCGGGGGACCAGTTGAATCTGCTCTGGTTACGGGGCCAACGCTGTTCGTCACGCTGCTGTTCGGTGCTAGGGATGGTTCCCTTCATATTCTGGACGGCAGTTTGAACTTTTTCATAGGTCAGGTAATCGTTCAGGAGTAAACTTGCCTGGTTAATGAACATGCGCTTGAATTCCGGATTGGCCAAAAGCTTCTTCAGCATGTTTCCGATGGTGGAGTTCGCTCCTCCAAATCCGCCGAAACCGCCGAAGCCGCCACCAAAGCCACCGCCCCAGCTGCCCTGGTTTCCGCCATTGCTGTTGTCCATGGTTGCGCTTCCCAAGACCCACTGGAACATGTTCTGGCTTTGTGTGTCAAAGCCGGCGATGCCCGGAGTGAATCCGTAGCCGTGGTCTACGTCAAAAATCATGAACTTGAAGGGATTGCCGTTGCCGCCCCAGGCGCGGATGTTGTTACCCGGCCAGTCGCCGTTGTGAATGTACATCTCCGCAAGCATATACTGTGCGAAACTGACCACGTTCATCTTTTCCTTGACTTGGCTGTACTGCTGGTTATTTTCGCCTTCAAAGTTGCCGCTGGTCACAAGGTTTACCAGCTGGACAAACTCGTTGGGGGAGGCTCCGTTGGTTCCGCTAGCCACCCAGCCGTTCTGACAGCCGGTATCGTTGCTACCGCAGTTCTTTACCACATTAATGCTCTTGGAATCGATACCGTAGTTGGTTTCTACAAAACTGCGGTTCAGACGTTCACGCATGTCGTGAATGCCGAAGTATTCGCCATTATAGAATACAACTACCTGGCGGCTTCGCTGGTAATCCACCTCGGTTCCTTCCATGAGGCTCACTAGCATGGCGTCGCCGAAGTAATCCGTCCAGAAACGGTTGCCGTTGTTACGGAGGTTGAAGCTCTTGATCTTCTTTGCTTCCGGGCGGGTCTTGAACAGGGAATATTTAAGGGTCTTGTCACCATAGATGTCGTTATCCATCTTGATGGCGACACTCTTCTTGGGCTTATAGCGGCTGTAGTTGCCGATGATGGAAATGCCTGCGTCAATTTCCCAGTTCTTGGTCTTGGTGGAACTGCCGTTCTCGAAGAATTCCACATGGACAGGAAGTTCCGTATCCTTCCAGAAGTTGGCTCCCTTACAGGGTTCCTGACATTTGGGGTTGCTGTTGTCCGTGGCGTTCATGGCGTCGCCCTGGTAAGGGCCTTGGCCTGTGGCGTAAAGACCTGCGGTGGAGTCGAACATGTCGTAATGATTGACCGTAAGGGCCACCACCGGCATGGAAACGTTTTCGTTAATGAAATAAGTCTGGGTGGTGGTATCTGCAGGCTGTCCATTGACGAATTCAGAACAGCGGATGACCGTATTTTCGGTAATCTGCTTTGCGGCTGTAATTGCCTGAGAACCCTGGGTGGGGAAGGAACCGTCAAAGGTACACTTGATTTCGCCACCTTTCTGGGGAGTGGGTGGATGGATGGTTAGGCTAGAATAGAAACCTGCAGGAGGCAGGAAACTTTCCTTAGGCAGGTGATTGTCGTTGTAATCCTTCAATCCGCTGGAAGAACTCTGTGAGGGGGCGGTTGCGCTGGAACTGCTTACTGCCGTCTGAACAATGCTGGAACTGCTTATAGGGTTCTGCGGCTGGCTAGGATCTGTGGGGTTTGCGGGGGCCGTGTTGCCAGGAACCTGCGGATTCGTTGGGTCGGTATATCCTGGATTGGTGGGATCCTGCGGAATTCCTGGATCGGTCGGGATGATTTCGCCTGTAATGGGGGCAATTGTCGTACCCGGATTTTCGGGAACGATTACACTGGGATCCTGCACGGGAGATGCAGGCGAGTCATCAGAACAGGCAGATAGGAAAGTACTTGCTGCGCACAAAGAAAAAGCGATGATTTTTTTACTCACGAGAAAACCTCTGAAAATTCCAAAAATCACCAAATATCCTTACACGAACCGTAAAATAAATAATGTTTTGACGGATAAATCTTTTGTAACTCCATTGTTTACACGGATGGGCGCTTTGGTTCGGCTAATATGATGAATGTCACATTTAAAAGCGTCTGTAATGAAGCTTTGCGTATAAAAAAAACGCCTTGGCGAAATGCCAGGACGTTTTTAAATGGTTTTTCTGAAAATTCAGATTACTTGTTCTTGCCTTCGCAGAGGAACTTGTAAGCGATACCACCGATGATACCGCCGAGAATCGGGGCTACCCAGAAGAGCCACAGCTGCTGGATAGCTGCGCCGCCAACGAACACGGCAACGGCAGTAGAACGGGCCGGGTTCACGGAGGTGTTGGTCACGGGGATAGAAATGAGGTGGATGAGGGCGAGGCAGAGACCGATGGCAATGGGAGCAAAGCCAGCGGGAGCACGCTTGTCGGTAGAACCCATGATGACGAACAGGAAGATTGCGGTGAGCACAACTTCGATGAGGAATGCGCTCATCATGCCGCAGGTCTTACCGCCAAAAGCGTTAACACCGTTAGTCAGGGATTCGGACCAGCCATTGGTAGCGAATGCGCCGATGCCTGCATTGGTAAGATCCGGGCAAGCGATTACATAGAGAAGGCCTGCAGCGACGATACCGCCGATGACCTGTGCGATGATGTAAGCCGGAGCTTCCTTAGCGGGGAAACGACCGCCGGCAACCTGACCGAGAGTAACTGCCGGGTTCAGGTGGCAGCCCGAAATGTGACCGATGGCGTAGGCCATGGTGAGAACAGTCAGGCCGAAGGCGAGAGAAACGCCAACGTAGCCGATGCCAACGCCAGCAACACCGCAAGCGAGAACGGCTGCACCGCAGCCGCCGAATACAAGCCAGAAGGTGCCGATTGCTTCTGCAATGGCGCGAGTAGAAAGTTTCATTTGAATTTTCTCCATAAATAGAGGGTTAAGAGTCTTTGCTCAATTTAGCAAAAGGCCCTTTTGGAATTGCCCAAAGTTATGTGAAAAATTGTTTTCGTGCGAAAACGCACATACAAGATTTTCAATCATATGTGTTTAGGGGTAAATTTTGAAATAAAAAAATGCCCCGCGAATTGCGGAGCACCTTATAATGCTTTAGATTCTATCGCCTCTTCGAGGCTCCAGAATGACGTTTCACCCTGGGGGTCAGAATGGCATGTCACCCTGGAGGCCGTAGGCCGATAGGGTCCACAGCTTTTTGTCGGCCTACTTCGCGGCCTTGGGCATCTGCACGGAGATATGGATGTCCTGCAGCTGCTGCAGGTCCACTTCGCTGGGGCACTGGTCCATCGGGCTAGAAGCGCTGGTGTTCTTCGGGAACGCGATGAAGTCACGGATGGATTCTTCGCCTTCCATGGTAGCGACAACGCGGTCCAAGCCGAAGGCGAGGCCGCCGTGGGGAGGAGCGCCGTACTTGAATGCGTCGACGAAGAAGCCGAACTTTTCCTTAACCTGTTCTTCGGAGAGACCCAGCAGGCGGAATACCTTCTCCTGGACTTCCGGGTTGTGGATACGGATAGAACCGCCACCGATTTCCACGCCGTTAAGAACAAGGTCGTAGGCTTCGGCGTTGCAATCCTTGAGGTTGCCGCCGAGCATCATGTCCAGGTGTTCCGGGAGCGGGTTGGTGAACGGGTGGTGCATAGCCATGTAACGGCCTTCGGTATCGCTGTATTCGAACATGGGGAATTCAGTGATCCATACGAATTCGCGCTTCTTCGGGTCACGGAGGCCCTTGATGCGGGCGACTTCCAGGCGGAGCTGACCCATGGCGGTAGCTGCGATCTTTTCGGGACCTGCGATGAAGAACATCATGTCGCCGCACTTGGCACCGACGGCGTCACGCAGTTCGTTGAGCTGTTCAGTCGTGAAGAACTTGCCCACCTGGGTTTCCACTTCGTCATTTTCCTTGACGCGCATCCACACGAGGCCCTTGGAGCCGTACTTGCCCACGTAGGCGGTGAGTTCGTCGATCTGCTTACGGGTGAAGTCCACGCAGCCCTTGGCAGCGATACCGCGGATCTTGCCTCCTGCTGCAACGCAGTTCTTGAACACGCCGAATTCGGACTTGGCACCGATTTCAGACACATCGTGAATCTCGAGGTCGAAGCGGAGGTCCGGCTTGTCGGAACCGTACTTGAGCATCGCTTCTGCCCACTTCATACGGCGGATTTTCTTGGGCGGTTCGAAGTCCCAGACCTTACCGAGAACTTCGGTAACGAACTTGTCGAACATGGCCATCACGTCGTCCTGGTCCACGAAGGACATTTCAACGTCGATCTGGGTGAATTCCGGCTGACGGTCGGCACGGAGGTCTTCGTCACGGAAGCACTTGGCGATCTGGAAGTAGCGGTCCATGCCAGCGATCATCAAAAGCTGCTTGTACTGCTGCGGAGACTGGGGCAGGGCGTAGAACTTGCCCGGGTTCACACGAGAGGGAACCAGGTAGTCGCGGGCGCCTTCCGGAGTGGACTTGCAGAGCACCGGCGTCTCGATGTTTTCGAAACCGTTGGCGTAGAAGAAGTCGTACACGGCCTTGAGGAAGCGGCTCTTGAGCAACAACTTCTTCTGGATCCACGGACGGCGAAGGTCCAGGTAGCGGTACTGCAGGCGCAGGTCGTCGTTTTCCTTGCACTCTTCGTTGGGGTCGTTAATGGCCAGCGGGGAAGTGAGGGCCGCGTTCAAAATTTCAATCTGGTCGATCTTCACTTCGATTTCGCCGGTGGCGAGTTTTTCGTTGGTGTTGCCTTCTTCGCGGGCGTAGACCTTGCCGGTCACCGTAATCACGTATTCGTTGCGGAGCTGTTCGGCGGTCTTCATCACGTCGGCATTGTAGTCCGGGTTGAAGACAATCTGGGTTTTTCCATACTTGTCGCGGAGGTCCACAAAAATCACACCACCATGGTCGCGGCGGCGGTCCACCCAACCGGCGAGTGTTACGGTCTGGCCAACATCTGCCTTGCGAAGCTGGCCACAGTTATGAGTACGTTTCATAGTGAGTCCTTGAAAAATTTTTCGGGGCTAAATATAGAAATTAGACGAGAGACGAGAGAAACTTCTAAAAAAAAGGCATGTTTTGAAGGCTTTTTTCTTTAGTCTTTCGCCTGTAAGCTTGAAGATCCGCTCTTTCGTCTAAAAAGGGGGGGGGAGGAATCCCCCTGGTTTCAGCCCCGGCTGCACCCTTATTGTCAAGCCCGCGTTGCTTACGCAATACTCTTCGGCTCAGCCATGTCAAAGAACAAGTTCTTTGTCGCGGCGTTCCCTTGACTGTCTTTGAGCGGGCTTCTCCTTTGTCCCGCCCCAGCCGGGTCTTCCACGCACCCCCTCGCCTAGGGGAACGCCCCCTAAGACCCCCATTTACCCCGCCACTTTTGATATTTCGCTTCAAATTGTAATGCCGCATTTGATGCGGCGCCTCCTTTTTTCCTTGTCATCCCCGCGAAGGCGGGGATCTCCTTGTATACAGAAAACCACCCGCTAGGCGGGTGGTTCCAAAGAGCCTACGGCTTTA
>NZ_CAMGVQ010000098.1:0-7961 GCF_946062555.1 uncultured Fibrobacter sp.
TGAAATTTCTAAGTTGAAAGCTGTTTTCGATCTCAATGATTTCTTTGAAAAATTTGCTCCCGGAGTTGTCTGCACTTATCGTTATGTGACGAGAAAGGAAAACTTTGATTTTTGCAAACTCTCGGATCTATTGCGTCTTGCGGAAACGGACTGGGAAAATATTGTAAATGCTATAGCAGAAGAATATTATGTTCTCTATTGCTATGAAAGTGAAGAAGACAATGGTGATAATACGGATGATGAACAGGCTGAACAAGAGCCGAATTCTGGTGAAACTCCGCAAAATAATGATGAACCTGAAAATGTCCCTGTCGAAACGGCTGAAACGCTTCCTCCTTGTGCGTTGCCTGCAGAATTTCCGGGCAACAATGTGGAACTGAAAAAAGTTATTTATGTCCGCAAACTTTCAGAGCAGATTATTGCATGGTTCCCGCAACAAGCCTTGTTATGGGATTTGAAAAAACGTTTTGTAGACTCTAATTGGGAAAAAGTCTGTGAAGAGCTAATGACTGCTAAGTGGGAAAAATTCTCGCTTTCCGATACAGATTTGGGAGAATACGTTGGCGGGGACGATTCTTTCTTTGATATTGTCGGAGTCGAACTAGAACCGGATCCGGAACCTGTTGCGTTAGAAGAAGATGAACTTGATGAATCGGCAGGTAATCAAGGAGAGAATGGTAACCAGAATCCCGAAGTGCCTAATGCAGGAGAAGATTCATCTGAATTAAGCGAAGATGAAATAAGAGACAAAGTAAGAAAACAAAATAAAGAAAAAATCTTGCAGCTACAGCGACTTTATCACCTGACCGAAAGCGCAGAAGCAATAACCTATCTCATCAACCATGGTTTTAGATCAGCTTACCAGATTTCTACATTGAGCGAAAACGATTTTGTTGCTCGACATGGTAATGGCCTCGGAAAAGTGTCTGAGGCTAGAAGAATCCATAGACTTGCTCAAAATTACATGGCAGAGGCTTCGCTCAATATTCAGGCGTATGTCACAAGTACTGTTGAAGAGCCCGTTGATGAAGATTTTTCTGACGAAGATGATGAATTTTTAGTTCCGCAAAATGAACAGAATGGACAAGAAATTCAAAATGAGACTCTTCGAGCACTACCGCGGGCACTTCCTAAAGCCAGATTATTGAAGGCATCGAAATCTACGGCCAGTACAAATACTGCTAGAATTCGCGAAGCTACCCGTGATACTATAAATTGGGCAGGATTGTTCGGTAACGTCAATTTCACGAGAGCAACGCAGGGACAATCTATACTCAGCGCCTCTGCGTATTATATAGATTTGTTGAAGTTCTTGAAGAAAAGTTCCGCATATAGCATGTTTGTTGGCCGTCGTCCTGACTACCTTGACTTGCAATTGACTAAGGCGAATGCGGAAATTCCTATGCCGACGATTGACTTGGGTATAGAGTTGTTGGAATGCTTGGTTGATGAGGATTTGGATAGTGGCCGGAAGGCAAGACTGGTTGCAAACAATAATCCTGATGGAGTAACTGCGGCAGAACTAAGGGCGGAACCTCTTGAATTTAAGACGAAAATTGGGTCTTCAATAGATACTGCTGCATGCAACCTTTTGGCAACGAAAATATATCCTTTCCAATTGCCAGCCAATTTTAGCCGAGATAAGGCGAAAAAGATTCTTTCTAACTTGTCGCTGCATTTCTATGACATTGCTGAAGCGTTGGAATTGAATGGAAATGACGCTTATGCCTGTAGAGAATTGCGTCTTGACTTTAATCAGCGCTGTCTTGTAGATTTATTGAGTACTGATGCTGAAAAACAAGACGCTCTCGCTCAATTCAATAGTCTCTACAACACCTGGGATTTGTGGGGGTTGAAGGAGTTTGCTAATAAGGTCTTGTACCCTGACAAAAATTATACTTCCGCAGGGACCTACATTGGAATTTTGCGGCGTGTTGCGATATTCATGCAGCGAACTGGTTTTACCATCCAAGATTTGAATGAAATCTTAGCCAATAAAAACTTTAGTGATGTCTGCTACAGATCGAAGGATCCAGAACTTTACCAGTTGTCAAATATCAACGGTTATGAATTTGCAGGAAAAACGACTGTAGTCAATAAAAAAGAAGTTGAAATACCTGTTGATTGGGATTCCTTCTTTAGGAAAATGGCCGTACTTGTGCACAGGAAGAATATCCTTGGTTGGTCTCTTTCCGATGTGCTTTTGACATTTAATTTGCCCCTTGAGAAACTTGATGTAATTTGCGAATTGATAGGTCGCTACGGAATCTCTGTGCAAGATGCTCTTGTCTTGGGTGGTGAACAGGAGCCTTCCGCAGATTTCATTAATTCAGTTTATCAGTTGCCGAATCTGCTAGTAAACGTGAATAAGGAAGATGATGGATATCGCCGCATTGTCCTCAAATTATTGACTCAGGGGTTAAAGCTGTCAGAAGAGGACTCGATAAGGGTCTATGGCATGATAGATGTTGATGAGAATGCTTCTCTTTTAGAAGGGCTTTTTGAATGCTATCGATACACTCTTATTGCAAAAACGTTTGGCGTTTCACTTTCAAATTTAGACAAAATTATAAAATATGGTGTATGGACCCATAGTGATTGGCACAGTCTTGAAGGAATAAGAAAATTCTCCGATGAATGGCGCTTTCTTTCGGGAACCTCCATCGATGCAGAATTTTATCTAGACCTTCTTGCACCTATAACTGAAAATGAAGAAAAGGCAGCTCGGGATTTTGCAACAAATATAGTTGTAGCGGAACTAGGCGATAGAAACGCTCCAGAAAATCAATGGGCGCATAATCTTGAGCTTTTGGTCGGTGCGGAGTTTGGCATTGCTGAAGAGGATTTTGAAACGCTTATAAAACTTAATGAGGCTTGGATTCCGTTTTATAATGCGTTCTCTACCTATTACAGTAATTTCCATATATGGGAAGACGCATTTGAGGCAGATGAAAATACGGAAATTCAGAAGCCCGAATATCCCGAAGAGCAAATTCCTGTATATGTTGACTTTGCAAGAAAAATAAGGGTGTTTAATTATATCCAAACGACGCATCAGGGCGTAAACCTGGACAATAATTTATTTGTGCAAATTGCTTTGATAGAGCAACCCTCGAATCCTACCATATCACCTCTAAACAACATGTGGACTCTTGTCTATGCTAACTATACGACAGATCGGTTGCTTTCAGGAGAGTTTAATTTAGACCTTTTGTCAAATTTGATGAAAAACGAGAATGAAGGCGATTGGGAAAAACTAGAAGACCTTTTAGCGATTGATGGCGATACGATTGAAGGATTGAGGGATGATTCTTTTGGTATGGTCGCTTCATCGTACACCAGTACCCAAGGCTGGATTAAGTTTGTAAAAGCATATGAACTATATGCCAAGACACATTGCGTTCTTTCTGATTTGGAACAACTGCTGTACGAAGATAATGCGGGCTTCAATGCTTATGTATTGCGTTTTGAGCAAACAATAAAGAATAATACCAAGGAATCCGAGTGGCTCAAATTCGCTCAAGAAATGAACGACGACTTGCGCAAGAGAAAACGCGATGCGTTGGCTGCGTATGTATGTTGGGATTCTTGTTTTGTCCCGACAAACGATTCTGAGCCAAATTCTGAATATGTAAGTCGGTATCCGCAGCAGTTTGTTGACGAAAGCGATATCTATGCCTATTACCTAATGGATGTGAAGATGGAACCTGACATGACCATCTCCCGCATCGTCCAGGCGACGGCGTCCATCCAACTTTTTGTTCAACGAGCAGAACTTGGCTTGGAAGGTCAAAATGTTTTGACAGATGAACAGCGCAGTGAATGGGAATGGATGAAGAATTATCGAGTGTGGGAGGCTGCCCGCAAGGTGTTTCTTTATCCTGAAAACTGGATTGCGTCTGATTTGCGTGATGACAAGACCCCCTTCTTTGAAGAACTGGAAGACCGTATCCAGGAATTTTCTGATGACCATGCCAGCCTTGAAAACGCCCTGTATGAGTATCTTGAAAAAGTTCGTGAGGTCTCAAGTATTGAAATTATCGGTGCAACCAAGGAAGATGGCGGCGATGAGGGTGGAATCCTTTACACTTTGCACATTGTTGGTCGCACACAGGGGGAGCCCCATACTTATTACTACCGCAAATACAAGGCGAAAGCGATTCTTTCGGGAGAGTGGACTCCGTGGGAACGATTGGATGTGGACATTCCGTCTGAAACGGTTGTTCCGGCGATTGTCAACCAACGTCTTTATCTTTTGTGGCCCCAGGTTACAATGGGGCAGCGTAATCTTGAGGCGGCCTCGGAGGGTGGCCTAGAGACGATAGAATACTATGCGCGAATCCAGATTTGCTGGACGAGTTACACGGGAACCAAGTGGACGGGAACCCGTATGACGAGCAATGCGTTGATTGATGCGTCAACAAATCAACTTGATTTCGCTCTTGGGGATAATGAAAAAATTGATGACCGTTATAATTTAAAGACGGTATCGTCGCAAGATAGTGTTGCGGTTTCTGTTATTAAGACAGCGTATCATTATCAGGAATACGAAGAAATCATTGGATCTACTGAAGTTATGGATGGCTCGACCAAGGCGAACAAGGTGACCAAGCGAGTCTATGACAAGAGCCGTCAATATTTCAAGAGAATTGCTATTATCACAGTCAAGGCGGATGGTAGCGATTTGTTGGAACATTTTACAGCGGATTATCAACCCATAGACGATTTTGCTCCAGAACGCACAAAACTTGTCCATGGAGTGTTTACCGAAGTTGACGAGTTTACATGTGGAAATAAGGGCTTTAATTACCCCGAAGATAACGCTGTCTTGAACTATACACCTGGGCTTTTCCGCATTGTTGCAACAAACCTGTCCATGTTGAAATTAGGCGAGGACGACAAGGCGGAAGATTTGCCATTCTTCTATATGGATGGTCGCCGAACCTTCTTTGTACAAGCGGTGCCGAAAGACGGCAAGGCTAATTCGAACCAGAAGAATTATAGGTTTGAATTGCTGTCGCATTCCTTGGTAGATGACTTCTACAAGCGTTATCGCGATGGTGGAACCAAATGGCTCTATACCCGCGAAACGCAGGCTTTGCCGATTTCGGACAGCTACTATTACTCCTACTCGTATTATAATTACTATTTCAGTGTTTACCTTGGCTATTATATGGCGGGTGATTGGCAGGCGTGGGACTTGGGCCAGACCATTTTCCGCTACAATTACTGGCCGAACAAGGCTAATGTCGATGGACCGTATCCCGCACCCATGGTAGATTTTGTATGGGGCGGTGCGAACGCCATGTATAACTGGGAACTGTTCTTCTATGTTCCTATGCTCATCGCCGAGAAAATGATTGCTGAACAGAGTTACGAAGAGGCTTTGCTATGGCTACAACTTGTGTTTGATCCTAGGGAAAACTATTCTTCGTATGAGAAGACCAAGTCCTTTATTCATGATTTGCCCAAGGGAGCTCGTTACTGGAAGTTCTTACCCTTCTTTGCAAATAAGGATGCCGACAAATCCGTTCTGGAAATGTTGGGACTTCCGACCAAGCAGGACAAACTCCCTGACCGTTCTGCACTTTCGTCGCTTGTGGATAAATGGAAAAATGATCCGTTCAACCCGCATTTGATTGCCCGATACCGCAATGTGGCATATCAAAAATACGTGGTAATGAAATACCTCGATACCCTTATTGGCTGGGGCGATCAAGAATTTTCGAAGGATACCACAGAATCTGTAAATCTTGCAATCCAATTCTATGTGCTCGCGGCGGAATTACTTGGCCCCAAGAATCTGGAAGCACCTGAACCGGAAAACCTTTCGCCTTTGACAGTGCGTCAATTGCTTTCACGAACGGATGATTTGGGCAATGCCTTCATTGAATATGAAAATTCTGCATTGGTTGGCAAGGATAATGCGAAAGTCTTAAGTATTCGTGCAATGGATGAACGGGCGAAGCGCACAGGGAATATCATAGAATCGATGTTCTACTTCTCTGTGCCTAGAAACGACACCTTGTTCTCTTATTGGGACACAATTGCTGACAGGCTTTACAAGATTCGCAATAGCTTAAATATTCAGGGTGTAAAGCGCACTTTGGCTTTGTTCGCTCCGCCGATTGATCCAGGAATGTTGGTGAAAGCTCGCGCAATGGGAATATCGTTAGATGCAATTCTGAATTCGACAAGCGAGAAACTGCCGATATATCGATTCAATGTCATTGTCAAACTTGCTGTCGATATGGCGAAGGACGCGTGCCAGATGGGTCGCAACCTGCTTGCAATCCTTGAAAAACAGGATGCGGAACAGTTACAGGTGTTCAAGGCGAAGTGCGACAAGGCTGTGGTTGCCGAGAGCAAGGCTGTTCAAGAAATGGAAGTCAAATCTTTGGAGGCCGAAAAAGTTCGCCTTGAAGAAAAGAAGGCTGCAAAACAGAATACTTCCAAAAAACAGAAGGCGATGCACCTTGTATCTGCTGCCGAGAAAAAGTACCAGAAGCTGATGGAAAAAGTTGCAAAAATTCAGGAAACTGTGGAAAAGGTTCGTAATATAGCGTCCGCAACCTTCAAGATGCCTGATTTCAAATTTGGTGCTGTAACCAACGCTTTTGGTGGGCCTCGCTTTGATATGGAATCCATTGGCGGTACGAAACTTGCAGAAAATCTGGTAAGTGCTGCCGAAAGTTATGCAGCAAGGTTTGCTCAACGGCAACTGGATGCGGCAAAAACCAAATTGCAGGCAGAACTGGAACGTCGCAAGAAGGAATGGACCCTGGAAGACGAAGTGGCTGATGCCGAAGTTGTCGAAGTTGAAAAGCAAGAAGTTGTAAACGAAATCAAGACTCAACAAGTCGAGAAAAGACACAAGAGCATTGAAAACGAAATTCTTCGTTCCGAACAGGCATATGAAGTTTTGAGCGAAAAGTTTACGAATAACGAACTGTATGTTTGGCTTGAGAAGGAACTCGGAAAGGTATTCAAGCAATACGTAAAACTTTTGCTTGATGTAGCCAAGATGGCTGAACGGGTTTATCATTTTGAGATAGATGGCAAAATAACTCCTGTTTGCGACTTTATAAAAAATGATTACTGGGATAATTTCCGTAAGGGCCTGCTCGCTCCAGAACGAATCTTACTTGATTTAAGGCGGATGGAAAAGGCCTATCTTGAAAATGATGTGCATGAAATGGAAATAACTAGACCGATAAGTTTAAAAGAACTGCAGGAACGAGCCGAATTGTATGATTATGACGAAGGCTTTGAAACTCCGTTGACTGATGTGAGAGCTAATTGTTCTTGTGAATTCCAGCTAACCAATAATTTCTTTACAAATGATTTTGCGTCTCATAATTTCCAGCGCATCAAAAATGTTCAGATTTTTGTAAAATTAAATGGATCAGCACCGACAGATTTGCATTATTTAAATGCAGAATTAAACCTTTTAGAAGGGTCTGTGAAAAATGGGTCTACATTCGTTCCTCTATGTGTGACAGATTCAACAATGGCTACAAGTTTGGCCCATTTAAAATCGAGAAGTAATTCAAATTCTTTTAACTCGGAAAAAAATGGCCTTTTTGAAGGGTGTGGAGCGATTTCTAAATGGTCTTTATCTATTTCTGGGCTGGAAAAAATAGGTGAAGAAGGAAACAAAGAATATCCAATAGAAGATGTGATTGTTTATTTAACTTATACAGCAAAAAAAGGTGTTTAACATGCGTAAATTTTTATTGTGTTGTGTTGTTGCAGGGCTATTTGGGGCTTGTGGTAATCCTGGAACATCCGATGACAACCCGATTATACCCACATATTCATCTTCATTTGAAAAGGAATTCAAGTCTTCCTCTTCAAGTAACGGGGATTCTTCCAGCACGGAAATTTCTTCGTCGAGTACGGAGAACAAGTCTTCCTCTTCAAGTAACGGGGATTCTTCCAGCACGGAAATTTCTTCGTCG
>NZ_CAMGVQ010000099.1:0-7442 GCF_946062555.1 uncultured Fibrobacter sp.
CCGTAGGCTCTTTGGAACCACCCGCCTAGCGGGTGGTTTTCTGTATACAAAAAAAGCCCCTTATCAGGGGCTTTCATTATTTAAAAACTTATAGTTCAAAGCGAAGCGATCTCAGAGGCGGTTACGCCGACCTCATCGCTATTCCAGTGCTTCTCTAATCTGCTGAATGAAGTCCATTTCTTCGAGCGACACGTTGCTTTCGTTTTCGTCTTCTTTAGAAGCATTCGCTACACGGAGCATCGATTCAAGAACCTTGCTTTTGAATTCACCGGACTCATTCTTGATTGCTTCAACGCAGGCTGCGGCGCGGTCTTTAGCCGATTTGAACTTAGCGTAAGTGCTATTGAAATCGTCCCAGGAAACATCCGGGGTCAGTTCGTCATGAATCGCATCCAGCATATCGCTTTCGGCTTCCGTTGCCGAAGTGGAACCCGGCAAAAGCTTGTCGGTTTCGGATTCGTGATAAAGACAAGCCACCTGCCAAGAAAGAATCAAAAGCGCCAAATTCGAATTCATGATAACCTCACTATTTTTTTTAAAAGATACTAATTAAAACTTAGAATTTAGAACTTAGAACTTAGATTATTTCCAAAAAAACACCCCATTTATAGACAGCCTTTCTAAACATAACATACAAAAAAATGTTAAGCATAGCCAGCTAAAAACTAAGTTCTACCAACTAATTTACTATATTCTAGCACATGGCATACGTAGCAATGGCCCGTAAGTGGCGTCCGCAATCTTTCTCCGACATGGTCGGACAGGAACATATCGCAAAGACCCTCCAGAACGCAATCGAAGGAGGACGACTCCACCACGCATTCCTATTCACCGGAACACGCGGTGTCGGTAAGACTACCAGTGCCCGTATCCTCGCCCGCACGCTCAACTGCACCGGCGGCGATCCGCTCCACCCCTGTGGACAATGCGAAAGCTGCAAGGACATCGCTGGCGGAAACCCGATGGACGTGTTCGAAATTGACGCCGCCTCCAACACCGGCGTCGACAACATCCGCGACGTGATCGAGCGCGTGCAGTATCCGCCCGTCATCGGCAAATACAAGATTTTCATTATCGACGAAGTCCACATGCTCTCAAACGGAGCCTTCAACGCGCTCCTCAAAACGCTTGAAGAACCGCCTGAACATGTCATCTTCATCTTCGCGACCACCGAAGTCAACAAGGTGCCGCAAACGATTCTCAGCCGCGTACAGCGATTCGACTTCAAGCGACTGACCGTAGAACAGATCCGCAGCCGTCTGCGCTATATCTGCGAACAGGAAGGCATCAACGCCACCGACGAAGCCCTCGACATTTTCGCCGAAAAGGCAGACGGCTCCATGCGCGACGGCCTCACCTACTTCGACCAGGCCTACGCCTTTACCGGTAACGAGATGGCCGCCGAATCAGTCCGTAGCGTTCTCGGCATTCCGCCCGTCGAGCTGTTCTTTACGCTCATTAACGCCATCAAGGATCACGACCTCAAGGAATGTTTCAAGATGGTCGACGACGCCTGCAAGCGCGGAATCGAATTTACACCGCTTCTCGACGGTTTCGGCAAGTTCCTCAGGAACATGCTCTACGCCCGCCTCGACGCCTTCACGCCTGACGTGATTAACATTTCCGAGGAGCTGTACACCAAGTACAAGAGCTCCGTTCCCGAACTCAAGAACGGAGACATCCTGCGCATCAGCAAGATGCTTATCGACTTGCAGGGCACGCTCCGCTACAGCACGAACCCGCGACTCCTTGTCGAAACGACATTCGCCCGCATGGCTTGGCTTGACAGGCTGACGGATCTCAGACGCGCTCTCGCCGCGATTAACGATCCTTCCAAAGCTTCGAGCAGCGCCTCCGACGAGGCGTTAAAAAAAAAAAGTAACTGAAGTCCAGAATATGCTGGATGCCGTGGAAGAAGCCAAGGCATTACAGCAACAGGACGAAAACCCCTTTGCCGCCCTACAGAACGGAATCGCCAACGGATACAATGGCGACGTTTACAGCCGTTACGAAATTTCTGCCGCCTGGGGCTCCATCAAGACGCACATCGCCGATTCCGGTGACTTCGCCTTCTCGGTCGCCCTGAACGATACAGTCCTCGAAACCGGCGACCCGAAAACCACCCCCTTCCCCATCGCACTTACCTACCTTGGCGACACCGCCAGCGAAGTTTGGGGAATCAAGCAGATGGAAGAGCACCCGGAGTACCTGGAGCGCTTAAAGCAGATTCTCGAAGAAAAATTGCAGACCCCGGTAATGCTTACGGTCAAGTCTAGAGCCTTCAACGAAAGCGAACTTGCCATCCGCAAGCAGGCGCGCATGTCGCCCTACCAGCTGGACCTCGAAAAAGATGCGGGCCTCGCTAAGCTCAAGGAGCTGTTCATGGCAGAACTCATCTATAGCGCCAAGAGCAGCAGACCGGTTGTCGCCCCGCAGCAAAACGATTCCTGCGACGTTGACAGCGACGATCAATAATTCAAACGGGTAGACTCAAGTCCACCCGTTTATCGAAGCATTCACGAAGCCCGTTTTAGGCCGGGAATTAACTTCTTTTCGCGATTTTCTGCGCGTCCTTCAAAATTTCCTCTTCACCGTCGATATGGCGGTTCTTCATCACGAACTTTCCGTTACACATCACGGAATGAATCGCAGAGGAATCGGCCGCATAGACCCAGTTGCTCACCAGGTTATGGTTCGGGACGAGGCGTTCGTTTTTCAGGTCGAGCAGCAAGGCGTCTGCTAAGAAGCCTTCGGCAATCACGCCCGCCGGAATGCCATAAGCCAAAGCCGTATTTGAAGTCGCCAACTTGAGCGCCACCTCCGCCGGCAACGATTCCGCCTTGCCAGTCTTGGGTTCCACCTTCGCCAAAAGCGAAATCAACTTCATTTCTTCGTGCATGTCGAGGTTATTGTTCGACGAAGCCCCGTCAGTACCTAGCCCCACCAGCATTCCACTATCCAAGAGCGCGTTCACCTTCGGGATACCGCACCCCAGCTTCAAATTCGAGCAGGGATTCAGAATCGCGGAAGAACCCGATTCGGCCATCAACGCCATATCGTATTCGGACAAATGAACGCAATGTGCCGCCACCAGATGGTCACCCAGAACATCCCACTTTGCCAAAAGTTCGACCGGAGAGCAACCGTACTGTTTCTTGCAATCCTTGATTTCGGTCAAGGTTTCAGACAAATGAGTGTGCAAAACATAGTTTTCTTCAAGAGCCAATTTCGCACAACGTTTAAAAATCTTTTCGCCCACCGTATAAATGGAATGCGGCATCACTGCAAGCTTTACTCGATCGGATTCATAACGATGGTCCTGCAGAAACTTGAAATTTTCTTCGATATGTTCCGGGGAATCCAGATTTTCGGCAACCGTCACTCCAATCGCCGCACGGATCCCCATTTCCTTAACGACCTTCATCGTCACTTCGCGGCGCCAGTACATATCCGAGAAGAAAACCGTTCCCGACTTGATCATTTCAAGCACGGCTAGGCTAGACCCGATTTCAATATCCTTGGCAGTGAGCTTTGCCTCGAACGGCCAAATGTATTCCTGCAACCACTTCTGGAGCGGCATATCATCGGCATACCCACGCAAAAGGGTCATGGCGGCATGAGTGTGTCCGTTATAGAATGGCGGTACAATGGCAAGCCCCTTGCAATTTACCACATCGGCCTTGTCATAATCACGGGCGGTAAGCGGACGTCCCACCTTCGCAAACTTCTTTCCCGAGATGAGGATATCCTGTATTTTACCTTGGAATAGTACAGATTGGAGTATTGTTTTTGCCATATAAACTAGTATTCTCGCGTGTTTTTTTCAAAAAGTAGTATTTTCTGTTTTCGTTTTGAAAAGTTTTTGTATATAATTATGGTATGAGTGCGAATGAACTAGAGACACTGCCCATATCCAGGGCAGAATTTCAGCGACAGGATATTTTCAGGAATGTCGCCTTCGAAAGCCTTGCCGGTTACCTGCTTGGCTGTAAAACGATTTTCCCTGAACCGGGCACACTCCTTATCGACCCTGATAAGCCCAGGCGTCGTCTTCTAGTTCTCCTAGACGGCCTTCTGGAAGTACATGTGGAATCCCAGGGCGGTATGTACATTGACCATATCCAGCCAGGGCACTGCGCCGGAGAGATGTCCATTTTTGACAACATCAAACCGAGCGCCAAGGTCTTCGCCAAGGAAAACTGCAAAATCCTGATTATTGATGGCGACACCGCACTCGCCATGCTCAATGCTTCGCACGATCTGTGCCTGAACTTTTTGCAACTTCTGAGTCGACGCCTACGCAACAACAACAAGGTGGTGTGCGAAGAGGAATACCATATCCGCTGCATCGAAGAGAACGCCAAGGTGGACTCGCTTACGGGCCTGCACAACCGTCGCTGGCTCGAAGAAATGTACACCCGCGAACTCAACCGAAGCAACGCTGGAAACCTGCACCTTTCGGCCTTCATGCTGGACATCGACCACTTCAAGAATATCAACGACACCTACGGCCACCTCGTCGGCGACCAGGTGCTTATCGCGGTGGCTAAGGCGATTCTCCAAAGCCTGCGCCCCACCGATATGCCCGTACGCTACGGCGGCGAAGAATTCACGATTTTTCTGCCGGGAACAAACATCGAGAACGCGAAAATTGTCGGTGAAAGACTTCGCGCCAGTGTAGAATCTATGAAGATTCCGCTTCTGGATAAGAAAGATTTTATTTCAGTCACGATCAGCGTCGGGTTCACGGAACGCAAGGACGGAGACTCCGTCGAAACGATCATCAAGCGCGCCGACGACGCGCTCTACCACGCCAAGGAATCAGGCCGCAACCGCGTGTGCCTGAATCTAGGTGAAGGCTCCATGTTTTTATTCTGACCGGGCAAACAGCAAATAAGTCAAATTGCAAAAAAGGCTCCCGAAGGAGCCTTTTAATTTATTGAAGTCATCCTCGACCGCCATCCCTTAAGTCATCCTCGACCGTCAGGGAGGGGATCCAAAAGCGACTACAGTCTCTTAAGCACCGCAGCGGCGTGGTGGATAAAGCCTTCTTCGGTCGCGACGGCGGCAATGGCCTTCGCATTCTTCTTGATGGCCTTCTCGCTGTAGCGGATGATGCTCATGCGCTTGAGGAAATCGTAGACTCCGAGCGGGCTGAAGAAGCGGCCCGTGCCGTTCGTCGGCAGCACATGGTTCGGACCCGCAAAGTAGTCGCCCACCGGTTCGCTAGACCACGGGCCGATAAACACGGCACCCGCGTTCTCGATCTGCGCAGCCATGGATTCTGCTTCGGCGGTCATGACTTCCAAGTGTTCCGGAGCGATGCGGTTCGCGATTTCCACGCCGTCGAACCAGTCTTTGACCACCAGAATGCGGCCGAAGTTGCCCAGCACTTTCTCGAGAAGTTCCTTCTTCGGGGAATTTTCCACCTGGATATCCACGCAGGCGCTAATCATCTGGGCCGTTTCCATGTTGTCGGTAATGCAGATAGCAGCTTCAAAGCCGGAACCGTGTTCCGCCTGAGAAAGCAGGTCCGCCGCGACAAAGTCCGGATCGCAAGTATTGTCGGCCATCACCAGCACTTCGCTGGGGCCTGCCACCATGTCGATATCCACGACACCGAAGACTTCCTTCTTGGCGATAGCGGCAAAGACGTTGCCCGGGCCCACAATCTTGTCGACGCGTTCCACGACGGTCTTGCCCTTGGCGTCCTTGGCACCATAAGCCAAGAGACCAATCGCCTGAGCACCACCGATGTGGTAAACTTCTTCAATGCCCAATTCCTGGAGCACGAATGCCACAGCACGGTTGATTTCGCCCTTGATGGGGGTCACAACCACGATATCCTGAACGCCCGCCACCAGAGCCGGAACGGCGTTCATAATCACGGTACTCGGGTAAATGCCTGCACCACCCGGCACATAAAGACCCACGCGCTTCATCGGACGAATGCGCTGGCCCAGAACCACGCCGTCGGCACCTTCCATGAGCCAGGATTCTTCCATCTGGTTCTTGTGGAAGTCGCGGACGTTCTTGATGGCCTGCTTCAAGGCCTTCTGGAGTTCCTTGGGGCACTTGGCGGCAGACTTCGCGATGGCAGATGCCGGGACGCGAATATTCTTGCCCTTGAGGCCGTCAAACTTTTGGGCGTATTCCGTTGCCTTGGCGATACCGCCTTGTCTGATGTCGGCAAGGATTTGCATCACCTTGTCATGAATTTCTTTGCTGGGGGCGACTTCGCGCCCGCAGATGCGTTCAATTTCAGCAGATTTCGGAGTAACTTTCAGTATTTGCATGGGCTTCACTTTGTAGTAAAGGTTTTTCTTTGCAAAATATAACTTATTTCAGCAAAAATTTCTGATGAGCGATATCGAGGATAGAAGGAGTCTTGGGAACTTGCACGACGCCATTTTGAACAAGGCCTTGTTTCAGTAGAATGCCGTTGACATCGAATAGCTTGTAAGGAACCGTTTCATTGAGTCCATCAACAATGAACATTTCTCGACTTATGCGAGACAGACGGAATCTATTTTTGATCGAAGTCTTGGAAACGGATGTCGGCTTTTCATCAGGAAGCAAAGTCCACCAGTTGTCAATTATAACAGCGCCTCCATCTACAGGTGTTCCACAGCATGCATAAAGTGTATCACAAAATGCACCATAATAATAACTGCCGAGATCAGCAATATCTCTAGTTATATTGACATAGTTACTGTCACTAATGCTATTCAATTCGCATTTTTCTCCTGTCATTGCGAATATAATTTTATCAATTAAATTTGATGCACTATCTCTTGAAATATTGACGACCCCCCATTCCTGTAAGTGCATAAATTCTGTTCTTAAAACATCTTTTAACATTGTTCCTGTTGGTGAAAAATTTGTAAAAGGATAAATAGAAAAAATAGTTATTTTACTCCCGTATCCTGTTCTTACAAAAACAACGATAGTTGTATCAATCGTTGAATAATATGCCAATCCATTAAAATTCTCGTAAGATGATGAAGTGTCTTTAATACAATTGACAAAGCTTTTGGAACAAGCTTCACCAAATTGAAACGGCAGGTAATCGTTTTCAAACCATAATTCTGTACCAAATCGGAGATTCGTTTTTGGATTCTCAAATTCAGCTGAAAATAACATTGTTGAAAAGAAAACAATTATCATTAGAACTTTCTTCATTACGACCTCCTATTTAAATGAAACCTCTAAAGACTGCTGAATTGGGTTAAAGTCAACACGATAAACATCGGTGTTCTGATGAACAGTCACCCCATGCCCCAAGAATCTTCCGTATACTTTTTTTACAGTCTGCCCCAAAATCAATTGAGCTTTTGCTGCATGAATTGTGCCAGCCCAGTCACCTTCTACAAATACAGGTTGTTCTCCATACTGAATGAGCTTGAGTCCCCTTGCAACAAGATTCTTATCTTCGTTAACAA
>NZ_CAMGVQ010000100.1:0-7102 GCF_946062555.1 uncultured Fibrobacter sp.
TCAAGGGTCTTGAAATCGGCCGTGAAGAAGGCCGCGCTGAAGGACGTGCTGAAGGTCGTGCCGAGGGCCGTGCTGAAGGTCGTGCCGAAGGCCGCGCTGAAGGTGCCGACGCCAAAGCTCGCGAAATGGCAAGGAAAATGCTTATAAAAGACAAGCCGATCAACGAAATCATCGAATTCACCGGTTTGGCCGAATCTGACATTTTCGCCATCAAGGCAACGCTTTCCTAGAACAAACCCTTAGCAAAATTCTAAAACGGGCGACTTTTGTACAGCCGCCCGTTTTCTTTAAAATTTGTACTTTTGCTTCAACAAACTCAGCACAGGCTTGAAAAGCCCATGCTTTTCATTAATAAATGAAGCGGCATTGAGCCGAGCACCTTCGACGCTCGGCTAATGTTGTTTAGTATATAAACAACATCTCGCGATACTTCGGCAAAGGCCACATTTCGTCGGGGACGACCTTTTCAAGACCGTCGACGACCTTGCGCAAAGCGGCCATCGCATCGAGAATGCCTTCGTGCAGGCCGTTCAGGCTTTCTTCCATGGTAGCGATGGCGGCGCTCAGGTTCTTGACGCCTTCACCCAGAGACTTCACGTACGCATCGACGCCGGGGAAGCCCTGGTTCAGAGCCATTTCGTTTGTCTTGAGGGCGCTGGAGAAAGCTTCGACGACCTTCGGCAAGATGATGTTTTTGGCCATGTCGCGGCAGACTTCGCCTTCGATGTGGATGCGCTTGTGGAAATCTTCGACGTTGATTTCGTAGCGGGATTCCATTTCGCGGCGGTTCATGACGCCATACTTTTCGAACAACTGAATATTTTCCTCCTTGGTGAGAGCCTTGAGGGCTTCCACGGAGGTACGAATATTCGGGAGACCGCGGCGTTCAGCTTCGGCGACCCATTCATCGGTGTAGCCGTTACCGTTAAAGATGACGCGCTTGTGTTCCTTCACGATCTTCTGCAAAATCTTTTGCAGGCCCGTGTGGAAGTTCTTTTCGTCAAGCTTTTCGAGCTGTTCCGAAATCATGTCGAAGGCTTCGGCCACAATCGTGTTCAGAACCACGTTCGGTTCGGAACAGCTCTGGCTGGAGCCCGGTGCACGGAATTCGAACTTGTTGCCGGTGAAGGCGAACGGAGAAGTTCTGTTACGGTCGGTGGCGTCGCGCGGCAAAGCAGGGAGCATGTCGGCACCGATGCGGAGCGCGCCAGCTTGCTTAGAGGACTTAGGCACGCCTTGTTCAATTTGTTCAATGACGTCCATCAATTGGTCACCGAGGAACATGGAAACGATGGCCGGAGGAGCTTCGTTCGCACCGAGGCGATGGTCATTGCCGGCGCCAGCCGTCGTCATGCGGAGCAGGTCGGCGTGAGTATCAACCGCGTAAATGATGGCGCAGAGCGTGGTGAGGAACACGGCGTTCTGGTGCGGGTCCTTGCCCGGGTTCAGGAGATTCCCCTTGCCGTAAGACACGGACCAGTTGTTGTGCTTACCGGAACCGTTCACGCCAGCGAAAGGCTTTTCGTGGAGCAAGCAAACGAGTCCATTCTTGTCGGCCACGTTACGGAGCACTTCCATAATTTGCATGTTGTGGTCGCAAGCGAGATTCACTTCTTCGAACATCGGAGCGAGTTCGAACTGGGCCGGAGCCACTTCGTTGTGACGGGTCTTCGCCGGAATGCCGAGTTTCCAGAGTTCGATTTCCACTTCGTTCATGAAGTTCAGAATGCGAGCCGGGATGCTACCAAAGTAGTGGTCATCCATCTGTTGGTGCTTCGCGGGAGCGGCACCGAACAGTGTGCGACCAGCCTGATACAGGTCCGGGCGTTGCAGGTAAAAGCGCTTGTCGATTAGGAAGTATTCCTGTTCGGCACCGAGCGTCACCGTCGTCTTCTTGGGGCCCGCCTTGAAGCAGGTCATGAGGCGGCGGGTAGACTTGGAAAGAGCTTGCAAGCTGCGCAGGAGCGGAGTTTTCTTATCGAGCGCTTCGCCGGTGTAGCTACAGAATGCAGTCGGAATGCAGAGCGTAGCGCCGTTGCCGTGGCGCTTGAGGAATGCCGGGCTGGTCGGATCCCAGGCGGTATAGCCGCGGGCTTCGAACGTAGAACGGAGTCCCCCACTCGGGAAGCTAGAAGCGTCCGGTTCACCGACAATCAAGTTCTTGCCGCTAAAGGCCATAATGGCGCGGCAACCGTCGGGTTCAAGGAAAGAGTCATGCTTTTCGGCTGTGGAACCGGTGAGCGGCTGGAACCAGTGCGTAAAGTGCGTGGCACCGCGGTCCATCGCCCACTTCTTCATGGCGTGGGCCACATCGCCTGCGATACTCGGATCGAGGGCGGCACCTTCGTTAATGGTTGCAATCAGCTTTTCGCAGACATCCTTGGGCAAGTATTCACGCATGGCGTCGATGTTGAACACGTCTTCGCCGTAGAAATCCACATTCACCGGACTGGCCGGCTTGACGGGCGCGGTAGGGGCCTTTGCGATTTCGTTGATGGTCTTTTTGCGGTAGCTTACGCTCATTTTGAACCTCTTGTTTGCCGTTTTACGGCCGTTTTTCAATTTATGGAAGGAAATTAGGAATAAAAACGGGGGTTGGCACCCAAATTTTACAGGTTTTGAAACAATATGTTTTACAATATTGTAAAATTAGTGTATATTATTACATAAATGTAAAAGTAATAAGAAGTTTAGGTATGAAAAGCCGACGGAGATATCCGTCAGCATGACCGCAAACAAGCAAGATGACCGAATCCGAAGAAATAGAACGGCTGAAAGCCGAAATCAAGGCACTCCGCGACATCATTGACGAAAAGCCCGGCAAAATGGTCGGCAACAGCGGCGAAATGCGCGAGGTCTACAAGCAAATTAAGAAGTGCGCCAAGAACGACGCACAGGTGCTTATCTACGGCAACGACGGCACGGGCAAGGAACTCACCGCCCACACCATCGCAGAACTTTCCGCTCGCAAGGAACACCCCTTTGTCGTGATGGGCTGCGCAAACTTGAGCGAAGGCTTCGGTAACCCCGCAAATACTTTCGAAAGTGAACTCTTTGGCTACGAACGCGGGGCCTTCATCGGCGCAAACAGCCGCCACCTGGGCAAAGCCGAAATTGCAAATGGCGGCACACTCTTTCTGGACGACGTCTCGGCACTCAGCCCGAAAAGCCAGGAGATTCTGCTGCGGTTCATGCAAGACCAAAGCTTTTTCCGCCAAGGAGGCAACATCCACCTGCATAGCGACGTGCGCCTAATTGCCGCATCGAGCAAGAATCTCGAAGATATGATGCTGCAGAAACTTTTCCGCGAAGACTTATTCTACCGCCTGAACATCGTGCAGATAACGCTCCCCGACTTGGCGCAGCGCAAAAGCGACATTCTACTTTTGGCAGAACATTTTATTTCGCAAGTAAATTTCAAGTACGGCACGCATGTGGTGCGACTCTCGACGCCCGCGATCGACATGCTCATGAGTTACCACTGGCCCGGAAACGTGCAAGAACTCGAGAACTGCATCGAGCGCGCAGCCCTCGCCACCAGCGACGACTGCATCCATTCGCACAATCTGCCGCCCACCTTGCAGACCGATGAATCGGCCCGCAAGCCCATGCTTCCGAATAAAATTGCACCGCTCTCGACGCTCATGGACACCTACGAAAAAGAAATCCTGAGCGAAGCGCTAAAAAGAAACGGCGGCAACATGTCTGCTGCCGCACGCGATTTAAGTATTTCGCCGAGAGTCATGCACTACAAGGTGCACCGATTGAACATTTCTATCACCGAGTAATGCATCGGCTGGAACCCGACACCACTTCATGGCCCCGGAAGACTTGAAAAGGCAGAGGCCGTTAATGACGGCACAACCGTTACTTAACATTCACCTGGGCGGCATCCTTGCCCACACATACCGTATAGCTGCCGGACTTGGGAAGTTCCACACGCTGAGACCCATTCGAAATGACACCGCGTTTCATGACACGACCATTCACATCGAGAACCATCAAGCGAGCGCCAAGCTTAGCCTTATCTTTTTATGCAAAAAAAACGGCCCACGTTGCCGTGAGGCGTTCTTATTTACAAGCGCCTTTCTTGAATATTATTTAACGCGGTGTCCGGTCAAGTCAAAACGCACGCCGTTCCTTTCCACAAACAGCTGGCCGCCCTGCTTGCGGAGGCGCGGGACCGAAGTCTTGGTAACGGATGCGGGCATCATTTCACGGATTCCCGTAGCCGCCTCGCAGGCATCACCCTCGCAGAACTTGAGCCAGTCCACATTCACATAGCTGCCCGCAATGACTAGCCTCAGAATGTGTTCGCCTGCCGTAAGGTTAGCGGTTCCGATATCCATTTCTTTGTATACATTCCAGGTCGTGTCAACCTTGTCAATCGTGATAGTATCAAGAAGCACCTTGCCATCGACGAGCAGCTGGATTTTCGAGGTCTCTGAAGCCGTCGCCACATTCGCGCGAACGCCGTACTTGCCATCGGCAGCAACCTTCACGCTATATTCAAGCCACTCGCCCGCCTCGGTGTAGCCAATTGCATAGCCCTTGCAGGCAGAGTCGTTGCAGGTGGCGCCATCTAGGGTAACGACATCTACGGCATCTTCGCGGTAGGTCTCGCCCTTGTTGGCAGCATCCTTGTCGTAGAAACTGAAGCGGTTTCCGCCCTTGTCGTAATTCTCGGCCTCGATTATACCCGGAATCGCCGCAGGTTCACCGCTATACGCCTCGCGCACAAGCGGGGTTGTCTCGACAGTGTCGGCCCAGGCCATTTTCATGCGGTCTACGCCCGACTGGTTCACGATTTCAAGCTTGATGTTAGCGCCTTCGCCGCTGCGCTTGGTCATGCTATACCAGTCGCCATCGCGGAGCCCCGGCCAGTAAAAACTACCCATTTCCCATTCGCGCAATTGGTCGGACATGCCGCGAATGTAGGCCATAAAGTAATTCGTCGGAGTAGAATTATAGTCCATGTAGTCGTAATGCACGCCCGCCTTGTCGCCCGGGCTCATGGCACCGCCCCATTCCGTACACACGGTACGGTCGGCGAACTTGCCCACCTTGCCCTTGAAACTGTTCTTCCAGCCCTGCTCGGTGGTGATGCTCATGTTCCAGAAGGTGTATTCGTGCACCGCGAAAAGGCAACCCTCGAAACGCGGGTCGTCGGCAATGTCGGGCACGTTCTGCGCCATGCCGGAGCCATCCAGCAGAATGTGGTCGCGCGGTACATCCGAAAATTTATCGAGCCATTGGGCATAAAGGTCGCGCAGTTGGCTCTTGTTGTACATGTGCGGTTCGTTGAAAATTTCAAAGTAGGCATTCGGGTGGTCGCCGTATTTTTCGACGATTTTTGCCCACATGCTCCACCAGTCATTCATATTCTTCGGGCCCGAAGGCTGTGCGGGGCCCCAGTAGCCCATCACGATACGGCCCTTGGAAAGGCCCATGTCGATAACACCCGTGTAGGTATCCCAGAACTTGAGAATCGTGGGTTCGTTCACCGGAATGCGCACGCTATTGGTGCCGAACAGTTCCTGGAACTGCCCAATCACACGGTCCGCTACAACAGACGCCGACTGGTAATTGTCCGAAAGGCTCATGCCCGAAAGCACCAGTACATCTGACACGAAATTGTCGCGTTTATCGGCCCAGTTTACCCCGCGGAACTGACTCGTCACCGCGAAAGAACTCACCGCCGAAATGACCATAGCGGCCAAAACACCGCAGGCAATACGCCTGACCTTGAAACCAAACATCATAAGAACTCCATTCCTTACTCTAGGCGCTCACTCCAATATGAAAATTACCTTTTAAAAAGTAAAAAGGAACTCCCCCAAAGGAGTTCCCGTGGATAAGATGTCAATGGTGTTAGTTCTTTACGCAACGGACAGAGAATGAATAATCATCCTTTTGCCACGTATAATGCCTGTCATTTTGCTGATCAGGAGCATTCGCAGAAAGCTGAAACGCATAAAATGTTTCATCATTATAATTTTCAGTAGCCCAAAAAGCGGTATACAAGCCCTGCCCCGCATGACTAGACGCATCCCAACGCCCCGCAGGCATGCCCGAGAAACCAAAATCATCCGAGCCAGGCCCCTCAACTTCAGCCGGAATGCGTGAAGCATCATAACGTTTCCATTCATCACCCGTTGATTTTAGTTTTCTGTTTGCGGAATCTCCTCCTGCTATTGCTATAAGAGTTTCCCATTCTGCTTTAGTTGAAAGATGCCAACCTACAGGACAAGACGACATCGCAGTTTCCCATGAGTAAAAACAGCCATACTCTACTTCATTACTCTCACAAGCCGACGTTCCTGTAGGGTACCTTAAATTTTCCGCCATCCAAGTCATCGGCCCAATCGTCACCGTCCTATAGGTATTTCCATCTCGATAATCAACCAAATCTTCGCTCCCTTGAGACGTGGAAGACGGGGTAGTCTCAAACTGCTCAGAGGACGACAGGCCTATATCAATCACCGTCTCCGAAGACATAGCCGTTTCCATCGGATCCAGAGAATTTACGGGAGCACTCGCAGTGTTCGTATCACCCGATCCTCCACAAGCGACAAACAATGTCGCAGTAGCAAGAGCCATTATCAAGGTAAATTTATTCTTCATTTTGAATTCTTTTTTTTATTCGTGTAAATTAATCATATCTATCTCGGCGCTTTTATAGCGACAAGAATGCAACGAAGCATCTTTTAGAATATCGTCTATCGATGTATCGCTAGGAAGTTTAGCACCTAACTTACGAGCACTCAACTTTTTGTCCTCTTCTCGAGTAATTAAGGCAAAACCAGAAATCTTTTCGAAAAAAGATTTAAGTAAACTTTCATTCATCTTACTCGAATTGCCAAGCACATCTTTCAGAACATAATTCACAACCTCTTTGGTCGGAATCGTATGCTCTATTCGCAAAACCTTTTCAGGATCCTTCTTGTAGACTTCTTTCTGCTTTAATGATTTCGCTCCAATTTTTTTATTCGCCTCAACCGATATATATCGCGGTTCTTTCGTAGTGACAAGGCTTGATACAATAAATTTGGCTCTTCTGAGCTAAGTGTGGAACATTTTTCTAAAAAAATAGCCTAAAAAC
>NZ_CAMGVQ010000101.1:0-7034 GCF_946062555.1 uncultured Fibrobacter sp.
GAATGGTGGCTCCCTTTTTTCCGGACTGGCGGCTCCGCCGCACCGGAATAATCAATACGGCGATAGTGGGAATGCCGACGTAGCGCTTGTCATCGTTCATTTTCTGGAGCAGGGCGAAGTTGTTTTTTGCGGCGCTTTCGGCGTTAAAGAGAACGGCCGAGATATGGTCGTGCTGCTTGTCGACGAGGCGTATGGCCTCTTCGTCGTTGTCGACATCAATCAGCGGGTGGTTCTCGGAAAGACATAGGCGTAAAGGCCTTAAAGAAGGGGTCATAAGGTTCACCAGGATGAGTTTTCGCAGCTCTATAGGTTGGACTACCTTTACGTCTTTCAGTTCGCTCAAATTATTCCTCTACTTGTGCTATTAATAGAGAGATATAATTTTTTTTGCGGTGAGGGGTGTTTTTTGATTATTCCAAGTTGGAATACGCCCTTGTTATTGTGATTTAGCTTAAAAATCGCCTAATAAATCTCCGGTTTGCAGCTGTAGAAACGGCGGTGCGTCCATCCGTACCACAGGGCGGGATTTTCGGCGATTCGTTTTTCGAGCCAGCGGTTGAATGTATCCATGACTTTTGCGTCAGGGGCTACCGGGATTTCTTCGGCGTGCAGTAGCTTGCGGCCGGGCTGCTCCTCCATCCAGCAGATGTATAGGGGAGCGTCGGGGCGGTGCCTGTGCAGAAAGTCGGGGAGCGGGTTCACGTTGACAATCTGCCCGAGGAATGTTCCTTTCCCGGCGCTTGGAATGCGGCTGTCCTGGTCGGAGAGTAGGCAAAAAAGCTGGTGTTCGTCGAGCAGCCGCAAAAATTCGCGGGGAGTCTTCGCGTTAACGGCGTAGCTTTTCCCGTCGACGGCACGCATCCGGTTTTCGACGAGGCGGTTGAGCCATGCGGGTTTCAGCGGGATGTAGCTTGCCTTGAGCGGGATTCCCAGCCTGCAAAGCCAGGGGCCTATCGCCTCGTAGTTGCCGTAATGGGCGGTGAGGAAGATGCCGCCCTGTCGCATTTTCTGCAGGACGGGTGCGCTGCCTTCCGCAAGGGCGTAGGTGACGCTTCCGTAGATTTCCCGAAATGGATATCCGGCGGTATCCTGGGGCAATTTCTTGTAGTCCCTGAACAGGAAAATGATATCGGCGGCGTGACGGGTCAGATTTTGGAGCACTTGTCTGTAAAAACGTCTTGATTCTACGCCACTTTCACGGTGTGTCAGGGCGCGGTTCGCCTGTACGACCTTCCGTTTCCACCCTGCCGTATACAGGAGGGCGAAGGCGGTCTTTCTGAATGCGAAAGCGCCTGCAGTCCTGAATGTCCTGCTCAAGAATTCCATCCTTGTAAATGTACAAAACTTTGTAGAGAATATTTTACCAAATTGCCTTTGCCCGTTGGATTTGAATAAACTATTTTCTACACCAAGAAATGAATTTATTTATAAAAGGAGAAATGAATGAAACTTACGATTTCTGTTTCCGGCGGTGGTGCCCTCGGTATCGGTCCCCTTCAGTTTATGCGCAGGCTCGAGGAAGATCTCGGCGAAAGCCTGGCCAATCTCGGAGCTGCCTTCGCGGGGACCTCTACGGGCTCTATCGTTGCCGCGGGACTTTGCTCCGGCATGACTGCCGCGGAGCTTTACGACCTGTACCGTGAAAACCTTTCGGCCATTTTCACCAAGGTGAGCGCCGCAAAACTTCTGACGAACAACTATTACCGCTACGACAATTCCAAGCTCAAGAAGCTCCTGCAGCGTACCTTCCGCTACAAGATGTACGAATTCAAGAAGCCGATCTATATCCCGGCGACTTTTATGAATGGCGAAAGTGTCGAGAAGGTTTGGGACCGTGGTGACGGCATGACGGACCAGTGGTTCGCGGTCCTTTCGAGTTGCTCTGCGCCGACGTATTTCGATACGGTCAGCCGTAACAAGGATGGCAAGAAAGAAATCTACTGTGATGGCGGCATGTGGGCGAACGATCCCATCATGGTGCTGGAATCCGGCTTGAACAAGGTCAAGGAATTTAAGGGCAATTACAAGATTCTCTCCTTCAATACGGGAATGGTCCGTCCGAACAACGCTCCCAAGGACAAGAGCGTTATCGGTTGGGGCAAGTACGTCATGGACGAATGGGTCGCGCGTACCGGCAATTCGGGCTATTTCGAAGCGTGCGCCAATATCGGCAAGGAAAATGTCTGCCGCGTCGCTCCCAGGGTGGATTCCAAGTTCGCGATGGATGACCTTTCGCTCGTGAACGAAGTCTCCGATATCTGGGACGATCTTTACAACCGCACCGGAAAGGATGTGGTCAAGTTCGTGAAGTCGACTATCGCGAAAAAGTAAAGGACTGCTTCGACAAAAAGACCTGCCTAGATTCTAGGCAGGTCCCGTGTGCAACCAACACACTAAGGAGTTCTGTTTTAGACCGGAATCATCTTGCGGAAGAGTATTTTGATTCTTCGGGAATACTGCCTGATGGAGTATTTTGCTACGATGACAATTCGACGATTTCCAACCCCGCAATGCACAGAAGCTTAAACAACAAAATTGTTGTCAATATCACAAGATCCCGTGTCCTAAAATACTTTTTTTCTTACTCATAAGGAAACCCGGCGCCGTTAGGGCACCGGGTTTTAATTTGTTTGAAATCTAGGGACCGCCTGCATGGCGATCTAGTTCCGGGAATTATTCCATGTCCTTGCCGTGGCACTTCTTGTACTTGAGGCCGGAACCGCACCAGCACGGGTCATTGCGACCGAGCTTTGCGGCGGCCTGCTGCTGGGCGCGGCGGGCGGCTGCGGCGACGGCAGGGTTCGTGTAAGTACGGCGCACCGTCGGGCGTGTTCCCGGAAGAGCGGACTGCGGCATCGGCTGGGCCTGCTGTTCTTCGGAAATCGCATTCGTTTCAGAAGAAGCGGCGGTGCCTGCGAGTCCTGCGGGCTTAGCGCCTTCGGCACTCATCTGTTCGGCAGATTCGGCATTGGATTGCTTCGCTTCGCTCGCAATGACGTCGGAAGAGGAATCCGTACCGTTTTCAGAAGAGCCATCTTTCGTCTCTCGTCTTTCGTCTCTCGTCTGTTCTGCGGCCTTCTTTTCGGCGTCAATCTGTTCCTGGCTCTTGAGCTGCAACTGGTCCGGCGAAACGGTCATGCCGTTCGGGAGCGTGATGCGGATGTTCAGGATGCGGAGCGCGGTGAGCGTCGCGATCTTTTCCATGCAGCCTTCGAACATCTTGTAGCCTTCGTTCTTGTAGACCATCAGCGGGTCCTTCTGGGCGTATCCGTGGAAACGGATAGAATCCTTCAGCTGGTCCATGGCATACAGGTGTTCCTTCCATACCTGGTCGATGGTCATCAACAGGAAGCGGCGTTCGATCTGGTGGAAGTCGGTTTCCGGAATGATCTTGCCGAGCTTTTCGTAGCGGGCCTTGCAAAGCGCGATGATTTCGTCGAGCACCTGTTCGGGCGTCTTGCTCATGGCGTCTTCGAGCGTGAGGCTGTATTCCATGCCGAGGCTGCGCTGCAGGTCGACGTGGAGTCCTTCGAGGTTCCAGGCTTCGGCGTAGCTCTTTGCCGGAATGTAGGTGGACACCTTGATATCGCAGGCGTCCTCGATACGGTTCATGATTTCTTCGCTGATGTCTTCGCCGTTCAGAATGCGGCGGCGGAGTCCGTAAATCACCTTGCGCTGTTCGTTCATCACGTTATCGTAGTCGAGCAAGTGCTTACGGATATCGAAGCTCTGGCCTTCCACGCGGCGCTGGGCACCACGGATGGAGCGGCTCACGATCGGGTGGGTAATCACTTCGTCTTCGCCCACGCCAAAACGGGTCATCAGGTTCTTGACGCTGTCGCCACCGAAGATACGCATCAGGTTGTCGTCGAGGCTAAGGAAGTACTGGCTGGAACCCGGGTCGCCCTGACGGCCGGAACGGCCACGCAGCTGGTTGTCGATACGGCGGGATTCATGGCGTTCGGTGCCGAGCACGTGCAAGCCACCGAGCTCGGTAACTCCCGGGCCAAGGGCGATGTCGGTACCACGACCGGCCATGTTGGTTGCAATGGTCACCTTGTCCTTGTGGCCGGCGTACTGGATGATTTCAGCTTCGCGGCCATGGTTCTTCGCGTTCAAGACTTCGTGCGGGATGCCTTCCTTTTCCAAGAGACCATGCAGGTGTTCGGACTTTTCGATGGATGCCGTACCAACGAGGAGCGGCTGGCCCTTGCTGTGGCGATCCTTGATTTCGGCCACGATGGCGCGCCACTTGGCATCTTCGGACTTGTACACCATGTCCTGCAGGTCCTTGCGGATGCAGGGGCGGTTGGTCGGAATCACCCAGGTGTTCATGTTGTAAATCTTGATGAATTCCGTGGCTTCGGTTTCGGCGGTACCCGTCATACCCGAAAGCTTCTTGTACATGCGGAAGTAATTCTGGAACGTAATCGTTGCAAGCGTCTGGTTTTCGCGACGGATCTGCACGCCTTCCTTGGCTTCGATCGCCTGGTGCATACCGTTGCTGTAACGGCGGCCTTCCATAAGGCGGCCCGTATTTTCGTCGACGATGATGATTTCGGTATCGCGGACGATGTAGTCCACGTCCTTTTCGTAGAGGTACCAGGCCTTGAGGGCGTTATCGAGAAAGTGAACCCAGTCGGCGTGTTCGCCGTACAGGTTCGTAATGTGCATGAGTTCCTGAATGTGGTTCACGCCCTTTTCGGTCAGCTGGATGTTCTTGTCCTTTTCGTCGACCGAGAAGTCCTTGTTCTTGATGAGCTGCTTCGCGATTTCGTTGGCCTTGGCGTACTTTTCGGTAGCGTCTTCGGCCGGACCACTAATAATAAGCGGCGTACGGGCTTCGTCGATCAAGATGGAGTCCACTTCGTCGATGATACAGAAGTTCAGTTCGCGCTGCACCAGCTGGCTGGGTTCCACGGCCATGTTGTCGCGCAGGTAGTCGAAGCCGAATTCGTTGTTGGTACCGTAGGTCACGTCGCTGTTGTAGCTCACGCGGCGTTCTTCGGGGTTGAGGCCGTTCACGATGAGGCCCACCGTGAGTCCGAGGAACTTATAGACCATGCCCATCTGCTTGGCGTCACGGCCGGCGAGGTAGTCGTTCACCGTCACCACGTGCACACCGTGGCCAGAAAGACCGTTCAGGTAAACCGGCAGGGCGGCGGCAAGGGTCTTACCTTCACCGGTCGCCATTTCGGCGATGGCACCTTCGTGGAGCACGAGGCCGCCGATCATCTGCACGTCGAAAGGCATCATGCGGAACGGCTTCACCGATTCGGGGTAAAGTTCGCGGACCTTCGCGTACACGGAGGCGGGCAGGTAGACTTCCCATTCGTTCTTGCCGGCGGCAAGTTCGGCCTTCGCGGCGTTCACCGATTCCTGGAGCTCGGGGCCCAGGCGGCTAAAGTCGAAGTTGTTTTCGGGCTTGAAAATGTTGAAGATACCCAAGCGGCGGTCGCAAGCTTCCTGGCATACGGCAAAGGCTTCGACCTTGATGTCTTCGAGGGTAGCGCCATTCCTCAGCTTTTCGCGGAATTCCGCACTCTTGGCGGCCAGGGCGGCGTCATCCAGGGCTTCCAGGGCTTCGCGGGCCTTATGGATCTGCTCGATGACAGGGCGCAGCTGCTTGACCTTACGTTCGTGAGGGGTACCAAAGATCTTGTGAAGAACGGTATCGACTATGCTCATCTTTTTCCTTTTTACGGCCGAAGGCATTGCCCGCGGTCTCTGATTAAAAATTACGGGGATAATTTAGCAAATTGCGTGCCAACGGGAAAATGTTTCGTCCTGAAACAGGGCGTGAATGGCTAGCGCGTTCGACCCAGCGCAAGTATCGCTGCGTTTACGGCAAATGCGGCGATCATCAGGATGTCTCCCGTATGCGCTCCGAGAGTTCCTGCGGGGCAGAGCTTGCCTGCAAGGGCGAGAATTCCGCCGATAACGATGGCGGCCGCCACGAATTTTGGTTTTGCATGGAGTCCGAGAAGTCCCCACAGGATAGGGACGGTGAAGGCGCCTGCGTATACGGCCAGTGCCAATAACAGTGTGCCGATGATGTCGGTAAATACGAGTGCAAGCAGCAGGGCCACGATGCCGTTCAGCAGGATCACGATGCGTGCCTTGGCAACTCCGCGGGCTTCGTTGGGGGAATCCTTTTCCCTGCCGCGCCTGAAAAGTCCGCACAAGATGACGGAGCTGCTGAGCAGTGTCGTATCGGCGCTGCTGAGGACGACGCTCAAGAGCGCGAGGGCAATCAGGGGAATCAGCGGTGCCGGGAGAACTTGCGCGGCGATCGCCGTGATGCGAGCACCCTGCACGTCTGCGAGCCCTACGCCGTATACCGCCAGGAATCCGATGACAAAGGCGACGGGAACAAGTGTCGCTGCGGCCATCGCGATTGCCTTCTTCGCGGTTGCGGTATCCTTCGCGCAGAACATGCGACTGAAGATATCGGGGCCCGCCGTGTAGGTGGTTCCGTAGGTGAGTACCAGCAGGAAAAGGTCTAGCGGCGAAAAGTTCGTGTTGAAGGGGAATGCCGGGGCTTGCTGCAAAATTTCGGAAAGTGGTCGCGCTTCTGCTCCGGGGATTCCGCCGAAGAGCGCAAAGCCCGCTACCAGCAAAAGCCCAAGGATAATCAGGCAGGCCTGCAAAAAGTCGGTACGCAGAATGGAAAGCTGCCCGCCCGCAAGCGTGTACCCCGTAAATACGGTCGCGGAGATAACGGCTGCTGCCGTGTAGCTCAGCGACGTGAAGGTCATCAGGAGTTTTGCGGCGGCGATAATCTGGGCGGCGACAATGCCTGTCCATGCGACCGGTATCACCAGGGAGGCGACCAGTCGCGGGCCTTTTCCGTACAAATTCTCTACCAGGTCCGGGAGTGCATATTTGCCGTGACTGTAGGCGCGGCCTGCAAAGGGAATCAGCGCGACAAGTCCAAGCGCCCCCACGAGCAAGAACCAGCTGGCGGCCCCGCCGAGCCTTGATCCGCTATCGACTGCACCGATCACGGCCGACCCGCCAAGAATCGTCGCGAC
>NZ_CAMGVQ010000102.1:0-6529 GCF_946062555.1 uncultured Fibrobacter sp.
AACCACCAAGGTATCTGCCCCGACGACTGGCGCCTGCTCACCTACGATGATTTCGTTGTCATTCTCAATTCCAACGGCAACAACCATGGCATCGAGGGAGTCCGTTCCACCTTCGGCTTCGGCGGTTACAACACCACTGGGTATAGCCTTGTGGGCGCTGGCTTGAGACGTCCAACGGGAGAATTCAAAGATTGCCTTGGAAAAGAAACGTATTGGTATTACCCAGGCGAAATCCTTGTAGATGGTGAAATGTTTGTTTTGGGCTCCAATACGAGTTATAGAGACAATTCAATTTACGGCCCCTCGAATTTTAATTACACAAAACTTGAAGGACGTTCCGTCCGTTGTGTTAAGTCAAAATAAAATTTATAAGTAAGATTACAAAATGAACACGAAAAAAATAAAGAAATCTGTCAAGCAGTCCACCAAGAACAACTACCGTATTGAGGCTCTTGAACCTCGCCTGATGATGAGCGCTGTCGAATAATCATTCTTCACTTCACACTTCACACTGAAATTGCGTTAGGCCTCCAGCCACTTGCAGTTCTACTGCTTAGTGGCTATGGTCCCCTTTAGGGGAGGGCGTCGCACCTTTGTGGCGAGACGCGCAAGCGGCTCGATGAGCCGAGCGTGCTCGGCGAGCAGCACCCGACCCGGCCCCCCCCTTCGGCAGGCTCAGGGACCGGGCCGGGGAACGCCCTGTTTTTCGCGGACTATGTCGCCATCGTCGTGCTGTTCGCCGTCGTGGCGCATCTTTTTAATGCAATAATTTCAAGCCGGCAATCCCGGATAAGATAAGCAAAACGCAAATGTCTTTCGGGATAGAGAAATGCTCCTGAAATAGATAAACGCCCAGGGCGAACGTTCCCACCGTGCCTAGTCCTGTCCATATCGCATACGTGGTGCCGAGCGGCAGTTTCTATGGAACAAAGATAGTTGTTCTGCCCAAAAAATTCTATCTTATTCAGCGATGAGGTCCGTTAAACAAAATATTTCTTCGATGATTGCGGTCGCGTTGTTCGCGATTCTTGCTGCCGTTGTCGAAGGTTCTTTTGTTTACGATTACGGAACCGAAATGGGGCGGGCTTCGGAATATGGCAAGGTCTCCGCCGACAATGTGCATGCCGAAAGTCCGCTGTTCCTGTTGCGGGAATCGACTGCCGAGGCCATGCAGTTTACACGCAGGTCGGACCAGCAGGTGTCCTTGCGTGCATCGCGCGGTAACGGCCTTCAAGGGGACGGCGGACGCAGTTCGGCAACGTTCAAGCAGGCTACTCCATTTCCGACGAAGATCGCGCTGCCAACTGTTTGCGCCCAATGCGGCTTCCCTTTGCCGCTAGTTTATCAGAAATCAAAAGAGTATTACGTTTATACGCTAGAGCGAATGCTCTGTTAGCAAGTTCTTTCTCCGAACACTCTATCACAGGTAAATTGCCGCGGCCCCTGCCGGGGTGCGCGACATCATTCATTTTAAAAAAGAGAAAGAACATGGAAAACATTTCTAAAATGATGATGGCGAGAGCTGTCTTCAACAAGCCCTATATCAAGACCGAAAAGAAGTTTTTCGGTTTCAAAACCAATGTCACCTACACTAAGACGAATTCGCCCGTTGTGGGAATATGCCTAGATTACAGCCCTACGGAGGGCCAAAAGGTCAAGGAAATTGTCGAGGCTTCTCCAAGCGCCCTGGATGCGGTCGTTCAAAAAAATGGCCATCCGAAAACAGGCGACAACGGAAACTTCCGCCTGAATCTCTGCTATTCGCAGGACCGCGAATTTGCGGCACTGCACCTGCAGCAGTTCTCGGGATTCGAGTACCATAACGTAGGTGGAATCCGTTTTGTCGAAGGCGACGAGGCGCATAAACTTCTCACCGCTTTCGTGAAATAGACGGACGGAATACTTCAAAATGGCTCCCCTCGGAAACGGGGGGGGGCTCGTTGACACCGCGTTAGGGGGCGTCGCACCTTTGTGGCGAGACTTGCCGTGGACCCTATCGCTCCGCTCCAGGGTGACAGAGCGGCAAGGCTCGATGAGCCTTGCGTGCAAGGCGAGCAGCACCCGCCCCGGCCCTTCGGCAGGCTCAGGGACCTGGCCGGGGAACGCTTAATAGTGGGCTAAACTTGCTGATTTTTGCAAACTTTAGCCTAATAATGTGCTATTTGTGGGCTAAAAGTTGGATTTTGTGTTGACTTTAGCCCGGCAATAATGTGCTGAATCTTGAAGGGCTCATGTTTTCTAGGCTTCAGGAACTTTTGAATTTTAAACTCAAAAAGGGAAAAATTGAAGGTTAGGAACAGGGTCGGGATATTCAAGGAACTGTTCGTTGACCGGCCATAAAAATTCCCAATCTTGCCTAAAATCACAAGTTTTATTATTGTAAAAACGCCTAAAATTACTTTGCGGCTAAAGTCTCGTTCATGCTGCCGCTGCGGAAGCCCTGCAGGTCCAGCGAAATGTAGGTAAATCCGATTTTCTTGAAGGCTGCGAGAATCTGGTCGCGCTTTTCTAGAACCTTGTCGAAATCTTCCGGCAACACCTCGATGCGTGCGAGGTTGCCGTGCAGGCGCACGCGGAACTGCTTGAAGCCCAGTTCAAAAAGCAATTGTTCCGCATTTGATATCATGGAAAGTTTTTCCCGGGAAATGGGTTCTCCGTAAGGGATGCGGCTTGCGAGGCATGCGAAGGAGGGCTTGTCCCACGTGGGTAAATCCAGTTGGTGCGAAAGTTCGCGGATGTCCGCTTTTGTGAGGCCGCATTCCAGGAGGGGGCTCCTGATGCCTAGTTCCTGAAGGGCGCGCATTCCTGGGCGGTAGTCGTGAATGTCGTCGGCATTGCTGCCTTCGCAGACGGTTGAAAATCCTGCGGCCTTTGCGCGTTCTGTAATTTTCGAAAATAGGTTGTGCTTGCAGAAGTAGCAACGTTCCCTGGAGTTTTCGGCAAAGCCTTCTACCTGCATTTCGTCAATTTCTATCAGTTGCTGCGGGATTCCGTGCAACTTGCAGAACTCTCGGGAAAATGCGATTTCGCGCTCGGGGACCATTCCCGCCTGGACTGTGTAGGCGACCATGTTGCTGCCCAGTGCGTCGTGGGCGACTTTCGTAAGGAACGTGGAATCTACGCCGGCAGAAAATGCGATGGCGACGCGGTCCATTTCGCGCAAGAGGTTTTTCAGTTTTTCAAACTTTTGGCTCAAGCTTTCCATGTAAAGTAAAATACAAAATTGCGGCTTGACAATTCATTTTTAGAACAGTTTCTTCTCGACCGCTTTCTGGATTTCGCGGATGGGAACGCCCGCCTTGTCGGCGCATGCTTTCAGGTCGTCAAATTCGGGCTTGATTTTTTCGATGTCGCCCAGAACGGATTTCTTGACGCGAACCTTGCCGAATTCCGTTTCGACTTCGAAGGTGCTGCGGGCCATGCAGGTGCGTTCTACGGGGAAACGGCGCACGCCGACGGTCGATGTATGCAGGAAAATTGCACGCTCTACGGCGGCCAGGTGCTCGCTGTCGGCGAGGGCGCACAGAAGAGTGCCCATGCGGTTCTTTTTCATGTAGCAGGGGATAAAATGGACATCGCGGGCACCCGCCTCGAAGAGCTTGTCCATGGCGTAGCCCAATTCTTCGGGAGTGGAATCGTCAATATTCGCTTCAATCTGGAAAACATTGCAGTCTGCGGGGGTGCAGCCTGTGGTTGTGGATGTTGCGTCGCCGCATTTGTCGCTTGCGCAGTCCTCGATGATTTGTGCCCGCAAGAAGTTCGCTCGCCCGAAATCGCGCTTGCCGAGACCCACGCCCGATTTTAAGATTTTGTAGCCTGCGGGGAGCGTTTCTTGTGTCCGCAGAGCTGCGACGATGCCCGCTCCCGTTGGGGTGACCATTTCGCCTTTCGTTTCGGTGATGTGAAGCGCGATACCCGCGGCTTCTGCAATGTGCGCTACCGCCGGAACGGGAATCGGCAACTGGCCATGTTGCGTTTCCACAAAGCCAGAGCCTTCGTTGAGCCCTGTAACGATGCAGTTCTCTATGCCAAGGTCATCGGCAAGGACGGCGACCGCCAAGATGTCGACGATGGAATCGACGGCACCCACTTCGTGAAAATGGACTTCTTCTACGGGCACGCCGTGAGCCTTTGCCTCGGCTTCGGCGATGATACGGAAAATCTTTTTTGCGGTTTCAAGGGCGCGGGGGGTGACTGCCCCTGCATTTGCGGCGCGGTCCAGAATCTCGTAAACTTCGGACAAGTGCCGGTGTTCGTGATGATGATGACCTTCATGACATTCTATCGTCTTTCGTCTATCGTCTTTCGTCTCACAATGCTCTACATACCCTTCTTCGTGAGAATGCACGTGGTCTGCGTCGTGACCGTGAACATGCACCGCAAAAGAAAGCCCCGCAATGCTGTAACTCTTTGAATTTTCCACATGGACGTGGACGCCTTCTAGGCCGAGCCCCGCAATCGCCGCATCCATTTTTTCGCGTGATGCGCCAAGTCCAAGAAGTGCGGCAACCGTCATATCGCCGCTGATACCGCAAGAGCCGTCGAGATAGAGATATTTCATAAAAATAGTGGTTAGTGGTTGGTGGTTAGTGGTTGGGTGCGAAGGGCGTTAGTGATAAGGGTCGATGGTTGAAAAAAGATTATTTTATTTGTAACATGCGGAAGGCGGCGATGGCCGCCCCGAAACCGTTATCGATATTTACCACCGTTACGCCCTCGGCGCAGGTGTTGAGCATGGTGAGCAGCGCGCTGATCCCGCCGAAGGATGCCCCGTACCCGACCGATGTGGGCACGGCAATCACGGGCGCTTTCACGAGTCCGGCAATCACGCCGGGGAGCGCGCCTTCCATTCCGGCAACGGCGATGACCACCGAAGCCTTGCGGATGTCCTCTACCTTCGAGAGCAGGCGGTGCAGCCCCGCAATTCCTACGTCGTATTGGCGCACGACTTTTACGCCGTTAAATTCCAGCGTCTTGGCGGCTTCTTCGGCGATAGGCAGGTCCGCCGTTCCTGCGCAACATACGGCTACCGGCCCGAGTTTTGCAATCGTTTGCGATTTCTTGCCGTCGGAACGCCCGCGCTTCCGACTAGCCGGAATTTCATCTGACAGCGAAATCGTCCGGGAAAATTCGTCGTAGCAGATTTTCTCACCTGCATTTGCGATGAATTCCGCCTGCTCCTTGCTGCAGCGGGTCCCTAATACGCGGCAGCCTTTGTCCCGGAAGGTCTGCAGAATCCGGAGAAGTTGTTCCGGCGTTTTCCCGGCACAAAAAATGGCCTCGCTTGTGCCGGTGCGGCTAGTCCGCCCGGTATCCAGCTTGGCAAAACCAAGTTCTTCATAATTTTTGCAAAAATGGTCGGCTTTCATACCTTAAATATACTCATTAGAGTTTGCTCTAGGTCAAGCGCTTTGGGGATAAAAGTTTGGTTTTTGTGTAGCATTTTTTGAATATTGGCTTTGTGCACCATGTATTTTGCCGTCCCTAACGATGTATAAAAATAACAACAATAGACAAAGCGACACTAGCTAATGCGGCAATCCCCTCAAATTTTATTGAATTTTTCTTGAAGCGCGATACGGCAAACGGGAAAAGATGAATTGTCAGCAACATTTCAATTATTGCCGTCACAAGAAAAGCTTCAAAAACACCGTCAGTTTCTTCTTCAATAAGGTAACTTGCAACAGGTGTTGCCGTTGCACATTGATGCCAAACAAATAGTACGCAAGCAACAAACCACACAACCACTGGCAATAGCATTTTTTTCAAAATATTCAAAACCTGTATTTTCTTTTGAATTATTTCAACCAGCATTTCAATATAATGAGCGGCATTCCAAAATACAGCAAAAAAAAGACAAAAAGCAATGGAATAACTAGATAAAGGGAAAGGAAGTTTGTCAAGAAAATTATAAAAGAATGGAACAATTAGAAATATTATGGGAACAAAAGTTCCCACGACATAAATGACATTTTCACTTCTTGACCTATCACTTGATTTGTTTTCCATTTTCATCCCTTCGATTTAATATTTCATCATACATTTTGTTGTACGAATCATCAGACATTTTGACCTTCTCTACAATATAGCCGTTTTTACGACGAATGGCCTTGTAGTAGCCATCCTGATGCATTTGTTCTAAAACCTTTAGCGCACGCAGTCTGGTTGTAAGGTGGCTGTATTTCGCTCCGACTTTTCTGCCAATGATATTGTTGAGCCGATCTATGGCAGAATCAGCATCAATTAGCGAGTCAAAAGCCTTTTGGTTCGGATCAAAAGTTTTTCCAAATTCATGACAATCACCAATTATTTCAGCGACATTTTCGTCATATCTAGATGTTATATCCGACTGCCATAAAATATGTCGGAAAGCCCCCCGTTCAGACCCATCATCGCCATATTCCGTGGAAAGAATATTGCCCGCTTCGGAAAAAGCATAAGCTCTGTTTGTAGAACTGCTATCTGGCGGCAAGCCTTTTATTGTCCAAAAAATGGTTAAAACCCTGCACTTTCAGTGCAGCGACTTTCA
>NZ_CAMGVQ010000103.1:0-6410 GCF_946062555.1 uncultured Fibrobacter sp.
CGCTGCAAAGAAGCCGGTCGCTGCAAAGAAGCCGGTCGCTGCCAAGAAGCCGGTCGCTGCCAAGAAGCCCGTTGCTGCCAAGAAGCCGGCCGCTGCCAAGAAGCCGGTCGCTGCCAAGAAGCCGGCCGCTGCCAAGAAGCCGGTCGCTGCAAAGAAGCCGGCCGCTGCAAAGAAGCCTGCTGCTGCAAAGAAGCCTGCTGCAAAGAAGTAATCTCAACAATTTTCTCCTTTGTTGGCGAGTTCCGGACAAGTCCGGAACTCGTTTTCTATTTTTGGGGCATGATTTCAGAAAAAGATCTAGCCGAATTAGAGAATATCCCTTACGAAGAACGTGTCAAGCGCGTTGAAAAGCTTCTTGATGGTAAAAATGAACCCCGCGCCTTTGAACTCGGACTGTTGCTTGCCCTTAAGATGGGGCAGGAAATTCGCGAAGGCAAGGAACTCGGTAGTGAATCGGGCGACTTGGTCGCCGGTTGGAACGGGAAACATCCTGATTCTGTGATAGAAGAAGCGATTGCTTTTGCGAAAGAATTCCTGACGAATCCGGCAAAGATTGCTGAGAAGATTAAAAGTGGCATGCTGAAGGCCAAAGACGAAGCGGCCTCCGGCAGCACTGACGAGGCGAAGAATGGATAACAAGTTGATTGCTACGGTCGACATCGGGAGCCACAGTTGCATCCTGCTGATTGCTGCGTTCGAAAGTTCGACCCCTTCGGCAAGTTCAGGGACCGAATCGCCGACTGAAACCACCGACGCTAAGGACGCTGAGCCTGCCGAAGTGTCCACGGATCAAAAGGTGCTGGTGCCGAAGCTGCAGAAAGTTGAAGTCTGTCGCCTGGGCGAAGACATTTACGAGCACGGCGCCATTACCGAAAAGCGAATCAAGGAACTCGAAGCCATCATGACGAAGTTCCGCATGGACTTGCATGCCTTGGGGGCAAACCTTAAGGCCGCCGTGATGACCGAGGCTATGCGCAATGCCGAGAACCCTGACGAAGTGATTGCCGCCGTCGAGAAGACCCTTTGGATGAAGCCGCGGATCATCAGCGGCGAAGAAGAAGGCAAGCTCACCTACCGTTCCGTGAAAGAATGGCATGGCGAAGGTATCGTGACGATTGACATCGGTGGTGGATCTACGGAACTCAGCAACGGCGATACCACATTCTCGATTCCGGTGGGCGCGCTCAAGATGTTCAAGGCGATGGGCCCGATTCCTGGCCCCGAATACAAGAAGTTCGTGAAGGAAACCTTCAAGGAAGTGTCTTTCAAGGGTATGACGAAAAAGCCGGTGTACCTGATTGGCGGCACGGGTACGGCCCTTGCGATGGTTTACCTGAACAAGCAACAGTTCGACTACAAGGCTATCGAAGGTCTGGAACTGTCCATTAGTGATCTGGATGCCGTGACGACGAAGATTTCGAACTTGTCGAAGGAGCTGCGCGCGATGCTCCCGGGACTGGAAAACGGGCGCCATGAAGTCATTATTTGCGGGCTTTTCTGGCTCAAGTCGCTATTGGAGAAACTCCGCGTCGAAACATTTAAGATAAGTACCGCAGGTCTCCGGTTCGGCCTGCTCTACGAAGAAGAAAATCCTAACCACTAACCACTTCCTACTGTCTACTTTCTATGCGCATTAACAAGTTCATTTCTCTCTGCGGTATCGCTAGTCGCCGCGCCGCCGATACCTTGATAGAAGAGGGGCGCGTGCAGGTGAACGGCGAGACTGTCAAGGACCTCGGTCACCAGGTTGATGAAAACGCTGATAGTATTTTGGTGGATGGCAAGCCTGCCAAGCTCCCGCGCAAGACGACGACCATTATGTTCCATAAGCCGGCCGGCTGCGTGTGTACCAAGACCGACCCGCAAGGTCGTCGCACGGTTTATGACTACTTGCCTCCGGCCTACCAGAGCCTGAAGTATGTGGGACGCCTTGACCTGCAGAGCCGCGGGTTGCTGCTGTTTACCGATGATGGTGAATTGTTGCATAGGCTCACGCATCCGAGCTATGAAATTCCACGCAGCTACTACGTGTGGACGGATCGCCCGTTATCGGAGCATGCCGCCCAAAAACTGGTGGATGGCGTCGACATCCGTGAAGAAGGGGCCGAAGAAGAGGAAATCGCCTTCGCGACGGATATCTATCTGGAAAAGGGCTTTGCGGAACTGGTACTTGTCGAAGGCAAGAACCGTGAAATCCGCCGTATGATGCGTGCCGTGGGTTACGAAATCCGAGACCTCAAGCGTGTGAGCTATTGCAAGCTGACTTTGGGAGAATTGCCTGCCGGTGAATTCCGCGAACTGACTGCCGACGAACTCAACAAAATCCGACAGTCGGTGCACATTAAATAATGTGGAATGAGGAATGTAATTTGACGTGGGATGTGATTCCGCACTTCACATTCCACACTTCACGTTTGATTTCTTCGTATGAACTGTAGAACATTATACATCGGTGATGTGCATGGATGCGCCGACGAACTCGAACGCATCGTAGAGGCTTTTGGCTTTGTGCGCGGAAAGGATACGCTGTACCAGACGGGCGATGTCATTAACAAGGGCCCCGATATGATGCGCGCGCTTCGGTTCGTGCAGGATAACGGAATCTTGACGGTGCGCGGAAACCATGAAGAGCACCTGATACGCGCGATGGAGCTTCCTGAAAGCGGCTGGACCGAAAAGCAACGAGCGCGTTTTGCAAAACTTCCGATGGAAGAATGGGCTTATATTGTATCGGTTGTCAAACGGTGGCCTTTGTGGCGTGATACGCCCCATGCACTGCTCGTGCATGCCGGGCTTGAGCCCGGAAAGGCCCGACTAGAGGACATGGACCCGGAAGTTGTTTTATCTGTAAGGTTCTGGAACGATCGTCCGTGGTTTGAACAAATTAAGTGGAACAAGACTGTCGTTTTCGGACATTGGGCAAAGATGGGTTTTGTCAACCGTCCGGGATTTATCGGTCTCGATGCAGGCTGCGTTTACGGCAAAAAGCTGATGGCGTGGTGCCCCGAGGAAGACCGTTTCTACGAGGTCCCGGCAGCTCGTGAGTATACGCCTGTGAAGGACAGGGCGAAAACGGCGATCGATGCTCCCTGTTTGGTTCCGGGCGACAAACTCCCGGAAAAGGAACAGCCGAAAACTTTTGAAGAAATCAAACAAAAAATTGCCAGCGGCGATATAGCCCTGGCAAATGGCAGTGAACAGGCCCGAAAAATCCGCAAGGCGTCTCCGAGTATTGCCGCTGAATGGGCTGGATATCCTTGATGCGTCGGGGCGTTACGGGGTGTCCCCGTCCCCTATATTAAAAAATTAACGCCTGATGATTTCGAGCATGTCGCGTACGGCACGGTCGATGCCTACCATGACAGACTTGCTCACGATGCTGTGGCCGATGACGAGTTCGTCGATACCTTCGATCGTAGCGATGGGGGCGACATTCCTGTAATTCAGGCCGCGTCCTGCCTTGACCTTCAAGCCGTATTTGCGGGCGAGAACGGTCATGTCTTCGAGAGCGGAAATTTCGCGTTCCACTTCTTCGTTGCTGCCGAGGGCGCAGCTGGTGGCGTATTTGCCCGTGTTGAATTCCACGAAGTCTGCTCCGATTTTCTTGGCTGCCTTGACCTGTTCCGTTTCGGCGTCAATGAACACGCCTACGGCAATGTCGTTGTTCTTGAGCGTCATGACGGGCTTTGCGAGGTCTGCCACCTTGGCGGCGACATTCAGGCCGTCTTCGGTGGAAAGTTCAGTGTGGATTTCGGGGACGAGGGTCACGGTGTCCGGCTGGTTGTTGATGGCGACCTGGACCATTTCCTGTGCGGGGCAGATTTCCAGGTTCATCTTGGTCGTGACCGTGCGGCGCAAAAGCTGGACGTCGCGATCCTGGATGTGCTGCTTGTCTTCGCGCAAGTGCATGGTGATGCCTTCCGCTCCGGCGAGTTCGGCGAGTACGGCAGCCGCGATGGGATCCGGTTCGCAAATTTTGCGGGCTTCGCGGATGGTGGCGATATGGTCAACATTAAATCCAAGTTTTACGGTCATGCGGGACTCCTTGTCATTTCTTCATAAAGGTAGATAAATTTACGATAGTGGTGCCCTGTTTCTGAGCTATTTCGGACAGGTTGCCGAGCTTATCCAGCGAACTCTGGTTTAAGGGGAGAATCATGGTGGCAAGACCGTTCCGCTTGGCTTCGCGCAGTTTGGCCTTGGTATAGTCCGATAGGGAACTGTTGTCGGGATTGTACGGTGCCGTGCACTTACAGGTCATTTCCATATCTTGGCATGTCTGCGGGACGATGGATAGCTTGTTCATGGAGATATCGGCGAACCAGAGCCCATGTTCCTTGGTGGGCTTCAGGATGGCTTGCAGGAGTTGTCTGTGTTCAACGGCTTGGTCCCCGTAGCGGCTGGCGATTCCCTTGGCTTCGGGGAACTTGCGGTGGGCTTCGGTGATGACGTTTTCGATTTGTTCTTCGGTGTGGTGGATGCGCAGCGGACGAAGTTTGTTGTGCGCCTTGTTAAGCTTGGTGGATTCCATGGGGATCCACAGGGCGATTTCCTTACGCTTGATTCTGTCCAGATCGCGATAAAAGTCGTCGCTTGTACCGAAGGGCGGAACGAGTAAATCGTACTTGAAATCCAGCTGGTTCAAGCTGACGATCAATTCGGGGGTTAAGGTCGTAACCTGGAAGGCGACTGCGAGAATGGAGGCCCCCGGCTTGAATTCGTTTCGGGAAACCTGGAATTCGAGGTTCAGTGTATCCCCGTTATCCTTGATCAGGTCGACTTTGGCCGCCTGGAAGACTTCGTTGTTGTTGTAGAGTTCTTCCATGAAAAGAATCTTGCCGCCGTTCTTTTCGATGAATCTCTGGGCTTGCAGGAGGTACATAATGACGGTTTGGCCGCCTCCCATCGTCCAGATATGTCGCTTCTTGCGCTTGGAATAGCTGACTTCCAGAGGGAGCAGGGCCTGCTGCATCTTTTCTTCGAAGGAAAGCGTGTCTGGAACGGATTCTTGAACTGTGGTGGAGTCAGTGGCCGTGGCGTTGGTGGTGCTGTCTGTCGCCAGCATTCCTGAAAGTTTCGGAAGCAGGAAGATGAAACCTCCAATCAATGAGGTAAGAACGATGATTATGGCGACAACGTGTTGCATTTTTCCCATGGTGGCTGATAATATAACTAAATTGAGACCATGCCAGTCTTGTTTGCGTTGGTCGGAGCGACCGGAATCGGAAAATCGGAATTATCCTTGCGGCTTGCCGAACATTATGATGCCGAAATTATCGGCGTCGATTCCAGGCAGATTTACAAGGGCTTTTGTATTGGAACGGCGCAGCCTGACGTCGCGAGCCTTGTGCGGGTGAAACATCACCTGGTTGATTTCCTGGATCCGATGTCGTCTTTTTCGGCGGGTGGCTTTTGTAACAAAGTAAAAGAGTTGCTGTCTGCGAATCCGAGAAAAAAATATATCCTGGTGGGGGGGACGGGGCTTTATCTGCAGAGCCTGATGCTTGGCTTGCCGCAGATTCCCGCGGTTCCTGAAGAAGTCCGGCTGGAATTGGAAAATCTTGCCGTTCGCGAGGGTGTTGATAGTTTGTATAAAATGGCGATGGCAGCTGATCCGGAATTGGTGCGGAATGTGGAACCGAACAATGTACATCGTCTAGTTCGAATCGTAGAGGTGTTCAAGGCGACGGGTCGCAGGCTATCAGAATTCCAGAAAGACCGTGAAGGCGGAATAGGGAAGTTGCCAATCTTTTGGCTGCAACGGGAGCGCGATGCCCTATATAAGAGGATTGATTCCCGTGTAGACCAGATGATTCTGGATGGTTGGGTTGACGAGGTGAACGAACTTGCTCAGGATGTTCCGTTGAACGCGCCTGCGTGGCAAAGCCTTGGCTATAGGGAGCTTTTGCAGGTGAAATCGTCGGCATTAATGGACGAAGTCGTTGAAGAAGTTAAGAAAAAGACCCGCAATTATGCTAAAAGGCAGTTGACATGGTTCCGTTGGCAGATTGAAAGTACCCCGATTGACATGGAAAAGGAGCCTTTTTCACTTATAGTTCGCTCCTATCGGGCGTAATAGCCCTGATTTTTAGCAGAAAAATTCGAGTGTCCGAAATTTTTGTGTGAATAGTTTGTGAACTCTTTGGTATTTTTCCTGCGAAAGACTCGTTGCTTTCCCGTTTTTTGCGAAAATAAGAAAAAAATGCGATTTTTTCTGCAAAAATACCCTTGCAAAAGTTCCTGAAAATTCTATAATTGGCGTCGTTCCTGAGAGGGACGGCCGAAAACGAAACGCTGAAAGCGAAGAACCAAGTAAGCCGCGATCGAGGGACAGCAACCCGAGAGGTTGCTGAGTAGATTGAAGGAATCGGAGATGTGCTTAGTGACGGGTCCAAGAGAATTCTTGGAAA
>NZ_CAMGVQ010000104.1:0-5964 GCF_946062555.1 uncultured Fibrobacter sp.
TTTTTTCTTCCCGATTCAACCTATATCAGTCGCATTGACGGTGAAAATTCGCGAAACATCAAAATTATCCTTGGCATTCAGACCGTTGACAAGTTTTGGGGGTTGTTGTTATTTGACAAACCTGCCGTGTACAGGATGCCCCCCGATTGAGGGAACCCGGGGAAACATCGTGCGATTCACACCAAAATTGCCGATTTTGGTCCACAAGCACTGGCAACTACCGTAAGAAACTTGTTCGCTTGCCGAAAAAGGGATGGATTTCAATTCCCTTGTTGCGACGACCGCATAATTCAACCTGAAATTGCACGTTTTTTTACAAATTGAGTCTTTGTGACGATATATATGAAGCGATGCAACAGAACGCCAATACAAAAAAACAAGGAGTCCAGTATGGATAACAAAATCGAAGAAAAGAAGGAACTCGACCAGAACGGCAAATCTACAACCAGCAACATCAGGCGCATTCCAAAAAAGGGCGAACCCGGCTACGACGAGTTCATGCGGGAACTCTTTCGAAGTGCAGGGTCGAACATGCTGAGGGACGACGAAATATAAAAGCGGGCAAAATGATTATACAAGAAATAAATCCTCTTGAAATGGCGAGCCTGCATGTTGTTTACGACAATCTCTCGCCTCTTGACGAGGCGGACGGCAAGCATGGCTCTACAGAGCTACCTATTCAGAGAGTTCGAGTCGCAACCGTAAGTAGGGAGATAGAAATGAGAATAGCTCGTTCACTATTTGAGCAGTATAAATATCCGGAGCGATTTCCGAATTTCAAACGATTGATGGCTTTCTGCGACGGGAATAATTTGCGGATGGCATTTTATGACGAACCGCCATACTTGGGAATTGTCCAAATACGGAAACTCTGTCCAGGGAAAACTTTTGAACTTGTTTAAATCGCCATTTAACAATTCCTGGTTCTGGGTGTGCGTAGGTCTTTTTGTATCCATGTGCGCCACGCAGGTAATTCTAGAAGTCCGTGGAGATTGCGAAGACGCTCTAAGAGGATTTGAGATTAAATGCCCTGAGGGTTTTATCGCTTGGGAAAACACTGAATTTGAAATTACAGGCAAGTACAAAGCCCTCGGTGATTCGTTGGCCGATTTTGAAAAGCGAATTGAATCGGGATGCCGCCCTTTCGACTTTACAAATGTTCCACGCACTACAGTTGACAGCCTGCTGGACGCCCACAGCGTAATCCATTATACCTGGATTCAAGGGCTGGTGAACCTCAGTGAAGGAGTCCTGGTAAAAGCAGACACTACAATTTCAACAAAGCCCCACAAATACCGTTAGGCACACCGGCAACTACATTCTTTTACAAACCGTTTCAAAAAAAACGATATAAGAATAGGTTTATAAACGGAGGCTTAATCCTGAACCTGTTCAAGCACCAGTGGCTGCCGGATTACAACCGGGAATACATCGTCAAGAAGTTTCCTACAGAAAATTTCAAGGTGACATTTGAGATTAAAGGGCATGACGTGCCCATGGACCAGGTTGTCGGCAACGAACGTCACATCCGGCGAGGGACCGTCACCTATGCCGATGCCGAAGGGAATTCTACAACGTGCTGGTTATTCCTGCGCAGGGGCGAAATAACCTTCGACTCGGTATCCTTTGCAATGGACAGTTTCGTGCTGGAAGGCATCGAGCCCGGCATACGCAAGCTTCCGCGGGTTGCAAAAAGGACAAGGTCGACAAGTACCGCAAGATGCTCAAGGAAAAACTTTCGGAAGCGATGGACTACTGCCCGGGATCTTTTTTGGACCAGCTTCACGAATACCCCATTACCGACATGCCCCGCTGGCGCCGCAAGCGCATCTTGAACCTGCTCGCCAACATGAGCGAGGACGGGGTTCCCGCCTTTGTCAGTTTTGACCTGGACGAAGAAGGATAACGTCGCTTTACAATTCTTGTTTTTATTTAATATCAATCAAATCAAAATACATCAAACGTGTATGCAAAGGTTTTTCTCCCAGCATTTTCACGTTTATTCCAAGAGCCCTTGCTTCGTTAATTTCGGAACTATAAAGGAATTTGAAATTGTTTTTCTGATAGTAATGAATGACTTCCGGTTTATTGATTGCATCAACGATGATAAACCGGCAACCGGTCTTGTTTTCGTCGCTACGGAACCAAGCCTTGATGAAGTCCATTACTGCAGAGCCAAAACCTTGTTTGGCAAATTCAATATTCGTCCCTAGGCGACCGACCAAAACTCCGGGATAGCGGCGAAGATTCTTCTCGCCATTCTCCGTGACATATTCAGTCTTCGCCTTGTCTTCAGGAGCAAGTTGTTTGATTCGAATTGAATCGTTTGATATTGTAAATGCAGCAACGATGCTTTCGGGACGCTCTCTTAGACGAAAGACATAAGTCTTTCCCAAAAGTTTTTCACCGTATAGTCGAAAATCCTCTCTGAAAAATTCGTCAAGGTCTTCATTTCCGCATTTGAAGGGGTTGCAACTTTGCAGCAATTCCGAAGAAAGCCGAGCAAACGAGCATCGGTTCAAAAATTCGGCAAGGGTCATGTCTAGAAACCTTGTTCGCGGAGGAAATTTCTAACGAGCAGGATTTTATCACCAAAATCCTGTTTACGCTCGTTCTTTTCGGCGTATTCGGCTTCCTTGAGAAAACGTTCAGCGTCTTCCCCTTGAAGCGTCGGTATGGATCTTATTGCCACTGCCATAGGTTTATTCCTCAGTTTAAAAATAGGTTTTAAAAGTCTAATTGTCAATATGGCATTTACGCACATATCCCTAAAATAGCATTTAAAAATGGCAAAAAATGACAAAAAGCAATCAAGGTCACATTTGTGACCTTGAACAGTAGCGATAATCGTCGCGGTTTTGTGTCTTTCGCTTACTTCAGGTTCGTCTTGAAGAATTCGTTCAGCTTTTCGAAGGGGATTTTTTCCAGGTTGTCGTAGAGGTCCACGTGGGAGGCTCCGGGAATAACGAGTAATTCCTTGTTGCCGACGGTCTTGCTCCAGTTCTTGGTGGCGTCGAGTTTTGCGGGGACGTTTGCCTTCTTGCCGGTCATCTTTTCGAATGCGCCTTCGCCGAAGTAGCGGCTGTGGGCCTTTTCGCCGTGGATGATGAGCACCGGGTTACGGATTTCGTCGGCGTATGCGAGGAGCTTGGTGTTCATGAGCGAGGTGCCTGCGGAGGCGGCCCAGCCCTTGTTGCTGTTGAGGGAACGCTTGTGATAGCCGCGCGGGGTCTTGTAGTAGGCGTAGTAATCCTTGACAAAGTAAGGAGCGTCGTCCGGGAGCGGGTCAATAACACCGGCGGCCAGGTCGTACGTGCCGTTCTTGAAGTCCTTGGTGCGCTGGGCCATCAATGCCTTGCGGGCCTCGTTACGGGCGTCGGCGTTGTTTGCCGCATCGAAGTAGCCATTTGCAGATACGCGGCTCATGTCGTACATGGTCGAGGCAACCGTCGCCTTTACGCGGGTGTCAATGCCGGCAGCGTTAATCGCCATGCCGCCCCAGCCGCAAATGCCGATGATGCCGATGCGTTCCGGGTCAACGTTGTCGCGGGTCGAGAGAAAGTCCACGGACGCCATGAAGTCTTCGGTGTTGATGTCCGGGCTGTTCATGTAGCGCGGTTCGCCACCCGATTCGCCGGTGAAGCTCGGGTCGAATGCGATGGTCAGGAATCCGCGTTCCGCCATCTGCTGGGCGTAAAGGCCGCTGGACTGTTCCTTGACGGCACCGAACGGGCCGGATACTGCAATCGCGGGGAACTTGCCGTTCACCTTGAGGCTCGTGTCCTTGGGCACGAACATGTCGGCAGCGAGTTCAATGCCAAAGTGATTCTTGAAAGTGACCTTGGAATATTCGACCTTGTCACTCTTGGGGAATACCTTGTCCCATTCGGCGGTGAGCGTGAGCTTGTTCATATTTTCGTCCTTTGTCTGTTGTGCGGTTTCTGTTGCGAACTGCGTGGCCGGCGTGGCGGCACCTTGCGCAGCAGGCTTGTTTTCTTTTTCGGTGCAACATGCCATCAGGGTGCATGCGGAAACCACGGCGAGTGCCGCACTTAAGAATTTGGATTTCATGAGCTATCTCCTTGTTGTTAAACTTTCTTTGTCGCCCTGGACCCTGAAACGCAACGCGTGATGGGGATAGGATCCATGGATTCTATCGCCCCTATGGGGCTCCAGAATGACATCTTTGTATTATATCTTACTGCCCATGGCGAACGCCTTTTTCAGGAGCGCGGAATTCTTCTTGACATCGCCAGCGCTTTCGGCTCCCGTGGCACAGAGGGCTCCCTTGAGCTTCACGCCATCAAAGCAGGCGATCCACCCGCCAATGCCGCGTTTCGCGATGTTCATGGCCTTTGCGTCGGTGTCGGCGGCAGACGTGAGCAGGTAAATCTCGCGGAACTTGTAATCGCTCGCATAGAGGGAATTAGCGCGGTCGAGCATCGTCTTGAGCTGGCCGCTCATTTCGTAATAGTAAATCGGCGTCGCAAACACGATGACATCGGCCGATTCCATCTTCTTGGTAATGGCGGGTGCGTCATCCTTGATGACGCACTTGCCCTTTTTCTGGCAAGCGAGGCAGCCCATGCAGAAACCGATCTTCTTGCCGCGCAGCGACTCGAATTCCACCTTGTTGCCCGCCTCGGCGGCACCTTTCGCGAACTCCTGCGCCAGGGTTTCGGAGTTGCTCCCCTTGCGCAAGCTGCTGGACAAGACCAATACTTTTTTCATAGGTTCCTCTCGGTTGAAGTCTTTACATGTCCAAATATATTTTCATTTTTCAGATATTGTAAATACTTTGTTTTCATAACTAGATATGCCTGCAAGGCATAGATTTAAGACAGAAAACTCGCAATACGGCGCGTACTTCGTTGAATTTTACTTGCAATTATTCTTAAAATTTTGTATTTTAGGAAAGGAGGTTCCCCATGCCCTGTATTTTGCCAGTTTCTGATTTGCGCAATTATAACGAAGTTCTTCAGAACGTGACCGAAGATTCTCCAGTCTTTTTGACCAAGAACGGTCGCAGTTGTTACGTTGTAATAGACATCAAGGAATACGAACGCATGGTCGCCGAACTGAAGTTACAGAAGGCTCTTGCCGAAGGCGAACGCTCCGCCGAACAGGGACGATGGCTTTCCGCCGCTGATGTGCGGAAAAAATACGAGGTCTAGGCGCCCTCCATCGTATTTTCGCCAAAAGCCGTCGAAGATTTAGACGGCATCAACGCTTATATAGAATCCGAGCTAGGCAGCCCTAAAGCGGCAAATGAAAAAATCATTGAAATTCTTGACGCCATTGACAACCTAGCCGTTTTCCCCGAGATTGGCTCTTCGTTAAGAGGTAAGGTAAATAGCTTGACGAAGTATCGTTGCCTTTCTGTCAGCGGGTATTTGGTCTTTTACCGGAACGAACGTGATGAAGTTTTTGTCATTCGAATTTTGAATAGCCGGATGGACTATCTGAGGATTTTGGGATTGTGATGTTGGAAACGGCAAAAAACTGGCAGATTTTTACGGAACGACACACCATCTTTGAGCCTTCTTTTTGGAATCGAACAGCCTTTTGAGTTCCCGCAGGCTCCAATTCGAGTTTTTCGCCTCAATTTCGTAGAATTTCCGTTCGTCGGGATTATCAATACGCATCAGGAACAAGTAATGGGACCAGCTCAAGACGAATTGGTCAGACACCGTCTGACCAATTTGATAAGTCAGATAGAAATCCCGCATCTGCTTCAAGTTCGTCATAGAAAATCCCTTACCGTAATTTGCAGTAAGCCTAGCAGAAATACGATATTTCGTTGAAATGAGCAATCCATTTCGCAACAACATCCTCATGACGAGCTTCAATAATCCGAAGAATATTTTGCAAGACATGTACCGGTTCCAGAGGAACACCTTCGTTGGACCAGAAATAAACTACCCTGCACTGAAAGTGCAGGGTTTTGTATGTCGTATGCGGATG
>NZ_CAMGVQ010000105.1:0-5612 GCF_946062555.1 uncultured Fibrobacter sp.
CAAACTCCACGGGCATCCCCCGCCAATCGTAAGAGATTTTCATTTTCTTGGATTTGTCTTCTATCAGATTTCCTTCAGAGTCATAAACGAAATTGTTCGCGTCGGACATATTGCGGATGGTGGGTATGTCCCGAGAAACATCTGCCGTCCTCATTCCATAAACAGTTGTTATGATGGCTGCAACAGCTATAAAACAGGTCGCTTTCATTCAAGTAACCCCTTTATAGCTGGCTTCGTAACCTGAATAGGGAATTTTGAATCAGCTGGTTGATTATTTTTACTGGTATTACATTTCTGGGGTAGCGTTACATTCTTCAATTTCACCCAATTTGTACATGCATAGCCGATATGATTATTTTCATTATTTTCTATATCGAAAATTGGAATTAAAATTCTCATTTCACTCCATTTTTCTTTACTTATCTTTTGTGGAGTGAAAAGAGAATCCGCTCCCCACAAATCTTTAACTTGTATAGAATCTAATTGATTCACCATAGAGTCTATCAAAATGATTTTTGAAATTTTTGGATAATCAACATCACCTGGTTCAATATAGCTAGTGTGAAACATTTGAATTTTTCTTTCTGATTTAAATTGAATAAACAAATCGAGATAAAGTCCCTTAGCTTTAAAATTTAATATTCCTAACATTTTAGGAGTTTTATATTTTTTATATGCAATAAAAAATTTTTCTGGTACATTATATTTTCCTGACTGAATATTTAAATCCATTAAATCAAGACAGGATAATGCAATCTCCGAATTATAAGAATTATATTCCCATAATTTATTTTCTTCTATATCTTTCTTTCTCAGTAAAGTATCTATCGTAATCCACCTTTTTTTGTAATTACCATTAACATCATATAATGTTGAGAAAAAAAATCTAAATACCGAATCTTTTATAGTCGTGTCATAAATAAAAAATTTATTTTCTATATATCTTTGCGTAATAATTCTCGTTAGATGAACATTATTATTTAAATAGAAAAGCGATTTTTTTTTACTATTTGACACGTATTCCTTAATTGAATCATATAACTTTGAATTTGATTCATTTTCTTGGAAAGAAATGCATCCTTTTTTTTGTTCAAGCCCAAGCCCTGTTAATAATCCTCCACATTTTTCCATAGGATAATTATAAACTATCTTTATACTATAGCAATCAACTATAGTGTCTTTTAAATGAACAATCATGTTCGGATCATCGTAGAAACAAGCAAAAAGTATATTAAAAGAAGACAATACCAAAATAAAAAAGTGTTTAATACTCATCATAAATACCCATCTCTTTCGCTGATTCATAATCATGCTTATAAATTGGATCTGGATTTTGATCTTCAGACATTATTTTTATTTTATCAAAGTATTCATCTTCTGTATGAACAGATTCTAAGGCGTTATGGCCAGGTTTTGCAAATTCATACGGATGATCCAACTCATGTCCGATTAGAATGCTTGTTATATTAGGCAGATATTTTTCATCAACAATTAGATTAGGAATATAGACTTCATATATTTTTTTGTACTTCTGGTTTGTAGTGCAACATGGTTCAATAAAGGTTTCCCCATTTTTACTATCATAAAACTTATACAAGCGATATGGATCATTTTTTGCACGATTTATGCGAAATGTATTAGTTTTGCTAGCATTAAAATTAATCTTTGATAATACATAGTCTCCCCCCTCATTTGAATCAAAGATGTTTCCCTCTTCGTCAATACCATTCACCGCATTAAACCCATTCCCTGCATACAAATATGGGCTCGTAAATTGACGTGCCGGATCCACGGAAATCCACATTCCAAGCATCGGGTCAAGATAACGCGCGCCGAAGTAGTTCAGCTCGATTTCGTCGTCCTTCTCTTTTCCTGTGAAGTTTTCCGTGACCTTGTCGGCGGAGGATGTCAGCTCGGCCATTTCGCCGTAGCTCCTGTATTCGTAGGCATGCTCGAGTCCTAATTGCCCTTCGCCGTTTTCCGAAGAGCCGTACACGGCGACCGTACTTCCCAGGTGGTCATGCAAAAGCCACGCGTAGGTTGTAGCTGAGAATTCTTTGGGCATGGCACTAATCATAGGAAAATTTCATGCGTTTGGAATTGCGCAAAGCGAAATACACAGCGGTTCGACTATAAAAACGCACAAGTGCATTTTTGCAGCTCTATCCTTGCAAGTATTTGTCCTCGACAAGGTTTCCTTCGGAATCGTATAGAAAAAAGCCAATGTAGCAACCTTCAGAAATAATTACGCATTGAATGTTGTTGCTTATGCAACCCTTTTATCAATTCCCTACAATAGGGTCAAGTTCAACATTAAATTTTCCTTTTAAACGGAATCAGACGCGCTAAATATTCTATTGGTGTAATAAATCCTAAGTAAATTTCGACACTCAATAGAACATGATTCAAATAATAGGATCGAATGCAAAAATAATTTTTTAACAATTGCATACATATAGCAACAAACATCGCAATTACACTATTACGTACAACACACGCCTTTTTAGTTTCATTTTTCAATTTCACCGAATTACGAAAACCATTTTTTACAAGCGTTCCTAATAACATTAACGGGAATAAAATCAGAAGAATTAAAGACGTCAGTTTTAATGTCGTATCGAAAAAATGCAAAACGGAAGACAAAATGATAAAAATAATCGTGGCTTTCACTTTTCCATAAATAAAGTTTCGTTTTAAAAGAAGAACACCAAAATAAACTACACCATACAAAAGAATAATCAAATTTGTTGATTTGGTATAAAGTCCCAAGAAAGAGCATAAAACAAGTGTTGTAAAAAAATAGCCTAAACAAATAAAATTATTCTGTAACATCTAACTCTCCATATTTATTTATGTTAGATTCATTATCAGAACCGGAAAAGAAATTTTTGAGATCCACATACCATGGAGCATCATAGTTATCCTTAACAACACTTGTTTTGGTGTTTTGAAGGAATTTGTCTATTTTAGAGTGATCAGTTCCTTCACAAGCTGTAACACACCCCAAAGACATTCCTTGACCATGCAATCTAAATCTATCTCTTGTCGAACCATCCGGTAATTCAGCAACATCATTCCGAGGATTCACATCAACTAAATCAAGACGATAAAAGCCTTCCCTTTGAGCTTGTTCAAGAATTTCATATGTTCCATTGGGAATTGGTGCTCCTGCTATTCCTCCTGTAAAATATTTACCAGAAACTTCTTTTCCCGAATCATTGTCCCTTAAGGTTAAAATTCCTGTTGATTTAGAAAACGTTCCTTTTACCTCATTCCCATCTTCATCCACACCATTCACTGGATTATAACCATTCCCCGCGTACAGATACGGGCTCGCGAATTGCCTAGCCGGGTCCACAGAAATCCACACTCCCAGCATCAAGTCAAGATATCTTGCTCCCCAATAACCGAGCTCGATTTCATCATCCAGTTCTTTTCCTGTGAAATTCTCGGTGACCTTGTCCGAGGGCTGCGAGAGTGTTACCATTTCGCCGAAAGCCCTGTAGTCGTAAGCAGCCTTGGTCTCGCCAATGTCGCCAGTGTTCGGGTCCGTGGAGGCCACGGTGCCATAGACGAGCTCGTGGAGCCGAGATGGTTCTTCAGGTACCATTCGAATGTCCTGGACGCGTTATCATCGGCGAGCTGCGATGCGTCAGCGACCTTGTAGCGGCCAAGGCCCTGCGGCATGTTCACGACGACTTTCGTCTGTTTTGCCGGTCCGGCGAAGTTCTCGCGTATTTCAGTGCCGATACCCGTGTAGTGCGTGATAGACTGGGTTTCCCAGACACCGTTCCCGTAGTCGCGCATGCGCGTCTTCGAGATGCGGCGGCCCGAGCCGTCGTAGGCCATCACGAGTTTCATGGAACCACACACGATCTGTTCGTGTATGTCGATGCAGGCATCGTTACGCGTAAATTCGACAGGCATACCTCTCCAATCATAGGAAATTTTCAGCGACTTAAACTTATCTACAATCAATTTTCCCTAGGAATCGTACGGAAAAAGGCCACAGGAGCGACCTTTTGTTTGATTCCGGCGTAGTACCGTCCAGGAATCCGAAACAATCATTCATAAAAAACAGGTCTGTACGTACAAGTTGAAATCGTATCTTTCTTATCAACTCTTTCAAACGTGAATGATTTATAGACCTTTTCTTCGTCAAAAAACACTTCAAAATATACAGTTTCGCTAGCGTCTCCTGAAGAACCAAATAGAATAAAGTCTTTGTTTCTTTTTTTTACAGAAAAATCGTTAACCAAAGCAATGGTACAATACAATTCCTTCGGGAAGAAAATAATATTTCCATCAACAGAAAGTTTGATACTTATATCTGGAAAAGAATAACCATCCCAGTAAGGAAAGCACGCTTTGCTTGTTTCTCTCCTTGTTTTTTCTAACTCAATTGAAACGAAAGTCTTGTCCATTTTTTTTTCACATACAGTTAATCCAGTTGGTTTAACTGGACAATCTTGAGAATAATTTGCAGAAAAAAGAAAGAGAAATGTAACGACTATTTTCTTTATCATCTAATAAATCCTATTCGCCTTCAACTTCAATTTCGTGCGGGTTAACAAAAACATTGCCAGGGCCATCGTCTAAATCTTCTAAGGCATCAGGGACAACAATCAATTTATTATCCCCGCTATTTGCAATGCGCATTCTATCATCCCGATCAAAAATTGTACAACCAGAAGAAGCATCAAAATCATTTGCAGCTTTTCTTCCATGAATCAAGAAAAGATCTCGTCCATACATTTCATTATCTTCATCAGGAGTCAGTTTCATATATTTTTTGTACTTACCCTGGGGATGTTTTTTAATCATTGGTGAAATTGTATAAGTTCCTGCAGGGAGAGGGCCTGTCATGCGGACACCCTCGTATTTAGCATTATTAAAACCTTCTCCGTTTCCCGCATAACCATATGCGACAAAGGTACGCGCGCCAGTATTATTATTGATATAAGTTAACCTACCCGAATTTTGCGCGTATTCCCAAGCCATTCCATCTGGATCCACCCCATTAATCGGATTATTCCCATTTCCCACATACAGATACGGGCTCGCGAATTGCCTTGCCGGGTCCACGGAAATCCACATTCCAAGCATCGGGTCAAGATATCTCGCCCCGAAGTAATTCAGCTCGATTTCATCGTCCTTCTCCTTCCCCGTAAAGTTCTCGGTCACCTTTCGGGTGAAAACGAACAAATCCAGTTGTTCTCCAAAACTGCGGTAGTCGTATGCGGCACGGAACACTCCATTCGGAGATATGCCGAGCGGGTCGGGGAAACCAACGCCATATACTACACGAGTACTACCTAGATGGTCTTTTAGGTAAAATTCATATGCAGAATTCAACTCAGAGTTCGGACGTTCCGCATTTTGCATTGCATAGCGGCCAAGCCCGTTCGGCAACGGCACGACAACTCTAACCGTGTCGGGCAGGGGGCAGTCTGTACTTGCCGTACCCGCATAGTCCGGGTTCGCGGAAATACAGTGTTCAATGCCTTGGGAATCCGTGAAACGCGTAAAGTTCCATGGTTTGTACTCTCTGATTTCGGTGCCGATGCCGGTGTAATGCGTTATTGTGGCTATTGTCCAATTTCCACTATTCA
>NZ_CAMGVQ010000106.1:0-5416 GCF_946062555.1 uncultured Fibrobacter sp.
GAATACCCGAAAACAACAGAATCAGCAATGATACGGACGCTGGCCTGATATCCTTAATAACCCTCACTATAATCGAAAAGAAGCCCTTTCTTTTCAAATAGCTCAACTGGAAAAGAAAAAGAAGCATCTTGAAAGTTTGATTGAAACAGCAAATCTTTTGAAAGAAATGGATGTTCCAATATCCGCAATTCGATTTGGTTCGCATGGATTGGAAAATCTACCATATGATACATTGGTTCCGGTAATTGTAGCAGCATTTAATGCAATGGATCTCAAGGAGCCTATGGAGCAGTCTTTTGTGGCCGTATTAACAGAAGAAGATGAAAATTATTGGTTTGAGACCCTTGACAAGGTAATGGTATTCTTTAAGGAAGATAGTCCCTATGATGATGACAGTGTACAGATGCAGATTTGTGCTTTACACCATATAACCGCAAAAGTGCTCTCGGATTCTATTTTTCTGTTCAAATGGAACAATCTTAATTTTGCGCCTGGGGCGGAAATTGCATCAGAAATCGATGATATTTATGGACCTGGCAGTGCTGAGTATTTGTTTCAGGCAACGTGTTATTACTGTACAAAGCATGAAGATAATCCCACGGATCGGAACCTGATTGATGCATTGAATAACATCGAAAACTTAGGCAGGAAAAAATATACGACTGGCTCCGAAGAAGTACAAGCTCAAGTTAAAAGGATACATGAGTTCTTTTCAAACATACCTGCAATGTCGCAAGCGGCTCATTTGAGTTTATTGAATAACATTGGAAATATGTTTGGGAGCAAAACATATAAAGAGCTTATCGATAACGGAGCAGAGCGCGGAGTCTCGTGGTTTATCTCCAGGGCCATTCAAATATATTGCACCCGGCTTAAAGAAAATGAATTTACGGAGGATACAGTATGAATAACATAGCTGAGGAAATATATGATCTGGTTAATACCACTGGTAAATCGGCTCCTGATATGACGAAAGCCCTAAAAAATATTGGCGATGGCGATATGCAACAAGGCATAAAAAAGTTATCCGACTTCTTCTCGGCCACAGCCAAAGAAATCGGCCTTGAACGTGGATTGAAATTGGGAGAACAACGCGGCTGGATCAAGGGGTCACTCACTACATTAGGAATTGTCTCACTTGCTGCTGGTGGCGTGTATATTAAGGAGAAATATGCCGCATTTAAGCGCAAGAAAGCATTAGAGCAAGAAGGACAAGTAATTCTTGCTGCAATTAAAGAAACGATTCCATCGGCAACGGAAACAACCACCACAGATATATCTGATTCTGAACGGGACAACAACACCAGTGAATAATATTGAATGGCATGAGTTGCTGGGGGTGTATATGCTTATATAAAGCGCATCAAGTTGGTAACCAAGATAAGTTGGCAGATATGGGTACCGCATAGCGGTAAGAAAGGAGGTGTAATCATGGGAGCAAGGTTCCCGGAGGTTGACTGGTATTGTGACCGTTGCAATGCTTACCTAAATTTACAGCCTGGATTTGACGACCATCATTATGTGTGGAAATGCACAGAATGCGGTCATAAAAACAGTATTTCCGCAGACTCCATTTATGAATCTGAAGAAGAATTCAGAAATTACAGTAAATAATAGATTTTTCCCAAAAAGGACGCCTCACCTAACAGTCATACGCTGTTGGGTGAGGCGTCCTTTTTGTAGTTTTATGAATTGTGGAGCATTATAATGCTCTGTATTTTTTTAATCTTTCGCGAAATTGTAGACCGGTTCACGCCCTGTAGACGAGCAATTTCAGCGGCGGAGAAGCCTTCGTAAAGAAGGCAGGCGATTTCTTCCAAATCCTTCGGCAACGCAGAAAGAAATTCCTTTACCTCAAGATTAAACTGTACTCGATCCATGTTGTCGCCTTCATAGTAGCCCCCCATCCCCTCCGGGTCCTGAGCTTCCAAAGAGCAATGGCGGCGGGTCTGTGCATGGTTATTGTTGTACTCACGGCGGTCAAGCTCCTGTAATTCAGCAAGCCAGCAGCTCCCCATGTCATCAACATCGGCAGAGCTAAAAACCAGTGTAGAGCTTGTCCCGTCTGCAAAGCGATAGATGTAGGTGTCGTGTTGGATAGTGGGAGTCCCCAAGAATTCATTTTTCTTGGTGACAGTAGATTTCTGTTTGTTCTTCATAATGTGTCCTTTCCGCCCGAAGCTAGGTACGGAAGGACACAAAAAGAGCCTGTGGCGGAAGATGACCACAGGCTTTAGGCTAAAAAAGCGCACAAAGCTGCGGTGGGAGCATCTTCGCCCGAAAAGCAACCTTCATCGTTGCGTCTTCGAACTCCTATGCGTCCCTCCGCCCTTATAGCGCTATTCGGACTATGAGAGAGTGATAATTGTGTTAGGTGAGGTAACCCCTGAAGGGGGGGCAGGCGTATTAGCTAATACATCGCTGCCCATCGATTTCAAATCTTACTTTTTCTTGCCAGGTTTGGTTTGCGCCAAAGCACTGCCTGCGACGGATTTCGATTTGCTGCTATAGCGACCATCTTTGAGAATCTGACTTGCCTTGGTAGCCACCGCCTTGGAAGTCTGCTTCCTGTTGCTTGCCATGCCGTTCACCTCCTTAACTTTTATTGGAGTGGATTTATGAGTGTTTACAAATTAAATTGCATGGATTAGTTGATTTTTGCATATTTTTGTAATATGCTAAAAATACAATTCCTAGCAATGTATCTTGGGACCACTCTTCGTCCTTCCGAATGCATTATCGCACCACAAAATGAGACGCGCAGCCGGTCGAACATGAGACAGATGAGACAAAACATGGGACAGATTTAATTGCATATGATAAGGAGAATTAGATGTGCTGGTAAAGACATATTTTGAGCGGCTATACACGCACATGCGGGAGGAGCTTTACTATCCAAACAGAAAGAATAGCGGTATATTTGTCGTGCGTTGCTTCTGCGCAGCAGGCAGCAACTATTTCCCATTTAAAAAAGGAAAACGGTACACCTCCAAGGATGTACCGTTGCCGAGAAAACTTTATGATGGCAGTCGAACTATGACGACGGATATAAAGGCATCTTTCCATCCATTTGACGATGCCGGCCTTACCGCTTTTTATAAGGAGAACATAGAAGATGATAAAACACGCAATGTGATGCTTGCATTCGGCATTTCTCCAACTATGGAAGAGAATAAGGATTGTCTGTGCAGAGCATTGTCGATTCAGTTCAGAATGTTTGTGGGAAGTAACTCTGAAGAGGTCGATGACATTGTAGCGATAGAATATCAAAAACTGCTTCGAGGACGCTGACGAAGATTGCACAGTTCACCGGAGAAATCAGCCTCGACACAATTCTTCCGCTTGTAAGCAGAGACTCTGACGGGAGAATCAAGCAGAATATTGTATATTGCAGTTCCATTGCACAGGCAGTAAACCTTGCCCGCAGCTATGCAAATAAAATTCCTACAGTAACGGCTAATCAGGATATTTGGACTCTTTCCAAGGAGATAAAGCAGGAGGTCCACGGCGATTATTTCCTTGCGGAATTGATCACAAAAGGCGTTGCTTATCATATTGGATATCTCCCGTCTACTATTCGAATGAGAATTGAAGAACTATTTCGAAGCGGTGCCATTACTACAATCTTCTGCACCAGTACCCTCGTGGAGGGAGTCAATATGCCTGCTGATAACCTCTTTATCACAAGTTATAAAAAGGGTTATGCCTATATGGATGCAGTTGATTTCCGTAATCTGATCGGACGTGTAGGCAGGATAGAATACAACCTTTATGGGAATGTATTTCTTGTCAGTATGAACGACAAGGTCAAGGAGGAAAAGTTCGAAGAACTACTTAAAGAGAAGATTCCAGAACAGAAACTGTCCATCGAATCAGGCTTGACTAATGCGCAGAAAAAATCGGTCGTAAAGGCACTGGTTAACGGGGAAATAGAGTTTGATAAGCACCCCCACAATCAGCCGGAAGAATCCTATACGCTGATGCGTAAGTTCGCTTTGATACTCTTGCGTGATATTACAAAAGGCCGAGACAGCCTTGTCCACAGGGAGTTTGCACCATTCCTTACAGAACACGATGAGGAAAAGATAAAGGCAAACTTTACACAAAAATCTGCAACGCCCGATGATGATATCAATGTGTCAGTTGATCAGACAGAGAACCTTACCAGTGCAATCGCACGAGGGATGTCTTATCCGACCCTAGACATTAATGGGAACGTTGACTACAACGAGTTGATGAACTTCCTCGAGCGAATGTGCCGCGTTTTCAAATGGGAAAAGTATGAACGGCAGACACTTGGAAGAGTAAGCAAGAAAACAGGAAAGCACGGAATGCTTCGTTGGTATGCTGTTATATTGATTCAATGGATTCAGGGAATGGGTCTTAGCAACATCATGAACAAAGCAATTGAATACAAGAGGAACGACAGTGAGGCTACGGTAAGAATCGATGGAAAACCAGTAAAATATGACGATTCCCGTGAGCACAGAAACGTTGTTATTGCGGACACCTTGGATGTTATTGAAAATGTGATCCTTTTCAGCATTTCCAATTATTTTTTGAGATTTTCAAACGAGTACAAGAGATTTCATAAGGTGGAAAGCTTCAAGAACGATTGGTATGAGTATGTTGAATACGGTACAACCAATCCTTTGACCATATTGCTGCAGAGAAGTGGTTTCTCCCGTGAAACATCGACTTATATTCGACAGCATCGTAGAGAGTATGTTGTGATGGCAGAAGACGGAGGCGTAAAATTGCGCCGCACGCTGTTACAAAGCAGAAATCTCGGAGCCGCCCGCGAATCAGCTGACATTCAGTACAATATGCCGGAAATTTTTGTCGATTAATGACGTGCGCATGGCATACAGAAAATCAATCGAGTTACCGATATCTGTTAGCAGAGCAATCGAAGCCCACAATCACATCCTGTGTGGAACCTGCGATGTGTGAAGAACCCTGTATAGGGAAATTAAAAGGAATCTCTCATCGCCAAGATTGTACTGGCAAGCAATGCCCCTGGATAGCCATTCGGCTTCCGGTGCTGCTTGTTGAGGGTATCCCCCAAGCCCCCATGAACGCAGAATTTCATTCTGCGGCTGCGCGTCCAAAGGACGTTTTCGACCACGACCAGCTCACCGCTGGTCGTGGTCTTTTTCTTTTTCAGTATCGTGTTCCGTCTCCATATTTAAGAGACGATCCACATTGGCCTTTGCTGCCAGCAGCTCCCGCATTTCCTCACGGGAGCGCCGGTACTCGGCATAGGTCTTTTTCTTTTCCTCCAGCAACCGAGCATATTCAGCTTGAAGTTCCTTAACCTTGGGCAACTTCTTGACACCCATATCATCGAAGGCGTTTTTGGCCGCCTGATGGAGCAGGATTTCTTCCTCGTGTTCCTGGCGAAATTTCTTGGAGT
>NZ_CAMGVQ010000107.1:0-5328 GCF_946062555.1 uncultured Fibrobacter sp.
CGCCGTGGGCAAAGCGCGACGCCATCAAGGACGAAAGCGCCATCCGCAAGGCCGCTATCAAGTACAAGGTTCCGTACATCACGACCCTCGCCGGTGCCTACAACACTGTCAAGGGCATCGCCGCCGCAAGGAACGGACTTGGTGCCGTGAAGTCTCTGCAGGAATATCACGCAAGCATTGAAGAGGTGTAAGGCTTAGTATGAAGGGGGAGGAATCCCCCTCGCTTCAGCCCCGACCCCGCCCTTATAATCACGCCCACTCAAAAGAGTGGGCGTTTTGTGTATAACCCGCCCTAGTCGGGTCTTCCGCTACCCCTACTGCGGGTGCTCAGACGCCGCACCCGCAACGCCCTGGCTTTTCCCCGCCCACCCACCCCTAACAATTTTTTTCAATGTTTTTTCATTTTGTCATTTTGTGCCATTTTATTTATGTATTTTTAGACTATGATTACTGCAAAACCATTTATCAAGTGGGTTGGCGGCAAAACGCAGCTCTTGGACGAAATTCGCAGGTATTATCCTGCTCAAATTGAAAAGTATTGCGAGCCATTTGTAGGTGGTGGTGCTGTGCTTTTTGATGTTCTTTCTCGTTTGGCTCCAAATGAGGTTCTCATTAACGATATCAATGGTGAACTTATAAATACTTACTGTCAGATAAAGACAAATTGCGGTGATTTAACGGATATTCTTGCTAATCTGCAAGAGAAATATTGGAAGTCATCTCTTGAAGAAAATAAAAACCTTTATTTTGAAAAGAGAGAACGATTCAATTCGTTAAAGGTGAACGGTAACAAAAAAGAAAATCTTGAAAAGGCTGCTCTTTTCATTTTCTTGAACAAGACTTGCTTCAATGGTCTTTTTCGCGTAAACTCCAAGGGATTGTTTAATGTCCCGTTTAACAATGCGAAAAAGCCCCTTCTTTGTGATGAGGATAATTTGAAGGCCTGTTCTGAACTGTTGCAAAATGTAAAGATGTCCGTAGGCAACTATGCCCAATGTAAGGACTTTATTGATTCAAAAACATTTGTTTATCTAGATCCGCCTTATCGTCCTCTTACTGAAACGGCGGCGTTTACATCGTATAACGAAAATGGCTTCGGAGATAAAGAGCAAATCGAACTAGCTCAATTCATTGAAGAAATCTCTGAAAGAAAAGCTGTCGTCGTTACTAGTAATTCTGATCCAAAGAATGTTTGTGAAAATGATAATTTTTTTGACCGGTTATACAAGAAATTCTCGATTAAACGCGTTTCCGCTTCAAGAATGATTAACTCCAATGCAAAAAAACGTGGAGCGATAAATGAACTTTTGATAAGTAATGTAGCATCAGCATTTTAGGTAATTCTATGACTAAAAGAAATTTCATGGATTGGTTTAGAACTTTCAGACCCAGCATAGCGACATTCTCTTATTATGCTGATTTCCCTAAAATATTCAGTAATGTTGATGCTATAAAAATTGAGCTGAATATTTTAAACTCGCTGATAGGTTCTAAGAATATTAAACAAGAGTTTGAATCGATTTTGGCAAAGTATCCGAATGTCGTGAAATGTATTCCGATTCTGTTGGCTGTTAGAAGTACTGAAATTTCTATCAGTGATGAAAATGGAATGTTTGTATATGCATTTAATGGAAAGATGCATGATATTCCAATTTATTCAACATTTATGGATAAGTCTGGATTGTTTGACCTTATGCAGAATCATCTAATAAGCAATCTTGTCGATTATGTAACAGGTGTAGAAACAGGACTTGATTCAAATGGACGGAAAAATCGCGGTGGACATTTGATGGAAGACCTGGTTGAATTGTATATTCAAAAAGCTGGCTTCGTAAAAGACAAAAACTATTTCAAAGAAATGTATATTTCTGATATTGCGAAAAAGTGGAATATCAATCTTTCGGCAATTTCTAACCAAGGTAAAATGGAGAAACGTTTTGATTATGTTGTCAAAACGGAAAGGAAAATCTATGCCATCGAAACAAATTTCTATGGCAGTGGTGGTTCAAAACTGAATGAAACGGCGAGAAGCTACAAAACCATTGCAATTGAAGCAAAAACAATTCCTAATTTTGATTTCGTGTGGTTTACAGATGGATTCGGCTGGGCGTCTGCGAAAAATAATCTTGAAGAGACTTTTGATGTTTTGGATCATATTTATTGTATCCAGGATATGGAAGCAGGAATAATGAAGGAAATTTTTAGGTAGTTGATATGGACGAACTCTCTGTTTTTTGTAGTGAATTGAAAAGGGTCGTTGGAGATTCTTCGGAACTTTCTATTGAAAAAGCCCGTAAAATTGTTCAATCATTAAATGAGTTCCTTTACACACGATATCCTGACATAGGTTCAACTTATGTATTGGATGCGACTTATGATTATGTTTCGGACTTTCACAAATATTGGGAGAGTCATTATAAAGATATTTTGGACGTTCGCATAGATGATGAAAATTGTGAAAAGGTTGCGGATGCCTTGCATAGAGTGTATCTAGATACTAATGGTCACGCTTTTTTTCACGTATGGGATACTTGTGGATTAAGCCCTGAAGACATCTGTCGAATTAGGCTTTTTACTGCAAATCAGGATTTTCGTGGTTCTAGAGATTTTTCAGAACTTGCGGAAATTTTTGAAGATGATGATACAATTTTTGATGAAGATAAAATTATAAGTGACCCTGCAGGATTTGTAAAAAATATAGGGCTGTCGGATCTGTCTCAAAATGACAAACGGCAAACTTACGCAAAAAAAATAGCAGAATTTGTTAAATCAAAAAATGTGTCTCCATTTGGATTGATTTCTTGTTTTAACAATAATGTTTATGATTTGCGAAACGCATTAATCAATTGTGTTAGTTCTGGGTATGGAAATAAAAAAGCGGATATGTTTGTTCGAGATATGGTTGTTTTAAATATTTGGACAAATGTAATTGATTTTGAAAAAATAGATGTTGCTAGCGATGTAAATACGATAAAAGTCGCTTTAAAGACAGGCGTATTAAAAACTTCTATACCGCTTGTATCGAGTTTCTTAGATATATTTTGCCATCAATATGGCTATATAGATGAGATGAATGCTAAAGCGTGGAGACGGGTTTGGGAAATATGGAATGAAAAGTATCCAGCGGAATGTATTCAAAGTCCTTGCCTAATGGATTATTTTGTATATGGTGTGATTGGAAAACAATTTTGTAAAGAGAGCCTTGCTGTATTTAAATGCGATGTTTATGATCATTCTTTTAAATGGCATTCTGCAAGAAATAAAACATGCCGTATTTGCCATGGTGAAGGGCGTAAGGGTATCACTGCGACTTGCGTCAAAAAAATTATGCCCTGCTGTGATCCCGAAGGAGCTATTGCAATATTAAAAAGTGAGTATGTTTCAAAGCTTCCTGAAAATGGGAAAATAAGGGAATGTCCTTTTAAAAATATATGTGACGCAAACGATTTGAAAAAATTACAACCGCCGAAATCAATTAGTATTTTGGGAAAAACAGGATGGACCTCGGCATATTCTGATAAGGGATGTGGTGGAGGCGGACTTATGGCATAGAGGAAAAATGGCTTTAAACGCTTGGTTCCGTTCAAAAAATTTGGATTTTTCACTTGTTCAAGGTGATTGTGTTGATGTACTAAATCAACTCGATTTTCAATTTGATATGATTTTTGCAGATCCTCCCTACTTTCTTTCTAATGGAGGAATTTCAGTTCAAAGCGGAAAACAAGTTAGTGTGAATAAAGGTGATTGGGACAAATCTAAAGGATTTGAAAAAGACAACGAATTTAACCGAAAATGGTTGTCTGTTTGTCGTGAACATTTAAAAGAAAATGGTACAATTTGGATTTCCGGCACTTATCACAATATCTTTTCTGTTGCCCAGATGCTGAATGAATTGAATTTCAGAATTCTCAATTGTATCACTTGGGCGAAAACAAATCCGCCACCAAATTTAAGTTGCAAATTTTTCACACATTCTACAGAATTTATTCTGTGGGCTCGCAAGAATAAAAAAGTTCCCCATTATTACAATTATGAATTGATGAAACAAATTAATGGCGGCACTCAAATGCGAGATGTATGGCAGATGCCTGCTATTGGTCGCTGGGAAAAAACTTGTGGCAAACATCCTACTCAAAAACCATTGCCACTTCTTGCTAGAATTATTCAAGCCTCCACAAAAGAAAATGCTTGGATTTTAGATCCTTTTTGTGGAAGCTCTACAACCGGAATTGCTGCAAATTTGTTAAATCGCCGCTATCTCGGGGTTGACCAAGAATTAGAATTCCTTAAAATTTCAAAAAAACGACGCCAAGAAATAGATAATATTGCAGTTCGAATGGACTATCGTGAACGTGTGTGCAAAACAACGGATAGTCAGATGCAAATGATTTTAGAATTACATGAAGATGTCCCATATTATGGAATAGATTTGCCTTTATAGATTTTGAGAAGCCTTCAAAGAGAATGAATTGTAATGGGTAAGAGTCGTCGTGCAAATTCCGTCTTGTTTGGCTTTGATTTTCAGGTCAATGCCGCTATTGTTTTAATGCTCGAAAACATGAAAGAGATGGATTCTCTGCGGTTGGAAAGTGACTTGGAGGATATAGAAATCTTTTTGTCAAATGGCAAAAGTATTTTAGCACAAGCAAAAGCTGTAGAAAAGAGTAGCTCTGATTTCACAAATGTTCGAGCAAATTTGAAAAAAGCATTGGAATCATTGTCAGAAGGTGCTCGTAAGGGGAATGTTGAAAAACTTATTTTAATAACAAATTCTCCTAATCCTTTAAATGATGAAAATTCTAGAAGCGTGTTTTATGGTGAGGCTCATCGTTCGTATTCTTCCTTGCCAGATTCCGCAAAGAAGATAATTGACGATTATCTTTCCAAAATAACAAATCCACTCAATAAAGATGATTTCCTTATACAGGTTTTGCCTTTTGAGACAGATGATGAGAATGAACGTTATAAAGTTGTTTGTCAAAAAGTAAATGAATTTGTAAATCCGATTTTAAATGGTCGGGGGAAAGAACTTTTAAATATATGGTTCGAAAGTATTTTTGACAACGGAAGTAAAAAGGATTCTTCTATAGTTTTGTCAAAAAAAGCAATCGTATGGCCTTTAATAGTTTTGGCTACGGATGTTCAAAAATCAATAAGTAAAATTGTAGAAGTGTTTGAACTAGATGACGGTCAGGTAAATGATGTGATTCGCAAATATAAAGATTTAATTGATTATTCTTGTGAAAGGTATGAGTTCGCAACAAAAGTTTTATCTGGCGGATTTTCGTCGCTAACGCGACTTAGGTTTGTAGTTTAACTTGCGTATAA
>NZ_CAMGVQ010000108.1:0-5298 GCF_946062555.1 uncultured Fibrobacter sp.
AAAACGACAAATAAGCCCATCTTCAGGAAATGAATGTATTTTTAGAGGTACCCATATGTCAATAGCAGAAGAAGCGAAAAAGTTTCACGCAGACAAGCGTGGCAACTGCGCCATGGCTGTGGCTTACGGTTACGCCCGTGGAACGGGCAAGACGGAATTGGAATCGACCGATGCCGCACAGACTTTCCGCGGGTTTGGAGGTGGCCAGGCTCCGGATGGCTTTTGCGGTGCGCTTTACACGGCAAAGCTGATGCAGCCGGACCATGCCGATGCCATCGAGGACTTCTTCAAGCGCGGGGCGAAGAACTGCACCAAGTGCAAGGAAATCCGTCCGAATGGCGTTATCCCTTGCAACCGCTGCGTGGAACTCGCCGGCGAAGCGCTGGATTTTTTAGATAAGTGACACATAGTGTCATTCTGAGTTTGTCGAAGTTCTCTAGTCTCATAAAAAATCTATTTTTGCTCTTGAAAAAGAGAGGTTTTTATGTCCGCTAATCCCATCATCGTCGTCGACTATAACGCTGGTAACTTGACTTCGGTAATGAATGCGCTTGCGCATATCGGTGCAGACGCCAAGTCCAGCCGCGATCCCGACGTGATTGCAAAGGCGACCCGCCTTATTTTCCCGGGCGTGGGTGCGGCGGCATCGGCCATGGAAACCTTGACCCGTACGGGAATCGGCGATGCCATCAAGGCGGTCGTGAAATCCGGTAACCCGGTGCTCGGCATTTGCATCGGTTGCCAGATTATTCTCGAGGAAAGCGAAGAGGATGGCGGCGTCAAGACGCTTGGACTCATTCCGGGCAAGGCGGTGCGTTTCAAGGACGAACCGGGCCTCAAGATTCCGCACATGGGATGGAACCAGGTGAACTTCACGCGTGAACATCCGATTATGAAGGGTATCAAGAACGGGAGCGATTTCTACTACGTTCATTCGTACCACCCGGTGGTGCCTGCGGAATATGCCTTTGCCGAAACGACCTACGGTACGCAAACATTCCAAGGAATTGTCGGCAATGACAACCTGATAGCCACTCAGTTCCACCAGGAAAAGAGCGGCGATGTGGGCCTTGCCATGCTCAAGAATTTCTGCGACTGGAAAGTCTAGCGCGAACGGTCGTTTGTGAGCAAGAAACGGCCCGTATCAACGGGCCGTGCTTGCGAGAGTGAGCGCATCGAGGATGAATACGCTTGTTTGGGCGCGAACGGTCGTTAAATCTTACGGTAGTTCGCCGCCGATAAATTCCATCTGTTTCTTGTAGATGTCCTTGCAGGCGTTTTCGCCGAGGTCGAGCAGCGTGTTGAGCATGTTGCGGTCGAAGCTCGCGTGTTCACCGGTGCCCTGCACCTCGATGAAGTTCTTTGCGTCTTGCATCACCACGTTCATATCCACGTCGGCTGCGGAATCTTCTACATAGCACAGGTCGCAGAGGGGCTTGCCTGCGACAACGCCGACGGAAATCGCGGTAATGCCGTGCTGCAAAATCTGTTGCGTAATGCCGAGGCGCGCCTTGATTTTCTTGAGTGCGAGCGCAAGGGCGACGAAGCCGCCGATAATGCTTGCGGTGCGTGTCCCGCCGTCGGCTTCGATCACGTCGCAGTCGACCACGATGGCGTTTTCGCCGAGGGCAGAAAGGTCGGCTGCGCCGCGCAGCGAGCGGCCTACCAGGCGCTGGATTTCTTGAGTGCGGCCGCTCGCGCCCTTGCGCTCGCGTTCCACGCGCTTGCCGGTACTCTGCGGAAGCAGGCTGTATTCGGCGGTGATCCAGCCGGTGCCCTTGCCGGCGAGCCAGTCGGGGACTTTTGGTAAAAGGGTGGCGTTGCAGATGACGCGGGTGCGGCCCATCTCGATGAGGACGGAACCGTCGGCGCTCGAAATAAAGCCCGTGGTCATTTTAAGGTTGCGATATTCGTCAAACTTTCTGTCGGTACGTTCGTATGCCATAAAAACCTCTTAATACTTCAGTGTCTCGACGACGCCTTTCTTGAATGTTCCCAGAATGTACATCTGGCTCGTGTAGTTCTTGAGTTCGGCGAGGGCGGCCTGGGCGCGATCCTCGTTCACGTTCGCCTCGAAGGATACGTGGAAAATATATTCCCATGGCTTGTCGGGATGCGGCCTGCTTTCGCAACGGGTCAGGTTGATTCCGCGCTTGGCGAAGCATCCGAGCGCATTGTAAAGGGCTCCCACCGCGTGATCGTCGGCAAGTTCAAAAAGCATGGTCGTCTTGGCGCTTTCGATTCCGTCGAAAGTGGCGGGCGATTTCTGGATGCCATAGAAACGCGTGAAGTTCGTCCCCTTCAGATTTTCAAGTCCCGCCTTCAAAATATCCAGGTTGTAAATCTTTGCTGCATAGGCGCTCGCGATGGCGCCTTCGTCCATAGCCTTTCTTCCGGCGAGTTCTTCGGCAGAACCTGCGGTATCGAATGCGGGTACGGCCTTGATCTGCGGGTTTTCCGCAAAGAACTTGGAACACTGGGCCAATGCCTGCGGGTGGCTGTAGACGCGTTTGAGGTCGGCGAGCTTTACGCCCGGCATCACGCACAGGGTATGCTCGATTCGCAACATGACTTCGCCCACGATGCGGTGGCGCCACTTGTAAAGCAGGTCGTAGTTTGCCTCGATGGACCCCGCCGTTGAATTTTCGATGGGAATGGCTCCGCCGTCGGCTTCGCCCGTTTCTACCGCCTGGTAGATTTCTTCAAATGTATCCATCGGGAGGGTCTCGATGTCTTCGCCGAATAGGTAATGCGCGGCGCAGTCGCTATAGGCACCCTTGCGGCCCTGGAATGCAATCTTTTTCATAAGTAGAAATATAAATAAGACGAAAGACGAAAGACGAGAGACGAAAGAAATTTTTTTAGAAAAAGGATCGATCTTACACTGAATTTTTTATTCTTGAATCCTATCTGAACCTTCTTGCTCCCTGGTACTTGGGGCTCCAGTACTTGTCGTGCATCGGTGAAATCATCACGCCCTTGCTCGTGCTCGCATGGATGAACCGGTCTCCCGAAAGGTACATTCCCACGTGGTCGATTTTCCAGAGGCTCCCGAAAAAGACGAGGTCACCTTCCTTGAGGCTTCCGCGGCTTACGGATTTTCCGCGGCTATCCTTGTACATCTTGGAGGCGCTGTGGTCCAGCGAGATGCCGTAATAACCTTTGTAGACCTGCATCACGTAGCCGGAACAGTCCGTTTTGGTCTTGGTGGCCATGGCGTAACCGTATTTTGCTCCGAGCCATTGACGCGCGTAGCTTTCGAAACTCCCGCGGGGGGTGGACTTGGCTGCTGCCTTGGCGGTTTCTTTCTTGTTGATGGCGGCACGAGCCTTTTCTGCGGAATTCAATGGCTTTTTGGCGGAATCCGGAACGGCTGAGGTCGATTTTTGCGATGTCGGAGGCTCTTGCGTCGCGGTTTCGGATATCTTGCTTGCTGCTTGTGCCGTTGCGGTTTCGCTTGCAGGGACGGGCTTGTAATCGCCGATATTGCGATCGTACCCCGTGCGTACCGGGAACGAACAGCAGACAAGGCCCATGCAAAGTGGGACCAGTACCAACCCGGTAAATTTGGACAGCGAACGCATCAAGGAAAATGTAATTAAAAGAGAAAGCCTGGAAATGTGAATCTCTACACTTTTTTATCTAAACGTAAAAATAAATTGTCTTTTCTGTTTTTTAGAGGTTATATTTCAAAAAGCAAACCATCATACTAAGGAGAAAATTACGAAAATCAAACACTTGCTCGCGTTTGCCAGCTGTTGCGCCGCTTTTGGCCTGATCGCCTGCGGCGATGATTCCAGCTTCAATTCTACAGGGGGTTCAGGGGAAGTTTATAAAGAAGCTAAAGCTTCGATAATCACCCTGGATGAACAGAACAAGACGATTGTCGCTTATGAATCGAGAAAAAAAGACTACTGTGTTGTCGATGAATTGACCGAAACGGCGTCGTGGAAAACGGTTGATAGGGGTAACGACACCTCGACTGTAGAGTATGAATTTATCTCATTGGCAGAAAATGAACTTTCGTTTGTCAGGGACAGCTTAAAACTTTCGGTGAACGGAAATACGGCTGTGGTAATAAAAGATGTGTCTACCTATACAGATGAATCTGGAGCGCAGTATAAATATGCTTCGACGTTCGGATTCTTTGTAGGTGGAAGTTCCGCTACAATCAAGGGAACCTGGGTATCCATTCCTTGCGAAGAAAACGACGGTGAGTTGGAATGCTTTGGAATTGGCGATGGTTGGGAACAGACAACCCTGAAAATATCGGACAACTCGATTTCCTTAACGGAAAGGTATATTCCCGGAGAGTACGATGATGAAGAAGATTATGATTACGATGATTATGACTACTATACGGACGACGTGGCTCAATCGGGACTGATGTATTCCATATTGAAAGTCTTGAGCGGAATGAGCGACTATATCAGTTCCAATAATTCCATGATGGAAAATTATTCCGAAGACATCGAGGAATTGCAAACCGAACTTGGTATCGTCGTAAGCTCAAAGTCGAAGAATGCGGAAACGTTTGTCCTGAACGACAAAACATACAGTTTGAATGTCAGCAATCTGGTGGCTGATTTTGAAAGAAACGACGACTTCATTTTGAACATGACGATTTCCGCCGACGGAAAAAGCTGCAACTTCTATGATGAATATGTCGCTGATATCAGTAGTTCTACTTGCAAGGCCGATTTGAAGGGATACTATGTTGAAGCTGGGGATATCTATGCCAATGAAGAAAATGCCATTGGCAAGAGAGTGGAGTATTACTCCAAGGACAATACCTTAGAATTTACGGCGTGCCTCCAGGATCTCGCTGGGGTGACGAGTGAAGAAACGGAGTATCCTGACGATGACGAAGATAGTTGGATGAACGACGACGAAGAATGGCCGGCATACGATGATGAATATCCGGTCGTGAATCCGCTGCTGAAGAAAACCTCTAGCAATAAGTCGTCTGCGGCTCAGTTCTGGAGAAATTACAAACGCAACATGAAGAAACTGCGCACGATTCTTCAGTAATTCTAGATAAGGAAACTTAGATTTGCTCCGGGGTAAACACCGGAGCTTTTTCTTATGGGGCTTTGCTCTGGAAAAGCGCGTTATATTCGATGGAACCGGAAAGTTCCCGCAGCAGGTGTACCAGCTGGCGCTCTTTCATGGATTCGACAAGTGTCTTTTCTTCGGAAAGGAGGCTTGCCCCGAAACCGAGCCTGTGGCCTTCTAGGTTGAACCCCTGCACTTTCAGTGCAGCGACTTTCAGTTTCTAAAAATGTTTGGCTAACTTTA
>NZ_CAMGVQ010000109.1:0-5173 GCF_946062555.1 uncultured Fibrobacter sp.
GCTTTCAGGCTATTTTTTTAGAAAAATGTTCCACACTTAGCTCAGAAGAGCCAAATTTTGCAGCCCTCAAATTTAGGATATTGACTTCTATTTCAGTTTCCGTACTAAACGAAATCCTTTGGCATATTTTTTTTGTTTGTAAGGCGAACAATGTTCTATTAATGTTCCATCTTCATTAAAAGTCCCCTCACAGATTTTTTTCTTTTTACTTTCTTCAACTTTCACCATTTTAAAAAACAACTGACAAGCGGGACTTTGGTCGTATTCTTGGCTTACACGACATTCCAATGCATGACTATAATTTTCACTAGCATCATTCTTTATCAAGACATATTCCAAGGCATTTCCATATACATCGTATAGCCCGAATGGATTAGGATCTTTTTCACCTGATGCGTTACAAAATGAACGAGAACTATCGCCAAATATCTGTTCGTATTTAGTAACTACTCCGCTTAAAAGATTATCATTTCCCCAGAAGAAGTCATCTTGGGAGCCTGCTTGCTGTAGGGCACCCCATTCTTCATAAAAGGGGATTCTATAACCATTAGCGGACGTATCGATTACAACAACATCATTCAATCTTTTTTCAATGAATGGCAAAGATGTCTTGCGCCACTGTTCAATAGGCAAAATTTTGTAAACCGAATCAAGTCCGTCCCAGATACTACGTACATTTGCATAGTGATATATGTTTGTTGTTTCGAAAGGCCAGTTCTTGCGTCCAATTGATTTTACGCCATCATATTCTCTTCGATTCAACCACTCTGCCTCCCCTATACTAAATTCTGTCGCATCTACAATTAAATCTTGCGACAACGAAACATTTCTGAACCCCGATTCAGGATTTCTCTTTTCCCTACTAGGTATCTTTTTCCCATAGAACACACGATGGGAACCTTTGGAAAGGTTGACAATTTTTTGATTTATAAGGATCCAGTTTGTGTCAATCAAATTTTTCTTTGACGTATCTGGAATATAAAGAGCAGCAACACTTCTAGTGAAGTCATCTGTAAACAAGCAAAGGCAATTTAAAGAGTCTAACTCAGCCTGAAAGGCAAAAAGCCACGTTCCCTTTTCAGTGAAATTTAACGGACATATTTTTATGTATTCGTTTCTATTTACTTCAAACCATCTTGTTCGATTTTCTAAAAAAGACTCCTGGACAACAGAAAAATGCCTAGATTCATGTTTACTGGATTTTGTTTTTACAACGAAATAAACATTCCAGTCAAAAACATTCTGTTTATTTAAATCAAGAGGGACTGTCGAATTAAAAACTTTTCGCCCCTTTGCGTCGAAAACGGCATTGTTTTCTGTAGCAAAGGCATTGTTTGCAGCGACAAGAAAAATAAAAAAGCTGATAATTACATTCTTCATTGATCGATCTCCCATTGCCTAGAATCTGCACAGTCTGACTCGGATAAACGATGCAAGCAATCCCATTGCTTTTCCTAATGGGTTCCATCTTTACTTAACATAGGCCTATTTCTTAATTTTACACTGATCAATGATATATTCAAGAACAAGACTTATAGAAGATTCATTTTATTCAAACAGCCTGTTTATATTTATCCCTTTATTCTTGCTATATGGGGTTTAAAAGCAGATTCAAATTTTTTCATTACAGAAGCCGCTTCACGACCAATATTTTCCCATTTTGATGAATCTGTAGCCCATCCACCACTTATCGGCTTTGAGCTAATGATACAAGCACGATTGTCTGGTTTATCCTGCCATTCTAAATGTAATGAAAAATCTTTTTCAATTTGCTCTTTATTATTTTTTAACAAATTAAAAATTTTTTCATTACTTTCCTTACTATCCCTTCCTTGATCAATATATAATTTTACAAAAACATTTTCTTGAGTAACCCAATATTGATAACCAATTCCACTCTTCCCTGAACCCGCGCCAATCCAATTATGCTCAGTAGGAGAAATTGAGTTAAATAAATTTGTCACTTTACAAGTCTCGGCTATAATAACCTTCCAAAACTCATATCGTAATTCGTGCCGACGTGTTTTTTCTTTTCTAACAGCCCCAACGTTTTGTGCCAATTCATTCGGTTGCACAACTGGAGTCAAAAGAGGCGCTGGTTCAGAATCACCAATTTTTACTGCTTCTAATTTTATGAGAAAAAACTTAACTTCGGTTTGAGCAGTATTCAGCCATTCAAAAGCTTTCACATGTTCTGGCCGAGGATCTGGAGTAATCCAAATAGCAATTTTAGCATCAAAGGCACTTAAATAAGTAAGAACTTTCCCAAGATGGTCATGATCGCTTTTTTCAAGTTGGTTTTCAATAACAATTGAATTGCCTGAAGCATCTTCGGCATACAAATCAACATTAAAACTACCCGCTCCTTTTTCTCGTTCTGGAGCTAAAATTTGGAAACCGACAATATCGGAAAGCACCTCAATATGACCTTCAAGCCACTTTGTGAAATCTTGAGCTTCATTTTTCCATACTTTACGGACTTCAACTTTTGATAATTTTCCAATATCCATAATCAAGCCCCTGTAATCACCCTCTCGGTCCCAAGAACTTGTCTCCGTTCAAATGAATCATGTGCTCCGGCATATCGGCAATCCAGACTTCCGTATCCCAAGCCAAATCTGCGGCAAATTTCTTGTATGTCGCAAAATCAAGGAACGCGGTCACAAATATTTTCCCAGCTTTGACATTCTTGGTTAAATCAGCAAGTTCAACAATCCTCTTTGGGTCCATCGGACCAACGGATGTTACAGCCTCGACAAAATAGAGCCAATCCTTCTTCTCATCGTAGAAAACAACATCAGGCATTTTGTCATGCAGAGTAATTGTAAAGCCCAGTTTCTTTAGAGTCTCAACATCCTTCACCAAATCTTTTTCTGTCGTATCGCCCACATATAGGCATTTGGCATTCGGAGCGAATCTCGGAGCAAAATCTTCAACAATAGCCTTTTGCAGTTTATTATGCTTACCGGGAGAAAGCGCCAACCGTTGACCGTTCACCGAAAGGGCTTGCTTTTGCTTATCTTTTTTCGACGCATAAATACTTTTGAGAGACTCATGCTTTTTCAAGAAAGCCTTTATAGATTCTTCAGACCCCATGTTCTTTAGCACATTCAAAAATTCTTCCGTCAATCGGTAGCGGTAATTGGGGCTATTGGTTGCTAATCCATTATCTTCAACAAATGCCGCTGTTCTAAAATGATGCAATGCGTTTTTACGGACTGTCTCGCGAGTGTTTTCAGCATAGGGAGTTTCACGATAGAACATGTTGATGTAACTCATCATATCGTGAATACGAATCCATTCATTCTGTGCGCATTCCCATTTGCTCTTTGGGTAGATTTTTGCCATGACCAGTAACACATAACAGCACAAGTCATTTTGCTGTTTCTCGGGAACGCCTAGCGCAATCAAAATATTACGAATTTTATCAACATTGCTCATGCGCAGGCCTCCTGAAGGATTTCATCACAGTTTTTTTCCGAAAAATCTTTGCTCTTTATAAGCATTCGACCCATTTCTTGAATCTGTAGCAGATTCGGAATGGGCATAGAGTTTACTTCTGTTGAATTAACCTGAGTTGAACCATTCAGAATTCTGTAATAGGAGTCATAAATGGTCGAATTGAACAGAACATATAGCCCATAAACAGTGCACTCAGAAAGTTCTTCTTCGCCATCAATGAAGTTGATCTTATTTTGCGTGCTTATAAATTGATATCCAGGAAATTTTCGTTTTAGGTAGATTCCGCTTTGCAGTCTCCGTTTTTCTTCCTTGGATGTAAAACGTTTTACAAAAAGATAATTTCTATTCTTTTGCAAAAGGCTTTGCTTTTCGTTGGATACGAATTCATGTTCAATTCCTACCGGGAAAGAAACACGACCTTCCTTGATATGGCGGCTATAGAAAAGAGGAACATTGTTTTCAGATTCTTCAGATTCCAATAATTCTGGCACTCGAAAATCAACGACAAGTCCCGTTTTCATTTTCATACCCAAACTAGGCAAGGTATTTTCAAAGGACCCAATTTTCTTCAGAATTTCAAGGTTATCCTTATTTGCAGGCAAATAAACATAATTGGTCAAAGGAGACACGACTGTATCATACGGAGCATTGAAATGAGAAATTTTGCTGAAATCGCCGTTTCCGTTCGTTGTCGAAATTACGACTTTTGATGGATGTTTTTTTTGCTTTTTTAGTTTGAAAATCATTGTTTCTTGCAGAACAGATTCCTTGTCAAATACATCCGTCCGGCTTTCAAACAAATGGATTCTTTCTAACGATGTGTTTCCAATTAGGTATTTTCTGAAATTTTCGAAATAGGCTCCAGAGGTCCAAGACCGAGGCGTGATATAAACCATTTGCCCATTTTCTTTCAAGTTAAAGATTCCCATAGAGGCAAACAGGAAATACAAATTGGGTGCACCATGACAAACAACCGGCATCGCCAAAGCTTCAGGAGCATCTTTGGGAATTTTTTTATATGGTGGATTGCCAATAATTAGGTCATATTTTTTACTCTCTTGTGCAAATAGGTTTCCATTGAAGGAATCCCTTTGAGAAATAATGTAATTATCTTCAATGACCTTAAATGAAAAATTCTTGTACTCTTTTTTCACCAAGTCTAAATTCGACTTAAGCAAAGGCAAGACATGAGGGTCGTTTTCATAGCAGACGACTTCAACTTTTATTGAAGAATCCTGTTTTAAGATTCTTTCTGCTATGGAAATTGCCAAAATTCCTGACCCTGCACCAGCATCCAAGATGGAAACGTTTTTATTTAAAACAGACAGGTCAAATAAAGAAGCCATGAAACTTGCGGTTTCAGCACTCGTAAAAAATTGTCCATACTCTTTTCTGAGAGATTTGGGCATTTGAGCAATGAATTCATTGGTCTTTTGACAAATTGTTTCCAGCATAATCTAAAAATACATAAATAAAATGGCACAAAATGATAAAAACAGGAAAAAAATGCACTTCATTTTGAGCATCCGCGTTAGGGATAGTGACCCCTTGGGGACAAGACCCGCGCAGCGGGGCTTAGTTCTAGGAGGCGAGCGGCAAGCGTAAGCGCAGACGATTGCCCCTAGAATATAGCCCGACCGCACATATATGTGCGGGAACGCCCAAGAGACATCAGTTACGGTGGTCTCGACCACGCTGTGAGCCGTAGGCG
>NZ_CAMGVQ010000110.1:0-4249 GCF_946062555.1 uncultured Fibrobacter sp.
GGATTCGAACCCTCGTTACCGTGAGGTAAACACGCTTTCCAAGCGTGCGCCTTCAGTCTTATAGGGGCTCTTTATGAGCCGAGGTAAAACGAGAGGAACCAGCTCCGCCGGAAACTGAGCATCACGACCCTCCCGGAGAACGCCATATCCTTCCCGGAAATTCCGTGAAACATTCCAAACCCTGTTCCCATTCTTCGGTGCGAATATACTAGAAGCTTACCCTCCGGGGGGGGGGGCTAGCAGATGGCCTGCGCTACCCTCGCCCGAAGGCTCGGGCTAGCTCCGGCTCACTGCTTTTTATGCCTGCGGCGCCTGACTGTCTCGCTTCGCTCGACCCTGTAAAGGTTCCTCCTATGGTTCCTCTACCTGTTCCCTCAGGTCGTCTACGCTACGGCTCTGTTGGTAGAGCTGCAACGACACTGCCGGGGAGTGACCTCTCTGAAAAAAAACAATGCACAACCGCAGCACGGGTATTTATGCTATATTTTCCGAAGGAGAACCCTATGACTCGACTCGCGATATTTATCCTTCTTGTAGCCTCGGCATTGCTGGAGGCTGAGGAATGTACGGACTTCGGCAGGAATTCCGATGACTGTCTGTACCAATTTTCCGATAAGTGGCCTACCTATTCGGACGGGACGAAATTTAAAGAGGGGCGTAACGTATGCATTGGCCATACGGAAAAAACTGAGGAATACGAATACATCAAGCAAGGCATACCCGTCATAAAACGGGGAAATCTTAGACCATGCAGGAAAATCGTGAAAATATCCAGACATCGTCAGCCCAACTTTGCTTGCTGTAGCAACAAATACCTCGGGAAACCCGGGGCCTCCGAGTCGCTCATAAAATGTGACGACGACACAACCGGCATATACTGCCCGCCGGCGTATCGCTACATGACCATTTTTTCGGAGCAAGTGGATTATGCCGGGCTAGCGCAGTCTACGATTGTGTGGTACCTAAAGGACGGCCCCAACGTCATCCGGTTTGGGGACACTGTCGAGGTGTTCCGTGAGGATGACGGGAGCATGAGGTACAGGGGGTACCTGTCCATCCGCAACAGTGACGAGCCGGTGAGAACTGTCGGCTTCTGCTACGACAGGAAGGGGAGGAGCACCAGGCGCGTAAACGACGCCAGCCTTTGCAAGTAGAGTCTATGGCTCCTCCACCAGCTCCCTCTGGACTTATAGGGGCTCTTTATGAGCGGTGGTAAAACTATCCCTTTGAAAAAGTGGTATATTGTCCTAAAAGAGGTTTATCTTGTTTAGTTAAGTCCTATAGGGATTCTTTAAAAGCCGAGGCAAGCAATGATAATCGCGATTAGCAAAGATGATCCGTGGTGGGAAAGGACCCGCGCTTTCGCGAAAGATTGCCCATGGCAGCCGGGGCGTCGTTTAGCCGAGCGAATGTCAAAAAACGATTTCCTAGACTGGGAAAAAGTTTTCGTTGCTGTACACGGTGAAGATGTTGTCGGCTTTTGCGTTCTCGAGGAGAACGGGAACATTCCTGCGAAATTCAGTTGCAGCCCTTTTATAAATCTCGTTTACGTTGGCGAAGAATTCCGGGGAGAGCGGCTATCCAAAAGCTTAATTGACGCAGCGCTTGATTACGCCCAAAGGCTCGGCTACAAAAAAGTTTATCTCAAAAGCGAGCACCACGGCCTATACGAAAAATACGGGTTCAAGAAGATTGCCGATTTCGAACCAACGGTCGGGCTTGCAAACCAACTGTTTGAAATAAAAATTTCAATTTAACATTAGATTTTAAGCATTCCTTCGCGGCAAAAAAATTTTTGACTTTTCGCCCTTTTTAACCTATATTAAATGTATGAAATACGTAAAAATGGTTTTGAGGGTTCTGCTGGGCATTTTTATGACCTATGCAGGTGTCAGTCACTTGACCATCGCCAGGCAGGAATTCCTGGCGCAGGTTCCGTCGTGGTTTCCGCAGAATCCGGGATTCCTGGATTTCGTGGTATTGGCCTCGGGGGTTGTCGAGATCGCTCTCGGCCTCGGCATGATATTCTTGTACAAGTACAAGGGAACGGTGGGGGTGCTCCTCGCGCTGTTCTACGTCGTCATTTTCCCAGGCAACATCAGCCAGTACGTGAACGGCATCAGCGCTTTCGGGCTCGACACCGACCAAGCCCGACTCATACGCCTGTTCTTCCAGCCGGTACTGATCGCCTGGGCGCTTTGGTCTACCGACGGCGTACAACAAATCAAGGCTTGGTGCGCCCGATTCTGCAAGCAACCTAAAAAGGATTAGAAAATTTTTATATTCTTTCCATGAAAGAAATCCTGAAGGATACTCCCGAAGCGAAGTACCTGTAAAATTTTATAGGGGCTCTTTATGTTATTATCTTTTCAAGGACCCCGATGAAGTGTGTCCTGAAAATATTCCTGTTTGCCCTGGTGTTCGCAGGGTTTGCCTTTGCCGAAGCGCAAGACAGCATCGAGCCTTCGGTTTCCAGGTTCCGTGAACGGTTCTCGCTGCGTTTCTTGTGCGATTACAATTTCGTGGCCATCTGGAATTCCTACAACAACTCGATGCTCAATTCGAACCGCCCGGTCGATGTGGGCATCGGTGTCGGTTACGACAGTCTGTTTACCACATTCGGAATTTCGTGGGACGTGTCCGCCGATTTCAAGTACAGTCTCCCTTTTACCACTTCAAAAGAAAAATCAGACACACAGGCTTTCGAGACGGGAGTTGACTTTTTCCCGGGAAACTGGTGGCTTGCGGCAAAGCTCCGCTTTTACAGCGGCTTTACCGCGGAAGTCGAACACGGCAGCGAAAAGGAACGGGAATTTATAGACCTCTGGTTTGCGGACATATATTTCTCGTTGCTCTGGATGGCGACCGCGAAAGGAGTTTTCGCCCCCAGGAGCGCCTACTTTTTGGATCGCCGTCAAAAGAAATCTGCCGGGAGCTTGATTATCGGCGGGCGCCTGCAACGAAACATTGCTGAAGATAACGACGGAGTGCTGGGCTACGAAAACAACAAGCGCGACATTACCTCCATCTGGGGTGACGTCGGGTACACCTACACCTTCGTTTTCAGCAACGGGTATTTCTGGAACCTCTGGGGCGTTGTAGGCATCGCGTACGGTCGCGAGCACGCTGACGACGGCAACCTGCTCTTACCCGAATCGGACATAAAGACCGCTTTTGGCTACATCGGCGAAAAATGGGCATGGAACATCGTTCTTAAAAGCGGGTATTCTGCCATCGCGTTTGGCGAACACCTGGAACAAAAATACGTGGCAGCCTTCGAAATCCTTGTGGTACGCAGGTTCTAGTTCGCAAATTTTTCCGAGATACGCCCCCAACAAGCCCCAAGAACACTTAATCAATCAAGTCGTTCTGGAATCTTGATAAATGTTCAAACGGCAAGATTTGGCGGCCTCGGTTCGGCGAGCCCCCGAATGACTTTCTTAATTACGGCTATACGCTTTTGCGAGCTGCAACCGCACGCGCCCTTATGGCAAGCGGGCTACTCCCCTCTCTAAGAATTGTCCACCGCAACTACTACGACGCCATTCCACTAGCGGACGACATCATGGAACCCTACCGTCCCTTCATCGACCAGATTGTGTATAGGCTACATCACGATAAAAAGAAAAAGCTGGATAAAGAAGTAAAAAGACATTCTTGGATATGTTCTACACAAGCATTCCCTTCGGCGAACAGATGGTGAAACTCGGGACAAGCCTCACCTACACCACCGCATCCGTTGCAAAGTTTTTCATAGGCGAAACGAAGAACCTTGTCTATCCGAGGGTATCATGTGGGTCGTAGCTATTTTGATTTTCCAAGGCACTGCAAAAGCGGACGGCAAAACATGAACCGATTCGCAAGCGAACTCGAAAAAGAAGGTTTCAGCAGAGTCCAACGCGGAATGTACGTCCGCTACAGCACCACCGCCGACAACGGACGAATACACCGCAGACGGGTAGCCAACTTTATCAAACCAAGATCTACGGTTTGCTTGTTGAGCATCACCGACCTTGAATTTTCGGAGGTATATAGCCATTTTGGCAGTACCAAGCCTCCGAAAAATGGCCAAAATGTCAAGAATCCATCCAATTTTTCTGATTTTTTTAGCGTCAAACCGCTTGCAAACCCGCATAAAATAAGGTATATTCAGAGAGTACATCTTATAGGGGCTCTTTATGAGCCGAGGAAAAACTGGCCGCAAAGCAAACATTCGTCGGCCAAAGGCCGAGGCCATGTGAGCGTGCAG
>NZ_CAMGVQ010000111.1:0-4225 GCF_946062555.1 uncultured Fibrobacter sp.
ACCGCTGCTTAGACTCCTCCCAACCCCTCCACACAAACTGCAGAAGCCTCCAAAATTTTTTTGATAACCAAATTCCGCCTGGAAATTTGAAATATTTGTGAAGATGAAAAAGATTTTCTTCTAACTTGTAAATTGTAGAAGATTGAAAAACTGCTAGGGTAACGTATATAAAAAGGGCAGTTTTTTTGATTTACAAAAAGACGGGTGACTGTTCGTCACTCGTCTTTTGTATTCGGTAGGGTGGTGCAGGTCTGGATTGCTTCGCTACGCTGGCAATGACACGCCAAAACAAAAAGAGCGACAAGATTTCTCTTATCGCTCTTTACCTCAAAGGCCCGCAGGGCCGCGCTCACTCCTCGAAGGGAGCGAAGCGACCGTGCTCATACCTCTTACAGGCTGATCAACCCTTCAGTATCCTTAGACATGGCGTCGTAGAATGCGTAGCGGGCATCGACTTCCTTCTGGAGGTCGTCAGCGAGCTTCTTGGCCACTTCCGGATTGTTACGGGTGAGCTGCTTGTAGCGGTTTTCGGTGTAGATGTATTCTGCAACCGGGATCGTCGGCTTCTTGGAGTCGAGGATAAGCGGAGCCTTTCCCTCGGCGGCGAGAGCCGGGTTGTAACGGAGCAGTGTCCAGTAACCGGAATCCACAGCCATCTTCTGGTGTTCCAGCTGGCTGTTGAGATCGAAACCGTGGTTGATGCAGGGGCAGTAGCAGATGATCAGGGACGGACCATTGTGTGCTTCCGCTTCCTGGAGAACCTTCAGGGCCTGAGCGTCGTTTGCACCGAGGGCGATACGGCCCACGTAAACGTTCTTGTAGCTCATGGCGATGAGGCCCAGGTCCTTCTTGCCGGCGCGCTTACCAGCGGCAGCGAAGAGGGCGACTGCGCCACGGTTCGTGGCCTTGGATGCCTGTCCACCCGTGTTGGAGTACACTTCGGTATCGAGGACGCAGATGTTCACGTTTTCACCGGTAGCCATCACGTGGTCGAGACCACCGTAACCGATATCGTATGCCCAACCGTCACAGTATGAAGACCGTTCGCGCTAGAGTCTGGTTTAACACTCCGGTCGGCGCTCACTCTCGCCTCCGACGACTCGTTATGACGAGTCGCCTACGGCTCACAGAAGATCCACACGGACTTCTTCACGAGGTAGTTGGCGAATTCGTCGCGGAGGCTGACGGATGCTTCGTCGGTAGCACCGGCGAGAGCGGCCTTAAGGGGCGGCGACGTTTTCACGCTGGGCCTTTGTGAGCTGGAGGCGACAACTATTGAGTTGTCGTCGTAAGCGAGAGCACAAGTCTATCGGAGTTTTTCTTTTGCATTTGACTTGTGCGGTCATTTAGGCCGGCTTCGTCATCCTGCGTCTGAGTCGTGAGCTTTTCCTTGAGTTCGGCAGGAACGTTCACGGCTTCGAGGAGGCTGAGGGCCTGCTTGGCATGCTTCGTGATAGCGAGGCGCATACCGAGACCGAATTCGGCGTTGTCTTCGAAGAGGGAGTTCGCCCAAGCGGGGCCGCGGCCTTCCTTGTTCTTTGCCCACGGAGTGGTCGGGAGGTTACCGCCGTAAATGGAGGAGCAACCCGTAGCGTTAGCGACAACCATGCGGTCACACAATGGAGGCCGCTCGCGCTAGACTCTAGTAAGGCATTCTGGTTGGCGCTCACTCTCGCCTCCGACGACTCGTTTTGACGAGTCGCCTACGGCTCACGGAGCTGAGAAACGAGACGCACGTAAGCGGTTTCGCCGCAGCCTGCGCAGCTTCCGGAGAATTCGAACAGCGGTTCCAGGAGCATGGCCTGCTTGACGAGGTTCTTGTTGACCTTGGTGCGGTCGAATTCCGGGAGATCGACGAAGAAGTCCCAGCACTTGCCTTCCTGGACCTTGATGGGTTCCTGCGGCACCATGTTGATGGCCTTCTTGGTCTCGTCGGTCTTGTCCTTACCGATACAGGCTTGCGTACAAACGCCGCAACCCGTACAGTCGTAGCTGGAGACGGAGATGGCGAATACGGGCTTTTCGGAGCCTTCCAGCTTGAAGCCCTTGGCGGCCGTGTACTTGAAGCCTTCCGGAGCGTTCTTCACGGCGGATTCGTCAACGACCTTCACGCGGATGGCTGCATGGGGGCAGACTGTGGAGACCGTTCGGCTTCGCCTCACTCTCGCCTCCGACGACTCGTTATGACGAGTCGCCTACGGCTCACAGCGCACTTGCCGCACTGCACGCAAGCGTCCGGATTCCAGGACGGGATGTTGAGGGCGAGGTCGCGTTTTTCGTACTTGGTGGTAGCGGTCGGGAACACGCCGTCGCAAGGCATCTTGGAGACGGGGAGGAGTTCGCCGTTGCCCTTGATGATTTCTGCGGTAGGGGAGTGGTCTATGGGCGTTCCCGCACATATATGTGCGGTCGGGCTATATTTTAGGGGCTGCCGCCGTCACTACGCTCGTCGCCAGCCTCCTAAAACCGAGACCACGGTCTCGGCCCCAAGGGGTCACTATCCCTAACGCGAAATCTCCCAAATTTATGCTTAAACGACCATAGCCGGTTGTTTTTCAACGCAAAAAATCTTTTTGCGTAAATTTTTTCGAAAAAAGATTATATTTATGAAAGTATAACTATACAAGGAGTGAAAATATGTCCTATCCTGTTCCCTACACTTGGACCATTTCCGGTATTCTTCTGAATGATGGGATTCCGTTCAATCAGGGTAATCTGAAAGCCTATAATAGGCTTGCGTACGGGAATCTTGAACAAATAGCGGAATGTGGAATTTCTGAAGACGGTTCCTACGCTCTCGTTTTTTCCTCCTCACAATTTCAAAAAGGAGATACATCCATAGACCATCCCAATTTGGTCATTCGCCTTTACGATTACCAGGACAACATTCTGTGGGAATCGGACACCTACGCTGCCATGGAAACTCCTTTTGAACTGGGTACAATTGATATAGCCAAAGTATCTTCTGACGATGTATGGAGCATCAACGGTGTTGTTCTCTACAATTCGGCAACACCGCTGCAAGCAGGAACAATCTATATCTATGATGTCTGGAATGACCAGCCTGTTTTGCTGAAACAGACGACATTAAATACTAACGGATATTTCAGCTGCACTTACGAAAAGACGGCATTTCAAAAGCAAGGCGTAACGAGAACCTCGCCGAATTTACGGATTGTTGTGCGAGATTTGAATGGACAGGAGCTAACAACCTACAATGTTCCTGCCCCAATTTCCGTAAATCATAGCGTCAAAATCATTTTGAACACCATTCCTGCGTCTTTGGCGAGCGACGAGTGCAAGGTTTATGGAACGGTCAAGAATACGCTAAACTACCCTCTAAAAGATAACATCAGCGTTGCTGCTTTCTGCCTTTATTACAAGGAGCCTGCTACAGGTTCGTCGTATGGCACCTTTGAGCGTGTGATGCTTGGAACTCCTACGGAAACAGATGTTTTTGGGCGTTACGAAATTAGCTACAGTGCCGCATCCATTCCCCTGGGGCTTAAGCTGGATGGCAAAGAAGCTAAAGGTAAGGACAAGGCATCCATTTTTGCGGAAGTAAAGTACGGACAAGGCGGAACAACACCTGAAAGCAATCTCCCGCAGATATTCTATTCTGCACCACTTGTTTTTAATGGTCAGTCTGTCCAAGAAATAAATTTCGTTCTTGACCTTGAAACAGATAAGCCCATAAAATCAGAATTTGAAAGCCTGGATGATGTCCTGAAAATCTACTATCAGACGGTAATTAATAATAACGCAACAATCAAAAAGTATGCACAGGATAAAATTTCTGAATTTCTTGCTTCTAATACACAGTTGCCATTGGTTATTGGTCGTGAAAGTCTTGAACAATCTAAAGTTTACGCTTATTTTAAGGCATTTCAACTTGCTCATGAGATGTTGAATTCCGTGGAAGGTCTTAAGAGTGCGTTTAATCCCAAAACAAATTTAACTGATGAAGAAAATTACGAAATTGTATTTACATGTGCCGAATATCTTTACCCCTTAATCTTAAATACTGATGTTGTTGATGTCTCAACCCTCTTGACTTTTGGATTAGAGGAATGTAAGAAAGAAATTAAAAGTGCAATTACAGAAAATGCGATAAATTCTACTCTTTCTGCAGAAGATTTCAAAAGTACAATTTGGATGAATCTTCAAAAATCAATAAACTACCCTGCACTGAAAGTGCAGGGTTTTGTATGTCGTATGCGGATGG
>NZ_CAMGVQ010000112.1:0-4137 GCF_946062555.1 uncultured Fibrobacter sp.
AAAATTTTTTAGAAAACACAAGAGATAAAATGGATTATACATCGCATGATTGCATGTCTTATAAGGGCTCTTTACGAGCCGAGGTTGAACCTCCGAAGGCAAGATTGCACTAAATGCACCAGGCCATATATGACGGAATCTTCATTACCCCACCTTCAACCGAAAATTGTTTCGGGTGGATTATAATAGACTCGCCCACCCGCTTCTTGAATTTGTCCTTGAACTTGCCGAGCGACGTTGTCGTATAGTTCTTCGAGGACTTCACCTCCACCGGGAACACCTTGAAATTGACCTTACTCTCATTAGAAAGCAAGAAGTCAATCTCCATAGAGTTGCGGTGCTTTGCGGCATCGTATTCTGTATAGAAAAAGAGTTTGCGCCCCTTGGCCCGGATTATCTGCGCAATCATGTTTTCATGGAGCATACCCTCGTTCAGCGAGAGCTTGCCGTCCATGATGGCCTTGTACAACTGGTTCGACGCGATTTCATTTTCACTGAAAGCAAGGCTTACCAAAAGGCCCGTATCGCACAGATAGCACTTGACAAGCGACTCGTTCTTGTTCAGGGCAAAGCCGACGTTGGGATCGTCGCATTTATAGCAAAGGTTGCAAATCATCGAGTCGTCAAGCCAAAAGAGCTGTTCGTCATATTTGGAGAAAGTTGCCGCATTGGACTTGTCAATCTCGGTAAGGACGATTTTTTTCTCGTGGGTCGAAAGGTAGCCCGGAATATTTTCAAAAATCGCGGAGACCTTGGAATTATAGCGCCTGGAAGCCTTCCTGATATCGTCGCGGTAGAGGTCCAGAATTTTCCGCTTCTCCTTATCACTCTTTGAAAAGTCACGATTGTTCTCTGCATACGCAACAATGCTTTGAGGCATGCCGCCCACCAGCATATACTCCCTGAAAAGGCGCATCGCTCGTTTATGGAAATGGTCTTCCAGAGGTTTCTTTTCGGCAAAGCACTTGTCAATATACTCAAGCAAGACGTCTTCGCCTAAGGCCCTGGCGAATTCCTCGAAATCGCAAGGGTACATCTTCAACTTTTCTTCTTCGGAGGGAATCGTTATGTCGTCCACATTCTCCTTGATAGAAATCAGCGAGCCCGTCTCGACGAAATCGTAACGGCCGTCCGCCACAAGGTACTTTATCGATTCCCGCGCCTTCGGGAATTTCTGGATTTCGTCAAAGATGATCAGCGACTTTCTCTTGAACAGCGGCTTGTTGTATTCCAGAGACAGAACCTGGAAGAAAACATCTAGGTTGTCTAGGTTCGTCTCAAAGTTATCGCAAACCTTTTTGGAAGCCTTGTTGAAATCGACAAGAATATACGACTTGTATTCCCGCTCGCCAAACCGCTCGGCCACGGTGGATTTGCCGATTCGACGAGCCCCCTCTATCAGCAGGGCGCTCTTCCCGTTGGATTCCTTTTTCCATTCCACTAGGCGATCGTAGGCTTTTCTCTGGATTTCCACAGGCTTCTCCGTTTCAATAGTACGCAAAGTAAAATATACACTATTTACCAATAATGCGCAAGGTATTTTCTGTAAAAATCATCAATAAAGCGCATTGTTTCAGCACAAATGTTCATTTTTACACAAAAACACCCGAACATAAGAAAAGCGATAAGTCGGCTTTTTTAATAAACCCTTAGAACATCACCCGGTACGGGATCTGCTTGTCGAAACTACGGCCCTTGAGGTCGCGGTAGGCCCTGCGGGCGGGCACCTGCATGTCGTGGCGTACAGCACGCGGGGCAATCGCAGTCGTTCCGCTGCTGGAACTAGGCTGCGGTTCAGCGGTTCCTGAGCTGGTCGAAGGGTCGCCGGAGCTGGAAACCGGGTCGCCACACGGTTCCTGGTTGCAGACAATCTCCCCCGACAAACTTGCGAATACAATGTTCTTGACAATCGCCTCGCCCGAAACGCCTGATGCCGTCAGGTAGAAGTCCTTCACGCCGCCGAGACTTTTGAGGTTCGTGCAATTCACTGTCATCCAGCCGTTAGCTGTAGACTTTGCGTTAGCTGCCGTAAGTTCACATTCCGAAAGAACGGTCCCGTCCTTCTTGCCGTCGCGAATGCTGAGCTTCCCGCCAGTAAGGTTCTTCACCTCGACAGACACTTCCGTGCTCGAGATGGAATCCATCACCACGTTCTCGAAAATCGCGTAACCGCCGTCCTTGATGGCGAACTCGTCGTCCTTCGTGAGGCGAACGCGGATACCGTTGTCAAAGCCGTTCGCGGGAATCGTATCGCGAATAATGCGCAAGAAGTCGATGCGGTCGAGTTCCGCAAAATTACCGTTCGGCGAAGGTTCCAGTTCTATGAAGTTGCCACCGCGCTTGAGTTTCGCAGGCACCATCACCACGGACTTTTCGGGGAAAGTGCCCCAGGAACCCGTAGGCGGGAGCGTCACCGTCTGCGACTTGCCATTCACTGTCACCTTGTGCGTCGCGGCCGCATCGCCACCGTTCGCGTAGCGGTAACGCAGCAGGTAATCGCCCGCCTGCATGATGTTCATGGGCAGGCGAATCTTGGAACCCTCGGTATTCACGTAAGCGAGGTATTCCCCGTTCGAGGCCGTATTGCTGCGGGTAATCGCGAGGTCGCCCGAAACAGCGCGGGTCAGCACGCCGTGCTCGACTTCGGCGCTCAAATAACGTCCGAGGAAGGGTTGTCCCATCTCAGCCCAGTTATCCTCGGTGAAGACGACATCACGTATATGAATGTGATTGTACTTGTCTCCGTTCAAGTCGTAGTAGTGGTGCACAAATCGCACGCGGTTCAGGTCCTGGAAGGCCTCGCCACCACCCGGGCCCACGTAGCGCCCGTAGCGTTCCAAGAGAATCGTGCCACCGCCGTTCGCCATGGTGTAACCGGCGCGGTCCTTGTACGGTCCGGTTACTTTATCTGCACGACCGTAAGCCGTCTTGTACGTTGTCTGCTCGATGTTTGCGCCCTGCTGGCAGCACTTGTCCCATGCGGTGAACAGGAAATACTGCCCGCCATGCTCAATCAGGCTCGGGCCTTCTTCGGCACCGCCGCTCGCGCTGCTGGTACGGCGCGCAATGTTGTAGACCGTCTTGTCGTCGCTCGCCTGGTAGCCTGTTGTAGCATCTAACTTAATCAGCTGAATGCCAAGCCCAAACGAACCGAACGCCATCCAGTAATTGCCCTCGGTGTCACGCACAACGTCGGCATCGATGGCATTGTACTTGTCGCTAGTCGTCGTGTGGAAAACGTGGCCGTGGTCGGTCCAGCCGTAGCCCGATGAGCCCGGCATAATGGACTTTGTAGACTGGTAGCCGATTGCCGAAGAACGCTTGCCAAAGACGGACACGCAGTAATACACGCGGTACTCGCCGTTCATGTAGAAAACGTCGGGAGCCCAGATGCCTTCGGTGCCCGGAGCATAGGTGTAGGCCCACTGCGGAATGGCGCTCACGGTCGACTTGTGGTCGCGCCAGGTGTACGCGTCTTCGGATGTCCAGAGCTGCAGATTGTTGTTGGTGCTCATGAGGGCATAGCCGTCCTCGAACCGTACCATGCTCGGGTCGTGACCGGGTTGCAAATTATCCTTCGCATACCAGTCGGCAGCAAAGGTTGCGGCGGCACCCAAAGCCATCGCAACGCCCAACGCACCACGAAATTCCAAGCACATAAAACACTCCCTGACGGTTTACGATTAATATACCTTTTATTTTGGCGAAAGTTAACACAATTTTTATTAAAAGTCTACAATTAATTAAAATTTAAGATATATTTACATATTTTATATACAACAAACAAATAAAAAGTCTACATTAAATTCTGGATCCCGCACTACGTGCAGGATGACAGAGGGCGGAACATGCAGGATGACTGAGGGTGGAACATGCAGGATGACAGAGGGTGGAACATGCAGGATGACTGAGGGGGACGTGCAGGAAGACAGAGGGTGGAACATGCAGGATGACTGAGGGGGGGGATACCCCTCATCCAAAAAGATTGTATACGAAATCACACTTTTTTGCAAATAACAAAAAAACAGACAACATCCATCTTAATTTATCACAAAATTTCTATCATTGTGACATTATTTTAAGGCAACCTCTAAAAATTACCCCAAAACGACTGTTTACAAATAAACTAACATTTGC
>NZ_CAMGVQ010000113.1:0-4013 GCF_946062555.1 uncultured Fibrobacter sp.
ATGGCTTTGTTGATTGTGTTTGGGAAATGCCTGTGTGGGTTGTCGAAAAACTTGACAAATAATCAAAAATTGATTATATTCAACTATGTACAATGTAACTATAACCAAAAGAGCGCAAAGAAGTGCTGCGACGATGCCGAAGGCTGTGCAAAATAAGCTTAAGGCTCTCGTCCAGTCACTCAAGATCTCCGGGCCGATTCAACCATTGTTTTGGCATTACTCCAAGCTCGGAGGCGACAGGTATCATTGTCACCTGGCTCTTAACTGGGTGGCGTGCTGGACTTGTAGAGATGGCTCTATAGATATCGAGGTGTATTATGCTGGCAGTCGTGAAAAGGCCCCGTATTGAAATCAGGGCGAAACATATCCCCGCTCCGCTTGTCAGGTTCTTGAAGGACACTTATAAACCGGAGAATGTGATCGTCAGCGATGAAGACGTTGCCGTTCCTTTTGAGGACTCGGAATGGTTCAAGTCTCTGGAGACGACTCCTGCAGAGATGATTGTCGCGAATAGGGATTTGCGCAACTGGTCGCAGGTGACTTTGGCCGAGAAACTTGGAATTCAGGTGCAAAATCTGTGCGCTATGGAAAATGGGCGCAGGACTGTTTCCCGCAAGATGGCTTTAAAACTCGGCAAAATTTTCGGAACGGATCCCGCTGCATTTTTTGATTTCGGGAAGTAAGATTGTTTGTAAGGCGGTAGCAAGGCCGCCTTTTGTCATGTTAGGCGAAATAAGTTACATTTGTTTTGAATTTATTATATCGGGTTACCGGAGGATATGTGAAAAAGTTTCTTGTTGCGATGGGTTTGGTGGCGTTTGCTGTTGTCGGGTGCGATGACAGTTCGTCGGCTTCGGCAGAAAACAATGAACCTGCGGCGTTGAGTAGTGCTGAAAAGCAGGGGAGTTCGTCTTCATCACGTCATTGCGAGGAGTGTAACGACGAAGCAATCTCTAGCGACAGCAATGCGGAGTCGAATGGGTCTAGCCGGTCTAGTTCGTCTGAAAAGAATGCGGAGTCTAGTAGTTCGGAGAAATTGTCCGGGGCAAGTAGCGATTCTGCGGATATGATGGAGTCTTCGTCGAGTTCAGTAACTTTGGCGACGCGTTGCAAGACTGAAACTGAAGATAATTGCGAATACGGGACTTTGCTTGATGACCGTGATGGTCAAACATACAAGACTGTAAAAATCGGCGCACAGTGGTGGATGGCGGAGAACCTGAACTTTGTGACGGAAAACAGCGGGTGCGGCGGCGGAAGCGGAACTACGGAAGGCAACTGCGAAACCTACGGTCGCCTTTATACATGGGCCGCTGCCATGGATAGCGTGGGCGAATGGAGCACGAACGGCAGGGGCTGCGGATACGGTTCGACATGCTCGCCGACCTTGCCAGTCCGCGGTGTGTGCCCCAAGGGCTGGCACCTGCCGCGCCGATCGGAATGGGAAGCCTTGTTCACGACCGTGGGTGGCTCCTCAACAGCAGGTAAAAAGCTCAAGTCCCTGACCGGTTGGTACAATAGCAGTAACGGCACGGACGCCTACTCGTTTGCGGCGTTGCCTGCCGGCCTCAGGGACGGCTACGGCCATTACGAAGACGAGGGCTACTACGCGTTCTTCTGGAGTTCCACGGAGCGCAATGGCTACTTCGCGTACAGCATGGCCCTGTACTACGTCAACGACAATGCGTTCCTGTACACCTACGACTACGACAATAGCAACGGGTTTTCAGTTCGTTGCGTAAAGGACTAGCCGCAAGGCAAACGCAGCAACACGCCGTATCTTAGAACAAGTCGCTATGGGTGCCGGTCGCTGTTAAACTCAAGATGAGTTCGTCATTTTGGTACTTGTAGATAAGCAACCAGTCACCCTGAATATGACATTCGCGATATCCCGTCCAGTTTGATACAAGCGAGTGGTCCCTGTATTTTTCAGGTAGAGGTTCTCCCTTGGCGAGAATATCGATTACAGTGCGCAACAGGCTTATATTGCGCCCTCTCTTTTTTGCCAACTTATACTCTTTCTTGAAACGGGATGTGTATTCGATTTTGTATTGCACTTAGTCCTCCGCATCAAGATCGGCGAAAAGAGCTTCGACGGTGTCAAATTTTTTTGCACTAGGATCGTTCAGCATGGCTTCGCTTTCTTCAATGGCGGCGGCAAGTTCGTTGGAGGGCTTTTTCATTTGGTACTGAATCATCAAACCGTCGATAAATGCATCGATGATTGCCAGATATTCTTCGGGAACGGATTTAATCTTTGTTTCAAGTACGGAACGCGTCATTGCAACCTCCGGTCGATTTCCCATAAGATACATTTTTTTTCAAAGATACGCAAGCCAAATTGGGTGAATTGCTATATTTTGCTAGAAAAATAGATGCCGTTGGGGCGAAGGATTTTTTATGAAAAAGATTTTTGTGGCGTTGAGCATGGTCGCGTTCTTGGCGGCGTGTGACGACTCGTCGTCGGCATCGGCTGGACAGAATGATGAACCGGCTGTTGAATCGTCTTTTTCGAGTAGCGGCAAGGTCACTGAACCAGCCGAAGTGACTTCGTCGAGCAGTTCCGTGGACTCTGTCAGTTCTTCGAGCCTCCAGGGTGACAAAAACTTCTCGTCGTCTTCGGTTGCATCCAGCAGTAACTCTGCGGGCAATGTAATCACCTACGGCACCATGGCCGACAGCCGCGATGGACAAATTTACAAGACCGTCACCATTGGCACCCAGACCTGGATGGCGGAGAACCTAAACTATGCTTACACCGACGTTCCCTGTAATTACATTGGTTACACATCCGATTCCACCAGTTGGTGCTACGACAACGATCCTGCCAACTGCACCAAGTATGGTCGCCTTTACACCTGGGCTGCTGCCATGGATAGCGTTGGCACATGGAGTAACAACGGAAAGGGCTGTGGCTATGGTTCGACGTGCTCACCGACCTTGCCTGTTCGGGGAATTTGCCCCGAGGGGTGGCATTTGCCTACAAAATCTGAATTTGAGACCCTTTTCACGGCGGTGGGAGGTCAATCCATAGCTAGCATTATGTTAAGATCTACCAGTAGCTGGAAAAATCACGGCAATGGTACGGATGACTTTGGCTTTTCTGCTCTTCCGACGGGCTACCTCAGCAATGGTGGCTATTTCAGCTCTTCGGGCTACTACGCGTACTTTTGGAGTACTACGGAGGACGATGACGTCAAAGCCTACAACGTGTACTTGTACTACTACAACGAGTCTGCGTTCCTGAGCAGCCGCTACAAGGACTTTGCTCTATCGGTTCGTTGCCTCAGGGACTAGCAGCGAGGCGAGGGACTCCGTAGGAGTCCCCTAAAAGGCAAATACCGACGCATCTCGTCTAAGGAAAGGCGAGGTGCGTTCTTTTTTATCCTGAAATTTGGATTGAAAGGAACGCCTCTAACAATAAACCGGCCGCAAATGCGACCACAAAACGGAGGCTATATGAATAACAACATCGAAAAATGCAAAGAGGATTTCCCGTTTAGGGTTATATCCGAAACACCGACTGGTGATGGCTTTGTTGATTGTGTTTGGGAAATGCCTGTGTGGGTTGTCGAAAAACTTGAGGCTGAAGCGAAAAAGCGGGAAATTACGGTTTCTGAATTGGTAACGCTCATATTTAAAGCATGCTTGAAGGAGTATGGCAATAAAAATATTTAACCTATTGACAGTTATTAAATAATAACCTATATTAATTATGCCGAAGATATTTGAAAAAGATGACAGGGGAAAATAGCCAAGTTTGAAATTGTGAATGGATGTGCCGAGCCGGTATTTGGAAAGTTATCAAATGCGGATATGGCGAAAGCAAAGGAATTAGCGACTGAAAACAGCGAACTTATCGTGAGAAAATGGTTCGAAACTTTCGGGTTGGGGTAATTATGAACGAAATTGGCTCTTCTGAGCTAAGTGTGGAACATTTTTCTAAAAAATTACCCTGAAAACGGCATAAAATCAAGCCTTTTGAACAAAAAAAGGCACCTGAATTTCCTAAA
>NZ_CAMGVQ010000114.1:0-3979 GCF_946062555.1 uncultured Fibrobacter sp.
TGAAAGTCGCTGCACTGAAAGTGCAGGGTTTTAACCATTTTTTGGACAATAAAACGAGAGATGCTTATAGGGCAAAATACGGTAAAACACGCTTAAATACACTTAAAAACGGACACCACCGTTTGCCATTCCGGAATTCAAGAAGTATATTCGTGGTATGTGGGTATTTACAAAGGCTTTCGACAATTGCGTTGTCCGGGTAATTCTCGCCCTGGTGCTAATCTATTGCATCATGGCTTCCCACTGGCTCATATTCGTCGTTTGCGCCATCTTTGCAGGATCCCTGTTGCTGTACGACGCCTACAGGAAGGAACAGAAGGAACTGGAGCAGACCGAAGAAACCGAGCCGGAGCAGGAAAATCCGAATAACCCGCTGGACGATTTCGACAAGCTGTAATCATTCAGCAGTTACTGAATCCTGACCGGCTTTAGATATGTAGATGGTCATCGAAAAAGTCCTAGTGTCCTGTGGCGTTTTTGTCTTATAAGGGCTCTTTATGAGCCGAGGGAAAAAAACTCCCCCAAATAGAGGGCCCGCCGCACGCCCATTTTTCGTTTATCCAGCAGGTCGCTTTAAAAGAATGGTAACTAAAATACCCGAAACAAGGACGTTTGTATCTACAACGATACAACGATGTTCATCGATTTTCATTGATAAACGCGCTTAGCATATCCGGCGTCGTTTCCAGTTCACTTGTGATTTTATCCGTCTCTTCCACAAGAGTCTTGAATTCGGACATGCTGGGCATAAGTACCGGCTTGAGCAAAATATTTGTACCATCGCACACGACAATCAGCTTGTCTCCGGTATCCAGGTTCAGTTGATTACGGATACTCCTAGGAATGACGATTTGTCCTTTTGTCGATAGACTTGTTATTTCTAGAGAGTCCATAGCATCTCTGGTAAGATATTCTTACCAAAATATAAATAAAAACGACGAGGCAGTCAATAAGCCAAATTACAAAAAAAGGCATTTCGTCTTAGCCCCACTACACTGCAAATCCAACCTATTTCGTCAATATTTATTGACAATTCAATCAAAACAATATATATTTATTGACATCATGGGTAAGAAAAGCGTAACTCTACTGCCGAAAACCGGTAAAATCCTTGAACAGATGGGAGAACAGATCCGTCTGGCACGCATGCGTCGTAAAATTTCTGTCGCGCTAGCTGCCGAAAGGGCGGGCGTCAGCCGAGCATCGGTATGGGCGGTGGAAAAAGGTTCCGCGGCAGTGGCAATCGGCATTTACGCAGCAGTACTCCACGCCATAAGCGGCATGGACACCGACCTTCTCAAAGTCGCCGCAGACGACGAACTCGGGCAAAAACTCCACGACATCGAACTCCTGAAGAAATATCACCCGGAGGGCAAGTGAAGCGGATTTTGGTTTACGAGAACTGGCTGCGCGCAGTCCCCACGCGCATCGGCACGCTCTTTGTGGAAGGCGCAAGAGGTAAAGAAGTCTGTTCATTCGAGTACGACAACGAATGGCTAAAGCACTCCGGTAGCTTTATGCTGGATCCGGACCTGTCCCTTTTCAAGGGGCGGCAGTTCGTTCCTGTCGACAAGGAACTTTTCGGCATATTTGAAGATTCGTGCCCCGACCGGTGGGGACGCACGCTCATGGACCGGCGGGAATCCACAATCGCCCGCTCCGAATCGAGAACGCCCCGAAAACTCATGGAAAGCGACTACCTGCTCGGCGTTCACGACATGTCACGCATGGGAGCTTTGCGGTTCAAAGCGAATGAGGACGGCCCCTTCCTTTCGGACGATTCCGACATGGCTGCCCCTCCGTGGGTCGCCCTCCGCAAACTAAACGATGCCGTAGCCGCCTTCGAGAGCGACACCACGCACTCGGACAAATGGCTACAGATGCTAATTGCGCCGGGTTCCTCGTTAGGGGGCGCACGCCCTAAAGCAAACGTCATTGCACCGGATGGCAGCCTTTGGATAGCAAAGTTTCCTTCCAAGAACGACAAGATAAACTGCGGCGCTTGGGAAAAAACGGTCTATGAACTTGCGGAAATGTGCGGATTGAACGTTTCGAAAAGCCGCCTTGAAAAATTCTCGCGATACGGTTCCACTTTTCTCGTAAAAAGATTTGACCGAGAGTCCGGTCGGAGAATCCACTTCACGTCGGCTATGGCCCTGCTCGGCCACACAGACGGGAACGAAGACTGCGGATACAACGAAATCGCCTCCTTCATCAAGTCTGCCGGAGCAGCCCCCAAAAAAGACCTTCTTGAACTTTGGAAACGGATTGTGTTCAACATCCTCGTGTCCAACACCGACGACCACTTGCGTAACCACGGTTTTCTCTTGTCCGAAAAAGGGTGGACGCTTTCGCCCCTGTTCGACGTAAATCCAAATCCGTACGGGGAATTCCTTTCGCTGAATATTTCTGACAGCGATTCCACACTATCATTGGAACTCGCCCAGGATGTTTGCGAACTTTACGGATTACCTGCGGCAAAGGCAAAAGCAGCCATTACCGAAATGCAAAAAATCGTCAAAGCAAATTGGCGTAAAATCGCAACAAGGAACGGGATTCCCCGAAACGAGCAGTCCTTTATGGAAAGCGCCTTTGCATCTAAATAAAGATGTCAATAGAAACAGAAGGAGAAACATGCCCAAACAGACTCTCGTATTCGAAAGCCCCGTCCAGCTTTCGGTGCAAAATTCCATGCTCAAAATCGCATACAAGGACGATCCCGACAACGTCACCCTCAGAGCCATCGAGGATATCGCCATCATCCTCATCGACAACCATTCGGCATCGCTCACCACGCCGCTCATCGGCAAACTGGCAGAGCAGAATGTCGCCGTCGTATTCTGTAACGAAAAGCATATGCCGTCATCCATGCTCATGAACCTGGACGCGAACACCCTGCAAGAGAAATACTTCCGCCTGCAACTGGACGCACCCCTACCGCTAAAAAAGCAGATGTGGAAAAATGTCGTGGAGGCAAAAATCAAGAACCAGGCGCTGCACCTAAAGTCCCTTGGCAAAAAACACGACAAACTCCTGAAATACGCCACTGGAGTCCTTAGCGGGGACTCCAGCAACCGCGAAGGACTTGCCGCGCAATGCTACTGGAGGGAACTTTTCGGCAAAGAGTTCATCCGCGACAGATTCGGCGAACATCCCAACGACTTTTTGAATTACGGCTACACGCTCCTGCGAGCCGCAACGGCACGCGCCCTGATGGCGAGCGGGTTACTGCCTTCCCTCGGAATTTTCCACCGGAACTATTACGACGCATTCCCGCTGGCAGACGACATTATGGAACCCTACCGCCCCTTCATCGATCAGATTGCGTACAAATTACACGCAGCAAAAAAGAAAAAGTTGGACAAGGAAGTCAAGGCATCTTTTCTGGAGCTGTTCTACACCAACATTCCCTTCGGCGAACAGATGGTTCAGCTCGGAACATGTCTCACCTACACCACCGCCTCCGTCGCAAAATTTTTCATGGGCGAAACTAAAAACATCGCCTACCCGAGGGTAGTATGTGGGTCGTAGCGATTTTCGATTTTCCAAGACACTGCAAGAGCGGCCGCCAAAACATGGACAGGTTCGTCAAGGAACTAGAAAAAGAGGGGTTCAGCAAGGTGCAACGGGGCATGTACGTCCGCTATTGCTCCACTGCGGACAACGGCAGGACGCACCAACGACGAATCGCCAATTTAATCGAACCCCGCTCCACGGTCTGCCTACTAAGCGTCACGGACAGGGAGTTCCTGGAAATCTACAGCCATTTCGGCAGTACCAGGGCTCCGAAAAAATGGCCCAAATCCCAGAATTTTATCCAATTTTTCTGATTTTTTTAGCGTCAAACCGCTTGCGAACCCGCATAAATAAAGGTATATTCAGAAAGTAGGTCTTATAAGGGCTCTTTACGAGACGAGGTAAAACTTATGAACGAATAGACGATTTTTGTTGGGAGCAAATAAAGGCAGAAAGTTTTGTT
>NZ_CAMGVQ010000115.1:0-3814 GCF_946062555.1 uncultured Fibrobacter sp.
AAAACGACAAATAAGCCCATCTTCAGGAAAAGAATGTATTTTTAGAGGTTCCCTTTTTTGAATCCCATCTTTGTATATGGATTTGGGACGTAATATCTTGTAATCCAATATTTAAGATACTCTTTCGCTTCATTTTCAGTTATATCATGGTCAAATCTAGGATGAAACATTTTTCTTTCATCAACATATTGTAGGCCCAATTGACAAGACAACTGACAGGCGGTCCTAAGAAAAGCTTTACCAATCGGATGTTGCAACATATGTGATTTGTACTCACCTTCTGAGCAAACTCTTTTGGGAAGCCAAGAAACCATTTCTATGATGTTTTCCGTGCTAACTTTTCTCCATTTACATATTGGGTCACCCATATGCTACCTCTTGTTAAGCCAAAACGATATAAGTTGTTGCTCTCTTTTTTCAATCTCTTGGATTTGTTCATCGTTTAGACGATCCAATGTTTTATAATCGGCTCCAAGGATTTTCTTTTCAGATTCTGTCAATAGATTTTCTTCTAGAGCAATCTGAATGCTCCATTGTTCTGCCATTGCTCTCGCTATTCCCGGGAAAGTTTTACTTCTTAATGTTCGTCGTTCTTCTGGAGTTTTCGCTTTTGATAGTGCTTCAGAATACCACTTGGGTTGGGACTTGCCACTTTTGAAAAAAATCTTTTCGCCATGGTCTTCTGTTTCTTTCGAGGGATGCAATGTCCATAGATTTTTCAGCCACAAACAGGTTCCTTTTGAATACGGATCACCAAATTCATATGGTTGAATTTTTTGGTCGGGCTTTCTCCATCTATTACTCATTATGCCAACGGGATTTTCTATAGCAATCCTCTTTATTCTTGCGTTTGCAAGGAGCATGAAAAAATTAACGCCATCTTCTCGATCTTTTGCTCTGTTCGGATATTTAGGATGGGGGCGTCTCTTTTCAACAGGTAAATTTTTGTCGTCTGGATGGTAATACCATTGCGCTCCGCTAACAGCTAAATACGTACAGGGCGGATGGCCTATCATAAGATCCCACATCCCATTTACAGAAGCTTTCTTTCCATTTTGTAAAATCAAGTTTGTTTTGTTTAAGACTTCTGTAACATCATGATTAAAATGCCATTCCGGATGTTCTCCGCTGCAAGCCAACAAGTCGCAACTATATGCATTATGTCCTAGTTTTCGAAACGCTTTACATACAGCTTGACTTTCTTCGCACGCAATAAGAATGTTTAGGGGCCTTTTCATTACCTATCCCCTCCATTCATGGCATTTGCCATCGCATTTGCAATGCTCTTTGCAAAAAGGACGGGAACCGCGTTTCCAATCATTTTGAAGCAGTATGGATTGGAACCCAGAAATTTGTAATCAAGAGGAAAGGACTGAAGAAGCGCTGCTTCCCTTATTGTTATCGTTCTTAATTGCTTAATATCAGGATGGATAAACATGTATCCATCTTTTTGAAGGTGCGCAACAATTGTTGGCGAAGGCTTATCCCATTCAATATTTCGGTATTTGATATGATTGGATGTATGGCCGGTGATCTTCGTGTAGAATTTCTTTTTCTCTTCCTGAGAGAAAGAATTCATATCCTTAGAAAGCCATTCATAGAAGAGCGTCTGATCTCTTTTGCCGTTATATCGAGGAACATGAAGGTCGACCTGCTTGCCAGAAACCTGTTTGTGAGAAACCTTTGACCTTCCCGAATCTTCAACAGTCTCCAATGGATATAGCTTGGGAAGTTTCCCAATAGCATCACGTACGGTTTTATATTCCGCTACTTTATATGAATCAAGTGATTTGTAAAACGAATCAAGTTTAATTTTGGATTTTTTAGGAACGCCAATAATTATGACTCGGTTTCTTTTTTGGGGTACGCCAAAATCTTCTGCGCAATAAACAGATTTTTTTAATTCTTCGGGTTTTCTGATTTCATAACCAATCTTATCAAAGGCTTCATAAATTCGTTCTTTGACAGGTTTATCGCCGGGACATGCGCTCAATAAGCCGGGAACATTTTCAAAGACGAAAAATTTCGGTTTGAAATAATTGACGATTTTGACGAAACTTTCAAATAAGTAGTTTCGATAATCATTTTTCATTCCAGTTGGAGATTGAGCTCTTCCCGCAATGGAGTATGCTTGGCAAGGAGGGCCTCCAATAATGCAGTCAACCTTTCTTGTTCCGATTAACCCGACAAGGCCCTTTTCAATAACAAGCGAATCATTCTCTGCTCCATACAGTTTTCTTGATTCATCGGACCATTGACCGAGAATTAATTCGTCTGTTTTCTGAACATCAAATTTTATGACTCTTCTTTTCGCATCATTTTCAGAATGATTCCATTTATCAACTAAACGTTTTCTTAACGTGTTGACCATAGGAGTTTCCCATTCCACATGAGCGAGCCCTTCATACTCGCCTGTAGCAAGGAATCCTTCGGATAGTCCTCCGCATCCGGCAAACAAATCGATAAATGTATAAGGCCTTTTCTGAGCCATCATTCGCTCCGTGTTGAAAGTGAACGAGTTCACTCTCGCGGGAGCGGTTCTGGCCGATTCGCTTGGCCGGGGTGCGGACAAAAAAGAACGGCGGGGAGCCGACTCACTCCTCGCCTAAAAGCGCGACATTTTCAAACGAATACAATACACCCGCATAATCTTGCAATAGATTGCTTCACCCTTTCAGGGTTCGCAATGACATTGCACAACAGTCCCGAACGGATACAATACGCCCGGGGTATACACTACGCCCATGCAATACACGGGCTGTGGCGAGTCATTGTCTTATTCTTTGTGTTTGAAAGTGTCTAGTTTTCAGTCGAAGAACAAGAGCGATACTCAGCGAGTGTTCACCCTCGTTCTTGCAGACACGTCCAAGCTTTTTCTGGATATAAAAAAGGCGTGGAGTTGAATGCACTTACCGACTGAAGGCCTAGACTGCCCGAACACAATAAGCGCAAACAACTCACGCCCCATAATGGCCGCTTACCTACAGGCAGATTTATCAAATATGCATGTACCAAAACGATGCGGCAGGCCTAAACCGGTCGCAGACGTGAGCGTTCGCCTTATTCTCCATGTTCGTGAAAGTGTCTAGTTTTCAGCCGGAGAACAAGAGCAAAAACTCTATTTGCCTTGAAATATAGATTTTTGGAATGGCAAAAGGTGACATTTGCCGTTTTTGTTGCAAAAAAGCGACCTAAAATAGCAAAACCGGCCCCTGCGGACCGATTTTAAACAAAAAAGTGCTCCAAGGCCCTAGTTAAAGGAGCCCGTGTTCCCTGAGAATCTTCTCGTACTTGTCGGCACGATTTTCTGCAGCATCCGCACGAGACTTTTCTTCGTCAGCACGGGTTTCAGCCTCGCTGGCGCGTTTTTCGGCAGCTTTAGTGCGCTGGCGTTCATCGTACACCAAGTCATCCAATTCCTGTTGCCAAGTCATATAGCGCTTCCTCGTTTCGTTGTCCGACAGATACCATTGCCGCTGAAGTTCGATGTTCTTTGTTCCCTTGGATGTTGCCTTGTTGGTCGCAAAGTATTCGAGATACTCCTTGACCGACTGCTCGGCTACATCCCTATACTTATTGAATATATAAAAATATTAGTGTCCGGTAAAACTTTTTAATTCAACCTGAAATCTAACAAAAAAGGCGACTTCCGTTTCCGGGAGCCGCCGCTTTTGACTATAGGGTACCTCTAAAAATACATTCTTTTCCTGAAGATGGGCTTATTTGTCGTTTTCAGGCGTAAAATTATCGTAATTCAGACGCTGTCCCTTCTTTGTTCCGGGCCTTTCGGCCCGGTTTTTCGCCCCGGTGGGCG
>NZ_CAMGVQ010000116.1:0-3741 GCF_946062555.1 uncultured Fibrobacter sp.
GCAAATGTTAGTTTATTTGTAAACAGTCGTTTTGGGGTAATTTTTAGAGGTTGCCAATAGTTTTTTCATTTCTAATAGTCCCTTACACAACGGACAGAAAACCCATTGTCGATGCTAAAAAAATTGAATCCCCCATAATCACTTGCCATTGGAAAATCTGCCACCTTACCAGAAGTTGATGTCCAAAAATGAGTAGACCCACCATTATTCATATAAGACCCATCTCTATATATCATTCCTACAGGAGCTGCATGGAAGCCGTAATCATCAGTTCCATTCCCATCATCTCTCGGTGAATCCCCATCCACCTCTCGTTTTCAACTTTTTTATAGCGGTTCCATAACCATCTCCTCCTCCCACATATTCAAACAAAGTTTCCCACTCATCTACACTAGGCAAATGCCAATCATCTGGGCAAGCGTTCATCGCAGCCCTCCAAGTATAAAAAACTGCTATTTTCCAATATCCCGGAACATGTTCAAGTAACCAAGCTTTGCCCGCTAAATTTCCTCGATATGTTAAATTTTCAGCCATCCACGTTTGAGAACCAATTTGAACAGTCTCGTAGCACCGACCATCACGATAATCATCTATATCAGATGGATTGCAAAATGGATTTTGCGCAAATATGCAGACACTCATAAGCAAAACCATTACAATCGCAATTTTCTTCATACATTATTCCTTTCCGCCAAAGGCGGCTTGCGAGAGAATTTTTGAACCTAGCCTTACAGTGTTCGCACGATTTTCGGAAAACAAAAAAAGGTGCGAAGTCGCAGGCTTACGTATTGAAGGCTCTGGTAACCCGTTAGCGATAAGCAACAGACGACCCGCACCACATGGGTGCGAGTAACGTTCTGTTCCATGCTAACTTCAAGTTTACCAGACTTTTCAATACAGGAACAAGATTCTACTCTAAAATCATTATGTCTCCATAAATATAGCATCGTCTGCTCTACTTATTCAAAAACAAAATGAATTTAGGCCGTCTGTTGCCGATTTTGGTCGCCCGCCAGGCGACTTCTATGTATTAGTAGGCTTTTACCCCCTCAAAAAGCCACATTTCCCGAGTAAAATTTCTTTTACTGCTCAAACAAGCATCTAGACTTGACTTCTGAGCTAAAATATTCTATACTCCCCATAGCGGTTGCACCAACATGGCATAGCAATGCAAGCAAGCCGAGCATGAGTCTCAACAATTATGCAATCAATTAGCCGCAGAAGAAGGTGTAATCGAATTCCCCAAAACATTTTTCAAGGAGACTCCTATGCCTCAATATAATCATCTAAGAGAAATCTATCCTTTGGATTTTACTTTCTCCACAAACCAGGAAATACCCATTGACGGAGATACCTTTTTCAACCTATCAGAAGAAGAAAAGAAGAATATTGCACGCCTAATAGACCGGCAAAACAAGTTGTTTGATGAAAATGCTTTAACAAATTCGCCTTTACCCATTCCATTTAAAAAGCGGAACCCCTTTCTAAAATTTGATTCGCCAGACAAGGCTGCGCTAAATTGGGTATATCTTTTCAATGACGAGTCAAAAAGACGAAACCGCGAAGCAGCAACATTTATATTTGAAGACAAAAATGGAGAATATTACGCACAAAACTCCCCGGCATGGTTTGATTTAGACAGTTTCGACATTCCCACATTAAACAGAATTGCGGAAAGAGAAAGGAACTTTGACAAAGTTGTCGGCGTTGCACACACTCATGGCGCATACGACCCGAATTACGACAGCGAAAACTTTTCAAACGAATTTGATTTTGAAACCGGGATACCTTACGGAGACATTCCTTTTGCAAACGAATACAACATTCCCTTATATCTAGGAACCCCGAACGATACATTTCGTGTTTTCGTTCCAGGAGAAGGGGAAGACAAACTTTATATGGGAGACTTGAAATGAAAGCAAACAACATTTTATCCCTTTTAGTTTCTTTCGCTCTTTTTTCAGTTTACGGTTGCAACGAGAGCGAGACTAGCAAGCCACCGACCACAAAGGTTTCTGTTGTAGAAGCGGAAAAAACGATATCCTTCGCACCCAAAAATGATTTTTTGAGCGCGGTGGATTCTTCTGCAGAAATCTTCATGGATGCAAATCCCAAAAGAAACCATCCTGAAGGAAACAGGATTATTCTTAATAACGAACAGAAAACAGAGTTATCTAAGCAATTGGCAAATCTTAAAAAAACAAAAAAAAAGATATCATCCGAGACTCCCGTGGCAGGTCTACCTATAGATTTCTTTATATGTGCAATCCATTTTAGCAACAAGAACGGCACTACAACCACATTAAATTATTATTCACCAGGACGGATAGAGTCTCCTGACGGAGCCATCTGGCAATCCTCAATTCCACAGGATTTTGATAATTTTATAAAATCACTGAAATTTCGCTTTCCAATGTTAGGCCCAAACAAACATGCGGGAGATCCGTGATAAAAGCCAAAGGCTTGTCTTTTTGACCTGAAAAATCTATATTTAAGGTATGGCATTAGCAATTCGTCCATTACCTGTCTTGGAAAACGCTGCTGCAGACCGTTTCGTGAAGAAAGCGAACCAGGTGCTGAAGGCGAACAAAAAACTTGACCTATCTAAAAAGGCCAAGGCAGCCATTTCCATTCTCAAAACAGCGAAGATTTAGCCAAATGAATTATCTTTCGACCAACTGCAGGTTGATGAGTTTACAAGAAAAGCAGGTCCAAGCGGGCCTGTCTGTTTTTTCCTGTGGAGACAAGGATCTTGACGAATTTTTCCATAGTGATGCAGCCGCGTATGAACATGCCCTTTTCGGAAAGACTTATGCGTTCGTTCACAAGAAGTCGGGTGAGATTTCGTCCATGTTTACGATATCGAACGGTAGCGTCCAGGCTAGGCAAATGCGTCGTTCGTTGCGTGATAAAGTACCGCACCCCAAAAGGCTGATCCACAACTATCCTTCTGTGTTGATTGGTCGCCTTGCTGTAAGCAAAGATTTTCAAGGCCATGGTATCGGTTCAGAAATACTGGTTTTTCTAAAGATCTGGTTTTCCGACTCGCACAACAAGACTGGTTGCAGATTCCTTGCAGTCGACGCCTACAATGCACAGTCTGTCCTCAAGTTTTACGGGAGTAACGAGTTTTCGTTCATTTTCAAATCCGAAAATGAGGAACGGGCAAGTTTGCAACTGCATGAGAGCGAACTGTTGCGCACGCGTATGATGTGCTGCGATTTATTCCATTACGCAGAAGCCCTTAGAAATAACAAGTAGAACTTCTTTTGTGCGAATTTGAGCGGGCGTAAACCCGCTCATTTGCGTTAGGGATAGTGACCCCTTGGGGCGACGCTGTGGCGCCGTTTTATGAGGTTGAGCGGGAACGGAGTGAGCCGGGCAACCCATAAAATATAGCCCAACCGCACAGAATGTGCGGGAACGCCCATAAGACCAACATACGAAGTGGCCGACTTCTGCGCCCTCGTAAAGGAAAGCGAGCAAGCCGAGTGTCGCGACAAAATGCTGGCGCTTCGCTATTTTAGCAGGACCGAGGCGCAGCCGCTGACGCCGTAGGCGTCAAAAGCTCGGCTACAAGATCCGCCAGTGCGAACTCCAGAAGGTGCCGTACCTCCTGATCGTCGGCGAGAAAGAAGTTGTAGACGGAGTCGTGTCTGTCCGCCGTCGTAAAGAAGGTGATAAAGGCAGCATGAAGGTTGCCGACTTCCTCAAGATGACCGAAGACGACCGCAAGGTTGT
>NZ_CAMGVQ010000117.1:0-3713 GCF_946062555.1 uncultured Fibrobacter sp.
CGGCATGACAATTGCGAGAAATAGTTAGCTATGGCAGAACAGGCCCGGCATGACAGTCGCAGAGAACTATCGGCTACGGCGGGACAAGGCCTAGATCGACGGAACTGCGGATGGGTTTTGTCTTCCCGGGTTTATCCCGGGAACAACGACTACGGCAAGCCGACGTGACGCTGTTTCTGCTTCTTGGGCTTGGGAGCGGCAGCTTTGTCGGTTGGTGAGCTTGCCGAACCATCTGCTTCGGCCTGCGCGGCTTCAGCTAAAAGCATTTCGAGCGACACGCGGGAAGCTTCCTGCTCAGCCTTCTTCTTGTTGCCCCCCTGACCGCGGCCGTACACGCGGCCATCCACATGAACTTCAACCGTAAACACCTTCTGGTGTTCCGGTCCCGATTCATCGACCACGATATATTCCGGAACCGTGCGGAGCTTACCCTGCAGGTATTCCAGGAGTTCACTCTTGTGATTCGCAAAATCTTCGGCAGAGATAATTTCCTGCACACGCGGGAAATGGAACTTGTTCAAAATCGCGCGCACCTCTTCAAGACCGCCATCCAAGTAAACAGCGCCAAGAACCGCTTCGTAGGCGTCAGCCAGAATGCTTTCTTTGCCGCGGCCGCCGAGCTTTTCTTCGGCCTTGCCTACCTTCATGTATTCGCTCAGGCTCCATTCCTTGGACGACTGGGCGCAGGCGTGTCCCGAAACAATGGCGCTCTTGCGCTTAGAAAGTTCACCTTCCGGATCGTCGGGATAAGCCTTGTAAAGATATTCGGTGGTGAGCATGTTCAGCACGGAATCGCCCAAAAATTCCAGACGTTCGTTGTTGCTCGCGTAAGGCATGTCCGTGCCCGTCAAGAATGAACGGTGCACCAGCGCATGCGCCAAGAGTTCGGGATCCTTGAACCGGTACCCGAGCTTCGCCTCAAGCCCGCCATCGGACTTCTGGCGAAACCAGAGCTTAAGCACTTTGTGGAGAAGAGTTGTTTGTTCCATAAGTTATACCATGAAGTCATTCTGGAACGCGAAGCGTGACGGAATCCATCATTGAAATTCAAATTATGGATCCCCTCCCTAGCGGTCGAGGACAACGTATGGAGGAAAAGTTGATAATGACATAATAGAAAAAAGCAAAGAGGCGGCACCTGATGGTCCCGCCTCTTTAAAGCGCTATCGAAAGAGGCTAATAATTAAGCCTTCTTAGCTTCGATGAAGGCAACCACGTCGGCAACCTTGGCAAACTTTTCGGCGTCGGAATCGAGAATTTCGACTTCGAATTCGTCTTCGAGGGCCATCACGAGTTCCACGCGGTCGAGGGAGTCGGCACCGAGGTCGTTACCGAATTCGGATTCCGGCTTGACATCTTCAGCCTTAACGCCGAGCTTGTCAACGATAACAGCGGTGACCTTCTTGAAAATTTCTTCGTTCATTGTAATCTCCATTTGGATTGATTGTTTGAGTTCAAATTTAGTAAAAAATGCCTAGGCGTTCAACCCACCATCGACGCCAAGAATCTGGCCGGTGATGTAGCAGGCGTCGTCGGACGCCAAAAATGCGGCAGCGTTGGCAATATCTTCGGGTTTTCCGATGCGGCCGAGCGGAATCTGGGCGGCATACTTTTCCTTGGTGGCCTCATCCATGGCGGCGGTCATGTCGGTACCGATAAAACCGGGGGCAATGGCGTTCACGGTAATGCCGCGAGAGGCAAATTCCATGGCGTTGGAGCGGGTCATACCGATAATGCCGGCCTTGGCGGCGGCGTAATTGGCCTGACCGGCCTGGCCGTGCAGGGCGTTAATGCTCGAAATGTTGATAATGCGGCCGGTACGCTTGCCCATCATGGTGCGGGCGACAGCGCGGGTGCAAAGGAACACGGAACGCAGGTTCGTGGCGATCACGGCGTCGAAGTCTTCGTCCTTCATGCGCATCAGCAGGCCATCGCGGGTAATACCGGCATTGTTCACCAGAATGTCGACCGTGCCCATGTCGGCAATGATCTGCTTGAACACGTTCTGCACCGTTTCGGAGTCGGCCACGTTGCAAGCATAGCTCTTGACCTGCACCCCAAGTTCGGCGGAAAGTTTGTCGGCCAATTCTTCCTTGACCGAGGTGGAAAGGATAGCGACGTCAGCACCTTCGCTGGCGAGCTTGGTTGCAATGGCGAGACCGATACCGCGAGAAGCGCCCGTCACGATTGCCTTTTTACCAGTAAGTTTACCCATAGTAGTCCTTTCGCGGCAGAGCCGCAGTTGGCAGAGCTTAGTAGGCAGAACTTAGTTGGATTGCTTCGCTACGCTCGCAATGACGTCGTTCTAAGTTCTAAGCTCTAAGTTCTAAGTTCTATAATGCCTGGAAAGCCTCGATTGTTTCGACCGGAGTGACCTTCACGTCGCGGCTGATCTTGCGCATGAGGCCCATAAGCACCTTGCCGGAACCCACTTCGACACCCTGCGTCACACCCAGGGACATGGCCTTGTTCATGCAATCATTCCAGCGGACCGGAGACACCAGTTGGCGCACCAGGAGGTCGGCAATTTCAGCGCCCTTCGTGACCGGTTCGGCAATCACATTGGCAATGACCGGCTTTTCGACATCGTTGAACTTGGTTTTGGCAATCGCTTCGGCAAGGCCTGCCTGAGCGAACTGCATGAGCGGGCTGTGGAAGGCACCAGAAACGGCGAGCGGAATGGCCTTGATGCCGGCAGCAGCGCAATTTTCGACGAGCTTGTTCACGCCGGCGACCGCACCGGACACCACGATCTGGCCCGGGCAGTTGATGTTGGCCGGAACCACAGTACCGGCATCCTTCACGGCTTCGCAAAGTTCAAGAATCTTGGCTTCGTCCTGGCCCATGATAGCGGCCATGGCACCCGGGTTCTTGGAACCGGCGCTGGCCATGAGTTCGCCACGGGTACGCACCAGGCGGAGGCCGTCATCGAAGCTGAAACCGCCGGCAGCGTAAATGGCGGAGTATTCACCGAGGGAATGACCTGCCACGTAGTCAAAGGCAAAACCTTCGGACTTGAGGAGTTCCATCACCATGGCAGACACGGTAAAAAGTGCCGGCTGGGTGTTGTCGGTGCTCTTCAGAACTTCTTCGGGACCTTCGGCCATGAGCTTGGAGAGCGAGAAACCGAGAATCTCGTCGGCCTGCATCATGAGCTTCCTGGCCGGTTCAAAAGTAGAAGCCAGCGTCTGGCCCATGCCCACATACTGGGCACCCTGGCCCGGAAAAAGCAAAATCGTCTTAGACATTATATATATACCTCTGCGGCTAGACCGCACTTTTATTGTTTCGCGCTACAATTTAGAAAATACAGAACATGCAAAAGGGCTCCCCATGCAAACCTAGCAAGAAAACAGAAATGTAAGATTTTTAAAATATTTTTATAAAGTAGCGGAAAAATACATCAAAAAAGGCCCCTCAAACAGAGGGACCTTCAAATTTGATCAGATTTACATTTTTTGAGCTATTTGCCACATCAATTTGCTTGTTGGACAGCTATCTTTCAGATGGAACCGTTTGCAAACGGCGAAGCTCAAGTATTTCTTTTTCAGAAAGGCCCGAGTACTTGACGATTTTTTCAATCGGTTCGTTATCCATAAGCATAGCAACAGCCGTTGCGCGAGCTTTGGCGTCGGCACCTTCAGCGCGTCCTTCAGCACGGCCTTCTTCACGGCCGATTTCAAGACCCTTGACGCGACCTTCCTCAAGGCCTT
>NZ_CAMGVQ010000118.1:0-3650 GCF_946062555.1 uncultured Fibrobacter sp.
TGTTGCCAAAGAACTTAAGTGAAATGACTGTATATTTGGAGTTGTAATAAAACTGGGGCCTGACGGAATCAACTATAGTGAAATCGTCAACGACAGTTCTAAGTGTGGAATCAACTTCAAAACTGTCGAATTGCATTCCTGCACAACTGACATCGTTTGGATGCGCTTTGCAGTATTGAATTCTAGGATTTTCTGCGAAATAGCGAATTGTTGGATTCGCTAGGGTTGAATTAGAAAGGTTCGTTAGAGCTAGTCGATATTCAACCCAGTTCCATTCGGTGCGATGCCGTTCACTCAATAACCTGACTGACGGCGAGGTTGCAAAAGCAACATTTGCCAAAAGAAGGCAGAGAATGAAACTGCGTAATTTATAAAATTTCATAATATTGTCCATTTTTATTTGAAATATACATAAAATTTGTAAGATAAATGTATTTTTTTTAGCATCTGCGTTAGGGATAGTGACCCCTTGGGGACAAGACTCGCGAAGCGAGACTTGGTTGCAAGAGCCGCGCGGGCGTGCCGCAGGTGCGCACGGGTGGCCTTGCAATATAGCCCGACCCACACGATAGTGTGGGGAACGCCCTTATCACGCGAAGCGACCGCCGCATGAACGGTAAGGAAAAGCGTGCAAGCCGAGTGTCGCGACGAAAAGCTTGCTTTTCGACATGACCGAGGCGCAGCCGCGGACGCCGAAGGCGTCAAATGGACCTCTACCACATCGAAGACCATTCTCCGGGCATGGTGTTCTGGCACCCGAAGGGCACCAAGATGGTGAACGCCCTGAAGGACTACATCCGCGGAAAGATTGACCGTCGCGGCTACCAGGAAGTGATTACGCCGGACAGCGATGCAAGGCGAGAGCAGCGGACAAACTCGTTTGTCCATTGCCGAGCCGAAGAGCTGGGATGCTTGCATCCCAATCGTGAACAAGACTTTGTGGATCAAGTCCGGCCACGCCGACAAGTACAACGAGAACATGTTCAAAAGTGTGCAAAACGAGTGTCGCGACAAAATGCTGGCATTTTGGCATGACCGAGTGCAGCCACGGACGCTGAAAGCGTCAACACGCTGGCTGGCGACGTGGAAATGGCCGTGAAGCCGATGAACTGCCCCTGCCACATTCAGATTTTCAACACGGGGCTGCGCAGCTGGCGTGACCTTCCGATGCGCCTTGCCGACTGTGAGCCGGAAGCGCCTCATGTTACATGAAGCGCTGAAGCGAGAGGTTTGCCACGCCCCAATTCAATTATGCATTTAGGCAAACCGGTCTTGTGTTTTGTAAGTGCCACCGTTACGAACCTGCCGGTACGATGCACGGCCTGATGCGCGTGCGCGGCTTTGTGCAGGACGACGCCCACATTTTCTGTACCGAAGACCAGATTGCAAGCGAAGTGGCCGACTTCTGCGCCCTCGTCAAGGAAAAGTGTGCAAGCGAGTGTCGCGACAGGCTGCTTGCAGACTGGCATGACCGAGCGCAGCCACGGACGCCGAAGGCGTCAAATCTACCACGACTTCGGTTTCGACAATATCGTGGTAAAGTTCTCTACCCGTCCGGAACGCCGCGTGGGTTCCGACGAAATTTGGGACAAGGCTGAAGCCGCCCTCGCCGAAGCCACGAAGCTCGCTGGCCTCGACTACATTTTGAATCCGGGCGAAGGCGCCTTCTATGGCCCGAAAAGTGTGCAAAACGAGTGTCGCAGAAAAATGCTTGCATTTTTCTATGACCGAGTGCAGACACGGACGCCATCGGCGTCAACCTCGAATTCACCTTGAAGGATTCCCTCGGACGTGATTGGCAGTGCGGTACCATCCAGGTGGACTTCAACCTCCCGCAACGCCTCGGTGCCGAGTATGTCGGCAAGGACAACCAGAAGCACATCCCGGTGATGTTGCACCGTGCGGCAGTCGGTTCTATCGAACGCTTCCTCGGCATTTTGATTGAAGAATTCATGGGCGATTTCCCGCTGTGGCTCGCTCCGGTTCAGGCTCGCGTGCTCCCGATTTCCGAGAAGTTCGTTGACTACGCGAAGAAGGTTGAGAAGGAACTCGTGAACGCCGGCGTCCGCGTGGAAGTCGATGAGTCGAATGAGAAGCTCGGCTACAAGATTCGCCAGTGCGAACTGCAGAAGGTGCCTTACCTCCTCATCGTAGGCGAGAAGGAAGTTGCCGATGGTGTCGTGTCCGTGCGTAAGCGTAAGGATGGCGACAAGGGCAGCATGAAAGTTGCCGACTTCCTCAAGATGACCGCTGAAGACAGAAAAGTCGTTCGCTAGTCGCCAAACATGTCATGCCGGACTTTGTTCCGGCATCGCCTTTTAGAAAACGCAGACTCATTGAGCTTGCGTTTTTTTGGTATAGGGGAAAGCCTTCCCCTGATTCGCACTTCGTTGCTCTCCACCCTTTCTAGCGGATGTACAGTCGCCGCACCCGCAAAGCCATGCAAGGCGAGTGCCGCAGCCATGCTTGCATAGCTATGGCCGAGCCGCAGGGGTTTCTGTAACACCCGGGCTTACCCCGCCCTCCCGCCCAAAACAGAAGACCATTGCTTTATCAGCAATGGCCTTCTGAAAAATATGCCCAATGTTTAAATTTCGAACAGTTTCATTTCCTGCTCTGTGAGCGGACGCCCCAAACTGTTTGAATAGGCAATTGCTTCATGCAAACGGAAATGTCGTTCTGTCGGAGATGGTTCAGTCAAACGACCGTCAGAAAAGTCTTCTCCGAAGCGGTCGAAATTTTCTCGCAGCATATCGCTCTTGCGTGATGCAACAACTGGTTCAATTTCTGCTACAATCATATTATGCCTCCTCAGGAAAATAGGTTTTGATTAGTTTCAATGCTCCATAGCTGTCTATGAACATTTTTTGAGAATCGATGTTTCGCGCTCCTAAAGTTTCACGATAATGTTCTACAAGGTTCGTTTTCGCAGTAAACTGAACATAGCCCTCGTTACCGACATCCCAGCTTAACTTGCAAGCTATTGCAAAGAGATGAGCTCCTACGCCCTTGTATTTTCCTAAATGCCCGATATTCTCCGGAGCAGCTTCTACAATATCTACATGTGTATAAAATTGATCGCGGATATGCTTCAGTGCTATCATACCTTGCACTTGAGTGTCATCCTTCAACAACAACTCATAAACCTCATAATCGTGCTGATGTGGTATGCTCCAATCGAATTTCCACCCCTTTCGTTGTAGTGCTACGGCGTCTTTCTTTGAAATAGTTTTTAACACTAGCGAAACTCGGTGTCGAGTTGCTCTCCAGTTTCTCGACACACTAGGCAGTTCGTAAGGGAATCTATTTGGATGTCAATTTCCATTGGGTCGTGTTATCCTTATCAGTGTAAATATACCTTTTTCGCACCTCAAAGGCAAGTTTTAGGGAGGTTCAAAATTACTTTGTTGCCGATTCCATACTAGATTCACGCAATTTAAGCACTTCCTCTTTGGAAAGTCGCGAATACTTGACGATTTTTTCGACAGGTTCACCATCTGCAAGCATGGTTACAGCAGTTTCAACTTGAGCTTTGGTTTTGCCCTTTTCTTCGCTTTCATGAAGGTCGAATTCGTAAGTCATATACTTGTTCCTAATGGGTACCTCTAAAAATACATTCATTTCCTGAAGATGGGCTTATTTGTCGTTTT
>NZ_CAMGVQ010000119.1:0-3398 GCF_946062555.1 uncultured Fibrobacter sp.
CTGGAGGTGGCCAAGGGTCGCCGCCTCGGCAGGTTGACGCCTGCCGCTTGAGGCTCACGGGCCACTTGAGCGAACGCGCGGAATCCTTGGGGTCTTAGGGATCTCCCTAGGCGAGAGGGTGGCGGAAGACGTGCCCTGATCGCTACGCTCCAAGGAGGATAAGGGCAAGGCTGAAGACAGGGGGAGACTTCCCCCTTTCAAATATCCGTGAATTGTTATTCCCGCGAGGCGGCCGGACTGCACTTGGCAATTTGTTGCTTTCTGCGTATGGCCATCAAGGAGCGGATCTCCCTATCTTAAAAATCTATTTCGAGTACTTCGCCCACTTACGGAGAAGTTTTTCGAAGCGGGCTTCATAACCACGCTCGTGCGCAGAGGTCTTCTTATAGAGTACGGTTGCCGATTCGTCTACATCATTCTCTGTTGATTGCACGGCAATGCCCTTGAGGCACATGTCGAATTCGTCTTCGTTGTACATTCTGATTCGATCGACGTAGATATATTCATTGCCATTGTTGTCCGTCTCGTGGTAATAGTCATCTTCGTCAAGGAGCGCGGCATTTTCAGTTTTGCAGAGTTCCGCGTTCAGGGCCTTTTTGATGTAGGTTGCATTGCAAGTCGTAACGCCATCGGTCACGTCGATACTGATGTCGCGGTTCTCTTGGTAACCTTCCATCGACAGGTCCACTTTCTTTATATCGACCGTGAATGTTTTATCGCCAATAGTAAAGGTTTGCTGACGCTTTGTGCTTGCGGTAATGTTCACTCCGTTATCTGCGATGGTTTTATTGTAATATTCGATATCCTGGTCATTTTCGCCATATACATCAAAGATGTCTGGCACCCAGGTATCGGCATAATCCTTTCCACTCAATGCTTTATACAATTCCAAAACAAAGTTGGATTTAGTATAATCGGAATTGTTTACATCTGAAATGTATTGGTCAAAGTAAATTTCCTGGGTTCCGGTCACCTTCCCGCTAGATATATTGTAGGTCAATCCGTAATATTCTGATTCGTAGCATTTGGTGTCGGCTTCAATACTATAGTATTCACAATTTGTATATGTCCAGGTTCCATAGATTTTCCCGGCGGTACCGCCAATCCACATTTCGCCGTGATAGCTGGTATCGCCTTCGTCAATGCTGTAGAACAAAAGGGTATCTCCATGGAACTCGTATTTCATGGAATCGGCATCTTTGTGTTGCAGCACGTTTTTCCAGGTTAAGGCTTCTCCTTCTAATACGCATTTGTTCTCGTAATAGGAATCAGGAGTGATTACAATTAGCTGATGTTCCTCGTCTACGAAGAGGGAGCCCGTCCGGGTTAAAGTGTTGCCGGATGCGTTAGTGGAAGAATCGTCTCCGCAGGCGGCCAGGAGCATTGCGGATGCCGTTGCGGTGATTAGGAGGTGTTTCATGTTTTATCCTTTTAGGGGTAAAGTTAATTTGTTTTACATTGGAAAATATAGTATATGGGAGGGGAAAATTGACAAAACCTTGCCATAAGCTGTTAAAATTTCTATATATGAGCCCGAGCGGCGGGTTTTATGCCGTCGCAGACATAGACAACCATATTACCAAAGTGGCTGGCCAGATGGGTAGGCTTGGGCACGACGGTCGCGAGGGAAGTGACTGCGCTCGAAGCCGAGAGGTTTGGTGGCCCGAAAGGAAAAAATGAGTCAAAGAATCGTATGCAAGTTCGGCGGCAGCTCTGTCGCCGATGCCGGCCAGTTCAAGAAGATCAAGGCCATCGTTGAATCCGACAAGAACCGCAAGGTCATCGTCGTTTCCGCCCCCGGCAAGCGCAATCCTAAGGAAACAAAGCTTACCGACCTCCTCTACAGCACCTACGACCTCGCTTCCAAGGGTCTCGACTTTTCGACCCCGTGGAACCTGATCCGTCAGCGCTACGACGAAATCTGCAACGATCTCGGCCTGGCTGACAAGCTCACCGAAGATCTCGACAGCCTCGAAGACAAGCTCAAGAACCACCCCGAATCCGTCAGCACCGACTTCTTGGTAAGCCGTGGCGAATTCCTGTGCGCACGCCTCATGGCCAAGTACCTGGGCGCAAACTTCGTGGATACCTTCCCGCTGATCACCTTCGACGACAAGTATCGCATTACGCCGAAGACCTACGAAGACATCGCGAAGACCTTGTCTGACGAAAACCAGCTTTACGTGCTACCGGGCTTCTACGGCAGCAACCTCCGTGGCGAAGTCAAGACCTTCAGCCGTGGCGGCTCCGACATCACGGGCGCAATCCTTGCCAACGGCATCGATGCCGCCAAGTACGAAAACTGGACCGACGTCTCGGGCATGCTCATGGCGGACCCGCGCATCGTCGAAAATCCGCTGCCCATCGAATACGTGAGCTACCGCGAAATCCGCGAACTCGCCTACTCCGGCGCAAGCGTGCTCCACGATGAATCCATCGCCCCGTGCCGCGCGAAGAAGATTCCTATCAACATCCGCAACACGAACCGCCCCGAAGACGCGGGCACCATCATCGGCCCCACTCCGGAAGAAGCGAAGCTCCCGATTACGGGTGTCGCCGGCCGCAAGGGCTTCTCGATGATCTACATCGAAAAGTCCATGATGAACAAGGAAGTGGGCTTTGGTCGCCGCGTGCTCGCCGTGCTCGAAAGCGAAGGCCTCTCTTACGAACTGTGCCCGAGCGCCATCGACTCCATGAGCATCGTGGTTGACTCCAAGGCTCTCGACGCCGTGCAGGACGTGGTCCTCGAAGACATCACGCAGCAGATGCGCCCCGACCGTATCAAGGTGTTCCCGGGCATCTCGCTCATCGCGACTGTCGGTCACGGCATGACGAACAAGATCGGTGTGGCTGCAAAGCTCTTCACCGCTCTCGCCGACAACAAGGTGAACGTCCGCATCATCGACCAGGGTTCTTCGCAGATCAACATCATCACCGGTGTTGACGAAGCCGATACCGAGAAGGCCATCAAGGCCATCTACGGCGCATTCGTGAAGTAATCCGCGATTGTCATCCCCGCGCAGGCGGGGATCTTCTGTCGATATTAGAAAACGACCCGGAAAAAAATCCGGGCCGTTTTTTATATATTACAATCGGAGGTACTAACCATGTCACATTGTCGTTATTGTGGTTCATTCAGCCACGGGAGCGGCTGCTCCTACAGCCCCACTGGCAAGCAATATTTGTTCAAAGCGATTTTCCTGGCATCTCTGATACATTGCACTTTGTATGCACAGGTGATGTTTAATGGATAAGATTTGCGATATGGGGAGGCGGATATCCGCATTTATCTTGAAATACGGTGATGTACAATTGTCTGAACTAAAGAAAACGTGGAAAATAAGGAGGCTTCTGCAGTTTGTGTGGAGGGGTTGGGAGGAGTCTAAGCAGCGGTTTTC
>NZ_CAMGVQ010000120.1:0-3351 GCF_946062555.1 uncultured Fibrobacter sp.
CAATGTTCTTCATGTCATTGATAATAAGTATTCTTGCAATTATAGAAGTTATGGAGAAAAGGTTAATTTAGTTTTTAAAAAAACAAATTTGTAAAGAGTATTTCTTATAAATTTACATAAGTTTTAGATCTTACAAAATTCATAACAAAACAAAATCAAGCCTGAGCGTTACGGGCGCGGCGTCTGAGCACCCGCTAGAAGGGGTGGAGAGCAACGAAGTGCGAACCAGGGGAAGACTTTCCCCTATACACACAAAAAAGGCCGCAGCATTTTATTGCTACGGTCTTTAATGCTTTTTGACACGCTTGTAATGGCGATGCCGGCACAGGGGCCAGCATGACACTTTAGGCATTACACCTCTTCAATGCTTGCGTGATATTCCTGAAGAGATTTAACAGCTCCATGTCCGTTCCTTGCAGCGGCGATGCCCTTGACGGTGTTGTACGCACCGGCAAGCGTCGTGATGTAAGGCACCTTGTACTTGATGGCGGCCTTGCGGATGGCGCTTTCGTCCTTGATGGCGTCGCGCTTTGCCCACGGCGTGTTGATGATGAGGTTCACCTGCTTGTTCAGGATGATGTCGAGAACGTTCGGGCGGCCTTCGGCAATCTTGTTCACCACTTCGCACTTCACGCCGGCCTTCTCGTAGAACTTGGCGGTGCCTTCGGTAGCGTAAATCTTGAAGCCGAGCTTCTGGAATTCCTTGCCGATTTCGATGGCCTGTTCAGACAAGTTAACCTTATCGGACAAGCTAATCAGCACGGCACCTTCGTTCGGGAGGAAGGAACCGGCGGCTTCCTGGCTCTTGTAGTAAGCGAGGGCGTAGTCGTCGGAGAGCCCGAGCACTTCGCCAGTGGAGCGCATTTCGGGGCCGAGAACCGGGTCCACCTTCGGGAACTTGTCGAACGGGAACACAGCTTCCTTGGCGCCGTGGTGGTTGAACTTCTTGTCCTTGAGCTTGAGGTCTTCGAGCTTGGCACCGAGCATCAGGCGGGTCGCGAGGCGGGCCATCTGCGTGTTACAAACCTTGGAGACCAGAGGCACCGTGCGGGAGGCACGCGGGTTCGCTTCGAGGACGAACACCTTGCCGTCTTCGATAGCGTACTGCATGTTCATGAGGCCGCAAACGTGGAGGGCTTCGGCAATCTTCCTGGTGTAATCCTTGATGGTCGCGAGGTTTTCCTTGGTGATGGTTACCGGCGGGATGATGCAGGCGGAGTCACCGGAGTGGACACCGGCAAGTTCCACGTGTTCCATCACGGACGGGATGTAAACGTGTTCGCCGTCGGAGAGTGCGTCGGCTTCGCATTCCAAAGCGTTGTGGAGGAAGCGGTCGATGAGGAGCGGACGGTCCGGGGTCACACCCACAGCCTTCGCCACGTATTCGCGGAGCATGTTTTCATCGTAGATGACTTCCATGCCGCGGCCGCCAAGCACGAAACTCGGGCGGATCATTACCGGGTAGCCGCCGATCTGCTTGACACAGGCGAGGGCCTCGTCGATGTTCGTGGCCATGCCGCTTTCCGGCATCGGGATGCCGAGCTGGTCCATCATCTTGCGGAACAGGTCGCGGTCTTCGGCGATGTCGATGGAGTCGATGCTGGTGCCGAGAATCTTCACGCCTTCGTCGGAGAGGGCGCGGGCGATGTTCAGCGGGGTCTGGCCACCGAACTGCACGATCACGCCAGCCGGCTTTTGACGCCTACAGCGTCCGCCGCTTCGCCTCGGTCATAAAAATGAACGAGTTCATTTTTGCGACACTCGGCTTGCAGGCTTTTCCTTGTGGTAAATCTGGAGAACGTAGCCTACTCTTTTGGGCGTTCCCGCACATATATGTGCGGTCGGGCTATATTTTAGGGGCAACCACCTTCACTTCGCTCGTTACTCGCCTCCTAAAACGAAGCCTTGCTCCCGAAAACATCAAGACAAAACTGCCCGCACGTCTTCGCCCCAAGGGGTCACTATCCCTAACGCGGATGTCAGGAAAAACAGTCCTATTGACATTGCATTTTACATTATTTATATTTAGGGTATAAAGGGATAGAATTATGGCAAGACCAATTAAAGAAACTCCGACACTCCGTGGTGAGGAAGCTCGCATTTTCGAGAAGAAAATCGCGAATCCCAAACCCGTTTCGAGAGAAGACGTTCTGGCTGCTCAGAACGCCTATAACAGCGTCATGTCCATCGCAAAATTCTCCTTTTAAAAATGGATTTGTCTTCCTTTGACTTTTTGCCCCTTGGCGAAGACACCGAAATCTTGCCGTTCGACTGCAATGATGCCGACTTGAACAACTTCCTTTTTGACGACGCCAAAAATTATCTTAGCGACCTTATGGCAGTCACTTATCTTTTTGTGGATCGTCAAGCAAAGAAAACTGTTGCCTATTTTAGCCTTTTGAACGACAAGGTTTCGTATGACCCAGAAGAACGTTCGCTCTGGAATAGGATCAACCGCAGAATTTCGAATAACAAACGCCGCAAGACCTATCCTTCGGTGAAAATCGGTCGTCTTGCCGTTTCGAAAGATTACGACAACAAAGGCATCGGCAGGGCAATTCTGGATTTTATCAAGCACGCCTTCACGAACGGCAATCGGACTGGCTGCCGGTTCATTACTGTTGATGCGTATGCCAAGGCGACGGGGTTCTATATCAAGAACAGTTTCGACTTCTTTACGGAGAAAGACCGCAAGGATGAAACTCGCTTGATGTTCTTCGACCTCAAGCCGTTCAAGGACGCCCAGGCTAAGGCGAAACAGGCTAATTAGTTTTTTTTTGGGGGGGGGCGTTCCCGCACATATTTATGTGCGGCCGTGCTACATTTGACGCCTTCGCCGTCCGCGGCATCGTCTCAGCAATGAAAACAAGCTTGTTTTCGCCGCATTTGACTCGCATGTTTTTTTGGATTACTGTCTACCCCAAAGTGAACCATTGCCACTAAGCAGTATAACTGCAGGTAGCTGGAGGCCTAACGCAAATATTAAGGACTCAGTCAAATTTTCTTGTATTTTTTGACAAATTCGGCTTCATCATTCTATTTAATAATCTGTTTTATGTAATAATATGCGGTTCGCCCATTTTCTGCTTGATAAGTGTGGATAAAATCTTTGTCCCAATTCCAATCTTTTAACTGAGGAAAAACCGAAACAACTGTCGACAATACTGTCGTGTCCTGAACTATGCGTTCTTCAGGGCAGTATATGTGAATGCGTTCAACGGCTTTTGCAACTTGTTCGTTTGTTTCTATCGGCATACCGGCGCTGACTTCGAAGAATTTATCGCAAGCATAACTATTTTCAATAAACTACCCTGCACTGAAAGTGCAGGGTTTTGTATGTCGTATGCGGAT
>NZ_CAMGVQ010000121.1:0-3228 GCF_946062555.1 uncultured Fibrobacter sp.
AACGGTGGCTCCGCATTTTCCGGAAGGGTGGCTCTCTAGCACCGGACTAGTGGCTCAAAGTACGCCGGAATAATCATTAAAGGCTCGTATGATTGCATCCTTTGGGAAAATGCCAATGCGTCATCGCCGGGCTCTATGATTAAAGTAATGTCGTTTGAATCAGGTCTTGTTATTCTTTGGCGGATTAACTTCAGGTATTCGACAACCTCGTCGAATACATCAGCATTTTCTTTTTTGAGCGATTTGTAATGTATCCCGTCAGGAGTTTGTTCCGTTGTGTAATAAAAATTTGGAGAAAAATTTCCGTTTGCTCCGATAACGATGTACTCGTCTGTAATAAAAACGGAAAGGCTAAGCGTCTGTTCTGTCGCCTAAGATGACGCAGAATTCGCCAAGACAAACCACAATGTCATTAGAACAGTAAAAAACAGCCGTTTCATTCTACTCTCATTCGTGGCATATGCTCTTTGAAAAACTCGCCAACAGACATCCCTTCATGGACCTTTTCGTTCCCATAAATCCATTTAAAAGTCAAGAGACAAGGCGTTATCCATAGATTCCGGCTTTTGTTCGGCAGGACAGCCTAAGAAAAATAATGCAAAGAATAAGATGACGAATATCTTTTTCATGACGATAATTCAACCCACTCCTATTCCTTAGGAATCTTGTAACTGCATGACCAATAGTTGTTGCTGAATTTGGCATGACCGCCGACGCCCCATTTACCATTCGCTTTTATCCACTGATAACTTCCACACGGATTTGCTGCGTGTATAATTTCAGATGCAGTCTGTTCCTCGATAATTACTTTTGTGAAATCAATCAAGGCATTTAGATTGACCTTTTTGCCGTCAGAAATGTCCTTGCGAAATTTTACATAACTATCATATGTCATTACTTGACCAAAAAATTCGGAAGAGAGACCATGACATTCAGAAGGAACACCAAAATCTGGACATGCATATTTTGCTGCCTCTTCATTGGTTGGATACACGCATCCGTAATACATGTTTAGCGAGTCGGGACAAACGGCATTTGACGATTTGAATCTTGAGTTTTCGATATATTCTAGGTGGCAAAAACTTTCCGTACTGTTACACCTCTTTATAGCAAGATATTTTTGTCCATCCCTTTTGTCGGCGACAAAGGTCCAACATTTGGAGGCGCTACCATTCTCGGACTTATGAATTTCAGGTTTGGAAATGCAAGGAAAATCCTTTGCCGTTACGGCAAAGGAAATCCCTGTAATAAACAATAAAGCAGTTATAAACCGTTTTACTGATTTAGAATCCATGGCAAGTACTCATCATAAAGTTGTTTAATCAAAGGAATGTTGTTAAAACAATGCTGTCCAAGGGTTTGTTCGTTTTCCATGAAATCCATTTGGTTTCGTCGTTTTTCCAACTTGTCGCGCAATGGCAACAATTGATCTTTACCTTCATCAAGCCATTTTACAATACTTTTTTTGAGTTCTGCTTTATTACGCATCTTATTATCCAGCACTCGATTTTCCCACTTCTTTTTGCGGAACTTATTTAATGCGTAAATATACATTAAATTTTGAATAACGGGAAGTTCGATTACATGCTTGTATTCGTGAGTGCTTATACCCAAGTTAGGTATTCTGCTACCATCAAAAGACATGGTAAACTTAGTATTGGGGTATGTAGTCAACGGGATATCTTTTTCGTATGTAAAGTTGTCGACGATATAATCAACCATTTCATCAATAATATAGTTATTAGGTTCAAGCTTCGTCCAGTTGAACGCCTCGCCTTCATTGAATTTTTCTGGTGTGATGGTTGATTCATATGTTATTCGAGGTCTAACATACTTAATACCGTAAGGAGTTAAAACATCTTGAATTTGAGTTTCAACATCTTCGGGCGTTTGAGGACAATCTGGCAAATCAAGATATTGGGGCGTGTAATTCGAATCTGATGTGTCATAATTGTACGGCTCAGTATTTATTTCGTAAGGTGTCATAAAGTCAGAGCAATCAGCATAGCTATCGTAACCCGTTTTTTCACGCACATCATCACATATAGAAGCCAAAATTTCATCATAGGTATTGGATTTCGGTGTTCCAAAAATGTCTGATATTCTTGGAACGGGAGTCTTTGTCTTATCCTGTGAAATTTGAGCGTCGTGTCTGCCCAATAGGATGTTTTCGATTTTACTTCTATTTTCTTTATTATATGTAGGCATAAAGCCCTCCTATTATTATTTACTTTTGATTAACTTTATTTACGGAAGAGGGTATTTTCAGAGTTAAAATGTATGGGTAAAAAGTTAGTCCCAAATTCCAACGTAAAATATAGTAAACATTTTTAGTTTTGTTAACAAAAATTTACATTTTGTTTGCTTCTGAACATAATTGTGCAAAAAGGTAGTACAAAGACTACCTTTTTGCGATCATTTCGTTGATGGCACGTGTAGAGGGTTACGGGAAGTTGAGGCCGCCGAAGCGGCGCGGCATCGTGACACGGGTTGACGACCGTTCCGCTGTCGTTTCACTCTCGCCTACGCCCCAGCTTAGCGCATGGGGCTTTGAGGCTCGCACGCGCGCTTCTGGTAGAGCTTCAGTTCAGCCTTTTCCTCGTCGGTAAGCTTGAGGGTGCGTTCGATATCTTCAAGAGACTTGTAGATGTCCACATTACCCTAGCCGAACTGCTTATGGATAATCGATATGATACTTGCCTCCTTTGCACCTTTTTAATCGGCCAATTGTTTTTATTGTTCCGCGAATGGAACCATATTTATTTAACGCTAATATGGCGTATTCCGAACAAGTTGGCTTGAAAAGGCACATTCTGCGACGAGATTCAGGGGCGTATCGTTGATAAACATGAACAAGTCCTATCAATATACGCTTAGAGAATATTGATAGCGTAATGAAAAAGGAAATCATGGTGACGACAATGCAAGATGCAACCGGATTGTCGCTCGCCAAAAATGAACAATTCTTAGAAGAAATGACTGTCCAAAAGTGGCTTAAGCAAAATATCAAGAAATTTAAGCCAATAACGCTGTATAGGAATATAAATGTGTGAATGCCGATAGAAAAATAAGAAATGGGCGGACATGTCATTTTTTTGTTCAAGACATAACGCTCCGCCTCAGTTTCTTCATCAAACATGGGTGTCATTTTCTAAAAGCCGCGTTGTGCACGACTTTTATTGTCCAAAAAATGGTTAAAACCCTGCACTTTCAGTGCAGCGACTTTCA
>NZ_CAMGVQ010000122.1:0-3171 GCF_946062555.1 uncultured Fibrobacter sp.
CCATCCGCATACGACATACAAAACCCTGCACTTTCAGTGCAGGGTAGTTTATTGTAACTTTATCCGCAAAAAGTGTTTTGAGGGTTAGGAGTCCATCAAACACCTCGGGGAGTTCTGCCACGCAAGTGGTGGGACTCCCTTAGTTTTTTTTATTTTCCGCGGCGAAAAGAGCTGAACTGCACCGGGGAGTTTTGGCGTTTATCGCCGTTGTTTCGCGGGTTGTTGCGAGAGTCGCGACTCTTGCTTCCGCCGCGGTCGTTGTTGGATTTGCGAACGCTATGGAAACTTTTGCGCTGCTCGCCGTTGCCGAAATTACTGTTGCGGTTGTCGTCACGGAAGTCGCGGCGTTCGCGATTGTCTTCGCGACGACCTTCGCGGTTGTTGCCGCGGTTTTCACGAGAATCGCCGCCATTGTTTCCGCTGTTGCCGAACTGGGCTGCGCGGCGTTCCTTGCGGGCGGAGTTTTCCCAGCGGCCCTTGTTGCCGGATTTCTGCGGCACGATGGTGACGGCGCGCTGCTCACGTTTCTGCTGCTCGCGCTCGCGGTATTCGGCGTTTTCTTCGCGCTCCTTGCTCGGGAAGAATTCCTTGCCTTCGGCTTTCGCGCTGCGGCTTAGGAGCAGCCTGCCGATTTTTCCGAGCTTCAGGCGTTCCAGCGTCGCGCGAATCTGCGGGCGGTTTTCGGGAATGTACCAGAAGAAGAACTGGCGCTGGCTCCGCTTCTGTTCCGGTGTTTTCGCCACATAAAGCGGCTTTCCGTCCGGCGTCATTTCACTGTAGAACATCTCGGTCGCAATCGTCATCGGTGTCGGCGTAAAGTCCTGCACCTGTTCCAGCTGGAATCCGAGCTGCTTTGTCTCGAGTGCAAGTTCCGCCATGTCGGCTTCGGTACATCCGGGGTGGCTACTGATAAAGTAAGGAATGATCTGCTGGCGCTTTCCGATGCGCTTGCATTCGTCGTCAAAGAATTCCTTGAACTTGTGGAACAAGGTAAAGCTCGGCTTGCGCATCAGCTTGAGCACTGCATCGCTGGTATGTTCCGGGGCCACCTTCAGGCGCCCGCTCACATGATAGTCAATCAGTTCGCGGGCGTATTCTTCGTGGTCGCGGATTAGTTCTTTGTCGTCTGTCTCTTGCAGCAACATGTCATAACGCACGCCGCTTCCGATAAACAGGTGCTTCACCTTCGGGTGGTTGCGCACTTCGCGGTAAAGTTCCAGGAGCTCTTGGTGATGCGTGTCCATGTTGTCGCAGACTTTCGGCGTGAGGCAACTGGGGCGTGCGCACTTTTGGCAACGGCTCGGGTCCTTGCCGCGCATGTTGTACATATTGGCACTCGGGCCGCCCAAATCGGTGATGGTGCCGGCGAATCCGTCCATCTTCGTAATCAAATCGACTTCGCGCAGAATGCTTTCGCGGCTACGGCTCGCGATGAATTTGCCCTGGTGCGCGTTGATGGCGCAAAAACTGCAACCGCCAAAACAGCCGCGGTGCGTGTTGATGCTGAACTTGATCATGTCGAACGCAGGCACGTTCCCGCGCTTTCTGTAGCGGGGGTGCGGTTCGCGAGCGTAGGGGTATTCAAAGCTTTCGTCGAGTTCGCCGTATTCCAGCGGCGGGTACGCGGGGTTAATCACCACGGTCTGTTCCGCGACATCTTGCAGGATGCGGCGCTGGAACCACTTGTTGCATTCGATGTCCACCCTGCGGCAGTTGTCAATCTGATTGCGCTTATTGGCAAGGCAATCTTCGTAGCTTGCGAGGCGCAAGTCTTCCCACTGCTTGGTCGTAGGGATTTGCCCCTTGGGCGCGAGGTAGGCTGTTTGCGGCACGGAATGCAAACTGGAGAACGGTACGCCTTTCTTCAGGAGTCGCACGATTTCTTTCAGCGGTTTTTCGCCCATGCCGTACACGAGAATGTCGGCTTGCGTATCGAAAAGAATGCTCGGCTTGAGTCTGTCGCTCCAGTAGTCGTAATGCGTCACGCGGCGCAGGCTCGATTCAAGTCCGCCAATCAGCAGTGGAACATCGGGGTAGAGCTTCTTTAAAATCTTGGCGTACGTGTAGGTCGCGTAATCGGGGCGGAACCCTGCCTTGTTCCCTGGCGTAAAGGCGTCGTCACTGCGGAGGCGCTTGGCCGCGGTGTAGTGGTTCACCATGCTGTCCATGCCGCTAGAAATCGCGAAGAACATTCGCGGCTTGCCAAGTTTCTTGAAATCGCGCAAGTCATCGCGCCAGTTCGGCTGCGGGAGTATTGCCACGCGCAAGCCTTCGTGCTCGAAAAGGCGACCGACCACGGCATGCCCAAAGCAGGGGTGGTCTACGTAGGCGTCCGCGCTAATGATAATCACATCGACGTAGTCCCAGCCGAGTTCCTCCAGGTCTTCTTTGCAGATGGGTAAAAAGCGCGGATCGTACATAAGATGCAATTTAGAAAAATAACCTCGTACGTCATTGCGCAAGCGCATGACCGCTTCGGCTCGGTCAGCCAGCAAGCAGTCTGCCGCAACTCTCGCCTCGTACGTCATTGCGAGGAACCGCAGGTGACGCGGCAATCTATGGCAGAATTAGGAATAAACATTGGCTTTGAACGAAAGTATGGTTTTTGCTGTTTTTGAACGAAAAACGCCGATTTTTCGTTATTTTGCTTTAAATTACGTTACCTTTTCCAACATGATTTTGGGCATTTTTATGACCTTTTCCAATATAATTTTAGGCATTTTTGTTGCCTTTTCCAACATTTGGCTTTTTGAGACCCTCGCGCTGTCTCTTTTTGTAAAAATTTCGCAAAAAAAAAGCTTTTTTCGCAAAAACACTTGAAATTGTTTTTTTTGTTTACATTTGACGTAAGAAAATTAACATTATAGGATGTGCCTTATGGAAATTGTCTCTCCGATAATATCAAGTGCTATTAGTTTTGCGCTCGGGAAGGCGTATAACTGGATTGCGGAAAGGAAAAACAAAAAAGCCGATATCGAAGAAATTCGGAAATTTGTGGAAGATTCCCGCACGAAGGAAACATTCCAGAAAATTGAATTTGAAAACGGCTGGTATGGAATTGAATTCCATGGTACAAAATTCGAAAACGATGTCGATGATTTCTTGATGTCGCTCACGCTTTATTGTCCAAAAAATGGTTAAAACCCTGCACTTTCAGTGCAGCGACTTTCA
>NZ_CAMGVQ010000123.1:0-2632 GCF_946062555.1 uncultured Fibrobacter sp.
TTGAATTTAGTTTTTTTTCAACTAAGGAACCGCGCTTTTACCGTCTAAAAATTTCTCTGTACAACCGAATGGCTTTCATGAATCTGTTCAGTCATTTGGACAGCTGGATCAGAAAGAAAGACAACCTGTCCTTTTTCATCCAATCCTCAGACGGAAATTTTTACGTAGCCACAACTAAAGAAAGAAGAAACATAGCGAAATTTAAATCCTATACTCAGGATGACTATGTTCCGAAAAATGAACTCATAATTAATTCTACAGATTCTACTTTTCTTGTAGAATACAGGAATCACGACTGGTTTTATTTTAACGAAGCACGCGACTCTATTGACTTTCATGTAAGCGATTCAACAAATGCCTATAGCGTAACGCATTACAAAGCCAACGGTGATACCGTTTATTATATCAAGAACTTTAACGAAAAAGCTATTGTCAAAGTCAAGCCCGATTGATTCTTGCCATGGCAAGAGCAAATACAGCGCTAATCAAGAAATTGCAAGGAATGAAAATTGTATCCAGTGTGGAAAAATTTCCGTACAATAGTTTTTCTACCACAATTACAGCCGTTGGCAAATAAAAGAGTTTTGAGCATTTAAAAAGCAAAGCAATTGGACCGGCAACCATCATGAACCTAACAAAGGTCAAAGCCATAGTGACGATCTCATTGCTGCCAAGGGATACCCAAAATCCCATTATGACAAGAATTACAGTATTTGACACAAAGTAAACGATTTGTGTTTTTTTGCTGAATTTTCTTTTATCGTAAAACTTCAGGACTAGTGCAATCACCGCAATTGTTATAATCGGTAGAAGCAACAGTTCCACATTGAAATCAAACCAGCACGCAATTATGACTATTATAGTTAAGGGAAACACGTCGTAACCACATAAACAAAATAGTTTTTTGAAGAAATCTTCATTTGTCTGATTAAATTTAATGGCGTGCTTGCATATAAATTGCCAAGGAAGTCGGATAAAAAGTAAAAAGCATAACAAAGAACCCGTCGTTAGAACGATAGACATAAATATGTCAGCCGATTCACACGCTCTGTTCAATCTGCTCATTAACAAAGCGCAGTATGCAGTTACAAACGTCGCAATGCCAACTCGTGATGCGAATAGTTCAGCGTCTTTGTTCATTGTTATTCAGAGAATAGAGATGGACACAGGGTGTATGTCGATATAAGTAATGCTCGAAGAAAATTAAGTAAAGGCGCGCTTTCATTGTAATTGTATAGTGACGGCGGATTTATCCAGGGTTTTTCTTGATACAGTTTCGCAACCCTTTTTCCGTAGTCATTTATTCGTCGGGCGGAAAGGTTGTTGTACAATGTCGCAATTTTTTCTATGTCAAAACCTCCGACAGCATTTTGTAACTGTTTTAGATGCTTTGCGCCAGCATATATATTGTATTCAGGAATTCTTAACTGCTCTCTCGACCCAAAATTATCACCCCAAAATTGAGTGTTTATATTCATTGGTAAAATGGACTTATTTACACCTTCAGGAATATAATTCGGAGTTAGGTTAAACGCCCTAAACACATTTGAAATGGCATTGTCGTAATAGCCATGAGTGGTCTCCATATAAACGATAGCTCTCAATAAATCTGGGTCTAAGGAATACTCCTTTGCTGCAGCCACAATCAGCGAATTGTATTTTTCGACTCCGTTTAATTGGTGAATTTCATTCCAAGGCATTTCGTTACTAGCAGATTTGTTGTCGCAAACTGGAAAATATACATTTGCTTTATTTTCCAAAATTGCCTGTTTTCTTTTGGCAGGATCATCAATGAATTCAACGAGCGAAGACTTTCTAATGAATTTTAATGTATCAGCATCACTCCACTCATCAAAGTGCGAGTCGCTCCATTCATTTGCTAGACAACGATTTTTATAATTTTCGTATTCTTTTTTTGCTTCTGGCAACAGAGATATATCGTAACCAAGCCCGTTTTCGTCAACCACATTGATGTTTTGTAGAATTGTGTTAAAAAAATCCTTTTCCATGTAAGTCTCGTATTTTATTTTCAAGGAATATAAATAATATTTCCGAATATTTTTCTCCAGAATTCGCGCTTTAAAAAAGAAATGAGGGGTGTTTTTTGTTTCATCGGGAGATTTTACCCTACAAAGCTCAATTTTTAAGCATTTGTAGGGCAACCCTACCCTGCAACTGTAAGCTTCCCCATAATTATTCTCATTTGACGAGCAAGGAGACTGTACGCAAAGCGTACAAATCCAAATGCGCAGCAAGGCTGTGGTCAGCGGTGTACCTATCACCACCACCATCGCCGCCCTCACCTCCACCGTCGAAGGCCTCATGGACAAACACGACTACGGCAGATTCGAGGTGTGCAGCTTGCAGGAGTATCACAGGCATGTGAAGAAATAAGCGAGTAGTTAGGGAATGGTCCCTGAGCCTGCCGAAGGGCCTTCCCGCGACCCAATGGAGCACCGTAAGGCGCGAAGTCGAAGGATCGAGGCATGCATTTGTCATTCCCACGAAGGCGGGAATCTCCTATAGCAAAAAAAAAAACAGATGTTCCAAGCAGAGCATCTGTTTTTATTTTTCAATTAAGGCAACCTCTAAAAATTACCCCAAAACGACTATTTACAAATAAACTAACATT
>NZ_CAMGVQ010000124.1:0-2621 GCF_946062555.1 uncultured Fibrobacter sp.
TATACGCAAGTTAAACTACAAACCTAAGTCGCGTTAGCGACGAAAATCCGCCTTTATATCACTGGAAGTAATTCAAAATTTCTCTCCAGCGACATCAACACCATTTTTAGGGGAAGGGGTGTAGAAATACGGGTCTTTCCGCTAACATTTAACGAGTTTATCGCTAACCGTTCCGAAAGCGATTCGGAACTTTGGAAAGAGTTCTACACCTACGGAGGAATGCCGGGCCTGCTATTCCAAAAAACTCCGGCACAAAAAGCGGCTTACTTGAACAGGTTGTGGAACAAGACCTATATCGACGATTGCATAGAACACAACCACATCAGGGATAAGGCCGCATTCGAATCAATGGTAAAGGCTCTCTGTTCTTCAATCGGTTCACTCACCAATCCGAACCGCATCAAGAACGTTCTCCAAAGCAAACTTCGCGTAAACTTGAGCATTGACACGATTCAAGGCTACCTCGAAGCGCTTGAACAGGCTTACCTTTTCGAGGGAGCAGAAAGGTTCAATATCAAGGGGAACAAGTATTACGGTTCTATCAAGAAATACTATTCGGTTGATGTAGGGCTCCGCAACGCCAAACTGAATTTCAGACAGCAAGAAATCAACCACATCATGGAAAACATCATCTACACGGAACTTCGTGCACGCGGGTCCATGGTCAATGTGGGGGTTATTGAAGGGCGCGTTCAAAAAGATGGCAAAAGCGAATATGTTCAATACGAAGTAGATTTCATTGCCACAAACGGAATGCGTAAATGCTATATACAGTCTGCGTTTGAAATGACCAGCTCCGAAAAGAGCGAGCAAGAGAAACGGTCTTTAAAAAAAATCGACGATTCGTTCCTTAAGATAGTGGTCGTGGGTTCGGATATCGCTCCCTATACCGATGAAAACGGTTTTTTGATTACGGGAATTATCGACTTTCTGAAAACAGGTGCCGACAAACTTTTGGGATAGCGTATAAGGCTCCACTATGCGCAAAATGTATAGTGAGTCATAGCAAATAAGTATTTTGAATTACTTATGCAATTATTTTTTTTCGGTGGAATAAACGTATATTTAAGCCAAACGCCTGGTTCACAAACTTGTGGACCACAACTTTGTGTACTTTTTGGTACACAGCCTTGTGTACCGATAAAAAAGCGACCCCATATTCAACAAGTGGTTCAGGAGATTTTAAGAAATGAACATCAATTCTCTGCCGAAACAATACCGTAGCCGTTTACTCTGTGAAACGAACTGCATCCACAAAGAACCGATTCCGTCAAAGCATCTTGCAAAGCTTCTGAATGCTTGCCCAAAGGATTCCGTCCGGGATATTCATTTTTGCACGACGCCGGAACTAGAAAAAGACGAGGTTTGCGAAGAACAATTGCGCAAGGCCGAGTACATTGAAATCCTTAAAAAGCGAATTCCAGAAATATTTAAAAGTTTTGTCAAGTATTCCGGAGACTTTGAATTTTCGCTGTTCTTGGACCTTATGTTTGATGAATACGCGAATAACTCTCCCTTCAAGGAAATGTTCCCGGAAGGTTATCCTGCAAAATTCAATTTTCTGAACATCGACGAACGCGTGTTCAAGTTCGTGGAGCAGAATTTGTCTATTGGGTTTATGTTCCTTTTTGGAACGGATGAAGACCACTTGACATTGGTTGTTCCTGAGGAATTTATTGAAATTGTGGATGGAACAAAACGGTCTATGGCTGGGTTCCATGACTATTGCAAGGTTTACGCCAATCTTTATGGCGTTTGCAATCCCGAAACCGTCATCAGCAAGTGGAATATGAATCATGCGGACCGCACCCTGACCAAGAAACAAGGCGTTGCGGCAATCAACGAGTGCAGTTTGTTTACCCGTTATTTTATAAATTATGGCGTGTGCCTTTGCACTTGGAGTGTCGAAACATCTGTAGCGATAGAGCACATTATTGAAGAACGTAAGATCCATCGCCCCTATAGGCCGACCAATGAGGAATTTAACGAATGGCTTGACTATACGGACGATATCAATGAAAATCTTGCGGAATTCAAGACCATCCGAGATCATTTTAAAAGATATTCGGATAAGCCCGCCTGTGCTGATTTTGATGCGCACTGCCTTCTAGACGATTTGCGCATAGGACTGCAACATCCTGCTGCAATTATTGAAAGGTATCGTCTGCAAATCGGCTTTACCCGTATCGATATGGATAAGATTACGCCTATTATCACTGCCATTATGGAGCTGAACAATAAGGCTAGGCTTTGGGTTACTTACGGAAATGTTCCAGATGAATTGTCTTCGTCTCAAGAAAGTGGCTTTGGAATGCGAGACATAAATCAGAATTTTTCCGTTGTTCATTCGACGCCGAAAGTGGGGCGCAATGACCCTTGCCCTTGTGGTAGCGGCCTCAAGTACAAGAAGTGCTGTGGCAAAATGGTGAATTAGGGTATGTTGAAACTTATTTTACTTGGATTTGGTTTATTGGTGGCTATTTTCGTGCTTGCGGATGGCAGCGAATTGCGGAAACTTTCTTGCCTGGTCCCCGCCCGGCCCTCCCGCTCCTGCGGGCCGCCTAGCACCCGTATCCGGCCCCGAATCCGGACGTCATCCACACAAGTCCGATGCCGCCGCC
>NZ_CAMGVQ010000125.1:0-2502 GCF_946062555.1 uncultured Fibrobacter sp.
GTTAGTTTATTTGTAAATAGTCGTTTTGGGGTAATTTTTAGAGGTTGCCTAGAGTATGTTTTGGCTTATGAAAAGAAGAAATCAAACATAAAGTATAAGGGTGTTCAAAAGACAAGTAAAAGTGACGATCCAATTACAAAGCCACAAAATACCTTCAAGATTTTATCTTTCCCGCCTAATACAGTGAATTTTAAAGGGGTAGAAGACTGTGTTATAAAAGCCGGTATTTATGGCACAGCGAAATTCCCAAACAAATTATTAAATGACGCTCAAATAAAAAACGGAAAGAACATTAACACAATTTCTTTTGAAAATAGATTTATTTGGGTTCAAGAAACTTTAGATGAGCAGATATCAAAAGGAACTGTTATTAATTGCTCTAAACAATTGGTATTATCTTACAAGAAAAGTAATTATGACCCCGAAGTTCCGCCCAATTTAATTGATGAAACAGTTGGTGTTACAACAACGGAAGAATCTGGTAAAATGCTTGACGAAATTTTTGGAAAATCTAAAGTTTTTGATTTTCCAAAGCCACCGTCTTTAATTGAGTATCTGGCAAATTTTCTTTGTGACAAATCCTCCATCATCCTCGATTCCTTCGCTGGTTCCGGCACTACGGCCCATGCCGTGCTGAACTTGAACAAACAAGATGGCGGCAACCGCAAGTTCATCCTTGTCGAAATGGAAGATTACGCTGAAACAATCACCGCCGAACGCGTCCGCCGCGTGATAAAAGGATACGGCCCTTCGACAGGCTCAGGGACCGTTACTGAGGGCACCGGCGGTTCATTCGCCTACTATGAACTTGGCCCAGAACTATTGAAGGATGGCTTTATCAACGAAGATGTCCCGGAGCAGACCATCCGCGAATACCTCTATTATACCGAAACAAACCATGCATTGCCGCAAAGCAACAACGGGCACCCGGCTCATTTAGGGAACTTCGAAGGCGTCGCCTATTATTTCCTTTACAACAAGGACGAAACGACGACGCTTGATGCGACTTTTCTTGCGTCAATTTCGGAGAAGGCCGACCGCTATGTCATCTATGCGGACAACTGCACCATGCCGCAGAAATTCCTTTTTGACCACGACATCACCTTCAAGAAAATTCCGCGTGATATCCGGAGGTTCTAATGATTCTCAAGCAATACCAGAAAGACATCATCGAAGATTTGACCCGCTATCTGGAAATTCTCCAAAAAACGAAAAATATTTCGGAGAGTTTCAATGAATTCTGGCGGCTGCACCCGCGGACTCCGCTCACTCCGTTCCCCGGCGAAATCGTGGAACCCTACAAGAACAATGTTGCAGGCGTTCCTCATGTGTGCCTGAAGGTCCCGACCGCGGGTGGAAAGACGTTCATTGCCGCCAATGCGCTCCGACCGATTTTCTCGATATTTCCGCAAGACCACGCCAAAACAGTGGTATGGCTTGTTCCGTCCAATTCCATATTGGAACAGACCATTCGCAACTTTTCTAACCCGGAACATCCGTATCGTGAACAGTTGAATGCGGATTTCGGGAATCGTGTTGAAGTCTATGACAAGACCGCTCTTTTGCAGGGCGCGGGATTCAATGCGTCTTCCGTAAAGGAAAACTTGTCCCTTTGCATTCTCAGTTTCGATAGCCTGCGGAGCCGCAACAAGGATAACCGCAACGCATACAAGGAAAATGGCAACTTGCTTTCTTTTGCGGAATCGGGTGACGAAGAAATTTCCTTGATGAAGGTTTTCCAACACCTGAATCCCGTGATTGTTGTCGATGAAAGCCATAACGCGGAAAGCGAACTGAGTGTCGATATGCTTAAACAGCTAAATCCGAGTTTTATTTTGGACTTGACGGCGACTCCGCGAAAAAACAGCAACATCATCAGCTTTACCAGTGCTTTTGAACTCAAGAAAGAAAGCATGGTCAAGTTGCCCGTGATTGTCTATAACCACCAGAGTAAGGATGAAGTCGTAAATTCGGCTCTGGAACTTCGTGCCCGCTTGGAACGCGCCGCTTTTGATGCACAAAATCAGGGCGGAGCGCCCATTCGCCCCATCGTCCTATTCCAGGCGGAGCCCAAGACGAAAGAAGACAACGCCACTTTCGATAAAATCAAGGCGATGCTAATCGAAAAGGGAATCAAGGAAAACGAAATCAAGATAAAGACCGCCGATAAAAACGAGTTGGCCGGTTTGGATTTGATGTCGTCGGATTGCGAAGTCCGTTACATCATTACGGTGAACGCTCTGAAAGAAGGCTGGGATTGCCCCTATGCGTACATTCTTGCTTCGCTTGCCGACAAGAACTCCGCTGTGGATGTGGAACAGATACTCGGGAGAGTGCTGCGGTTGCCTTATACCCGTAAAAATCCGAACCCGATGTTGAACATGAGTTATGTGCTTACGGCATCGAACAAGTTCTTGGATACCGTGCAGAATGTGGTGGAAGGATTGAACCGTGCTGGCTTCAGCGGCAAGGACTACAGAATTGCGGATACGCAGGTAATAA